>NZ_JBVIAH010000001.1:0-9322 GCF_055574035.1 Streptomyces sp. NPDC030021
CAAAAGAGCCTTCTACCTCGCCGCGTTCGCCTCGCTCTCCCAGCCCGAGTCACGCGCCTACTACGACCGCAAACGACGCGAGGGGAAACACCACACTGCCGCCCTCATTGCACTCGCCCGACGACGCATCGACGTCCTCTTCGCCATGCTCCGCGACGGCACCTTCTACCAACCACCCACACCGACTACGGCTTGACGAAAACCATAGAGGCACCTTTTACGTGCGCCGGCGGCGTGCTGGTGGGCACGGTTGACCGTGGAGTCGACGGCGACGGTCCACTCCACCTGACCCATCGCGTCGTCGCGAACCTGCACATGCTCCAACAGCCTTGCCCACGCGCCATCCGCCTCCCAGCGGGCGAACCGCTCGTAGACCGTCTGCCACGGCCCATACCGCTCGGGCAGGTCACGCCACGGAGCCCCGGTCCGCAACCGCCACAGCACACCGTTGACCACCTGCCGGTGATCACGCCACGGCCGACCACGCCCATCCACCTGCGGCAACAAGGGCTCTATCCGCTCCCACGCCGCGTCCGTCAACCCACCTCGACCTGCCACAAGATCAATTACCAGAGAACCAGGTCAGGACACCGCACTCGACTAACTTCATTGGCAACGGACAACGACGCCGGGCGGCCTGGCACCGCGTCACAGCGGTGTTCCCACACCGCACGTGCGGTCACCCGGTACGGAGCGGCCCAGCGCTGCTTGGGACTACCGCGCATCGGTAGTCCCCCGAGCCGGTCCCCGCCCCGCCTCCCGCCCCCTTCCGCCGCATTGGGAACGTCCTGCTTGCTTTGTGGGTTCACCCCAGTTTAATCTCGTCATCATGACGATAACCGCTCAGCGGCCCCCGCTCCCTGCGGGCATTGACTCCAGGGGTCTCGATCCGCCGCCGCGCGCACGGCCGTGACGTCGAGCACGAGCCCGGAGCCATGCCGGCGCGCGCACCAGCCGTCCGGCGGCCGCCTGCCGCCGGCAGAGATCGACACAAGGCGGTCCCCATTTCAACGCTGCGGCACCCCAGCGCCTGATCCCTGATGCGCGATCCCTGCTCTCCGATCCACCGCTCGTGCACTTCAGACCCTCGAAGACTCCGGCGCTCGTGGCGCCGCGTGCCGACGCGAAGAAGCGCGTCGATCGAAGTGTGAACTCGGATGGCGCAACCCCTCTCCTCCCGGAGAAATCCACCCGCTAGGAGCGTTTCGTGCGCCACGCCAGCCCCCCTCCGCCCTCCGCCACGCTGCACCCTGTTCTCCTCCACGGCCACGGTGGCATCGACAATGACCTCAGGACGGAAAAGTAAGCATGTTCGGAATGCCGGTAAATCCCTTCGACCTCTCCGAAGAAACGCTGAGCCGAATATCCGCCGATGACTCATGGGCCCCGACCGAGTCGGAGATCCCACACGTCGATGCCAGGGTGATTCGACATTTCCTCACTCCGGCTGAGGTGGAGGTATTCGCGGCCGAACTCGCCGCCCAGCGCTTTGTGCCGGTGGGTCTAGACGGCATTGCCGCCAACTACGCAGAGGGAGATCCGGTCGGCTCTCTCCGCGCCACGGCTGATTCCGAAGTCTTGGCGGCAGAGTTCTACCGCAGGCTGCGGACGTTTCTGTCGTTTGAAGTAGGACCGGACGATCCGACGGATTCAGACGGAAGGCCCTGGAAGCCGGCGTCCGTCAATCCGCGTATGCGCTTCATCACGTACGAACACGGCGGATTGCTTGTCCCGCACTACGATTCGCCCTATTTCGCCCCCGACGGAACGCGAACTCACCTGACGGTCGTCGTCTACCTGTCGTATGAGGCAGTGGGCGGAGAAACGCGGTTCATCGCCGACAAGCAGAACGACCTTCCCTTTGCGCAACGCGACTTCTCGGACTGGCCCCGGCTCGCAGAGCCTGAGGAAATACTGAGCGCCCACCGCCCCGAACCGGGCGATGCGCTCCTCTTCTGGCATCGGACGCTTCACGACTCGGCCCCGCTTCTTGAGGGTACGAAAACAATTCTCAGAACCGACGTGCTCTACGAGCCCATAGATGTGCCTTGAGCAACAGCAAGGCAACCGTCGCACAGGAGGGCCCACGTGGTACCCGCCCGGGCTGGTGACACCGGGTGGGCGCCCAGGGCGGGCTTCGGATTCGACGACGTGCATGTGGTGCTCCCCCTGAAGGGATCTTGCGTGCAGGGACAGCAATCCGCATCCCACCTGGGGCGGAATATCTTTTCGATAACAGGGCGTGCCGAGCTCACGGCGGGTGGTGAGGGGGCCTTCGATAAGGAGGTCTACCGCGACCGCAACGTGGTCGAACGATGCTACGCACGCCTCAAGCAGTTCCGCGCGATCGCGACCAGTTCGACAAGCTCGCCGACCGCTACCGCGCCGGAGTCATCCTGGCCTCGCTGACCCTCTGGCTCCGCGAACCAATCCGTGATCATTTGTCAGACACTGCCTAGTACTCCAGCTGTAGTTCTTGATCACTGTTGCGGAGCGACCTGTCGTTGCCGCCGCCCGTCGTCGATCGTGGGTGGCCTCATCTGTTCCGCTGCGCCGGGCGGACTGGAAGGCTGAGCTCATGGCTTCGAGCATCGTCGTCCAGTACACCGAGTATCTGCGGACTGGTACGAGCGCCCTCTGGGTTCGGTTGCGGGAGCTCCTTCAGGACCAGGGGCTTGACCCTGAGGTGACGGTCGTCGTTGGCCTCTTGCAGGAGGGCCCCGATCACGAGGATGGCCAAGCCTCCGGCGACGGCAGGGTCTTACAGGTTCAGCCTCTTCTATTGATCAGAAACGGCTCGGGTTCTCATCAACAGGAGGGGTCTTCACCGGGGTCGCCTGATCCGCCTCGATGGTCCTGGCCGCCTCGGCTGCTTCCCGGAAGGTGACGACCGCCTCGCCGTTCTCCCGCGCCCATGCGGTGAGCATCCTGATGGGCTTCTCCAGGGTTCGCCCGAGATCGGTCAGGCCGTACTCCACGCGCGGCGGCGCCTCGGCGTACGCGTGCCGCTCGACGAGCCCGTTGGCTTGGAGCCGGCGCAACGTCTGGGTCAGTACCTTGCGCGAAATGCCACCGCTCAGCTCGACCAGCTCGCCGTGGCGCAACGGGCCGTCGGTCAGCGCGAAGAGCGTGACCATGGACCACTTGCTGGCGATGATCTCCATGGCCAGGAGAGCGGGACAGTCGGCGAGGAAGGCAATTCCGGGTCGCAGGCTCATGCCCCGAAGGTTACCTGGAGGTACCTGGTGGCCGCCTATCGTCGTCGAGGTGCGCACGCCCCTTACTCGCATCTCGCATGATTGAGGTTTCAGCCATGTTCGTCTCCCTTGCCGTCGTCACCGTGTTCATGTCGGCGCTTCTCCTGGTATCGGCTGGGGCCAAGTCTCTGCGGACGCGGCACATCACCGAGCAGATGTCCACCCTCGGAGTGCCGCAGAGCATGATGGCTTTCCTGATCGGCGCTCAGATCGCGGGCGCGGCCGGTGCGATCGCCGGACTCTGGTGGGGACCCATCGGAATCGCCGCCGCGATCGGCCTGACGCTCTATTTCGCCGGGGCGGTCGCCTTCCACCTGCGCGTCGGCGACCGCAAGGGCGCGTCTCCGGCGGTGGTCCTCACCATGGCCTCCGTCGCCCTGGTCGTGCTGCGTGCTGCCACCCTCTGACAGCGGACAGCCGGTCTGACGCTGGCCTTGATCGTGCTGAGTGAGGTCGGTCTCCTCTGAGGGCAGCCACCGTTGATCATCGTGAGTTGTGTCGACAAACGAAGATCAGCCGGTGGCCGCGGGCCACGGCGTAAACCTTGCCCGGTGGCAATCTGTATTCGATGGCCTGATGGGCAAGGTGGCGGGCCGGTTCGCCCGGGTGGAACCGCGCCGCCGGGCGAGGGCGTTCGTGCTGGGGCTGCTCGCGGACCTGCCGAGGAAGAACTGCTGGACGATCGCCGAGCACGCCGGTGACGCCAGTCCGGCCGGCATGCAGCACTTTCTCAGCCGGCCCGCTGGGATGCCGACGAAGTCCGCGACGACATACGGGACTTCGTAGTCGAGCACCTCGGCGACGAGGACGCCGTACTGGTTGTTGGCGAGACCGGGGACCTGAAGAAGGGCACCGCGAGCGTCGGGGTCCAGCGCCAGTACACCGGAACCGCGGGCCGGATCGAGAACTCCCAGGTCGCCGTATACCTCGTCTACGCGAGTGCGGCCGGGCACGCCGCCATCGACCGCCGCCTCTACATCCCGCGCTCCTGGACCCAGGACCCCGATCGGTGCCGCGCGGCAGGCGTCCCCGACGACCTGACGTTCGCGACCAAGCCCGCACTGGCCACCGAGATGATCGCCCGAGCTCTTGATGCCGGCGTCCCCGCGGCGTGGGTCACCGGCGACGAGGTCTACGGCGGCGATCCGCACCTGAGCGCCGAGCTGGAGAGGCGTCAGATCGGTTACGTCCTGGCCGTCTCACGCAAGCGACCCATCGCCACCCGCGCGGGCGTCTTCAGGGCCGGCCAACTCGCCTACGGCCTGCCGAAGAAGGCCTGGCAGCGGCTCTCGGCGGGCACCGGCGCCAAGGGCCACCGCTTCTATGACTGGGCCCAGGTTGACATGGCCAGCCCGCCCGGCAGCCCCGGTCACCGCTGGCTGCTGGTGCGGCGCAACCGGCGCACCGGTGAACTCGCTTTCTACCGCTGCTACTCGGCCCACCCGGTTCCACTGAGCACCCTGGTCAAGGCGGCTGGACGCCGCTGGACGGTGGAGGAGACCTTCCAAGCCGTCAAGGGCCTGGCCGGACTGGACGAGCACCAGGTCCGCAGCTGGGTCTCCTGGCACCGCTGGACCACCCTGGCCATGCTCGCGCACGCCGTCACCGCCGTCACCGCCGCCATCGAACGGGCCACGACCACCGTGAACCCCGAGCTCAGCCCGCTGACCTGCAATGAGATCCGACGACTGTTCGCAGCCCTGCTTGCGCCGGCCCGCGACCTTGCTCACCGCCTGCGCTGGTCTGCATGGCGCCGCCTGCACCAAGCACGCTCGCGCACCAGCCACTACCAGCGACAAGCCGCCCAACAACCATGAAGATCACGATCTACAGCCGGAGTACTAGACGCGGGTGATGTCGACGACCCCGTGCAGGGCGGCGAGGCCGAGCGCCAGGAAGAAGTCGCCCCAGACGAGCTCGTGCCGGACGGCCAGCTCCTTACCGGCGTCGTAGCAGCCGTCCAGCAGCATCCCGGGCGGGCGTCCGGAATCCGGGCCGGTGAGGTGGCTCTCCGCGAGGCGGCGGAGGATCGCCTCGGCCCGGTACGCGTACGCGCCCGCCCGGGGGCCGGGCACGCGGGCGAGTTTCAGCAGGGCGACCGCGGTGATCGCGGCGGCCGAGGTGTCGAGCGGCCCGTCCGGCCGGGCGGCGTCGGCCGCCGGGACGAGCCCTGCGAGCCCTCCGGCCGGGAACTCGTCCCCGAACGACAGGAGTTCGGCCGCCTCGGCGAGCCGGGTGGCCGGGCCGGGTATCGCGAGGTCCGGGCGCAGCAAGGCGTCGGCCACCGCCAGGAGCAGCCAGGCCCGGCCCCGGCTCCAGCCCGGCGGCGGGTCCGCGCAGGGCTGCCAGCCCGCGGCCGCTTCGAAGCGCAGGGCGGGCCGCAGCAAGGGGCCCTGGCCCCGGCTCGCGCCGAGACAGAGATCGAGGTGGCGGTGGAGGTGGGCCGCCGCGGCGGCTGCTCCCTGCCGTCCGGCGCCGGCCAGCAGGGGCACGGTCCCCGGCACCCCGTCCACGCGGGCGAGCATGCGGGGCCCGCCGAGCGCGTCCCCCCAGGGCACGAGCCCGAGTTCGCGGTCGTAGGCCGACAGCACGGCCCGGGCGCCGCGGCCTCGGAGCTCGGCGGCCTCGGCGTCGTCCCCGGCCGAAGCGGTCCCGTACCAGAGGATCAGGCCGCGGGTGGCGGTGTCGGCCCCTACCCACGGTTCGAGCCGGGCCGTGCACGCGGCGGCGGCGCGCCGGTCGGCCGCGTCACCGGTGTACCGTGCCCGCAGCCAGAGCAGCCCGGCCCAGAACCCGCCCGTCCACGAGCCGCGGCCGGTGGTCGTCCACCGCCCGTCGTCCGGGTCGGCGTACAGCGGGAAGCGGGGGCCGACCGCCTCGGCGGTCACCGCCACCCGTGCCATGACGGCCGCGAGGGCCGGGCCCGGCCCGAAGACGCCCGCGCTCATGCCGCGGCCTCCCGCCGGTCCCGTACGGCCCACAGGAACGCGACCGCCGCCGCGGCCGCGAACTCCGCGCTCACCAGCAGCCAGCCCGGCCCGTACCGACCGCTCTGCGCGAGCAGGCCGAACAGGGGCGGGCCCACCGCGAATCCGCCGAAGAACCCGGCCGCGACCAGCGCCGAGTCCTGTCCGGCGCGGCCGGGGGCGGCCCGCTGCATGACCAGCACCATCGAGACGGCGTTGCCGGAGACGGCGAAGACGCCGACGGCGATCGCCCCGGCCCACACCAGCGGGCCCACCACCAGGGCGGCCGCCAGCAGGACCGCCGCGCCCAGCGCCCCGCAGGCCAGCCACCCCGGGAGCCACTCGGCCCGCCCCGGCCGGGCCGCCTTCGACCATCCGACCCGGCCCGCGATCCCCGCCACGCCCAGTACGGCGACCAGCGCGGCCGCCGCCGTCGGGCCCAGGTCCAGCCGCTGCGCGCCGAAGAGTGCGAGGTAGGTGTTGACCGAGGCGATTCCGGCGCCGAGGAACAGCGAGAAGACCGCCAGCCAGGCCACCATCCCCCGCGGCACGAGAGCCGTACGGGGCCCCGCAGGCGGCGCGGGCGGCGCGGCGGGGTCGGCGGGCAGGACGCGCAGCGCCCACAGCCCGGCGAGCAGGGCGGCGCCGGCGCCGGTCCAGACCGCCCCCCGCCAGCCGATACCGTCCGCGAGCAGGGCGAGCGGCAGTCCGGCCGCGAAGGCGCCGAGCTGGACCCCGGACTGCTTGAGGCCGGTCACCGCGCCCCGCCGGGCGGGCGGGACGGCGCGCAGCACGGCCTTGTTGGTGGCCGGGTTGGCCAGCGCCTGGGGTACGCCGCCCAGTGCGACGGCGCCGAGCAGCAGACCGGCGCCGGGTGCGGCGCCGATCAGGGCGAGGGCCGCCGCGGAGACCAGCAGCAGGACCACCAGTGAGCGCCGCGGACCGATCCGGTCCACGATCCGGCCGCCCGCCGGGGACAGCACGGCGGCGGTCCCGAAGCCGATCGTGGTCGTCAGCCCCAGCACGGCCGGGGACACGCCGAGTTCGGTCACCAGGCGCGGGCCCAGCGCCCCGAGGAGGAACAGCTGCAGCATCGAGAACGCCATGGCGCAGGTCAGCAGCGCGGTCAACTGCCGCCCCGCCGCGCCGTCCTCCTCCGCCGGCGATGCGGACGCCGTCCCCTCCGCCGTCACGAAGTCTCCCTTCCCAGGACGTTGAACTCTTCGACCGAGCGGGTAGGCAGTCGGATGGGGCGGCGGGCAGGTTCCCTCCCTCCGCTGTGCCCTGCACCACACGAGGCGGGCGTCCCGGCCATGACAGGCCGGGACGCGGGAACTTGTCCGGAAGTGCGCACCCTGATGTGCGGCTCGGGAGGCCGGTGCAAGGATGAGCCCTTCATGAACCCGGTCCGCTTTCTACGCGCCCTACGGGCTGCGATGTTCGCAGCCCTCTGTGTGCTGCTCGCGGCCACCGGACACCTGCTCATGTCGGGTGTGGCGGTGCCCTGGTGGGCCTTGTCCGTCGCCTTTCCGGGCACGGCGGCGACGGCCTGGGCCCTCGCGGGCCGGGAACGCGGGCTGCTCGCCGTGACGACGGCGGCCGTCGCCGTCCAGGCGGTGCTCCACACCGGATTCACCCTGTCCCAGTCCCTCGCCGGGGCGGCCGCGCCAAGCGGATCCGGGCAGATGCCGTCGATGTCGTCGATGATGCGGATGTCGCAGCCGCCCGGCGCCGGGATGCCGGGGGCGCCTGCCCACCTGCACCACGCCCTGCACGGGACGGCGGACGCCGCGTCCGCCGTGACCGGCGTGACCGGCGCGCATGGTGGTGCGACCGGCGGGCCGCTGCCGGGCGGTGTGCACGAGGCGGCCGCCATGTCCCCGGCGGGCATGCTGGCCGCGCACCTGCTGGCCGCCGCGCTGTGCGGGCTGTGGCTCGCCCACGGCGAGCGGGCCGTCTTCCGCGTGGTGCGCGCCGTCGCCGGGCGCCTGTGGACTCCGCTGCGCCTGCTGCTCCGTACGGCGGTACCCGCGCACCGGCCGCCCGTCCGGTTCCGCCGCCGGCGCCGGCACCGCGCGCCGCGCCGGCTCTTCCTCGTACACGCCATCACCTCACGGGGTCCGCCGGCGGGAACCGCTGTCCTCTGACAGCTGGTTCCCCGAGCCGCGTCCGCGACCGCTCTCGCACCCGCACCCCGCGCCTCGGGCCTCGGCCATGCCTTCCGGCAGGCCGTACCCCTCACCGGCCCCGCCGCTCGCGGCGCCGGACTCCCCTTGCCCGTAAGGACCTTGTGGCGATGACTGCTGCCCTGACGACCCCTTCCTGTACCGCCGGCGACCGGCCGGCCCGGCGCACCCCCGACTCCGACGCGGCGGTGACCCGGCTGGCGCTGGACGCCCGCGACGGCGATCCCGTGAAGACCGACCGGTTCGTGCGCGCCCTCCACCGCGACGTCTGGCGCTACGTGGCCTACCTCAGCGCCGACACCCAGGCGGCCGACGACCTCACGCAGGACGTCTTCCTCCGCGCGCTGGCGAGCCTGCACCGGTTCGAGGGCCGTTCCTCCGCGCGCACCTGGCTGCTGTCCATAGCCCGCCGCACGGTCGTGGACAGCCTGCGCCACGCGGCCGCCCGGCCGAGACTCTCGGACCGCTGCGACTGGCAGACGGCCGCCGAGCAGGCCCAGCCGTACGACGTGCCGGGCTTCGAGGACGGCGTCGCCCTGGCGGAACTGCTCGCCGTGATCCCGTCCGAACGCCGGGAGGCCCTGGTCCTGACCCAGTTGCTGGGCCTGTCCTACGCCGAGGCGGCAACTGCCGTCGGCTGCCCGATCGGTACGGTCCGCTCCCGCGTCGCCCGCGCCCGTACCTCCCTGATCGCGCTCCTGACGGACACCCGTACGGCCGAGCCGGCGCCGGAGCCCCCGGCGCCGCGGCACGACCGGGCCGGAGAGCGGATGCTCACGGCGGCCGCGGCGCTCGCCTGATCCTGCGGGCGGGCCGGGGGGGGGGGGGGGGGGGGGGGGGGGGGACGGAGGCCCCCCCCCCCCCCCCCCCCCACAAACCCCCCCCGGACGGTCCCCCCCCACGAACGGAAACA
>NZ_JBVIAH010000001.1:9332-45759 GCF_055574035.1 Streptomyces sp. NPDC030021
AAGAGGGGAGGGGGGGGGGGGGGGGGGTCGCGGGGGTGGGGGGGTTTTTCTAGCTGGGGGGGGGGGTGGGGGGGGGGGGGGGGGGGGTTTTTTTCCCCCCCCCCCCCCCCCCGCGCCGGACCGCGCCGAACCTCCGCGCGGATACTCCCCCTCGAATGAGTGGACCATCCCGACAGATCCTCCACCGCCCACCAGCGCGGCAGCGGCATCCTGGAGAACCGGACCGGCGCCGGGAACACGGTGCGGTGCAGCGGCCCGGGCGCGCGCGCCGTCCCGCCCAGCAGCCCGCCGCGGTCCACCGAGAAGGCGTGCCGCTCCAGTTCACCGCCCGGGTACTCGGACTGACCGGCTCCGCCATGCGCACGGGAAGACCGATTTCGCGGCGGTCCGGCCGGACAGCACCGGCCTCGCCCGGCTGATCTTCCTGGAGTTCGCGCCGGTCCACAGCAACGACTGGTACCGGCTGCCGTGCGATCGGTCGGTGCGGTTGCGGCGCGCCGCCATGCCGCATCCCGGCGGCGGCCGGGCGGTGGAGCCCCGGACGGAGCCGTTGCGGCCGGGCCTGGACCCGGTGGCACCGGACCGGCGGCAGGCCTACTACGTGAACGAGGAGGAGGCACCGCAGGCCGGCTCCCGGCTGACGGTGGCGTACAACCGCACCCGGGGCCGGGACGGCCAGGCGGTCGTCTGGCTCAGCGCGCGCCGCGGCGCGGGGCGCGGGGCGCGGAGCGGGGTGCGGGGTGCGGGGTGCGGGGTGCGGGGTGCGGGGAGGCCGCGAGCGGCCCGGCCTTCGACCATTTCGTGGGCACTTGCGACGCCTGATCCGGGTCCCGTGCCGGGCTGGCGGCACGCGGGCACGGCCGGACGGCACCCGGGCATGGCAGGGCACGGCGGCGCCACCCGGCCGAATCTCCGGGCGCGCCGCAAGATATCAGCCTTCCGCGGAGACGCCAGGATGTTTGTTAGATGGTGATGTCCTCCGGCCCCGGCGGCACGCCCGGCACTAGCGTCCCGTGACACCCCGGGAATGCGGGTGCGCTCCGCACTGCATGTGCGGCCTCTCCTGCCCCGCCACCCCTCCCGGCCCTTGGAGCGAGGAGGCACAGTGCCGTCATTGCGGCGGAGATCCATCAGCAGCTTGTCGTTGGCCACGCGATACACGATCGGAAGCGGCCTGGTCATCACCGCCCTTGCGCTCACCCTGATCGCCCTTCTGATACCCGTGGACAGTTTCGGCAGCCGGCCCGCGGCCGCCGTGGCGGGTCCGGCGGGTCCGGCGGGCGGCGACGACGACGGCGGCGGAACGTTGAGCACGGCCTACGGACCGCTGACCGCCGCGGACCGGGACTTCGTCCGCAAGGTCCGGCTCGCCGGGCTCTGGGAGCTGCCCGCGGGCCGCCAGGCCCAGCAGCGCGGGTCCCGGCCCGCGATCAAGACGGCCGGCCAGCACCTCATCGACGGCCACACCGAGCTGGACCGGCAGGTCATCCAGGTCGGCCAGGCCCTCGGTGTCGATCTGCCGAACCAACCGTCCGCACAGCAGCAGGACTGGCTGGGCCAGATGAACCGTGCACGCGGAGAGGAGTACGAACGACTGTTCGTCCAACTGCTGCGCCGAGCTCACGGAAAGGTGTTCGCCCTGCTGGCCGGGATCCGGTCAACGACCAAGAACTCGATGGTCCGGGCCCTCGCCACGTCCGCCAACGCCACGGTTCTGGACCACATCACGGTCCTCGAAGACACCGGACTCGTCGACTTCGACGCGCTTTCCGACAATGTCCAACCGACGAAGTGAAGTGATCGCATGAGTAAAAAGGGCCACAAACGCTCACGCCTGTCGAACAAGGTCCTGGGCGTGATATCCGCGCTCGTACTGGGCGGTGGCGGGGTCGCCATCGTCGCCGGGAACGCGTCCGCCGGCCAGGACAACCGGATGACGTCCACCATCGACTGCCCCGACGTGGGAGACAAGCTCACCGCGGTCCCCGAACAGGCCAAGCCCGAGGTCGACGCGAACCTCGCCAAGCTGGACGACCAGGTCGCCGACGCCTACAAGCAGCTCGCCGCAGGGAAGGCGAAGGGCGACGCCGCCCTCCTCGGTGACCTGAAGCAGAAGCGGGACCAGACCATCGCGGGCGTGGCCGACGCGATCGGCCGCGCCGGCGAAAAGCCCAAGGACATCCAGTCCTTGAGCGCGTGCACGATGAAGCAGGCGGCTGCCGCGGACGACGGCGCGGCGGCGGCCGCGAGCAAGGGCGAGCAGGGCGCGGCCGCCCAGGCGGCCGCGCAGAAGGGCGGTCCGGCGAAGAACGACTTCGCCAACATCACCAAGATCAAGCCGAACGTAAAGAATCCCGCCCAGGCCGGAAACGCCTCGAAGGGCTCCTTCACCTCGCAGTGCGGCCGCAACGAGAACGGTCACTTCAACCCCGACAACGTGATCGTCGCCCCCGGTGTCTCCAACGGCGCCCACCACATGCACGACTACGTGGGCAACCTGACCACCGACGCCTTCTCCACGAACGGCAGCCTCGCCGCGTCCGGCACCACCTGCGGCAACGGGGACCAGTCCGCCTACTACTGGCCCGTGCTGCGCGTGCGCGACGGCAAGGTGGAGAAGGACGCCAAGGCGCCCGGCGGCGGCCAGGACGGCAATGTCGGCACCATCCTCAAGCCGAAGCAGGTGTCGATCACCTTCAAGGGCAGTCCGGTGGGCAAGGTCACGGCGATGCCCCGCTTCATGCGCATCATCACCGGTGACGCCAAGGCCTTCACCAACGGCAACGGCAACGCCAACGCCTCCTGGAGCTGCACGGGATTCGAGAACCGGCAGCTGAAGGACAAGTACCCGGTCTGCCCGAAGGGCAGTGACGTGGTGCGCACCTTCAACTTCCAGAGCTGCTGGGACGGCAAGAACGTCGACAGCGCCAACCACCGCACGCACGTGGCGTTCGCGGACAAGAACGGCCGCTGCCCGAACGGCTTCAAGGCCATTCCGCAGCTGGTGATGCGCCTCACCTACGGGGTGGCGCCGGGTGCCCGGTTCGCCGTGGACAGCTTCCCCGAGCAGCTCCACAAGCCGGCGACCGACCACGACGACTTCATCAACGTGATGTCGAACGGCCTGATGAACAAGGCCGTTAACTGCATCAACAACGGGCAGAACTGCCGCTGACCCCCGCAGCGGGAGGCTCCCCCCTCCGCTCCCGGGCCGGACGCCCCTCACCCCCACCCCCGGCGTCCGGCCCGGGACAGGTGTTGGCCCGAAGCCGACTTCGGGCCAACACCGCACGTATGTGTACGCCGCCGCCGAGTCCCGGCGGCGTACGCATGTGCGGGCCGGCCCGCACCGGTCACGCACCCCACGGCACAAGCCCGGCCCCTCATGGTCGTGCACCGCACGACACCCCGCCGGCCCGCACCGGTCGCACATCGCACGACACCCGGCCGGCCCGCACCGGTCAAGGACCACAGGACACAAGGCCGGCCCGCACCGGTCACGCAGGCCACGACACCCGGCCGGCCCGCACGGCAGCACATGACACAAGCCCCGCCCGGCGGCGGGCGCACACCGCAGGACACACCAACCCCGACCGGTGGCGTACGCACGAAACAGCCCGGCCCGGCCCCGTGATACGGGGCCGGGCCGGGCTGTTCGCGGTTCAGAGGCCGTTGACGCGGGCCATCCGTCCGACGACCAGGGGGGTGAAGTCCGCCTGGATCACGCGGGCGGCCCGGCGGCCGACCCGGGAGTGCTGACGCCGGACCTGCGCCATCAGCCGGCGGCTGCGCAGGGCCATCTCCAGTTCGAATCGGGTACGGGGGTCCCGCAGGCCGGTCCCGAAGAGCTTCTCCAGCTGACGCATGCGGTAACGCACGGTCTGCGGGTGCACACTCAGCGCCTTGGCGGCCTCAGGAGCTCCGCCGCCCTCCAACCAGGCGAGCAGCGTCACCTCCAGCCGCTCGCTCTGACGGGGGGTCAGGTCGGCCAGCGGACGCAGCCACCGGGCGGCCAGCGCGTGGGCCAGGGGCTCGTCCTGAAGGAGCAACAGGGTCGAGAGGTGGTCGTCGACGAAGACGGGCCGGACCTCCAGGCCGGGACGGAGGGGTGTCAGTGCGGCCAGGCGCAGCGCCCAGCGCAGTGAGGAGGCCGTGTCGCGGAGCGGGACGGCATGACCCACGGCCGCGAACCGGCCGCGCAGCAGGTGTTCCAGCGGGGCGCGGGTGTCCGGGTCGGGGCTGGGGACGAGCAGGCACGGACGGCCCGCGAACATGCCGACGAGGCAGTGGTCCAGGACTGCGGCGAGTTGCTGGGTCTCGCCGGGTGTGGCGGGCACGATGGCCCGTACGGCGAGCGGGAGGGGCCAGCCGGCCGCCTCCGCGAGCTCGCTGAGGGACATCTCGGATGCGTCCCTGTCATCGGTGAGCGTCTTGAAGAGGTCATGCCGCGCCCGGTCCATCTCGCGGAAGCCTTCCTGCCGGGCCTCGTGCCGGCTTCCGTGCCGGGCCTCGCGCAGTCCTTCATTACGGACCTCGCGCAGACCTTCGTTCCGGACCTCGCGGAGACCTTCGCGGAGGCCTTCGCGAAGACCCTCGTTGCGGGCCTCGTCGCGAGCCTCGCGGAGACCTTCGTGCCGGCCCTCGTGTGTGACCTCGTACTCGGCCCTGGCCGCGATCCCGACCTCGATCCCGTGCTCGACCTTGCTGTCGAACTGGCTCTCGACCTCGATCTGGTTCTCGATCTCGTCCTCGCTCTCGGCCTGTTCATCGTGCTCGTCCGGTGCTTGTTCCCGGGGCTGTTCCTGGTAGCCGAGGACGGCGAGGAGTGCCTCTTCCACCCGCTGCCGGAACAACTCGTCATCGATGGCATCGTTGTCATCGATAAGTGCGGAAAATTCCGGAATTCCATGCAGAAGCTCCTCCACTATCTCGGCGGCCAGCGAGGGGAGTTCCCTGCGCAGGACGCGCGTCCACTCGCCACGCGGGCGGGACCAGATGCGGTTCAGAAGTTCACACATCGTTTTCCTCGTTCGTGCCGGGGTGAGGCTTGTCAGGGGGGAAGAGCGACAAGCCCGCCGAGGTTGCCCCTCACGTCAACATCCTTGTCTGACGCGAGAGTTGCGGCCCTCGTACTCCCTCCTGGAGAGGTCCGACCACTTACGGTCCCGTTGTTTTGCCGTTCTTTTACCGTCGGGAACGCGTAGGTGACGGTCGGCGCGGTGGCCTGTCGCAACCCCCGCTGGAGGGGAATCTTCCGGTGTTGTTCGATGCGCCGGAGACGCGGTGCGAGAAATTATCACGTTTCGATAAAACCTGTGGAGCTGCTGTGCAGCTCCACGATGCTGCTGCACTCCGGCCCCAAGTTCCCTCGGCCGGCGCGGAGTTTCAAAGCGCTGCCGGGTACGACGACAACGACCCCCGGGTACCGAGCGCCAGGTGGAGTGCTCGGATGCCTAGGCGCACAGGAGACCTGGATGCCCCTGCCCCAGCCTCAAATGCCCAGCTCACACAGGGCCCGCCGCAAGAGCCGCCATGCCTCGGCTGCGGCTGCGGCTGCCGGACGGAGGGCCGTCCGGCGGCCCTCCCTCCTTCCCAAGGACGGCAGGCTGAGCCCCGGCGTGCTCTGCGCCGTCGGCGCGGCCATCGTGCTCGTCACCGTGGCTGCCCGAGCGGGCGCCTTCACCCAACTATGGGCCTTCCTCGATTTCGGAGCGGGCGTGCTCTCGCTCGTCTCGCTCACCGCTACCGTCCTTTGGGGACTGGCCGCGACCGACCGGGTCATCCTCGGTTCGGGGCACCGGCTGCTCGCCCAGGGCGCGCACCGCGGCCTCGCCGTGTCAGGGCTCCTTTTCCTCGCCCTGCACATCTGGATCAAGGTCGCGGGACAGCGGACGACCGCGGCGTCCGCGGCCGTGCCGTTCACGGACGGCACCCGGCCCGTCCTGGTCGGGCTCGGCAGTCTGGCCGGATACCTCTTCATTGCGGTGGCCATCTCCGGCGCGGTGCGCAGCGTGTTCAACACCAGGAGCGGCTCGGCGTGGTGGCGGGTCCTGCACTTCGGCGCCTATCCGGCCTGGGGCGCCTCACTGGTGCACGGCCTGAAGTCGGGCCGCGCGGCCGCCCCCTGGGTCACGTCCGCGTACGCGCTGGCCCTGCTCGGCATCGTGGGTGTGCTCGTGTTCCGGGTCAGGAGCCGGATGCGCGAAGCGGCCGTCTTCGTGCCGCCCGTCCCCCAGCCCGTGGCGCAGGAGCCCGTCAAGGGCGGCGTGCCCCGACAGAGGCGCGGCTCGCGTCCTGCAGCGGCAGCCGTGACCGCGAACCAGGCCCAGCCCCCCCGGCCCGACCGACCGGCCCTGAGCGACCGACCGCCCCTGAGCAACGAACCTCCGCGCACCGCCGTCTACGCGCCGAGCCGCGCCGGCACAGCAGCTGACGCCGAGACGCTCATCAGCCGGGATCAGTGGCTGTGAGCGGTGAGACGCGCCCCAGCCTCGGCTGCGTGGGCGCTCCCCGGCTGCTGGCCGGGCTCGACCAGGCCGCGCGGCTCGACCGCGTGGCCCATCTGACGACACACGGCCAAATGCCCCGCTACCGGCCGGAGGAACTCGTCGACCTCGCCGAGAACATCGACCTCCGCGGGCGCGGCGGCGCGGGCTTCCCGTTCGCCAAGAAACTGCGCTCCGTGATGCGGTCGGCACGCGCCGGGGACGGACAGACCGCCGTCGTCGTCAACGGCAGTGAGGGCGAGCCGAGTTGCCTCAAGGACACCGCGCTGCTGCTGCACACCCCCCATCTGGTGCTCGACGGGGCCCTGCTGGCCGCCGCCGCGCTGAACTCCGAGGACGTCGTGGTGGGCGTCACCCGGAGGGACGTGGAGCAGTCACTGCGGGAGGCCGTCGCGGAACGCGGCCCGGCAGGGCGCCGGGTGCAGATCAAGCTGCTCCCCGAGCGCTTCGTGACCGGCGAGAGCACGGCGCACGTGAACGGTCTGAACGGCGGGCCGACGCTGCCCTCCGGCCAGAAGGTGCGCACCAGTGACCGGGGCCTGAACGGCGTGCCCACCCTGTTCTCCAACACCGAGACCTTCGCCCAGATGGCCGTCGCCGCCCGTCTCGGCGCGCTGGACTTCCGTGCGACCGGCCTGCCCAGCGAGCCGGGCACCATCATGCTGACGGTCGCGGGCAACACGGTCGTCGAGACGCCGAGCGGAGCCGCGCTCTCCTACATCCTGGAACTGTGCGGCACCGATCCGGGCCAGGGCGTCCTGGTCGGCGGGTATCACGGCAAATGGCTCACTCCGGCAAACGCACGTGCGGCCGAGATATCACGCGAGTCCCTCGACCGGCTCGGCGCGCGGCTGGGGGCGGGGGCGGTGCTGCCGCTGCCCATGGACACCTGCCCGGCCGGCGAAGTGGCACGCGTGACGCGTTGGTTGGCCAAGGAGTCGGCCGGCCAGTGCGGCCCCTGCGTACGCGGGCTGCCCGCCATCGCCGACGTACTGGACGAAGCCATCCGGGGTGGGGGCAGACCCGCCCTGGAGATGCTCGAGCTCCGGATGAAGGCGGTGCTGAAACGCGGCGCGTGCAGCCATCCGGACGGCACCTCGGCCTTCGTCGCCTCGGCGCTCAGGACCTTCCCGGACGAGTTCCGCGACCACGCGCTCGGCAGCGGTTGCGGCAGACGGGTGCTGGGCGCCCTTCCGCTGCTCGAGGACGACGAGAGTCCGGAGCGGCTCTTGGTCGACTGGACCCTCTGCAGGGGCCACGGGCTGTGCGTGGACGTCCTGCCCGATGTGGTCCGCCTGGACCTGGACGGCTTCCCCGCGGAGGCATCCATGGTCGTACCCCGCGCGCAGCGGCAGAAAGCGCTGCGCGCGGTGCGGCGCTGCCCGGCCCTCGCGCTGCGCATCCAGGACTGAACCAATGCCCCGGGTTCAATGTTGGCGCGATCTGACAAATTCCCGGGGATATCCGCTTCCACCGCTCCCGGCCCCGTATCAATTACCGGGGGCAAGGAAACGCGGAACCGAACCTGAAGGAGAGATCGTGAAGATTAAGCGTCGTGAGATATTCGCCGGGTCAGCGGTCGCGGTACTGATGATGACAACAGCCGCATGCGGAAGCTCCGACAATTACGGGGGAAAGGCGCCGGCAGTCCAGCCGGTGGGTGACAGCAAACAGGCCGGATCCGGCTACGGCGACCCGTACGGAAGCGGTTCGGGGGCCGCCCCGGCGGGCGCCGCCGGCAAGAGCGGCCCGGCCGGACAGCTGAAGGTGAGCGAGGTCCAGGGCCTGGGACCCGGGGTCACCGACAGCGAGGGCTTCACGCTCTACCGGTTCGACAAGGACACGCCGAAGCCGCCCAAGTCCAACTGCGAGGGGGACTGCGCCGCGGCCTGGCCCGCGGTGTCCGCGGACGACGCCTCGGTCAGCGCGGGAATCGACGCGGCGCTGCTCGGCTCCGTCGAACGGGCCGACGGAACCAAGCAGCTCACGCTCGCCGGATGGCCCGTGTACCGGTACTCCAAGGACGCCAAGGCGGGCGACGCGCTCGGCGAGGGGGTCGGCGGCACCTGGCACGTACTGGGCCCGGGCGGCAAGCCCGCCGCTGCGAGCAAGGGCGCGGGCGCCGGGGCGGAGAAGGACGAGAAGAAGGACGAGAAGGCCGACACGGCGGCGAAGGGCGGCGAACTCACCGCCGTGCAGAACCCCCAGCTCGGAACCCTCGTCGAGGACGGGGAGGGCAAGACGCTCTACCGGTTCGACAAGGACAGCGCCTGGCCGATGAAGATCGGCTGCGTGGACGCCTGCACGGACACCTGGAAGCCTGCCAAGCCCGTCGACAAGGAAAAGGTAAACGGAATCGCCCCCGAATTGATTGGAAAGGTGAAGCGGCCCGACGGTAGCGAGCAATTGACGATCGACTGCTGGCCGGTCTACACCTTCACCGGTGACAAGGAACCCGGGGACACCACCGGGCACAACAACAAGGGCCTCTGGTTCGCCATCACCGACAAGGGCAAGAAGGCAAAGGTCGTCGGCTAGCACCTGTCCGCGGCCCGCCGATCCGCCCCTGAAACGCGTGGTGCCCGGGTACCTCCCCGCCCGGGCGCCACGGACCCTCCCCGATCAGCCAGAGAGGTCACCATGCCGTCCACCGACCGCAGCACCCGCCGGATCCGGCGGATCCTCCCGTCACTTCCGGCCGTCGCGGCGGTGTGTGCCGCCGCGCTGCTGTGCGGGGGCTGCTCCTCGAAGGCGGCGGCGCAGCACACCTCGGCCGGGGCCTCGGCGCCCGAGGCACCCTCGGCACCCGCGGCGGCGCCCGGGACCTCCCTCGAGCAGATCGCCACGGCTATCGGCTGTACCGCCGAAGTGAACGTGGAGGCCGAGGAGTTGCGCCAGGGCGGGTGCCAGGCCGGACAGGTCGTCTACCGCATGGTCACCTTCACCGCCGAGCAGGGACTGCGCTCCTGGCTGACCGAGGCCCGGATGTACGGCGGCCTCTATCTGGTCGGCGACCGATGGGTCGTCACCACGCCGACGGAGGAAGCCCTGACCACGCTGCGAGGACGTCTCGGCGGCAACCTGGAGGCCGGCGACACGCACGGTGACGCACACGGCGGGACGCCGGGAGCAACACCCGGTGAGACACCCGGTGCGACGCCCGGCGAGACACACGGTGGCAGCCACGAGGGCGGGCACGACGGCGGCCAGGGCGGCGGCCACTGAGGCCGCTCCTGTAAACCGCGCACACGTCGGCCCCCGGCACGCACGACCGGGGGCCGACTGCGGCGTGTCGGCCACCTGTCCTGTTGTCGGCTCGTTCGTGAGGAGCACAGGGCACGGACCTTCGGGATGACTCGGCCGGGCGCCGGGTGCAACAAGGTTGAGGCATAAGCGACTTCACCGAAAGGAACGGGTCAGTGCGCCTGAAACGCCTCGCACCGCTGCTCGCCGCCGCCGGACTCATCGCGACCACCGTGCCCCTGCTGTCCGCGACCCAGGTCTCCGCCGCCCCGGCCGCGGACCACCTTCGGCAGAAACCCGCCTGGCACCGCTGCAGCCCCGAGCAGCCGGCCTCGTACGAGTGCGCGACGCTCAAGGTCCCGCTCGACTACCGGCGTCCCGACGGGCGCACGATCGACCTCGCCATATCCCGGGTCAAGAGCGAGAACCCGGCCAAGCGGCACGGTGCCATGCTGCTGAACCCCGGCGGCCCGGGCGGTCCCGGCCTCGACCTGCCGCTGCTGATGGGCCCGGCGATGCCGAAGGAGGTACGGGAGAGCTACGACCTCATCGGCTTCGACCCGCGCGGGGTGGGCGCCAGCAGCCCGATCACCTGCGGACTGACCGACACCGAGCAGAACTTCAACCGCGCCTACCGTCCGGAGACCTTCGGCTCCGACGTGAACTGGGCGCGCACCGTCGCCGACAAGTGCCGCGAGAAGGCCGGTTCGGTGCTTCCGTACATCACCACCCGCAACACGGCGCGGGACATGGACACGATCCGTGCGGTCCTCGGCGAGCGCAAGCTCTCCTACCTGGGCTACTCGTACGGGACCTACCTCGGCGCGGTCTACTCGCAGATGTACCCGGACCGCACCGACCGCTTCGTGCTCGACAGCGGCGTGGACCCGCAGCGGATCTGGCGCGGCATGATCCAGGTCTGGGCCACCGAGGCCGAGCCCGCCTTCGCGCGGTGGACGCAGTGGGCGGCGCAGCGGTCGGCGGATTACAAGCTGGGCGACACCCCGAAGGCCGTGTCCGAGACGTTCTGGGAACTGGTGGCGCGCGCCGACAAGGAGCCGTTCGAGTTCGAGGGCATGAAGGTCGACGGGGACATGATCCGCTCCGCGCGCGGGGTGTTCTTCTACCCGGCGCAGGCCACCCCGATGGTCGTGGCCCTGAAGGCCGCGGCCGAGGGCGGGCCGCTGCCCGCGGGCACGACCGCGACGGAGCTCAAGGGACTGCTGACGGGCGGCGCGGCGGCCGAGCCCGCCTCGGACAACAGCACCGCCGTGTTCTGGGCCGTGGCGTGCGGGGACACCGGCAGCTGGCCGCGCTACTCCGAGCAGTACGAGCGCGACGCGGTGAAGGACAAGGCCAAGTACCCCCTGTACGGGGACTTCGCGTCGAACATCAAGCCGTGCGTCTTCTGGGACCGGCCGGTCGAGGCGGCCACGCCGATGCACAAGAAGGCGAACGTGCTGACGGTGCAGAACGAGTGGGACTCCCAGACCCCGCTGGTGAGCGGCCAGGGCCTGCACAAGGCCCTCAAGGGCTCGCGGATGGTGCTGGCGGCCGGCGGTGAGGGCCACGGCGTGTACCTGTCCGACCCCACCTCCTGCGCCAACGCCCCAGTGAGCGCGTACCTGGCCACGGGCGAGCTGCCCGCGCAGGACGTGACCTGCCAGAACCCGCCGGCCGCTGCCGAGCGGCGCGAATCGGCGGCGCCCGCGAAGCCGCTGCCGTTCCCGTCCGCCCCCGGCCGGTTCTGACACCGCCCGGAACGGCCTGGTGTCACCGGAGGTCTACGGGCATCCGAGCCGGCAGGCCGTCAGCCCGGACAGGCTCTTCCGGGAGGAGAGGAGACAACTCGTCTCCTCCCGGAAGAGACGAGGCGACGCGTCAGGGGGTTGGGGCCGGCGAGCCCTCAGGGAGCGATGGACGCCTCGGCGGCCGCCTTGATGCGGCGGCCGAAGTCGGGGGCGTCCTTGCGGGCCGCACCGACCGCGAGGCCGACGAGCAGCTTGCCGAGGCCGTGGCCTTCCAGGGTGTTGAAGATGCGGACGCGGGTGCGGCCGCCGGGGAGGGATTCGAGGTCGTAGCCGCCCTCCGCCGTGACGAGGTTGCGGCTCTGCTCCGTCCAGCGGATCAGGTGCGGCGGTTCCAGGCCGACGATGCAGAACTCACGGCCGGTCTTCATCCCGGCGTCCTTGACCGTGCTCCGGAAGACCGTGCCGAGGGCCGTGGGGCCGTCCGGGGTCTTGGTGATCTCCTGGACTCGCGGGCTGAACTCGGGGTCGTGCCGCCCGTCCGCGAGGTAGGCGAACACCGCCTCCACCGGTCGGTCGATCTCGACACTCGCCTCGAACTGTCCGGACATGTGGGCTCCTCGGTGTGGCTACCTGTGATCCACGATCCCAGACGGGCACCCTACGCGCGCGCCGACGACCCGGCGGCCGGCTCCTGGTCCGGGGCGGCGGGCCCGGCCGCCGCCGCGCCCGCGCGGCTGCCGCGCAGCGGGGTCAGCAGCCCGCCGCCGAGGATCAGCAGGCACAGCGCCCCGCCCGCCAGGCTGACCGCCGGGACCCCGTGCCGGGCGGCCAGCAGCGTGAGCACGGCCGCGCCCACCGGGCCCGAGGCGTTGTGCACGGTCCAGAAGGCGGACGTGACCCGGCCGAGCAGGTGGTCCGGGGTCACCTCCTGGCGCAGGGTCATGCTGCAGATCCCGCCCAGGGTCATCCCGAACATGAAGACGGCGCTCAGTACGGCGATCACCGGCACGCTGCGGCTGACGCCCGTCACCGTCACCCCGACGGCGATCATCGCGATCGAGGCGAGCCAGCACGTGCCGAAACCGAGGAGCCGGCGCAGTCGCCTCGCGCTCAGGGCCGCGGCGACCGACCCGGCCCCGCCGGCGGCGATCACGTAGCCGAGGGTGGCCGCGTCCCGGCCGAGGTCGTGCTGGACCCGGTAGATCAGCAAGTCGGTGGCGCCCATGGTGACGAAGGTCAGCAGGGTGAGCCCTACGGTGAGCGGGCGCAGCAGCGGGTGGCTCCACAGGAAGCGGAAGCCGACCACGAACATCTCGCGGAACACCCCGGCCCCGGCCTTGTCGGTCGCCCTGTCCCCCGCCCTGTCCGCGCTTTCCCCGGCCGGGCGCGCGGTGAACCGCACCCACCCCAGGCTCGCGGCGGATACCAGGAAGGTCGCCCCGTCCAGGGCCAGTGCCCAGTCAGCGCCCACTCCGGCCGTCAGGAAGCCGGCCACCACCGGCCCGAGCAGGCTCCCGAGGGCGAAGGTGCCCATCAGCCGTCCGTTCGCGGCCGTGAGGTCCTCCGTACGCACCAGATTGGGGATGGCCGTCACGTACGCGACGTCGAACAGCGTCCTCAGTACGGCGGTGAGCGCGGTCAGCACGTACAGCAGCCAGATCTGCGGCCCGGCGACCCACCAGACGAGCGGGACCGCGCCGAGCAGCACGGCCCGCGCCAGATCGCAGACGATCATGAGCCTGCGGCGGTCCACCCGGTCCACCACATAACCGGCGAAGACCCCCGTGCCGATGGCGGTGGCGGCGGAGACGACCGTGACCAGGCCCATCTGGACGATGGATCCGGTGGCGTCGAGGACGAGCAGAGGAAGCGCGAGCATCGAGACGGACCCGCCGAGCACCGACAGCGCCTGGCCGAGCCAGAAGACGGTGAAGTCCTTGTTCCGGCGCAGCGGCGGTACCGCATCGTAGGTCCTGCATTCCGCCGAGATGTCCCGCTCCCCCGTTCCCGCCGGCCGCCTTGGTGGTCGGCCGATGCGGCGAGCGTAGGCGAGCCGGTCCGCCGCCCGCCAACGTGTTTTCCCCCGCCCTGCGCCGAATCGTTGCGGGGGGGGCTTCGCTGTGCAGGTCCTAGCCGAGCAGGGCGTACACCGTGGAGGCCGTGGCCGCCGGGTCGTCGGCGCCCTCGGGGGTCAGGGTGATGTCGGCGAAGGCCATCCGCTTGCCGAGCTTGGTCACCCGTACGTGGATCAGTACGTCGCCCCCGACCACCGGCCGCTGGAAGCTGGTGGACTGCTGGACGGTGGTCATCGGCCCGTAGCCGCCGCGGGCGGCGGAGATCGCGATGACGGTGGCCGTGTCGGCGGCCGCCATCATGGCCTGGCCCGAGAGACCGCCGCCGTCCCGGGCCAGCTCGTCGGACCAGGGCAGCCGCAGCACGGCGTGCCGCTCCCCGGTCTCCTGGACGGTCAGTCCGAGGGCGAGCACCCAGGGGGCGAAGTTGTCGGTAAGGATCTTGTCTGCGTCTGCCGGTGAGATCGTCACCGGGAGATTGTGGCGGTCCGGCCGGACCGCCACAATCCCCTTCCGGTCAGAGGCCGGCGGCCAGTTCCGTGCCCTGGCGGATGGCCCGCTTGGCGTCGAGCTCGGCCGCCACGTCGGCGCCGCCGATCAGGTGGGCCGGGGTGCCCGCCGCGCGCAGGGCCTCGTACAGGTCGCGGCGCGGCTCCTGGCCCGTGCACAGGACCACCGTGTCGGCGGGCACGAGGTGCTGTTCGCCGCCGACGGTGATGTGCAGGCCCTGGTCGTCGATGCGGTCGTACGTGGCCCCCGCGACCGAGACGACGCCCCGGTGCTTGAGCTCCGCGCGGTGGATCCACCCGGTGGTGGTGCCGAGGCCCGCGCCGACCTTGGTGGCCTTGCGCTGGAGGAGGTGGACCTGGCGCGGCGTCGCGGGGCGCTCGGGGGCGGTGAGCCCGCCGGGGCCGGCGTACGTGGTGTCCACGCCCCAGTGGCGGAAGTAGACGTCGGGGTCCTGGGAGGCGCCCTCGCCGCTGTCGGTGAGGAACTCGGCGACGTCGAAGCCGATGCCGCCGGCGCCGACGACGGCGACGCGCTCGCCGACGGGGGCTCCGTCGCGCAGCACGTCGAGGTAGCTGACGACGTTGGCGTGGTCGACGCCCTCGATGTCGGGGGTGCGCGGGGTGACGCCGGTGGCGATGACGACCTCGTCGTAGCCCTGGAGGGTCTCCACGTCGGCGCGGGTGTTCAGGCGGACCTCTACGCCGGACTCCACGAGCTGGGTGCCGAAGTAGCGGATGGTCTCCTCGAACTCCTCCTTGCCGGGGATGCGGCGGGCGACGTCGAGCTGGCCGCCGATGTGGCCGGAGGCCTCGAAGAGGGTGACGGCGTGGCCGCGGCCGGCGGCGGAGACCGAGCAGGCCAGACCGGCGGGACCGGCTCCGACGACGGCGACGCGCTTCTTGGTCCGCGTCGGGGAGAGCACGAGCTCGGTCTCGTGGCAGGCGCGCGGGTTGACCAGGCAGCTGGTGATCTTGCCGCTGAAGGTGTGGTCGAGGCAGGCCTGGTTGCAGCCGATGCAGGTGTTGATGGTCTCGGAGCGGCCGGCCGCGGCCTTGGCGACGAAGTCGGCGTCGGCCAGGAACGGGCGGGCGAGGGAGACCAGGTCGGCGCGGCCGTCGGCGAGCAGCTCCTCGGCGATCTCCGGGGTGTTGATGCGGTTGCTGGTGACGAGGGGGACGGACACCGCGCCCATCAGCCGCTTGGTGACCCAGGTGTAGGCGCCGCGCGGGACGGAGGTGGCGATGGTGGGGATGCGGGCCTCGTGCCAGCCGATGCCGGTGTTGATGATGGTGGCGCCGGCCGCCTCGATCTCCTTGGCGAGGTGGACGACCTCGTCGAGGGTGGAGCCGCCGGGGATGAGGTCGAGCATGGAGAGGCGGTAGATGAGGATGAAGTCCTCGCCGACGGCCGCGCGGGTGCGCCGGACGATCTCCAGCGGGAAGCGGACGCGGTTCTCGTAGGCGCCGCCCCAGCGGTCGGTGCGCTTGTTCGTCGCGGCGGCGATGAACTCGTTGACCAGGTAGCCCTCGGAGCCCATGATCTCGACGCCGTCGTAGCCCGCGAGCTTGGCGAGGCGGGCGGCGCGGACGAAGTCCTCGACGGTGCGCTCGACCTCGATGTCGGTGAGCTCGTTCGGGACGAAGGGGCTGATGGGGGCCTGGATGGCGCTGGGGGCCACCAGGTCCTTGTGGTAGGCGTAGCGGCCGAAGTGGAGGATCTGCATCGCGATCTTCCCGCCCTCGGCGTGCACGGCCTCGGTGATCACCCGGTGCTCGGCGGCCTCGTCCTCGGTGGTGAGGCGGGAACCTCCCTCGAAGGGGCGGCCGGCGTCGTTCGGGGAGATGCCGCCGGTGACGATCAGGCCGGCACCGCCGCGGGCGCGCTCGGCGTAGAAGGCGGCGAGCCGCTCGAAGCCGCCCTGGTGCTCTTCGAGGCCGGTGTGCATCGAGCCCATGATCACGCGGTTCGGCAGGGTGGTGAAGCCGAGGTCCAGGGGGCTCAGCAGGTGCGGGTACCGGCTCTGGGAACTCATGAGGGGCGCCTCCTCGCGCGGGGGTGATGAACCTGTTCTAGCGAGACGGGGCAGGTTTTGCAACTAAGTGCATAACCAAACGGAACGGCCGGGGACCATCCGCCCCCGAAATCCCGGGGCCGGGGCGCGGGCGGCCCCCAACGCTGTGGCGGAGTTCACGCCGCCCCCGTACTGTCGGCCGGATGACCGAGCACCGCACCCCGACCGCGAACGGCGTCCCGCCGCCCCACCGGGCGCCGGGGCCCGCCGACGGCGGCCCGCCGGTCCAGGGCGACGTGCCCGACAGCGAGCGGGCCCGGCGCTGGCTCGCCGAGGACGGCATCACGCAGACCGGCCACGGCACGTGGTACGACGCCGAGCCGCCCGCCCGGGTCCTGACCACGCAGGACCTGTGCAACGGGCTCGGTTCGATGGCCTTCACCGACGAGACGCTCGACGTCGCCGGCCGGCTGCTGGTGGCGCTCGGACTCATGGACCTCCTGGGATGGCACCCCCTGGTGACCGATCAGATCCACACAGCGCACCTGGGACCGCAGGGCCCGCTCCCCCCGGACCTGCTGTGGGGCGGCTACCGCCGGCGGCTCGAAGCCGTGCCGGAGCACGAGGCGATCACCTGCTCGCTCTGGTTCGACTGGTTCGAGTACGCCCCAACTGCGGCCGAGGCCTTCGCCGAGGTCCTCGGCAACGATCGCGAACGGCTGCTGCCGGGCGCCCCCGAACCGCTGCTGCGCCGGGCCCGGCGGGTGCTGGAGCACTCGGGCCCCGTGCCCTGGGCCACCAAGACCGGCACCTACCGGGCCGCCGCCCGCGTACCCGCCCTGCACCACGCCGTCTTCCGCGCCGTCCTGCGCAGCCACCACGACACCTACGGGAGCATCGACCCCGCCGAGGGCCTGATCCTCCTCGACTCCCTGGAACTCCCGCCGGACACCGAGCGCCTGGCCGGGCTGCGCACCGCACTGGCGGCGGACCCCCGGCCCTGAGGGGCCGGGCCGGGGACCGCTGCCGCGGCGGTCAGGCGCGGTGCAGGCGGACCGTCACGATCTGGAACGGGCGCAGGGTGAGCGGGACCCGGCCCTCCGGGGTGGGCACCCCCACCGCCGAGCCCGCCAGGGGCCGTTCGAGCAGATCGCTCTCGACCGCCGCCGCCACGGGGAAGTACGCGGTGAGGGTGGCCCGGGCGCGGCCGCCGCGGGACTCGTAGAGGCGGACGATCACATCACCGCTGCGGTCCTCGGCCAGCTTGACCGCCTCGACCACCACCGCGTCCTCGTCGACGGCGACCAGCGGGGCGACCGGGCCCGCGCCGCGGACCACCCGCTCGGGCAGGTTCAGCGCATGGCCCTCGCGGACCGCGTCCCCGATCCCGGCGCCGGGCGCGAGCGAGAAGCGCAGGGTGTGGGAGCCCTGGTCGGTCTCCGGGTCGGGGTAGCGCGGGGCGCGCAGCAGGGAGAGCCGGACCGTGGTGGTCTGGCCGCCGTCGGCCCGTACGTCCCGGGTCACGTCGTGCCCGTACGTCGAGTCGTTGAGCAGCGCCACCCCCCAGCCTGGCTCCTCCGCATGGATCCAGCGGTGGGCGCAGATCTCGAACTTGGCCGCCTCCCAGGAGGTATTGGTGTGGGTGGCCCGGTAGACGTGCCCGAACTGGGTCTCGGAGGCCGTCCGTTCGGCCTTCACGTCCAGCGGGAAGGCTGCCTTGAGGAACTTCTCCGTCTCGTGCCAGTCCACCTCCGTGACGATGTCGACCGTCTTGGCCCCGGCCCGCAGGGTGATCTGCTGGACCGCCTCCGACCGGCCGAAGGAGCGGGTCACGCGTACCGTCGCCGACCGCGGGCCGCTCCCGGTGACCTCCAGCCGGTCCAGCTCCACGAGGTCGGTGACCCGGTTGCGGTAGAACGCGTCGATGTCCCAGGCGTCCCACATGTTCGGGAAGTCGGGGTGGATCTGGAGCAGGTTCGCCGCGGCGCCCGGGGCGACCGTCTCGCGGCGCGCCTCCAGGTCGTAGACGGAGACGATCAGGCCGCGGCGGTCGATCTCCACCAGCAGCCGGCCGTTGGCCAGGATGTGCCCGCCGCCGTGCCGCTCCTCCACCGTGACCGGCTCCCCCGCCCCGGCCGGGCGGCCGGCCCCGCCGGCCGGAACGCCGCGGCGGGCGTGCGGGGCACAGTTGAAGACGAGCTCCTGCACGCCCTGACCCGCCAGCGCCTGCTGCGCGGCGAGGGTGATCCCCTGGAGCTCCTCACGGACCGCCGCGTACGTCTCGCGCGCCTCGCGGTGCACCCAGGCGATGGACGAGCCCGGCAGGATGTCGTGGAACTGGTGGAGCAGCACCGTCTTCCAGATCCGCTCCAGGTCCTCGTACGGGTACGCGTACCCCGCGACCCGCACCGCGGCCGTCGCCGCCCACAGCTCGGCCTCGCGCAGCAGGGATTCGCTGCGCCGGTTGCCCTGCTTGGTCTTGGCCTGGGAGGTGTAGGTGCCGCGGTGCAGCTCCAGGTAGAGCTCACCGGCCCAGACGGGCGCGTCCGCGTACTCGGCACGGGCCTTCTCGAAGAAGGCGTCCGGGCGCTCGATCCGGACCCTCGGGGAGCCTTCGAGATCCCGCTGGCGGCGGGCGCGGGCAAGGTGTTCGCGGGTGGGGCCACCACCGCCGTCACCCCAGCCGAAGGGGACGAGCGAGCGCGAACCGTGGCCCTTCTCACGGTAGTTGCGTGCGGCGTGGGCCAGTTGGGCGCCGCCGAGGTCGGAGTTGTAGGTGTCGACGGGCGGGAAGTGGGTGAAGACGCGGGTGCCGTCGATGCCTTCCCACCAGAAGGTGTGGTGCGGGAACCTGTTGGTCTGGGACCAGGAGATCTTCTGGGTCAGGAACCACTTGGAGCCGGAGAGCTTGACGATCTGCGGCATCGCGGCGGTGTAGCCGAAGGAGTCGGGGAGCCAGACGTTCTGCGTCTCGATGCCGAACTCGTCGAGGAAGAACTTCTTGCCGTAGAGGAACTGGCGGGCCATGGCCTCGCCGCCGACCATGTTGGTGTCGGACTCCACCCACATGCCGCCGACCGGCACGAACTGCCCGTCCGCGATCTTCTTCTTGACCCGCTCGAAGAGCTCGGGACGGTACGTCTTGATCCAGTCGAGCTGCTGCGCCTGTGACATCGCGAAGACGAACTCGGGGTGCTGGTCCATCAGGTTGACCATGTTGGAGGCCGTGCGCGAGACCTTGCGGACCGTCTCGCGCAGGGGCCACAGCCACGCGGAGTCGATGTGGGCGTGGCCGACCGCGCTGATCCGGTGCGCGGAGGCGTTGGCCGGGGCAGCGAGCACCCGGGCCAGACACCCGCGGGCGGCGGCCGCCGTGCCGGGCACGTCGGCGAGATCGAGGGCGTCCAGCGCCGCGCCGAGCGCCCGCAGGATCTCGTGCCGCCGGGCGTCGGCGGTGTCGAGCTGGGTCATCAGGTCGTAGAGCACCTCCAAGTCCTGGACCAGCTCCCAGACCTCCGTCTCGAAGACGGTGAGCTCCATCCGGGCGAGCCGGTACAGGGGCTGGTCGCCGCTGGTCGGCAGGTCCCCCTCGTACGTGGCCGCGTGGTCGACCAGGACCGGGTTGGAGGCGGCCTCGACGTACCACTCGACCTGCTCGCCGCCCTCGGCGCGGTCGGCCACGCGCACCCAGTCGTTGTACGGGTTGAGGGCCTTGACCTCGCCGCCGTCGGCCCGGTGGACCAGGCCCTCGCACTGGAACCCGGGCATCATCCGGTCGAAGCCGAGGTCGAGGACGGCTTCCACCGTGCGGCCGGCCCAGTCCGCGGGGACCGTGCCGGTGACCCTGAACCAGGTGGTGCCCCAGGCCGGGCCCCACGGGTCGCCGATCGCGCAGGGCTCGTAGCCCGCCGCGAGCCCTTCGGCGACGGGGACGGGTTCGCCGGGGGCCTCCCAGCGCTCGACGGTCAGCGGGACCGCGCGGGAGTGGACGGCGGGCTTGACGCGCTCCTTGAGAACCCGGCGGAGGCGGTGTTCGGTGATGCTGCGGTCGTCATGCATGACTGCTGCTCCAGGGAGGGTGGTCGGTGCGGACGTATCGGTGCGGACGTGACTCGGTGCGACGTGACTCGGTACGACGTGACTCGGTACGGATGGCGGGCGGGCCGGCTCAGGTCTTGACGGCTCCCTCGCCCACGCCCTTGAAGAAGAAACGCTGGAGGGCGAAGAAGAGCAGCATCATCGGGAGGAGCGCGGCCATCGCGCCGGCGGCGACGAGCCTCTGGTCGTTGACGGTGGTGGCACCGGCCAGGGTCTTCAGGCCGAGCTGGAGGGTGTAGTGGTCGCTGTTCGTGAGGACCAGCAGGGGCCACAGGAAGTCGTCCCAGGCACCCATGAAGCTGGTGATGCAGACGACGGCGAGGGCGCCCTTGCCGGCGGGGAGGAAGACCCGGGTGAAGCGGGTCCATTCGCCCGCCCCGTCCAGGACCGCGGCCTCCTCGACCTCCCGGGGCACGGCGAGGAAGGCCGCCCGCATGATCATGATGTTGAGCACGGAGACCGCGCCGGGCAGCCAGACGCCGATGAGGGTGTCGACCAGGCCCATCTCGCGGACGGTGAGGAACATCGAGATCATCACGGACTCGAAGGGGAACATCAGGGTCGCCACCAGCACGGTGAAGACGACCTGCCGGCCCTTCCAGCCGGCCCGGGAGAGGGCGTAGCCGCCCATCGCCGCGAAGAGCATGTTCGAGGTGATCGCGAGGGCGGCGACGGTGAGGGTGTTGGCGGCGTACTGCAGGAGCGGGAAGGACTCGGCGACCCGTACGTAGTTGTCGAGGGTGGGCTGCGCGGGCAGCACGCCGTCGTACACGTTCTCGGTGCGGCCGCGTATCGAGGTCAGGAACTGCCAGACGATCGGGCCCAGCATGACCACGAGCATCAGCGCCAGCGTGGCGTACCGCCCGGCCAGGCCGATCCGGTGGCGTCTGCGGGCGGCGGCGGTGCGCCGGGGCGGCCGCCCGCTCCCGGCGGAGGAGGGCGTGCTCATCGCTCGTCCCCCTTCGACAGGCGGCGGCCCAGCAGGCTGAAGACCAGGGTCAGGAGGAACAGCAGGATGGAGATGGCGGAGGCGTAGCCGGTCTCGCCGGAGAAGCCGAGGCCGACCTGCCGGATCAGGAAGGGCAGGGTGCGGGCGCCACCGCCGGGGCCGCCGCTCTCGCCGCCGAGTATGTAGATCTCGGTGAACACGCGCAGCGCCGAGATGGCGGAGAGGGTGCCGACCAGCAGCATCATCGGCTTCACCTGGGGCACGGTGATGCTGAAGAAGCGGCGGACGGGGCCGGCGCCGTCGATCGCGGCCGCCTCGTGGAGGGTGGCGGGGACGTTCCCGAGGGCCGCCAGGTAGAAGACCATGTAGTAGCCGAGGCCCTTCCACACGGTCACGATCATCGCGGAGACCAGCAGCATCGCCGAGTCCGTCAGGAACGGGACCGGCTCGGAGACCAGGTGCAGCCGCTGGAAGACGGTGTTGACGAGCCCGTCGCTGCGCAGCACCCACTGCCAGATCAGCCCGACGACGACGGCGGAGGCGATCACCGGGGTGTAGAAGGCGGAACGGAAGAAGCCGATACCGGGGATCTTCGCCTGTACGAGGACCGCGAGGGCCAGCGGCAGGAGGACCAGGCAGGGGACGACGACCACGAGGTACAGCACGCTGTTGCCGGTCGCGACCCAGAAGTCGGGGTCGGCGAAGGCGCGGCGGTAGTTGTCGAGGCCGACGAAGCTGCCGCCGCGCAGGATCTGGGCGTCGGTGAGGGAGAGGACGACGGTGTTGACGAACGGCCAGAGGCTGAACAGCGTCACCATCGCCAGGCCGGGCGCGAGGAACAGGTAGGGGGTCCACCACGTGCGGTGGGGCAGTCCGGTCTCGGTCTCCATGGCCCGCAGGGCGCGCCGCCTGTGCGCCGCTCCGCGACGCCGTTCGTGTGCCGTACCGCCGCCCCGCGGCTCGCCGGCGGCGCCGCCGGTCACTTCTCGGCCGCGGCGGCGAGGAGCTTGTTCGCCGCTTCCTGCGCCTTCTGCACGGCTGTCCGGGGGGCCTGTTCGCCCTTGATGGCCTTCTGCATCTCGCGTACGACGGCGTCGCCGACCTGGTTGGTCCACTGGACGGGGGTGTTGGCGTCGAGCGCGGCGGTCCGCAGCTGGTCGGCGCCGACCGCGCGGGCGAGGGTCTCCGCGTCCTTGCCGTCGCCCTTGTCGGAGAAGAACGGGTCGGCGAGGCCCCGGGCGTTGGACGGGTAGATGGTGGCCTTCCTGGAGAACTCCACCTGGTTGGGGCCGTTGGTGACCCACTTGGCGAACTCGGCCGCCGCGTCCACGTGCTTGGTGTCCTTCCTGATGCCGAGCGACTGGGCGTAGATGCCGATGTGGCCGAGCTCGCCGGTGACGGCTCCGGCGACCTGGGTCTTGGCGTAGATCTGCGGGGCGTTCTGCTTGATGTCCTTGACGAAGCCCGGGGATCCCGGACCGAAGACGAGCTTGCCGCTGCCGTAGAGCTGGTTGATGTCGTCGGACTTGAGGAGGGACTCCTTGGGCATGGCGCCCTTGGCGTAGAGGTCCTTCATCCGCTCCACCCACCGGACGGCCTGGTCCGTGTCGAAGGTGAAGCGGTCGCGCTGCTCGCTGAGGATCGGGATGCCCATCTTCTGCCAGTCCCCGGGCAGCCGGCCCTTGGGGTCGGCCATGAACGCGGAGTACTGGCCGCCGGACGAGGCGGCGATCCGCTCGGCGTAGTCGAAGAACTGCTCCACGCCGGTCGGCGGCGCGGCCGGGTCCAGGCCGGCCTTCTCGAAGAGCTCTCTGTTGTAGGTGAGGATCTCCGGGGTCACGTACCAGGGGTACGCGTACACGCTGTCGCCCTTGCCGGGCAGTTTGAACTGCTCCCAGGCGCCCGGCACGTACTCCTTGGCCGACGCGCCGTCGAGGGCGGCCACGTCGGCGAGCATGCCCCGGTCGCCGAGGAGCTGGAAGGAGTCGGTGGAGAGGTTGACCACGTCGGGGAGGGCTCCGGCCTGGGCGTCCGCGACGAGTTTCTCGTTGTAGCCGTCGCCGGGGACGTCCTCCCAGGTGACCTTGACCTCGGGGTGGCGCTGCTCGAAGGCGTCGATGACCCCCTGCATGTAGGCCGTGAACGTGGGCTTCAGCTGGAGGGTCCGGAAGGTGATCTCGCCGGCCACCCTGCCCGTCCGCTGCGCCTCCTTCGCGTCGGCGGCTCCGCCGTCGAGGCCGCACGCGGCGGTCGAGAGGAGGGTTCCCGTCGCGAGCAGGGCAACAGCGATACGGGTCGGGTTCGAACGGGTCATCGTCGCCGCCTTTGCAGAAGTCCGGCCTCATCGCCGGAGGCGGTGCCCACGGTCGTCCGAAAGCAAGACCTCGTCAATGAGGCAGGAGGACGGCTGGCCGGTGACGCATTGGTGCGGAATGGCGCCACCGGCCGGAACACGTCGCGGAAGCCTCGATCACCATCACCCCGACCTGGACTGATGCGCTTTAGTACAAAGGCAGTTGGGGACAGTATCGATTCGATAACGAAGCTGCTTGTGCGTCAAAGTTTGACTTCTTATCGATGGTTCACGGCAGGTCTCCACTAATGCGCTTTACCCGCACGCCGCGAAACCGCTTTAGCCGGTGCCCTCGGCGACGCGCACGGAGCCGGGTTGTGCGCGCGACGGACGCCCGTCTAAATTTCGCCTCGAACGGCGTGTAGCTCAGCAGCCAGAGCACCGACCTGCAAAGTCGGAGGGCGCAGGGGCAGGACCTGCCACGCCGGCCATGGACAGGAACACCGGAAAACAGCTCCCGGCTTCCGGACTCTTCGACCACTGCCTCACCGACGAGGGCCTCGCCCGGCTCTGGTCGCTGCTCGACAGCGGGCGCTACGAGGTGCGCGCGCCGGAGGAGGCTGCGCTGCTCTGCGTCGCGTGGCTGGTGCGTGCCGGGGAGACCGGCGCGGCAGCCGCCCTCGTCGAGGAGATACGGCCCTTCGCCGGCGAGGTGCGGTTCGCGCCGCACCCCGCGGAACACACCCGGCTGCGCCGGGCCCAGGCTCGCGGGCATCGCCTCGCAGGGCGGCTGGGACGGCGCGGCCCGGGGCGCGTTCGCCGCCGCGACCGGCCCCGCGGCCACCGCGAAGAGCTCCGCGTGCGCCTGGCGGCAGCTGCTGTTCCACCTCGCGCTGTGCGACGCGGACGAACAGGCCCGCGTACTCACCTGGATCGACGCGCGGGCCGCCCGGCTCCCGGCACGCACCGCCGCGCGGATCGCGCTGCCCCTCGCCGGCCTCCGCCTCGCCGCCGCCGTCCCGTAGAACGCTGTCACTTGGGCTTGTTGCGATAGATGCGGCGGCCGGCCAGGTGCGTGGCGACCGTCTCGCCCCGCCACAGCTTCCGGTCGCCGTCCATCTCGTCCGGAGCGGGCCACCGGCCGCGGCTGATGTCCGACCGGATGCTGTCGGGCTGCAGGCCGGACGCCTCGGCGATCTCGACGACGGTGTAACGGCGGGACGGTTCGAGCGCGGTGGCTTCCCGGGTGTGGTGCTCGCCGAAGAACCGGGCGATGGCCTCCGGGTCGAATTCGATGGTCCTGCCGCGCTTGCCGATGGCGGCCGGCCACCCTGGGTGCCGTCCCCATCGGGGATTCTCCGACAGGTAGCGGGCGCTCATGCCGTAGTGCTCGGCTATCTCCGTGTACGTGACGCCGGTGCGGCCCTCGGCAGGTACGGGGCCGCCGTTCGGCGTACGGGATGTGGCACCGGCCGACCGGGTCCGCTCGCCGGTGTGCGGCTCCGGCGGGACCTGCCCCGGGCGGTCCGCCCCTATGGTGAGGACGACCGTACGGCCGTCCGGGTCGGTCAGCGTGTGCCGGCCCGGCGGCAGGAACCCGGCGCCGTTCGGCGGGGCGGTGAGGCCGAGGCGCAGGTACCCGGTCTCCGGGCGGCCCGTGGCCGGGTAGAGCTCCAGGACGCCGCCGTCGGCGAGCGTCGCCGCGTAGTGCTCCGGCCCGTTGCCGTGCCGCTCGCGCACGAGGTCGAGGCCGATGCCCTGGTAGAAGTCGCGGCAGGCGTCGAGCCGGGTCGTGTAGATCACGGCGAGTTCGAGGATCATGCTGGCGCTCCTGGTGTGTGATGAATGCGGGCCGGCGGTCGTCCTCCTCGACCCGCTCCTCGCAACGGAGTGACCGCCTGGGGCACTTGACCGCCGCGGTGATCCACGGCATCCCGAACACCTCACCCTGGGCGCCCACTTGGGCCTCCTCCCGCCCGGCGCGACACGCGCTGACAGGGAAGGTCATCTTAAATTCCTACCACGTCTGCGTACGCTGTCCCCATGACCGACAGCATCCCTGCCGACCAGCACGTGCACGATGACCTGCGCATCTTGACCGTCGAGTACCTGAGCACGGTCCGGGCGCGCCTGGCCGGCATCGAGACCCCCGTCGCGCGGGAACGGGCCGCGCGGCTGTTCACCGATCAGCTGCTGCCCGACGTGGCGAAGACGGTCAAGGGCATCCGCACCGCCGCCGTGGGCGAGCTGCGTCAGGGGCGCACCCTCCGGGAAGTGTCGGAACTGATAGGCCTGTCCGTACCCCGGGTCGACCAACTCCTCAAAGGGAAATGAGGAGTTGCCGTGCCCCCTCTGATGAGGCTCACCGCCATCACCCTCGACTGTGCCGATCCCCAGGCGCTGGCCGCCTTCTACGCGCGGGCCACCGGGTTCGAGCCGCACCCCGATTCGGACGCCGGATTCGCCGGACTCACCCGTGAGGACGGGCTGTTCCTCGGATTCCAGCGGGTGGACGGCTACCGGGCCCCGCAGTGGCCCGACCGGTCCCTGCCCCAGCAGTCGCACCTCGACTTCACGGTCGACGACCTCGACGAGGCCGAGGCCGTGCTGCTGGAACTGGGCGCGGGCAGGCCGGAGTACCAGCCGGGCGGTGACAGGTGGCGGGTCCTCACCGACCCGGCCGGGCACCCGTTCTGCCTGACCCTGGTCTGACGTCGGGCGGTCTTCGGGGCGGCGGGCATGCCCACGTACCCGCACGGGGGTGCCGAGTCAGCCGGCGTCCACCTTGGGCGCGCAGCGCATGCCGATGTAGCAGCAGGGGGTGCCGTCCACGAGGGTGGCGAAGACGACGGGCATCCAGGCCCCGCTGAAGGAGGGGCCTGCGCCGGAGGCGGCGAAGACCGTGCCGCTGAGCGGCGTCAGATCCATCTCCAGCGGCGGCGAGAAGTCCCGCATCCCGCCGACGAACTCGTACACCAGGTGGGGGGCGCCGCCGGGCCGCACGCTGACGGTGATGACCACCCCTTCCCGGCGGTAGGTGCCGGCCAGCGGGACCATGTCGACGACCGGGGGCCGCGCGGGCGGCGCGAAGGCGGGCGGCATGTGGACCCCGCCGAGGTCGCGGAGCAGTTCCCGCATCAGGTCGGCGTACAGGAAGCGGGAGGCGCCCCCGTTGGTGAGCAGGACGACGATGAGATCGGCGCCGGGAACCACGCGCACGTAGCCGTACTGGCCGATCGAGGCGCCGTCGTGGCCGTACCCGGGGACCCCGTTCCAGTCGTAGAGAGACCAGCCCAGCCCCCAGCCGTCCGCGCTCACCGTCCACTTGTCGGGTACGTCGACCGCCCACCGCTGCATCTCCGCGACGGCCCGGGCGCCGAGGATCTGTGTGCCGTCCGGGGCGGAGCCGCCGTCGAGGTGCAGCTTGGCCAGCCGGAGCACGTCCGCGGCGGTGGCCAGGACGCGTCCGTACGGCCCGGCCGAACGGGGCATCATGTCCCAGGCCGGCGCCGGCTCCGGGTCCGGCCCCTCGCCCGGAAGGTGCCCCATCGCGGTACGGAAGGCCAGGGCCTCCTCGGGCAGGGTCATGGTGTGGGTCAGGCTCAGGGGGGCGACGAGCCGCTCCTTGAGGGCCTGGTCCCAGGTGCGTCCGGTGAGGACCTCGACGATGCGGCCGAGGACGTTGTAGCCGACGCTGCTGTAGGAGACCGCGGTGCCGGGCGGGCAGTCCAGTGCCACGTTCCGGGCGGCCGCCACGTACCTGGCCAGACAGTCGTCCCCGCGACCGCCGTCATGGGTGAAGTCACACGTCAGGCCGCTGGTATGGCTGAGGAGTTGGCGGGCGGTGATCGTCTTGGTGGCCTCCGGGTCGGCGACGGAGAACTCCGGGAGCACCTCGATCACGGGCGCGTCGAGGTCCAGTTCGCCCGCGGCGGCGAGCTGCATGACCAGGGTCGCCGTGTAGAGCTTCGCTATCGATCCGAGCTGGAACACCGAATCGGTGGTCGCCTCGACCCCGGTGCCACGGTGCAGGATGCCGCTCGCCAGCTCATGGATCTGCCCGTCGGCGAACACGGCGAGGGTGGCGCCGGGAACGTGATGGGCGGCGCGCAGTGCGTCGAGGCGGCTCTGCCAGTGGGCCGGGGAGAACGTCACATCGGTTCCTTCGACTCGGTGGTCCCGTACGGATCGCCGCACGCTTCTTGATCCACATACCGGGATCCACGCCAACGTAGGCCGGTCCGCAAGTCGTTGATAAGGACCCGCACGCGCCAACGAGGGGACTCCCGGCGCCACCGGGGAACACCGCCGCGCCGGGAGGGAAACGTTCGCGCCACCAGGGGACCCGACGCGCCGAAGAGGGAACTTGACACGCCAGTTCGAGAGATCGGCTGGTAGCGTCGTCCGTCCTATGCGCTCTCCTGGCACCGACGGCACCGTCTCCGTCCACCTCGCGCGGTTCGTCGTCGACGCCTTGCACCGATCGGGTGTGGGCCTGGGCAGGGTCGCCCGGTTACCCGACCTCGGACCCGAGGTGCTGGGCAACGATCTGGCCCGGGTCTCGACCGCGTCGGCGCTGGCCGTGTGGGAGCAGCTGACCCTCTCGGAGCCGGGTACGGCCATCGGCGCGCTGATCACCGCCGAGGCGCCGATCGGTACGTTCGGCCTGTGGGACTACCTGGTGACCACCGGGCCCTGCCTCCGGGAGACCCTGAAGCAGGCGGTGGAGTACAGCGCCGTCATCGGTGACGCGGCCCAGGAGAAGCTCCTGGTCGAGGAGGACGGACGGTCCTTCACCATCCGTCACGCGACGGGCAGTTGGGGTCCCGATGTGGTGGAGGCGATCGACTTCTTCGCCCTGGGCGTGTTCCTGACCCGGGCCCGGGCCGCCACCGGGCGGCCCGTCGTCCCACTGCGCGTCTCCGTGACGCACGGCGCGTCCGGCCGCTTCCGGCAGCTGGCGGAGTTCTTCGGGACCACCCGCATCGACTTCGGCGCCGCGTACAACTCGATCACCTTCCACGACAACGACGTGCGCGCACCGCTGCCCAAGGCGCAGCCGGGGCTCGACCGCATCCTGGCGCAGCAGGCGGCACTGACGATCGCGTCCGCGCAGCCGGCCCTGCTCTGGCAGGACCGCTTCCGGATGGTCCTCGACTCCGCCTTCCGGGAGGACACCGTGAGCCTGGAGCACGTGGCGCAGCGACTGGCGATGAGCCCGCGCACCCTCCAGCGGCGCCTGGGCGAGCACGGCACGACCTGGCGCGAGGAGGTCGAGGCCGTGCGCCAGGAGCACACCATGGAGCTCCTGCGCGCCACCGATCTGCCGCTCCGCTCGGTCGCGGCCCGGGTCGGCTACAGCGATATGCGCGCGCTGCGCCGGGCGGTGCGCCGGTGGGAGGGGCGGGCCCCGCGCGACATCCGCAACGAAGCGGGTGTCGCGGCAGCGCCGATGGGCGCCGACGCGGGCAACTGACCCGCGACTTCGGCGCCCGACGGCCGATCCGGTCACTTCATGGGGTACCGGGTCTTCTCCGCGAGCTTGCCGTCCTTGAAGCAGAAGCGGAGCACGGTCTCTTCGCCGTTCTGGGCCTCGCCGCTGGATATGTACCAGGAGCAGGTGCTGCCCTCGGGCTCGGCCGGTCCGCCCTCCTTGAGGGCGCTCTTGACGAAGCTGTCGCCGGACGGGAGCTTGCCGCGGACCTCGCTCTCCGCGTCCCCGGCCTTCACCGCCTCGTAGACCGCGGGGTCGACCAGGGTCTTGTCGGCCATCTCGAGGACCTTCCCCATGCCGAAGACCAGTGCCATGAGGAGGCCCACGCCGAGTACCAGCGCCACCCCGCACCCGATCAGACAGCCCTTGCGCTGAGCCACGCCCGTTCCTCCATGCCGTTCGTGTCCGGCGGCGGTCGCCTGGACACTCACACCCTCGCAAGGGGCGGCGGCCGCGGGCTGTCCTCGAAAGTCGTCGGCCGTCGCAACGATCGTCGTTCGAGGTCGGACCCACCCCTGCGTGTATACAGGGAGGAGATCGACCATCCGGACGAAACGAGAGGAACCACCGTGAGCGAACCCACCATCGAGCCGCTGATCGTCGTCGGCGTGGACGGGTCGAACCATTCCAAGGAGGCGCTGCGCTGGGCGGTCGCGCAGGCCGCGATGACGGGCAGCCGGGTGCACGCCGTCATGGCCTGGGAGTGGAACCGCAATCCGTTCGCCATCAACCCGATGGCCTCCGAGACCGCCGAAGCGGAAGCGGTGACGGCCGAGGAGGCCGCCCGCCGGAAGCTGGCGGACACGGTCGCCGCGGCCGTCGGCACCTCGCCCGGCGTACCGGTGTTCCGGCGCGTCGAGCAGGGCTCCCCGGCACAGGTCCTGGTCGACGCCTCGAAGGAGGCGGACCTGACGGTGGTCGGAACCCGCGGGTACGGGGGTTTCAAGGGCGCGCTGCTGGGGTCGGTGAGCCAGCAGGTCGTGCAGTACTCCGCCGGCACGGTCGTGATCGTCCGCGAGGGCGCGGACGAGAACGACTGACGGCCGCCGGCGGCCGACCGCACGTTGCCGCCGGCGATGTACCGTGCCCGAGGCCATCACGGCAGGAGGGGGGATCATCGTGAGCAGGAGGCGGTACGCAGCCAGGGGCGTACCCGGGGGTTACCGCATATGGGACAACAAGGGGCGGCGATGGTGGGGCGACCACTACGAGCTCTGCCCCGATGACCTCCTGGTCGAGCTGAACGGTGCTGCCGACCCTGTGAAGATCACCGCTCTGCTCAAGCGGTACAGGGCGCAGAAGCGCTGAGTCATCGTGCCCCACGCGTGCCCGTCGCGGCGGGGAACCGAGGGTGTCGGCGGTGGCAGACGGCGCCACACCACCGAACCAGGAAGAAGGAGCTCGCCCGATCGTGCCGCAAGTGGTGGACGAACCGGCTCGGCAGATCTCCGGGGGCCAGCCGGGGGTGATCTGACCCGAGCGATCAGGCAGCGCGTGGCCTGGCCGGCGGAAGGAGTGATTCGTGGTGGTGCCAAACGAGGTAGCGGTCGTCACGCAGTTCTGCCGAGCCCCACTCGACCCGCATCACGCCCTGTTCGACCGAGCAGGCGTACGCCACGATGACCAGCCGCAGCTCTGGTGGGAGGAGCGCCACGTCCGGATGGATGTGCTGCTCGTCGAGCTCCTCCAAGCCGAGGTCGAGTTTCAGTTGCATCGGCTCCGGGCCGTGACGTCGGATCAGGTCCGCCCGGGGGCCGTAGGCCTTGGCGAGGCGCGCGGCAGTGACCGGGACATCCCTCTTCGCGTAGAGAATCGGCAGGATGGCGTGGTTGCCGATAACCATCACCGTCCTGCCCTGTACGCGTCGGGAGGATGAGCCGTCGAGTGGCGCCAGGCCGGCGGCAAGCGTCTCGTACTGTGCCGCGTGGAGACCATGGCCGTACGCTTCTTTGGTCTGTGTGCGGACCTGCTCATGAGCGTGGCGAGCCCTGGCATGGGCCTCCACGAGGCAGGCCGGGATTGCCTTGGCCAGCTGGCTTGCCACGGCTCCGAAGGTCTCTACGGCCCAAGGCGTCACTGAAGTCACTCTGTGTAGCCCTCCCCCTGCGTTGTAAGAACGCGAGCTCATCCCGGCCACGGTGAGGGTGCTGGGTGGGACGTGCAAGAGAGCGGCAGGAGGGCACGGGTGCACAGGCCGCGCATGGGCAGTGGCCGACGTCCATGGATGACATCAACGATGGAGGACGTGTGCGGCGTCGGGTGGTCTCTCGGGGGCGCCAAGGCTGCGGCAGGGCCAGTCGAGCCCGGCTTCCGGGCGAGCCTACCCGGCCCCGGGCAGACGCTCCGACTGCCCCTACTGGATGCCGGACAATCGGCTTTGCTCGCCGATGGTTTGAAGTCGATCACCAGACGGAGTGAGCAGCAAGGGGGCGCGAACGTGCCCGGATTGAAGGGCGCCGCGTGGGCCGTCGGACTGGCTCTGCTGCTTGCGGGGTGCGGCAGTGACGCTTCGGAGTCGGAGTCGGAGCTGCTCGGCAAGGACACCGGGATCCGGTACGACAAGGGCGCCGCGGCAAAGCGTAGATGCTGAAATACGTGGGACGCACGGGGCCACCGGGGCCGTGTGTGGGAAGCTGCATGATGTCCGGCATGACATTCGAACGTGGTGGCGCGCCCATCGAGAGCACTCACCTCACCGCCCTGACCGACGGTGCGGCGCACGCCTTCTCGTGGGAGGAGGATGCGCGGATCGAGGTACGGAACCTTGGCAGAGAGATCGTCATCGAGGCCAATGCCGCTGGGCTCAGGACACTGGCCGCCCATCTGCTCGTGCTGGCCGGGGAAGGCGTTCCCGATGGAAGCCATCTCCACCTCGAGGACGGCAACGGCCTGGAGGACGGGTCCGTAGGACTGGTTCTGGAGCGCAGCGACGTCGAGTGATGCGGCGGCGGGTCGGGCCCCGTCACCCGGGCGAGCGCTCCCCGCAGCGGTCGGCGAACGAGCCGTCGGAGCACCCGAGGAGGAGTTCGAGAAGTCGGCCCGGCGCCCGTAGCGGCAGGTAGTGATCGCTGTCGGCGACCACCTCCAGCCGCGCGCCGGGGATGCCGTCGGCGAGCCGCCCGGCGATGACGCCGATCTCCGGGTGGTCGTGATCGCCGACGACGATCGTCGTCGGCGCCTCGATCCGGTCCAGACGGCCGACGGCGTCCTCGTCGGGGTCGAGGGCGTGTCCCTTCTCGGCGGTGGCCCTGACTTCGGCGTTCTCCCGCACCATGGGTTCGATGACGTCGAAACCCGGGGCCCGGTCGCCCAGGCTCGCCCAGAGCGTGAGCTCCAGCTCGGCGATGCGGCGTGCGTCCGATCCGTGCTGCGCCGCGGCGTACGCGTCCATTTCAGGGCTCTGGGGCCACTCGTGCCCGCCGGCGGACGCTGCGATCAGCGTCAGCGAGCGGACCCGCTCGGGGTGTTCCAGGGTGAAGTTGAGCGCGACCTCTCCTCCCATGCTCAGGCCGACGAGCTCCGCGGACCGGAAGCCGAACCGGTCCAGGACCGCCAGCAGGTCGTCCTCGTAGCGGAACGGCGCGGTCGCAGGCGTCGAGCGTCCATGACCCCTGGCGTCGTAACGAACCACGGTGTGGTGCCGTGCCAGCGCGGCGAAGACGCGGTTCCACAGACGGCTGTCGTGGACCGATCCGTGGAGCAGGACGAGCGGGGGGCCGTCCCCGGCCCTCTCGGCCCAGATGTGGCTGCCGCCGGCGACGGGGATCAGCTCGGTGGTCGTCATGCCCACGATTCGATCACAGCGCCGCCGTCAGCGGCTGTTCAGCCTGTTCCACCAGGTCCCGGGGGTCCGTGTTGGCGCCGCAGAGGATGACGGCGACGCGGTCGCCCAGCGGCCGGGGCGCAGCGCGCAGGGCCGCCGCGGCGGTGGCCGCGCCCGCCTCGACCACGATCCGGTGCTCCTCCCAGAGCGCGCGCCGGGCGGCCGTGATCTCCGTGTCGGACACGAGGACCGACGTCACGTTCTTCTCCTGCGCGGCGGCCAGCGCGTCCGCCGAGACCCGGGTCGCCCCCAGGGAATCGGCGGCGACGGATTCCACGGCCACGTCCACGACCCGGCCCGCCGCGAGGGCCGCGTTCAGGGCCCGGCAGTTCTCCGGCTCGACCGCGACCACTCGTACGCCGTGTTCGCGCGCGGCCGTGGCGACCCCGGCGAACAGTCCGCCGCCGCCGACCGCGACGACCACCGTGTCCAGCCCGGGCAGGGCGGCCCGGATCTCCTCCAGCAGGGTCCCGGCGCCCGCCGCGATGAGCGGGTGGTCGTAGGCGTGGCTGCTCAGCGCGCCGCTCTCGGCGGCGAACTCCTCGCAGGCGGCCAGTGCCTGGGCGTACCGGTCGCCGACGAGCCGTACCTCGGCCCCGTACCCGCGCAGCCGTTCCACCTTCACCCGCGGGGCGTTGGCGGGCAGGAACACGGTCGCGGGCACGGACAGTGCGCGGGCCGCCCAGGCGCAGGCGAGCCCGGCGTTGCCGCCGGAGGCGATGGTGACTCCGGCGGCCGGGAGGGCGCCGGCCTCGTGGTGGGCAGCGAGGAAGTTGCGGGCGCCGCGCGCCTTGAAGGAGCCGGTGTGCTGGAGGTACTCCAGCGCGTACCAGACCCCCGCTTCGGCCGCGGGCGCCACCGTGACGGGACGTATCCCGCCCGCGATCCGGGCGGCGGCGGCGCGGACGGCCGCGAGGTCGAGCTGCTGGGCCGGTGCTGCGTGCATGGGCTGTCTCCCCATCAGGTGCGGGTGGTGGACCGGGCGGAGCGGGTGGGCCGGGCGGGCCGGGCGGGCCGGGCGGGCCGGGCGGGCCGGGCGGCTTCGATCAGCTGGCGCAGGGCCCCGTAGTAGACCTCGTGGTCCGTCAGGGCGGGCAGTACGTCGGGCAGTCCGCCCGCGAGCACCGGGAACTCCCCGGGATCCAGTGCGGCCAGGGCCGCCCGCGAGGCGGCGGTGGCCGCGGCCGGATCCCGGTGGTCGACGAAGGCCGCGCTGCCCAGGGTGAGCAGGTACATGCGGCGGTAGACGGCCATCGCCTCGGCGGCGGTCATCCCGGCGGCCACACTGTCGGCGAGGGCGGGCTCGACGAGCCGGGCCAGCAGCTGACGCCCGAGCCAGGGCCGGCTGCCGCGCAGCACCAGCAGTCCGGGGTGGGCGGTGAGCAGCAGGTACAGGGCGCGGAACCGCTGTTCGGTGGCCTGCGCCCAGTCCGTGCCGGCGGGGATCTCGGGGAGCTGCCCGGCGAGGTGCTCGGTGCACAGGTCGAGCAGGCCGGCGAGGTCGGTGCAGCGGCGCTGCACGGTGGCGTGGGAGACCTCCAGCCGGTCGGCGAGGGTGCGGAAGCTCAAGTGGCCGGGCCCTTGCTCGTCGAGGATCCGCAGGGCGGCGACGGCGATGGCCTCCGGGGTCGCACGGTCCAGGGCGGCTGATCTTCGCGGCATGAGATACACCGTAACATACGATGTATCTGCACTTTCGTGTGACACCGATTGCAGCCATATTGCTGGTCATCGGCCGACAATCAGCGACTTGTGTTGACAGTGGGTAATCGCCTCGCTGCACTGGGCGCACGACTGCCCCCACGTCAAGGAGACTCCGTGCCGCCTCGCCTGCGTGCAACGCTCCCCTGCCTGACCGCGGCCGCCCTGTTCGCCCTCGCGCTCTCCCCCGCCCCGGTGGCGGCCGAGCCCCGGGCGACCTCGGACACCCCGCTCGCGCTCACCCCTCCCATGGGCTGGAACAACTGGGCGCACTACATGTGCGACATCAACGAGGCCAAGGTGGTGGCCAACGCCGACGCGCTCGTGTCCACCGGGCTCGCCGCCAAGGGCTACGACACGGTGACCGTCGACGACTGCTGGATGACCAAGAGCCGTGACGCGCAGGGCAGTCTGGTCGTCGACACGGCGAAGTTCCCGCACGGCATGGCCTGGCTCGGCGAGTATCTGCACGCCAAGGGCCTGAAGTTCGGCATCTACCAGGACGCGGGCTCCCTCACCTGCGAGAAGTACCCGGGCAGCGGCGCCCCCCAGGGCGGCGGCGCGGACCACTACGCGCAGGACGCCCGGCAGTTCGCCTCCTGGGAGGTGGACTACGTCAAGATGGACGGCTGCAACCTCTGGGTCCCGGAGGGCGCGACCAAGGAGGAGGCGTACCGCGACGCCTACAACGCCGTCGCGAAGGCCCTGCGGGAGAGCGGCCGGGACATGGTCCTGTCGGCCTCCGCACCCGCCTACTTCCAGCAGGGCGAGTGGGGCGGCTCCGACTGGCACAAGGTCCTCGGCTGGGTCGGCGAGACCGGCCAGCTGTGGCGCGAGGGCAAGGACATCAAGGTCTACAACCCGGCCGCACCCGCCACCTCGCGGTGGAGCGCGGTGCTCGGCAACTACGGCTACAACCGCTGGCTCGGCCGGTACGCGGGCCCCGGCAACTGGAACGACCCCGACTTCCTGATCGCGGGCGCCCCCGGGCTCACCGCCACCGAGAGCCGGAGCCAGGTCGCCCTGTGGGCCATGATGGCGTCCCCGTTCATCCTGTCGTCCGACGTCTCGAAGCTGACCCCGGCGGGCCTCGCGGCCCTCGGCAACACGCGGATGATCGAACTGGACCAGGATCCGATGGGCCGTCAGGGCTCCGTGGTCTCCTCCAACGCCACCTTCGAGATCCTGGTACGGCCGCTCGCGAACGGCGACCGCGCGGTGGCCGTGCTCAACCGCTCCGCCGCCACCCGGGACATCAACGTGCCGCTCGACGAGATCGGCATGAGCGACTGCACCGCCGGCGCCCAGGACCTGTGGACCGGCACGAGCCGCGACGTCACCGAGACGCTGACCGGCAAGGTGGCCGGGCACGACACCGGGGTCTGGCGGCTCAGCCCGCGCGGCTGCGCCGAGGCCGTGCCGACCGGGCAGATCGTCGGCGACGGCGCCCGTTGCGCCGACGGCGCCAACACCACCGGCGTCGGCGCCGTGGTGATGGCCGCCTGCACCGGAGCCCCCGACCAGCGCTGGACCGTGGGCAAGGACGCGACCCTGCGGCTGGCCGGCGAGTGCCTGTCGGCGGGTGAGGACCGCATCGTGGAACTGGCCGACTGCTCGAACCGTCCTGAGGAGCAGCCCGGCCAGAGCTGGTCGCAGCGCCGCGACGGAGCCCTCGTGGAGGAGGTCAGCGGGATGTGCCTGACGGCTCCCGCGGCCGCCGCCCCGGCCGAGCGGCTGCGGCTGACCGACTGCGGCGACCACCGGGTCGACCAGGCCTGGGCCCTGCCGGTCTGACGGCCGGGCGAACGGATGAGGAACCCGACGCATCGCAGCGGGCGCAGGCCGAAGACCCGGCGCCCGCTCGCCCTCGCCGCCCTTCCCGCGGCGCTGCTGGCGCTGATCTGCGCGGGCCCGGGGGGGGGGGGGGGGGGGAAAAAAGGGGGGGGGGGGAGGGGGGGTACAGGGAAGAAAAGAAG
>NZ_JBVIAH010000001.1:45769-245904 GCF_055574035.1 Streptomyces sp. NPDC030021
AGACATCCCCCCCCCCCCCCCCCGCCCCCTCCCCCCTTCATCGCTCTCTCTTCTTCCCTCCCCCCGCTCCCTCCTCTTGCGGCCACCGCCCCGGGCGCGGGGTCGCCCGCACGTGCCGACGTGACGACGGGCGCGCACCCGGACGCGCACCCGGGTGCCGCCCGGAGTCCGGGCCGGGCCCGCAGCTTCGACGTCGCGCCCGCGCGGGACGCCCTGCGGCGGCTGCTTCCGCGCCACTGGGGGCAGTTCACGCTGGTGCCCGACACCACGGCCGCCGCCGACACCTTCACCGTGTCCGGAACCGCGGGCGCGATCACCGTGCGCGGCAGCACCGGCGCCACCCTGCTCACCGGCGTCGGCTGGTACCTCCAGCACGTCGCCGGGGTCGACATCGGCTGGCCCGGCGACAGCATCGGCATGCTGCCCGGCCGGCTGCCGGCGGTCCCCGCACCGGTCACCCGCAGCGCACAGGTCCCGCACCGGTACGCGCTGAACGACACCGACGACGGGTACTCCGGCCCGTACCGCTCCTTCGAGGAGCACCGGCGGCAGATCGACCTGCTCGCCCTGCACGGCATCAACGAGGTGTTCGTACAGGTCGGCGCCGAGTACCCGTACTACCGGGCGCTCCAGGGGTTCGGCTACTCCGCCGGGGAGCTGCGGGAGTGGATCCCCGGCCCCGGCCACCAGAGCTGGTGGCTGCTGCAGAACCTGAGCGGATTCGGCGGCCCGGTCACCGAGCGGCTGATGCGCGAGCGTGCCGAGCTGGGCGGGCGGATCGCCGAGCAGTTGCGCGGGCTCGGCATGACCCCGGTGCTGCCGGGCTACTTCGGCACCGTGCCACCCGGGTTCGCCGCGCGCAACCCGGGGGCGGGGACGGTGGCGCAGGGCGACTGGGCGGGCTTCGACCGCCCGGACTGGCTGGACCCCGCCTCGCCCGTGTTCGGGAGGCTGGCCGCCGCGTACTACGCCGAGCAGCGCGAGGTGTTCGGGGACAGCACCATGTACCGGATGAGCCCGCTGCACGAGGGCGGCCAGACCGGCTCCGTCGACGTCGGCGCCGCCGCAGGCGCCATCCAGGGCGCGCTGCACGCCGCCCATCCGGGTGCGCTGTGGGCGGTGCTGGGCTGGCAGGACGACCCCACCCCGGAGCTGCTGGCCGGGGTGGACACCTCGAAGCTGCTGATCCTGGACGGGCTGTCCGACCGGTACAACCGGCTCGACCGCGAGTCCCGCTGGGGCGGGGCCCCGTACGCGATGGGCACCATCTACAACTTCGGCGGTCACACCACGGTCGGCGCGAACAGCTCCGTGTGGATCGAACGGTTCGGCCCCTGGCGGGACAAGGCGAACAGCGCGCTCGCCGGGATCGCCTACCTGCCGGAGGCCACGGGGACCAACCCGGCCGCCTTCGACCTCTTCACCGATCTGGCGTGGGAGCGCGGTCCTGTCGACCAGCGCACGTGGTTCGCCGACTTCGCGGCCCGCCGCTACGGCCGTCCGGACGCCGCGGCCGCCGCCGCGTGGGAGGAGCTCCGCAAGGGGCCCTACAGCACCTCCTCGGGCCTGTGGTCGGAGTCGCAGGACAGCCTGTTCACCGCCCGGCCTAGCCTGACCGCGGCGGGGGCGGCCTACTGGAGTCCCAGGTCCATGCGCTATCCGGCCGGTTCGGTGCGCAAGGCCCTGGACCACCTGCTGAAGGTGGATCCGGCGCTGCGCGGCTCCAGCGCCTACCGCTTCGACCTGGTGGACACCGCCCGGCAGGCCCTCGCCAACCACTCGCGGGTGCTGCTGCCGAAGATCAGGGCGGCCTACGAGGCCAAGGACCTGACCCGCTTCCGGGCCCTGGCGGCCGAATGGCAGGACGGGGAGCGGAAGTTGGAGGCGGTCACCGGATCCGACCCGGCCTTCCTCCTCGGCACCTGGCTCTCCGCGGCGCGCTCCTGGGGCGCGGACCGGGCCGAGCAGGACCGGTACGAGTACGACGCCCGGTCGCTGCTGAGCGTGTGGGGCCGCCGCAGCACCAGCGAGGGCGGTTTCCTGCACGACTATGCGAACCGTGAATGGAGCGGCCTGATCTCGGAGTTGTACGCACCCCGGTGGGCGCGCTACTTCGCTTCGCTGGACGAGTCGCTGGTGAAGAAGGCCGCGCCGCGCGAGATCGACTGGCACGCCTTCGAGGCGGAGTGGGCGGGGCGCACCACGCGCCATCCGAACCGGCCGAACGGTGACCCGTACCGGCTGGCCGCCGAGATCGCGGCGGCCCTGCCACCGGCCGCCGCCCGCTGATTCCGGCCGCCGGCCTGCCCGGACCCCGGGCAGGCCGGCAGCGCAGATTCACGGGCTTCGTTTCCGCCCCGCGCGTGCGGCTCCGGCGGCCGCCAGGCCGAGGACGGCGATCGAGGCGGCCGAGAGCAGCAGGGTCTCCCGGGCTCCGAGCCCGGCCACCAGCGGGCCGCCCAGCACGGTACCGAGCGGCACCGCGAGCAGCTGGACCGCGGAGCTCGCGGCCAGCGTCTGGGGAAGCAGTTCCGGCGGGGCGGAACGCTGGAAGAGGGCGGTGGAGAGCGAGGCGTACGGAGGCCAGAGCAGCCCGGCGGCTGCGAACCCGGCGACGGCGACGGCCGTCGGCGCTCCGAGCCCCGTCGGCAGTATGAAGGCACCGACGGCGGCGACGATGCCGGTCGTGGTCGGCCACACCGGCAGGCGGTTCAGGTAGCCGGTCAGGACGGAGCCGAGGACGGCGCCGACACCGAACGCGGTGTAGAAGGCGGCCAGCAGGCCCGCCGGAGCGCCCAGCCCGTCCGACACGTACAGCGGCAGGGCGACGTACACGGGACCGAAGAGGCAGAAGAAGGCGAAGCTCAGGGCGAGCAGGCCCATCAGGGCCGGGGTGCGGCGGATGACGGCGAAGCCCGCGGTCCGGGAAGTGCCCCCCTCGGGCGCGGGCGCGGCGTCGTGCGGCACACCGAAGAGGAAGGTGGCGGCTAGGACGAGGAAGGTCGCCGCGTCGACGGCGATCACCGTCGCAGCGCCACCCCACAGGATCAGGGCGCCCGCGAGCGGCGGGCCGAAGACGGTGGAGAGCGAGCGGATGCCGGACAGGACGGCGTTGCCGGCCAGGTGGTCGCGCTCCGGCAGCAGCCGGGCCAGCAAGGTGTGGACGCCGGCCTGGCCCCAGGAGTGGAGGACGGAGGACAGAGCGAGCAGGGCGACGTACAGCTCGACGCTCAGCGTCCCGAGGGCCTGGCACACGGGGATCGCGCCCAGGGCGGTGGCGCGCAGCAGGGCGTCGCATGCGACCAGTCGGGCCGGGGAGCGGTGCCGCAGGAACCGGCCGAGGAGGACGGCTCCCGCGGCGCCCGAGAGCGTGTAGGCCGCGGCCGCCAGGGCTACCCACATGCCGCGTTCCGCCGCCGGTGCGATCTCGATCGCCAGCCAGCTGACGGCGACCACGGCCATGCCGTCGCCGAGGGAGGAGACGGTGAACCCCGGTAACAGGCGGCGCAGCGTCGAGTGGGTGAGTACGGGCCGGTAGGGCGAGGCGCGGATGGTGCGGTCGGGTTTCAGGAGCACGGTGTCCACGCTTCCGGGGAACGATAAGGGGTCATGTCGTCATCGTTGCCGCGCGCCCGGCCGTCGCCGCGGCCCGTTCGCTCGGGGCATGGTCCTTTCGCCCTGGGCGCAAGACCCCGGCACCGCCCGGCCCGGCAAGGTCAGGCCCGGCGGCACGGCAGCGGCACGGCGGCGGCCGGTGCGGCGGCACGGCGGCCGCACAGAAGTGCCCGGGCGCGGGACACTGGCCGTGTGGAGTCAGACCCGAGCCGTTCCGTGCGGCCGCGGCGCACGATGGGTGCCGTCAGCGGAATCGTCGCGGCCGTGGCCGGGCTGGCGGCCGCGCAGCTGGCCGCGGCGGCCGGCCGGCCCGAGGCCTCGCCGGTCACGGCCGTCGGCGGGGCCGTGGTCGACCTGACGCCGGTGGCCGTCCGGGAATGGGCCATCCGCTTGTTCGGCCCCTCCGACAAGCTGGTGCTGGGTCTCGGCATCCTCGCCGTGCTGGCCGCGGTCGCCGTAGGCACCGGGCTGCTCGCCGTACGCCACCTCCCGGCCGCGATCGCCGTCACGGGCGGTTTCGGGCTGGTGGGGGCGCTGGCCGCGCTCAGCCGGCCGGACGCCTCCTGGCAGGACGCGCTGCCCTCGCTGGTGGGCGCACTGGTCTCGGCCGGGGTGCTGTACCTGCTGGTGACGGCCGGGAGGCGGACCCGCCCGGCCGGAGCCTCGCAGGGCGGGGCCGGGGCGATGGACCGGCGTGGCTTCGGCCGGCTGGTCGTCGCCGTCCTGGCGGCGTCGGCCGGGGTCGGACTCGGGGCACGGCGTCTGGGGGCGCACGGCAGCGCCGACGCCACCGCCTCCCGGGCCCGCTTCGTCCTCCCCCGGCCCACCGTGCCCGCGCCGCCGGTGCCCGCCGGGGCGGACCTGCGGGTGCCCGGGCTCGGCCCCTTCCTCACCCCGAACCAGGACTTCTACCGGGTGGACACCGCACTGGTCGTTCCGCGCGTGGACGCGGACACCTGGCGGCTGCGCATCCACGGGGAGGGGGTGGCCCGGCCCCTGACCCTGGATCTGCGCAGCCTCCTCGCCCGCCCGGTGGCCGAGCACGACATCACCCTCACCTGTGTGTCCAACGAGGTCGGCGGCCCGTACGCGGGCAACGCCCGCTGGCTCGGCGTACGTCTCGGGGACCTGCTCCGGGAGGCGGGGGTGCGGCCGCCGTCCGAGGGCGGGCCCGCCGACCAGCTGGTGGCGCGTTCGGTGGACGGCATGACCATCGGAACGCCGGTCGAGGCCGTCATGGACGGCCGGGCGGCACTGCTGGCCGTCGGCATGAACGGCCTGCCGCTGCCCTTCGCCCACGGGTTCCCGGTGCGGATGGTCGTACCGGGCCTGTACGGGTACGTCTCCGCGTGCAAGTGGCTCACCGAGCTGCGGCTGACCACCTTCGCCGCCTACGACGCCTACTGGGTGCGCCGGTCCTGGGCCCAGCAGGCCACGGTCAAGACGCAGTCGCGGATCGACACCCCGCGCCCGTACGCCGACCTGGCGCCGGGCCGGGTGGCGGTCGCCGGGGTGGCCTGGGCCCAGCACCGCGGGATCGAGCGGGTCCAGGTACGGGTGGACGGCGGCCCCTGGCAGGAGGCGCGGCTCGGGACGGCGGACGGGGCCGACACCTGGCGCCAGTGGGCCTGGACGTGGGAGGCCACCCCCGGGCCGCACACCCTGGAGGTCCGCGCCACGGACGGCACGGGCGCGGTGCAGACGGGGGTCCGCACCGGGACCGTGCCGGACGGGGCGACGGGGTGGCACACGGTGGACGTACGCGTCCGGGCGCTAGGAAGTGGCCTGCCGGCCGGGGCGGACCGGGAGTGAGCGGACGTTGTTGCTGATGAAGCTGTTCTGGTACGGGAGTTCGGCGTCCGGGACGGCGAGGTCGAGGTCGGGGAAGCGGGTGAAGAGCCGCTCCAGGGCGATCGTGGCCTCCAGCCGGGCGAGCGGGGCCCCGGTGCAGTAGTGGGCGCCGTGACCGAAGGAGAGGCTGCGGGCGGCGGTGGGGCGGGTGAGGTCGAAGCGGTCGGCGTCCGGACCGTGGAAGGACTCGTCGCGGCCCGCCGCGCTGTATCCGGCGAGCACCGGGGTGCCCTGCGGGATCACGGTCCCGTCGACGGTCAGGTCGCGGGTGGGGTAGCGGAACGGGAACCAGCTGACCGGGGTGTCCCAGCGCAGGGTCTCGTCCACCACGTCCGACCAGGTGGCCTTGGCTTCCAGGACGAGCGCGAGCTGGTCGCGGTGGGCACACAGCGCGCGGACCGCGTTGACGATGAGGTTGAGGGTGGTCTCGTGGCCCGCGACGAGCATCAGCCGCATGGTGCCGATGAGTTCGGCCTGGGTGAGCCGGTCCCCGTCGTCCTCGCGGGCGGCTATGAGGGCGCTGGTCAGGTCCTCGCCGGGGTTCGCGGCGCGGGCGGCCGCGATCGTGCCGGTCAGGGCCATGAGTTCCTGCAGGGCGGCCATCTTCTCGGCCGGGGTGATGTCGGTGGCGATGATCACCTGGTTGGTCAGGTGGTGCAGCCGGCCCCGGTGCTCGGGGTCCACGCCGAGCAGCTCGCAGATGACGTTCATCGGGAGCGGGAGGGCGAAGTGCTCGTACAGGTCGGCGGTCCCGTCGGGGGACCCGGCCGCGGCCCGCCCGAGGTCATCGAGGAGTTCGGCGGTCAGCTCCTCGACGCGCGGCCGCAGCCGTTCCACCTGGCGGATGGTGAAGGCCTTGCCGACCAGCGCGCGCAGGCGGCGGTGGTCGGCGTCGTCCGCGGTGTGCATGCCCTGGGCGTTGGCGAAGACCCGCAGCGGCCAGTCGGCGGGGATGGTGCCGTCGTGCAGGGCGGGGAAGTGCCGGGCGCCTTTGGCCACATCGGGGTGGGCGAGGAACTCCTTCAGCGCGTCGTGCCCCAGGACGACCGCCCCGGGGACCCCACCGGGGAGCACGACCTCCGCCACCGCGCCGTGCTCGGCGCGCAGCCGGGCGTTGAGGGCGTGCGGGCAGCCGCCGGCGGGGTCGATCACGTGCGGGGCGGCCGGGCCCTGCGGGACGGGTGAGATGTGGGACGACAAGCCGGTTCTCCTGACCTGATGGACGGAACTCGGTCAACAGTGCGGCCTCGGGGGCGGGTTGGACAAGCCCGTTCCCGTCCTGTCTCAGAACCAGTTGAGGGTCAGGGTGAAGGTGGTGCCCGCGGTGGCTCCGGTGGCATCGCCGGCGGTGGCGGTGACCTGGAAGACGCCGCTGCCCCAGGGCTTGCCGGTGATCCGGCCGGAGGCGCTGTCGAGCGTGAGGCCCCAGGGCAGACCGGTGGCGGCGTACCGGACGGGGGGCTTCGCCCCGGTGGTGGTGAGCTGGACGGTGCAGGACTGGTTGAACTTGCACGTCTGCGGGCCGGGGTCGGTGAGCTTCAGCCCGCCGGGGGTGGGCGTCGGGGTCGGCGTGGGTGTGGGGGTCGACGTGGGCGTGGGTGTGGGGGTAGGGGTGGGTGTGGGGGTAGGGGTGGGTGTGGGGGTAGGCGTGGCGCCGCAGCCCGGGGTGGCCTCCGGTGGCAGCGGGACCCGCCAGATCTGCGTGTCGTTCTCCGAACCCACGAGCAGGTTCGCGCAGTCGGCGTACGTCACCGTCTCCCCCTGCGACTGGGCCGGGAGGGCGACGTCCGCGAGCTTGACCCCGGCCGTGTCGTACACGGAGGCCGTGTTGGCGCCCAGCGGCCCGCCACTGCGCAGGGCGTACGAGGCACCCGTCGGCGAGAAAGCACCGTCGGTGGCGAACACCGGGCCGGGCCGGACCGCGGTGAGGGTGTTGACCTGACCGGTCACCGGCGGCAGCGGGGCCTGGTACAGCCGGCCGGCGGCACCGATGAGCTTGCTGGCGACGTAGAGCCGGCCGGTCACGGGATCGGCGAGCAGGGACTCGGCGTCGTGCTTGCCGTCGGCGTAGGCGAAGCGGTAGGTCACGGGCGTGACCGTGGCGTTCGTGAGCTGATCGGGCTCGGCGAACCGGTGCACGGTGATCTCCGCGCGCCCGCTGAGGTTGTCCCCGATGTCGCCGACCAGGATCGCCGGGCCGCCTCCCGCGTCCGTACCGAGCGCCAGGCCTTCCCAGTCGGTGTTGCCGACGCCGGCGACGGTGAAGGTGGCCAGCAGCCGGCCGGTGGCGCTGTTGCAGTCGACGGCGAAGACCTGGTTGGTGTTCCCGCTGTCGTTGACGGCGTAGAAGACGCCGGGATGTTTGCGGCTCATGGCGAGGCCGCTGAGCTCGGCGAGGCCGCCGGGGAGGGTGCACTTCTTCTCCGGCGCCAGGTCCACGGCGGCGGCCGGCGGGGTGGCGGAGCCGGTGGATGCGGTGGATGCGGTGGATGCGGTGGCCGTGGCCATCCAGGCGAGCGCGGGCAGGAGGGTGGCGAGGGCCGCGGTCGCGAGGGCGGCGGCCCGTGGGGGTGTCAGGAGTCGGGACATGCGCACAATGTGAGGGGCCATCAGTCGGCCTGCCAGACCCCGCCCCCTCCCGTTCGAGCATCGTTCAATGCCGCGGCGGCATGTGGTCAGCGCACCGGCTCCCGGACGGGTGCCTTGTGCCCGGCCTGCGCGATGAACGCGCGGGCCGCCCGGCTGAGCGGCCGCCGGGCGTGGGCGATGCCCACCGGGCGCAGCAGCGGCGGTGTGAAGGAGCGGATCTCGGCCCGGCTCCCGAAGGCCCTCAGCACCACGTCCCGGTACCAGATGAGGGAGCCCCGGCCGTCCGTCACACCCGTCACCCACGCGAGCCGTTCGTCGACCTCCAGGGTGGGGACGGGCCGCACTCCGAGGCAGCTGAACATGGCCTCCATCTCGGTGCGCCGGCCGGTCCCCGGTGTGGGCAGCACCATCGGCAGCCCGTCGAGCATGCGCAGGGGCATCGGGTGGGGCAGCCGGGAGCCCGGCGGCGATATCAGCACCACCTCCCGCTCCTGGATGAAGTGGGTGGACAGCTCCTTGTCGACGGGCAGGTCGACCAGGGCCAGTTCCGAGCGCCCCTGGGTCACCTCCTCGACCAGGGCCTCCCTGCTGTCGTGCTGCTGGAGCCGGACGTCGACGGCCGGGTGCCGTCCGGTGAAGGCCGCGATCAGGTCGGCGGCCAGGTCGAGGGCGAGGGTGGGGGTGGTGACCAGGGTCAGGACCGCCCGGGCACCCCCGCCGAGCGGGGTCCCGATGTCGTCGATGGCCTCCACCGCGTTGAGCACGGTCCGGGCCAGCCGGACGACCCGGGCCCCCTCCGGCGTGAGGTCCACCCCCCTTCCCCGGCGGGCCAGGAGCTCGACGCCGAGATCGCGCTCCATGGCCTGCACGGCCCGGGAGAGCGCGGACTGGGCGACGAAGACCGAGGCGGCGGCCCCGGTGATGGACCGGCAGTCGGCGACGGCGACGAGGTAGCGGAGCTGCGCGAGGGTGGGGGTCATGACCGGACGGTAACCGCGTGAGGCTGTACCTGTAAGGGCTCGTCGGGTGAACAACTGACCGGGTCCGGCGTGACGGTCATGCCCGGTCGGTGACCACTCATGCCGTCGCGGCATGCCCGCGGGGCCGCGGTACGCCGGCCCGCGCGGCGGGGGCGGCCCCGCCCGCCGGAGAACGCCGCAGGCCACCGGCTCGGCGGGGGTGTGTCGTGGGTCCGCCCGGGCGGGAATCCGGGTGGCACGTGTATGCCGATGGCGCGAAGCATCGTATTCCGCATGGCTGTTGACAGTGCAGGGTGGCCCCCGCACGATGCATCGCGGCATGCGGGTGTTTGACCACGGCTCAATCCCGCCGTACCCGCGGCGGGTGCCCCGGCCGGTGTGCGCGTGACCGCCGCGCTCCCCCTTCTTCCACCCTGCCCCGCACTGCCGTTGCACGGCTCGTCGGCACGTCGGCACGTCGGCACGGCGGCACGTCAGCTCGCCGGTACGTCGGCACGTCGGTTCGCCCGCCCGTCGTTCGTCCTTCCTTCCGTCCCGCACTGCGCCATGTCACACAGCATTGGAAGAGGAGCGCCCGTGACCCCCCAGCACCCGCAGCCCGCCGCCGCCACCCGTGACCTGGTCGTCGCGGTCAGCCCCTTCGAGGAACCCCACCCGGCCGTCGTGATCGCCGCCGAACGCGCCGGGGCCCTCGGCCTGCTCGACCTCGGCCGGGACGCCGACGCCGCGCGGCGCGGTGTCGCGGAGCCGGGCCGCCGGCTCGGCGCGGGCGCCCGGTACGGGGTGCGGGTGCCGGCCGGCTGCCCGCTCGGCCCCGGGGAGCTGCCTGCGGCGGTGGACACCGTGCTGCTCGCCGACCCCGCCTCGCACACCCCCGAGCGGGTGGCCGCATGGGCCGCCGCGGCCGGGCGGCCCCGGGTGTGGGCCGAGGTCACCGGCGCGGCCGAGGCCAGGACGGCCGTGGCCGCCGGGGCGGACGCACTGGTGGCCAAGGGCCACGAGGGGGGCGGCCGGGTGGGCCCGGCCACCACCTTCGTCCTGCTCCAGCAGCTCCTCGGCGACCCTGCGGTCCGGGTACCCGTACGGGCCTGCGGCGGGATCGGCCCGCACACGGCGGCGGCGGCCGTCGCGGGCGGGGCCGCCGGGGTGCTGCTCGACGTACAACTGGCCCTGACCACGGAGGGCGAGGCCGGGCTCCCGGAGGAAGTCGCCGCCGCGCTGCGGGCGATGGACGGCTCCGAGACCCGGACGGCCGACGGGCACCGGGTGTTCGCACGGCCCGATCTGACCCCGCCCGAAGGGCCCGTACCCACCCTGCTCGGCGCCCGCGACCTGCGGACCCAGCTGCTGCCGGTCGGGCAGGACGGCGCCTCGGCGGCCCGGCTGGCCGCGCGGTACCGGACCACGGGCGGCGTCCTGCAGGCCGTACGGGCGGCCGTCGCCGGGCATCTGGAGGCCGTCGTACGGGCCCGGCCCCTCCGGCGGCCGCACCCCGTCGCGCAGGGCCCGATGACCCGGGTGAGCGATCAGGCGGCCTTCGCCGCGGCGGTGGCCGCCGCGGGCGGGGTCCCGTACCTCGCGCTCGCGGTGATGGAGGGCCCCGACGTACGCGGGCTGCTGGCGGAGACGGCCGAGCGGCTCGGGGACCTCCCCTGGGGCGTGGGACTGCTCGGCTTCGCCCCGCCCGAGCTGCGCCGGGAGCAACTGGCAGCCGTGACCGGGGCGGCCCCGCCCTACGCGATCATCGCGGGCGGCACCCCGGCGCAGGCGGCCCCGCTGGAGGCCGCCGGGATCCGGACCCACCTGCACGTGCCCTCCCCCGGCCTGCTGGAGCGCTACCTCGCCGAGGGGGCGCGGCGGTTCGTCTTCGAGGGGCTGGAGTGCGGCGGACACGTCGGGCCGCGCGCCTCCTTCCCGCTGTGGGAGGAGCAGATCGAACGCCTGCTCACCTGCCCCGAACCCGAAGCCCTGGACCTGCTGTTCGCGGGCGGCATCCACGACGAACGGTCCGCCGCGATGGCGGTGGCCGCCGCGGCCCCGCTGGCCGCCCGGGGCGCCCGGATCGGCGTACTCATGGGCACCGCCTACCTGTTCGCCGAGGAGGCCGTGGCGGCGGGCGCCATCCGGCCGGGTTTCCAGCGGGCGGCGGTGGAGTGCGCGGACACCGTCCTGCTGCGCACCGCGCCGGGACACGCCACCCGGTGCGCGGCCACCCCGTACGCCGCGACCTTCGAGGCGACCCGCCGCCGGCTCACAGAGAGCGGCATCGAGCCGCGCACGATGTGGGAGGAGCTGGAGCGGCTGAACCTGGGGAGGCTGCGGATCGCCAGCAAGGGCATGCGCCGGAACCCCGACGGGACCGGCCTCGAACCGGTCGGCGAGGAACAGCAGCGGACCGACGGGCTGTTCATGCTGGGCCAGGCCGCCACCCTGCGCACGGGCACCACCACGATCGCCGCGCTGCACGCGCAGGTCACCGACGGGGCCACCGCCCTGCTGGAACGCCGGGCCCGCGAACTCGCCGACGCCGGGCCGTCCGCGGAGCGGGCGCCACAGGCGGCCGACCCGCTCGACATCGCCATCGTCGGGATGGCCTGCGCCTACCCCGGCGCACCCGACCTCGCCGCCTACTGGGCCATGGTCCTCGCCGGGACCGACGCCGTCACCGAGGTGCCGGCCGAACGCTGGGACCCGGCACTCTACTACGACGCCGACCCGGCCCGGGCCGGTGAGCGCACCCCGTCCCGCTGGGGCGGCTTCCTCGGCCCGGTGCCCTTCGACGCCCTCGCGCACGGCATCCCGCCCGCCTCGCTCGCCGGGATCGAGCCGGTGCAGCTGCTGGCCCTGGAGATCTCGGCGCGGGCCCTCGGGGACGCGGGCTACGGCAAGGACCGCGCCTTCGACCGGTCGCGGACCTCGGTGGTCTTCGGCGCGGAGGCCGGTACCGAACTCGCCGGCGCCTACGGGCTGCGCGCCCTGCACCCCGCCTACCTGGGGGAGCTCCCGGCCGGGCTGGACGAACAGCTGCCGCGCCTCACCGAGGACTCCTTCCCCGGGATCCTCGCCAACGTCATCGCCGGGCGGGTCGCCAACCGCCTCGACCTGGGCGGCGCGAACTGCACGGTCGACGCCGCCTGCGCCTCCTCGCTCGCCGCGCTGGACCTCGCCTGCCGCCAACTGCGCGACCACGACAGCGACATGGTGCTGTGCGGTGGCGCCGATGTGCACAACGGCATCAACGACTACCTGATGTTCGCCTCCGTCCGCGCGCTGTCGCCCGGCGGGCGCTGCCGGCCCTTCGACGCGGCCGCCGACGGAATCGCGCTCGGCGAGGGCGTCGGCGCGCTCGTCCTGAAGCGGCTCGCGGACGCGGAACGCGACGGCGACCGCGTGTACGCCGTGATCAAGGCGGTGGGCGCCGCCAGCGACGGCCGGTCCCTCGGCCTGACCGCGCCCCGGCCGGAAGGGCAGCGGCGGGCCCTGGAGCGGGCGTACGCCCGGGCCGGCATCACGGCGGACGAGGTGGGCCTGATCGAGGCGCACGGCACGGGCACGGTCGTCGGGGACAGCACGGAACTCGCCGTGCTGAGCGAGCTGTTCACCGCGTCCGGGGCCGAGCCCGGGTCCTGCGCGCTGGGATCCGTGAAATCGCAGCTCGGGCACACCAAGTGCGCGGCCGGGCTGGCCGGGCTGATCAAGGCGGCCCGGGCGGTCCACACGGGCGTGCGGCCCCCGACCCTGCACATCGACACGCCCAACCCGGCCTGGCGGGCGGAGACCAGCCCGTTCTCCTTCGACAGCGAGGCCAGGCCCTGGCCGGTGCCCGCGGAACGGCGGTTCGCGGGGGTCAGCGCCTTCGGCTTCGGCGGCACCAACTACCACGCCGTGCTGGCCGGTCACGGGGGCTCGGCGGAGCCCCGGCACGGGCTGGAGGAGTGGCCGGCGGAGCTGTTCTGCTTCCGCGGCGAGGACCGGCGGGCGGCGGGCCGGGCGATGGCCCGGCTCGCGGCGCGGCTGGAGGAGAACGACGCGGCCGGGCGGCCCTGGCCCCTGCGGGACCTCGCGGCGGAGACCACCGCCGCAGCCCCCGGCCCGGTCATGGTCTCGGTGGTGGCGGCCGATCACGACGAACTGGCGGCCCGCCTGGAGCAGGCCCGCACCTTCACCCCGGGCGCGGGGGTCCACGTACGGGAGGAGACGGCGGAGCCGGGCAAGGTGGCGTTCCTCTTCCCCGGCCAGGGCAGCCAGCGCCCGCGCATGCTCGCCGACCTCTTCACGGCGTTCCCCGCCCTGCGCGCCCTGCTGGACTCGGCCCCGCCCGCGGTGGTGTCGACGATGTTCCCGCCGGCGGCGTTCACCGCCGAACGCCGAACGGCGCAGCGGACGGCGGTCACCGACACCCGCATCGCACAGCCGGCCCTGGGCCTCGCGGGGGCGGCGGCCCACCTGCTGCTCGGCGAGCTCGGCGTACGGCCGGACTGCGTGGCCGGGCACTCGTACGGGGAGCTCACCGCACTGTGGGCGGCCGGGGCCTACGACACGGAGAGCCTGCTGCGGCTGAGCGCCCGCCGGGCCGAGGCGATCGTGGCGGCCGCCGGCGCGGATCCGGGATCGATGGCGGCGGTGTCGGCCGCGCCGCAGGAGGTACGGGAGATCGCGGCCCGCGCCGGATGCGTGGTGGCGAACCACAACGCGCCCCGGCAGTGCGTGATCTCGGGCCCGACGGCGGCCGTGTCCAGGGCGCTGACGGCCCTTCGCGAGGCAGGCCTCTCGGCCGACCCCCTCCCCGTGGCCTGCGCCTTCCACAGCGCGGTGGTGGCCGAGGCCGCCGGAACCCTCGCAGCGGAACTGGCGACGACACCGGTATCGACTCCCCACACCCCGGTCTGGTCGAACACAACGGCCGCCCGGTATCCGACGACACCCGAAGACGTACGAAGCCTTGCCGCACGCCAGGTCGCGGAGCCGGTCCGGTTCGTCGAGCAGGTGGAGGCCATGTACGCGGCCGGTGTCCGGACGTTCGTGGAAGCGGGGCCCGGCCGGGTCCTCTCCGGTCTGGTCGGCCGGATCCTGCACGGGCGACCGCACACGGTGGTCCCGCTGGACGTACCGGGCGAGCACGGCCTGCTCAGGCTGGTCACCGCGGTGGCCGAACTCATGGCGGCAGGCGTTCCGGTGACGCCACACGCCCTCTTCCGCGGCCGCACCTCCCGCCTCCCGGAGCACGCCCCGCGGCGACCGGGCTGGCTGGTGGACGGCCACCTGGTCCGCACCGCGGACGGCGCCCCCGTCCCGGGCGGCCTCCGCCCGGCCCGGCGGGTGGCTCCGCCGGACACGCCGGCGGTCTCCGGATCCGACCGTCGGGAGGAGGCAGTACTGGAGTACCTCCGAGGCACCCGCGATCTGGTCGAGGCCCAACGGAACGTCCTCCTCAGCTACCTGGGTTCCGGGCCGGCGGATCCCCGGGGCGGGGCCGGTGGGGCCGGGAGTGTGTCGGGGCGATCCCCGCAGGGCGCCGAACGCACTGCCGCCGCGCCTTCCGACACCTCGCCACGTTCGGCGCCCGAGGAGACGCCCCGGCGCGCGCCCGGCCCCGCCGGAACCGCCCGCCCTGCCGCCCCCGCCCCCGCCCCCGCACAGCCGGGTCCCCGCACCGCCGAGGAGGTCATGGACCTCGTCCTGGAGATCGTCCACACCCGGACCGGATACCCCCGGGACATGCTCGACCCCGAACTGGACCTGGAGGCGGACCTCTCCATCGACTCCATCAAGCGGGTGGAGATCATCGGAGCCCTCGCCGACCGGATCGGACTCCCCCAGGACCCGGGCGGCGGCTCCGCCGAGTCCGCGGTCGAGGAACTGTCCCGGATCAAGACCCTCCGCGGCATCGTCGACTGGGTCACCTCCCGCACACCAGCCGCACCCACCACACCCACCACACCCACCGGACCCGGCACGCCCGGCTGCGGCCCCGTGGGACCCCCCGTCAGCCGGCTCCGGGTGGACCTGCTGCCCGTACCGGCGGCCGACGGCGCCCCCGAGACCCTGCGCGGCCTGCGCATCGGCGTCGTCGAGGACGGCCAGGCCATCGCGCCCGCACTTCTCGCGGCCCTGGACGCGCACGGCGCCGTGCCGACGGTCCTGCCCTCGGCCGAGCCCGGCTTCGACGGCCTCGTCGACCTCTCCGCGCTGCGCACCACCGCCGGCCCCGTACTGCCCGAAGCCTTCCCGGGGCTCCGGCAGGCCCTGACGACCGGCACGCCACGGCTGCTGCTCGTCACCGGGCCCGGCTCCACCGGCGCCGGGCTGCACGGCTTCGCCCGCAGCGCGGCCCTCGAATACCCCGACGCGCTGGTGCGCGCCGTGCACATCCACCCCAAGGAGGACCCGGAACGCATCGCGACCCAACTGGTCGCGGAACTGAGCAGCGGCGACGACGGCGGCAGCGGCAGCGGTACCACCGACGCCCCCGCCTCCGTGGGTTACACCGCCGAGGGAACCCGTGTCACCCGCCGCCCCGTACCGACCCCACTGCGCGCGTCCGACGGCCCACCGCCCCTGGACCGCGACTCGGTGGTCCTGCTCACCGGCGGGGCCCGCGGGATCACCGCCCGCACCGCGCTCGCACTGGCCCGCGCCACCGGATGCCACCTGGAACTGGTCGGCCGTACCCCCGAACCCGCCACCGCCGCCGACGAATTCACCCAGGCGCAGGACCGGGTCGCACTGCGCGCGGCCCTGATCGCCGCAGGGCTGCGTACGCCCGCGGAGATCGAGGCGGCGGCCTCGCGGATCCTCGCCGAGCGCGAGGTGCGGGCCACTCTGGCCGCCCTGAACGCGGCGGCCGCCTCCGTCCGCTACCACTGCGCGGACGTCACCGACGAGCGGGCCGTCCGGGCGGTCGTGGCCGGCGTACGGGAGCGCCACGGCCGCCTGGACGGCATCGTGCACGGCGCCGGGGTGCTGCGGGACGGGCTGCTGCGGGACAAGCAACCGGCCGACTTCACCGCCGTGTTCACCACCAAGGTCGACGGGGCCCGCCATCTGGCCGCCGCGGCGGCCGAGCACGGGTCCTGGCCCGCGCCCCGGTTCCTGGCGCTGTTCGGCAGCGTCGCCGGGGTGTACGGCAACCGCGGCCAGTGCGACTACGCCGCGGCCAACGACGCCCTCGACTGCCTCGCGCACACCTGGGCGGAGTCCTTCCCGGGCCGGGTGCTGTCCGTCGACTGGGGCCCCTGGGCGGCGGAGGCGGGCGGGATGGTCAGCCCCGAGCTGGAGCGTGCGTACGTCCGGCGCGGGATCCCGCTCATCGCGCCGGAGGCGGGGACCGCCGCGTTCCTCGACGAACTGGCGTACGGGACCGACGTACAGGTGGTCCTGATGGCGGAGGAGGGCCGGGGCGATGCGTGACGCAGAGCGGCGCGGCCCGCGCCCGGCCGATGCCGCGATCGTCGGGATGGGAGCGGTGTTCCCGGGGGCCGCCGATCTGGCCGCGTACCGGCGCAATCTGTTCGCCGGTACGGACTGCATCGGCGAGGTCCCGCCGGAGCGCTGGGACCCCGAGGTGTACTACGACCCGCAGAGCGCGACCGGACCGGTGGCGGGCGACCGGTTCTACTGCCGGCGGGGCGGTTTCGTCGACGGTCTCGCCGCCTTCGACCCGACCCGGTTCGGGATCATGCCGGCCGCCGTGGAGGGGGCCGAGCCGGACCAGATGCTGGCCCTGCACGCGACGGCCGAGGCGATCGCCGACGCGGGCGGCGAGGCCCGGCTGCCCGCCGACCGGTCGCGGATCGGGGTGGTCCTGGGGCGCGGCGGGTTCATGGGGGTGGCCACCGCCCGTCTCGACCAACGGGTGCGTACGGCACACCAGTTGGCGCAGACCCTGCGGGAGCTGGCGCCGGAGCTGGGTGAGCGGCGGATCGCGGCGGTGCGCTCCGCGTTCCAGGACGCGCTGGGGCCGGAGCGGCCGGACGCGTCGATCGGGCTGGTGCCGAGCTTCACCGCAGCCCGGACCGCGAACCGGCTGGACTTCCGCGGGCCCGCCTACACCCTGGACGCGGCCTGCGCATCCTCCCTGCTGGCGGTGGACCAGGCGGTGGGGCTGCTGGCCGCCGGGCGCTGCGACGTGGTGGTCGCGGGTGCGGTCCACCACTGTCACATCGCGACGCTGTGGAGCGTGTTCACGCAGCTGCGGGCGCTCAGCCCGAGCGAGCGGATCCGGCCCTTCGACCGCCGGGCCGACGGAACCCTGCTGTCCGAGGGCACCGGGGTGGTGCTGCTGAAGCGGCTGGCGGACGCGGAGCGCGACGGCGACCGCGTGTACGCGGTGATCCGCGGCACGGGCGTGGCCGGGGACGGCCGTGCGGCGAGCCTGATGAGCCCGCTGGTCGCGGGCCAGGTGCAGGCCCTGGACCGGGCCTGGCGGGAGGCCGGGCTGGATCCGCGGGCGCCGGGCGCGCTGGGTCTGCTGGAGGCGCACGGCACGGGCACCCCGGTCGGGGACGCGGCCGAACTGGACACCCTGGCGCAGGTGTTCGGCCCACCGGAGCCGGGGAGCGGACGCGGGATCGGCTTCGGCTCGGTGAAGTCGATGCTCGGGCACACCATGCAGGCCTCCGGCATGGCCGGGCTGATCAAGGCCGCGCTCGCCGTGTACGAGGGGGTGCTGCCGCCGACGCTGCACATCGAGGAGCCGCACCCGGACCTGGCCCGGACGCGGATGCGGCCGGTGGGCGCGGCCGAGCCGTGGGAGCGCGGACCGCAGCCGCGCCGGGCCGGGGTCAACGCGTTCGGCTTCGGCGGGATCAACGCCCATGTGGTGCTGGAGGAGGCTCCGACGGCCTCGCGCCCGGCTCCCGCAGCGGTCCCCGCCCCGGCCCGCCCGGCTCCGGTGCGCCGGTTCCTGCCGCTGGGGGCCCCGGCCGCGCCGGTGGGACCGGCCGCGGGAGACGACGTACTCCTCATCGGCGCCGGCACTCCGGCGCAGCTGTCGGCCCGGCTGGCGTCCGCCGTCCCGGTGTCCGGCGGCGACGGGCCCTGCCGGGTCGCGGTGGTCGGGCCCACGCCCCAGCGGCTCGCGCTGGCCGCCAAGGTGGTGGCGCGCGGCCGGCCGTGGCGGGGGCGCGGGGACGTGTGGTTCGCCCCGGAGCCGCTGGGCGGCCGGGTGGCGTTCCTGTTCCCGGGCCTGGAGCCGGAGTTCGCCCCCGTGGTGGACGACGTGGCGGAGCGGTTCGCGCTGCCGGCGCCCCGGCTGACCCGCGGCGAGTCCCTGGTGGAGCGGGCACTCGACGCGATCGCGACGGGCCGGTTCTTCGCCCGTGTCCTGCCCGGACTGGGCGTCGACGCCGATGTGCTGGCGGGTCACAGCCTGGGCGAGTGGGCGGCGATGGTGGCCGCCGGCCTGTACCCGCAGGAGGCGGCCGACACCTTCCTCGACTCGCTGCGCCCGGGCGATCTCCGGGTCCCTGACCTCGTGTACGCGGCGCTGGGCTGCGGCGCGGCGCGGGCCCGGGCCGCCCTCCACGACCTGGACCGAGTGGTGGTCAGTCACGACAACTGCCCCCACCAGTCGGTGATCTGCGGGGATCCGGCACAAGTGGCGGCCGCCGTGGCGCGGTTGCGCGGTGACGGGGTGTTCGGTCAGGAGCTGCCGTTCCGTTCGGGTTTCCACACCCCGATGTGGGAGCCGTACCTCGGGCAGGTCCGGGCCGCCTTCGACCGGCTGCCGCTGCGGCCCGCGGGGCTCCCGGTGTGGTCGGCCACCACGTGCGCGCCCTTCCCGTCCGCACCGCAGGACGTACGCGACCTGGTCGTACGGCACCTGCTGGAGCCGGTCCGCTTCCGCGAGCTGACCCTGCGGCTGTACGAGGACGAGGGCGTGCGCGGCTTCGTCACGCTGGGTCCGGGCAGCCTGCCGGGCTTCGTCGAGGACACCCTGCGCGAGCGCCCGCATCTCTCGGTCTCCACCTCCTCCCCGCGCCTGCCGGGCCTGGCGGCCCTGCGCCGCACCTGCGCGGCGCTCTGGACCGAGGGGTACGCGCCGCGCTGGGGGCTCCTGGCCGAGGCGGCCCCGGCGGCCGGTTCGGCGCTGCGGCCCGGCCCCGCCGCGCCGCAGCCGGCACCCGCCGGACCGGAACCCCGCATGCCCCTGCACCTGGGGTCCCCACTGGTCCGCCTGAGCGAGACGGCCCGGACCTCCCTGAGCGGCCTTCTCACCCCGGGCCCGGACCCGGCCGCCGCCCCGGGCTCGACCCCGGCCCCGGCGCCCTCGTCCGCGGCGGCCGGAGCGGCCCGCCCCGTACTGCTGTCCGCCCTGGACGCGGTGCTGGCGGACGCCGGCTCGGCCGCCCGGGCCGTCACCGAGGCCTGGTCGGCCGTAGGACCGCCGAAGGCGCCGCCACCGGCACCGGACACCGACGGTTCGGGACGGGCTACAGGGAAGCAACTCCTGCGGCTGTCCCTCGCCGCGCTCCCCTACGTACGGGACCACTGCGTGTACCTCCAGCCCGACGGCTGGCCGGAGGACTCCGACCGGTTCCCCGTCGTACCGATGACCACCATGCTGGAGCTGGCGGCCGAGGCCGCCCGGCGGCACGCCCCGCCCGGCCTCGCCGTCATCGGCTACGAGGACGTACGGGCCCTGCGGTGGCTGGCGGTCGAGCCGGCCGTCGACGTCGAGGTCACCGTCCGCGGCGACGGGCCGGGCCGGATGCGGGTCGGCCTGGGGGAGTACGCCTCGGTGGTCGTGCTGCTCGGCGAGCGGTACGGGGAGCCGCCCGCGCCCGACGGCACGCCCCTGCGCGACCCCGGACCGGCCCCGGTCAGCGCCGAGGCCCTGTACCGGGACCGGTGGATGTTCCACGGCCCGCGCTTCGCCGGGGTGCACGAGGTGCGGTCGGTCGGCTCGGACGGCATCCAGGGGGTTCTGCGGGCGCTGCCCGACCCGGGCGCGCTGCTCGATGCCGCCGGGCAGCTCTTCGGGCACTGGATGCAGCTGCGCCTGCCGGTCGACCGGCTGGTGTTCCCGGCCACCGTGGACCGCATCCGGTTCTACGGGCCCCCGCCCGCTCCGCGGGAGCTGGTGACCGCCACGGCCCGGATCCGCGCGGTGCAGGACGTCACCGTGCGCGGTGACATCGAGCTGCGCGGGGCGGGCGGCGGGGTGTGGGCCCGGATCGAGGGGTGGACGTACCGCCGGTTCGGCGCCGACGAGCGGGTCTGGCCGATGAAGTTCACCCCGGAGGTGTGCGGGATCGGCGAACCCCGGCCCGAGGGCTGGTGCCTGGCCCGGCGCCGCTGGAACGATCCCGCCTCGCAGGAACTGGTGATGCGCCGCTACCTCGGTGCCGCCGAACGGGCGGCCTACGAGCGGCTGTCGCCGCGCGCCCGGGCACCCTGGCTGCTGGGCCGGATCGCGGCCAAGGACGCGCTGCGGCAGCTTCTGTGGGACGGCGGGGCCGGGCCGGTGTTCCCCGCGGAGGTACCGATCGGCAACGACCCGGCGGGCCGGCCGGTGCCCGGGTCCCCGCTGACCCGCGGATTCCGGCTGTCGATCGCCCACAAGGACCGGATCGCCGTCGCCCTGGCCCGTCCGGACCGGCCGGTCGGCATCGATGTGGAGCAGGTGACCGCGGACCCGGACGCGCTGATCCGGATCGCCCTCGGGCCGGGCGAACTCCGGCTCGCCGAAGGGCTGGCCGCCCGCGAGGGCACCGGTCTGCCCGCCGCGCTCACCGCCCTGTGGTGCGCGAAGGAGGCCGCGGCCAAGGCGGCCGGGGGCGGGCTGGGCGGCCGGCCGCGGGACTGGCGGGTGGCCGGGGACCCGGATTCCGGCGCGCTGCTCGTGACCTCCCCCGAGGGGGACCCGTACCCGATCCGCACCACACCGCTCACCACCCCGCCCGCCACACCGCTCACGACCCCGCTCACGACCCCGCTCACCGACACCGTGCCCGACCACGTCGTCGCCTGGACCGCCCACCTCGCGGCGCCCTCCCCCGTACCCGTCCCCCTTCCCCTCACGGAGGCCCGTCATGGCAACTGACATCCTCGCCGAGATCACCGGCATGCTCGTGGAGATCGTCGGCGACGAGTACCTGCTCGCGGAGGAGGTCACGATGAAGACGACCTTCAACGAGGATCTCGCCCTGGAGAGCATCGAGTTCGTCGCCCTCGCCGAGCTGCTCCACCACCGCTACGGCGCCGGCGTGGACCTGATGGGCTTCCTGGCCGAGAAGGACATGGACGCCATCCTGGCCATGTCCGTCGGCGAGCTCGTCACCCACATCGGCCGGATCACCCACACCTCCCTGGCCCGGGCCGCGGCGGGGTCCTCCCCCGCGTCGGCCGGCTGAGCCGGCCATGGCCTTCGTCCACGCGGGCTCCCTGCGCTTCCACGTCCAGCGGCTCCCGGCCACCGCCGGCGCCGACGCCCCCGACCGGCCCGTCGTGGTGTTCCTGCACGGGCTGGTCGTCGACAACCTGTCCTCCTTCTACTGCCCCCTGGCCCTGCCCGTGGCCCGGGCCGGCCACGAGGCCGTCCTCTACGACCTGCGCGGCCACGGCCGCACCGAGCGTCCGGGGTCCGGATACGACAGCCGCACCGCCGTACGGGACCTCTTCGCCCTGCTCGGCGCGCTGGACCTCGGGCAGCGCCCGGTCCACCTGGTCGGCAACAGCTACGGCGGGACCCTCGCCCTGCACGCCGCCCTGGCCCGGCCGGACCTGGTCACCGGGCTCACCCTCCTCGAACCGCCGCTCGGCGGCGCCTGGGTGGAGAACATGGTGGACACCCTGTCGGCCGCCGCGCTGAGCCTGGAGGACAGCACGGTCCCCACCGAGCTGGCCGCCCTGCGCCTGCGCAAGGCCGCCAACCTGACGGCCATCGCCGACGCCCTCCTCAACCGCACCACGCTCATCGACGACATCGCGGCGAGCCGCGTGTTCACCCCGGCGGACCACGCCCGGCTGCGCTGCCCGGTCCTGGTGGTCTGCGGCGAGCATTCCGAACTGCTCGCGGGCGGGCGGGAGCTGGCGCGCCACGCCCCGCAGGGGGCGCTGCGGATCCTGCCGGACCTGGGGCACGACGTCCTGAAGGAGAGCAGCGGGGTCCTGCGGGAGACCGTGCTCGCCCATCTCGACGCGACGGCCGGTGCGGCGACGGCGGCGGGGCCGCGGGTGGGAGCGCTGGTCCCGTGAGGGTGCTGTTCACCGTGCCGCCGCTGGCGGGGCACGTCAATCCGACCGTGGCCGTCGGGGCCGAACTGGCTGCCCGGGGCCACGAGATCGCCTGGACGGGACCGGCCTCTGCGCTGGCCCGGCTGCTGCCCGCGCAGGCCCGGATCCTGCCCGCCGGGGAGGAACCGGGCGCCGACGGGTACGCGGCGCTGCACGAGAGCTGGCGCGATCTGCGCGGGGTCGGTGCGCTGCGGTTCCTGTGGGAGGAGGCGCTGGTGCCGCTGGCCCGGGCGATGGTTCCGGGGGTGGCCCGGGCCGTGCGCGCCTTCGGTCCGGATGTGCTGGTCGCCGACCAGCAGGCCCTGGCCGGGCCGCTGGTGGCCCGGCGGCTCGGGGTCCCGTGGGTGACGTCGGCCAGTACCTCGGCCGAGCTGACCCGGCCCTTCGCGGACTTCCCGAAGGTCGGGGAGTGGGTGGCCGGGCAGATCTCGGGCCTGCTCGCGGAGTTCGGCGCCGCGCGGGATGCGGGGGGCCGTGCGGACTGGGACCCGCGGTTCTCCGAGCGGCTGGTGCTGGTCTTCTCCACTCCCGAACTCGTCGGCGTCGGTCAGGACTTCCCGCCCCACTACGCCTTCGTGGGGCCGGCCTTCGGGGCCCGTCCGCCGGCGCCCGGATTCCCCTGGCAGCGGCTGGACCCGGCGCGGCGGCGGGTGCTGGTGTCCCTGGGCACCCTCAACCAGGCGGCCGGGGCCCGGTTCTACGGCGCGGTGCTGGGCGCCGCCGAACGGCTCGCCGGGGAGGTCCAGTTCGTCCTGGCGGCGCCCGCCGCCCTGATCGGGTCGGCGCCGGACCACCTGCTGCTCCAGGAGAGCGTCCCGCAACTGGAGCTGCTGCCGCACCTGGACGCGGTGGTCTGCCACGCGGGCCACAACACCGTCTGCGAGGCCCTCGCGCACGGGCTGCCGCTGGTCGTCGCCCCGATCCGGGACGACCAGCCGATCGTGGCCCGGCAGGTGGCCCTGGCCGGGGCCGGCGTCCGGGTGCGGTTCGGCCGGACCCGGGCCGAGGAACTGCGTGACGCGCTCGCCGCCGTGCTGGACGACCCCGGCCCCCGCCGGGCCGCCCGGCGGATCCAGGCCTCATTCGCCGCGGCGGGCGGGGCCGCCGCCGCGGCCGACCGGTTGGAGAAACTGCTATGACGCCACCTCCGCTCTCCCGGGTCCCGTGGACCTCCGCCCTGTTGCTGGCCGCCCTCGGCGCGGGCACCGTACGTGCCAGGCGCCGGCTGCGGGCGATCCCGGTGCTGCCGGCGACCCCGCCCGTGGCGGCCGGGGTGCCGCGCGCCGCCGGGTGGCGGCTGCTCACCGCCCGGGGGGTCGAGCCGGATCCGGCCACCTTCCTCGCCGCCTGCGCGTACGCCGAAGGGGAGGGCCTGCGGGTCCTGGACCTGCTGCCCGTGGACCTGCCCGCCGAGCGGGCGCTGGGACTGCTGCGCCTGGTCGACCCGGTCCGGTACCGGCAGGACCGGCTCGCCGCGGGCCGCGGGGCCGGGTTCGCCGTGCTCGTCACCGAGGAGGTGCTGGCCCGGGCCGGGGTGGATCCGGGCGGGCCGCGCCGGGATCCGGTGGAACTGCTCGCACTGACCCGCCGGTTGAAGGAGTACGCCGCCGACGCCACGGGGCTGGCCATCGCCCCCGGACTGCGCTGCGGTGGGGCCGGGGAGCCCGGCGGGCCGGCGCGGGCCGCCGAGCTGCGGGCCCAGGGGCTGCCGCCGGGGGCGCTGGCCGCCGCGCAGCTCGGCGGGCTGGCGCTGCTCGCGGGGGTCGCCGTACGCCAGGGCCGGTGGGGTGCGGCCGCGGCCGGGCTGTACTGGCTCCAGCCGTACCTGGTGCTCGGCGGGCCGGGTTCCGCGCTGCGCCCCGCCGGTCTGGGCCGGGCCACGGCGGCCCGGCCGGTGCGCTCCCTCGGCGCGGGCCTGCGTACGGCCGCGGCTGCCGGCCGGGACGCCCCGGCGGACGGCGCGGCGGAGGCCGCGCGGGCCGCCGCGTACCGGGAGGACCTGGCGGCGGGGACCGGGCGGTTCCTCGAACCGCGCCGCACGGCCTGCCCGTGGTGCGGCTCCGGCCGGCTCACGGTCCAGGTCCGGGTGCCCGACCTGCTCCAGGGCAAGCCGGGCCGTTTCACTCTGGAGCGGTGCGGGGAGTGCCGGCACGTCTTCCAGAACCCCCGGCTGACTGCGGAGGGGCTGGAGTTCTACTACCGGGACTTCTACGACGGGCGGGGCGGCGAGGGCGCGGGCACGGTCTTCGGCAGGCTGGGCGCCGCCTACCGGGGGCGCGCCGAGATGCTCCTCCCGCACGCCGACCCGGCGTCCTGGCTCGATGTCGGCACCGGGCACGGCCACTTCTGCAACGCGGCGCGGGACGTCTGGCCGCGGACCCGGTTCGACGGGCTCGACATGGGTGACGGGGTGCGCGAGGCCGAGCGCCGCGGCTGGGTGGAGACCGGATACCTGGGCCAGTTCCCGGAGTTCGCCTCGAAGCTGGCGGGCCAGTACGAGGTGGTCAGCATGTACCACTACCTGGAGCACACCCGGGAGCCGCTGGCCGAGCTGGACGCGGCGGCCTCCGTGCTCGCCCCCGGCGGGTTCCTGGCCATCGAGCTGCCCGATCCGCAGTCGCGGATGGCCCGGCTCCTCGGCCCCCTCTGGCTGCCCTGGTTCCAGCCCCAGCACCAGCACCTGATGCCCGCCGCCAATCTGCGCGAGGCGCTGGCCGACCGGGGGTTCACCGTCGTCGCCGAGGAGCACGGACCGGCCCACCAGGGCAATGACTTCTTCGGCGCGGTGGCCCTCGCGGCGACACGGCTGGCCCCGGATCCGGACCGGCCGTGGGGCCCGGGGTCCACGCCGCGCGCGCGGCTCCTCGCCCACGCCGTACGGGGGGCGGCGCTGCCGTGCTTCGCCGCCGCGGCGGTGCTCGACACGCTGCGCACGGTGGCGGCCCGGCGCACGGACGGCGGGAACGCCTACCGGATGCTGGCCCGCAAGGACACGCCGTGACGGGCGCGGCCGGCCACGTCGGACCGCACACGGGGAAGCGGCCCCCTGCCGCGGCGGCCCGCCGGGACACGGCAGGAGCGTCCGCCGCCGCTGTACCGCCCCAGGGGTCCGCCGCCTCGGCCGGCGCCACCGTGACCGCGGACCGGGCCGGAGGCGACCTGGCCCGACGGGCGACGGCCGATCCGCTGTTCCGGCTCGTCGCCTACGCCCTGGAGGCCGCGCACGGGCGGCCCCCGGCCGCCGTGTGGAGCGCCCCGTACGCCTTCCACCTGGGCTCCCCCGGGCTGGTCGCGGCGGCCGGCTGGCCCACGGCCGCGGCGGCGGCCCCGCGCACCGACGGCCTGGTGCGGCTCAGTTCCCTCGGTCATCCCGCGGACAGCTGCGATCTGCCGCTGACCCTGTCCGGGCCGCCGCCCGCCGCCCCCGCCTGGGCGGCCCGGCCGTACGCCGTGCTGCGGGCGCTGGCCCGGGCCGGATACGGCGCCGGCGGGACCGATCTGCACGTCCAGGGCTCGCTCACGGGGGCCGCCGGGCTGGCCACGGCGGAGCCCGCGGACTGCGCGGTGGCGCTGGCGGTGGCCGACGTGCACACGGGGGCGGGTGAGGGGCCGGACCGGCGGCAGCTGGCGCGGCTGCTGGCCGGGGCGCTGCCGGACGGGGACGACGGACTGCGCCGGGCGGTGCTCTTCGCCCGGTCCGGCAGGGCCCTGCTGCTGAGCGCGGAGCCCCGGCGGTGCCGGCGCTACGTCGCCTTCGACCCGGCGGCGTCGGGGGCGCGGCTGGTGCTGGTCGCCGTCCGCGGGGAGGCCGCGGACCGGCCGCGGGAGCTGGCGCGGGCCGTGGCCTGCGCCCGCCGGGCCGGGGCGCTGAGCGCCTGGCCGCCCGGGCAGGGGCGGGAGCCGGGGCGGAGCGTGCTGGTGCTGCTGCCCCAGGCGCGTCTGGCGGCGGTGCGGGCCGCGGTGGCGGAGGACTTCCGCGACCGGGGGCGGCCCGTACCGCGGTTCCTGAACATCGCCGTGTCCGGTGCGGCCCGGCGCGAGGAATGACCGGGATGACCACGACCCGGGGCCGGACCCGGGCGAAATCGAGGAGGAGAACACCCATGCCCACCCTTCGACCCTCACCGACGGCGCGCGCGAGACGCGGGGCCCGATGGCCGGCGCTCGTGGCCGGGATCGGCGCGCTCGGCCTGCTGGGCGCGTTCACCGTGGCCAATTCCGAGGCGGCCGTGCCCGGTTCGGCATCCGCCTCCGCGGCGGCCGCGGCCGCCGCGCTGCCGGCGTACGACCACGTGGTGGTCGTCGTGTACGAGAACAAGCAGTACGGGGAGATCATCGGCAGCGCGAACGCCCCGTACGTCAACCAGCTGGCGAACGGCGGCGCGAGCCTGACCGGCATGAAGGCGCTGACCCACCCCAGCCAGCCGAACTACTTCAACCTCTTCTCCGGCGCCACGCAGGGCATCACGGGCGACGGCTGCTACACCCCGCAGTCGATGACGGCGGCGAACCTCGGCCAGGAGCTGATCGCGGCCGGCAAGACCTTCGCGACGTACAACGAGGACCTGCCGGGCGAGGGGTCCACGGCCTGCACGAACGGCCAGTACGCGCAGAAGCACAACCCGTGGTTCGCCTTCAAGAACGTGCCGCTGAACACGGGCAAGACCTGGGCGCAGTTCCCCCAGAACAACTTCGCGGCGCTGCCGAGCCTGTCCTTCGTGGTCCCCAACCAGTGCAACGACATGCACTCGTGCTCGGTCGGCACGGGAGACACCTGGACCAGGAACAACGTCGACGCCTACGCGCAGTGGGCGAAGGCCAACAACAGCCTCCTGGTCCTGACCTGGGACGAGGACAACTATCTGGGCTCGAACCAGATCGCCACCGTCTTCTACGGCGCGAAGGTCAGGACGGGCAAGTACGCCACGGCCTTCAACCACCACCATCTGCTGCGGACCTTCGAGGATCTGTTCGGCACGGCGACGCACGCGGGCAACGCGGCCGGCGTCCAGCCGATCACCGAGGTGTTCGACACCTCCACGGACCCGACACCCACCCCCACGCCCACTCCGACACCCACTCCGACACCCACTCCGACACCCACGCCGACCCCGACCCCGACCCCGACGCCCACGCCCACCTCGGGCGGCCTGCAACTGGCCAACCCCGGCCCCCAGACCTGCAGGTTCAACCAGTCCTGCACCATCCAGCTCAGCGCCACCGGCGGGAGACCTCCGGTCCGGTACGCGGCCACCGGCCTGCCCTGGGGCCTGACCGTCGACGCCGGCTCCGGCCGGATCAGCGGCAAACCGTGGGGCAGCGGCACGGTCCAGATCACCGCGACCGCCACCGACTCCGCGGGCACCACCGTCACCGCGGCGTTCCCGCTCACCGTCAACTGGTTCTAGACCCGGCCTGCTCTGGAGGCATCCGTGTACCTGTCGACCAGCCGGGCCTCGGACATCGCCGGGGACACCCCGGCCCCGAAGGGCCCCCTGCGGGCCGTCCCCGGCACGGTGTTCGCGCTCGGGCTGGTCAGCCTGGTCACGGACGTCTCCGCGGAAATGGTCACCGCCGTCCTGCCGTTGTACCTGATGGCCGGACTCGGCATGTCCCCGCTCGCGTTCGGCGCCCTGGACGGTCTGCACCAGGGCGCCACCGCGGTGCTCCGCCTCGCGGGCGGGCGGATCGCCGACCGCACCCGCCGCCACAAGCTCGTCGCGGGCACCGGCTACGCGCTCTCCGCCGCCTGCAAGGCGGCCCTGCTCGCCGTCGCCACCCCCTGGTCGGTGGCCGCGGTGCTCGCCGCCGACCGGACCGGCAAGGGCCTGCGCACCGCCCCGCGCGATGCGCTGATCTCGCTGTCCGTCCCGCCCGGGGAGCAGGGCCGCGCCTTCGGGGTGCACCGGGCGCTGGACACGGCGGGCGCCCTGCTGGGGCCGCTGGCCGCGTTCGGGGTGCTGTGGGTGGCGGTGGACGGGTACGAGGCCGTGTTCACCGTGAGCTGCTGCGTCGCCGTCCTGGGCGTGGTGCTGCTCGCGCTCTTCGTCCGGGAGGCCCCGGCGCGGACTCCCGCGCCGGCCCGGGCCCGTCCTCCGCTGCCCCCGGTGCGCACCCTGCTGTGCCTGCCCGGCCTGCGGGGGCTCTGTCTGACCGCCGTCGTGCTCGGCCTGTTCACCGTCGGCGACGCGTTCCTGTACCTGCTGCTCCAGCGCCGGCTCGACCTGTCGGCCGCGTACTTCCCGCTGCTGCCCGTCGGCACGGCGGCCGTCTTCCTGCTGGCCGCGCTGCCCGTGGGCCGGCTCGCCGACCGGCTGGGCCGGCGCCGCGTCTTCCTCGGCGGGCACGTGCTGCTGCTCGGTGCCTGCCTGCTGCTCCTGGCCCCGCTGCGGGCCGGGGCGCTGCTGGTCGTCGGTGTGCTCGCGCCGCTCGGCCTGTTCTACGCGGCCACCGACGGGGTGCTGATGGCGGCCGCCGGGCCGCTGCTGCCCGCCGAGCTGCGCACGACCGGGCTCGCGGTGCTCCAGACGGCCCAGGCGCTGGCCCGGTTCGCGGGTTCCCTGCTGTTCGGGTCGGCCTGGACCCTGTGGGGGCCGGGCCCGGCGCTGGCTCTGGCGGCGGCCGGGCTGTTGCTGTCGCTGGCGGCGGTCGCCGTCGTAGGGTCGGGGCATGCCGGAAACACAGCGGACTCTTGAGGGCAGGGTGGCCTTGGTGGCCGGGGCGACGCGCGGCGCGGGCCGGGGCATCGCGGTCCAGTTGGGCGCGCGGGGTGCGACCGTGTACGTGTCGGGGCGCAGCACCCGGGGCAGGCGCTCGGAGTACGACCGGCCCGAGACGATCGAGGAGACGGCCGAGCTGGTCACCGCGGCGGGCGGGCGGGGCATCCCCGTGGTCGCAGACCATCTGGTGCCGGCGGAGGTCGAGGCCCTGGTCGGCCGGATCGACGCGGAACAGGGCCGCCTGGACGTGCTGGTCAACGACATCTGGGGCGGGGAGCTGCTCTTCGAGTGGGACAGCACGGTCTGGGAGCACGACCTGGACAAGGGGCTGCGGCTGATGCGGCTGGCGGTGGAGACCCATGCCATCACCAGCCATTTCGCGGTGCCGTTGCTGCTGCGTGAGCCGGGCGGTCTGGTGGTGGAGATGACGGACGGAACCGCCGAGTACAACGCGAGCCGCTACCGGGTGTCCTTCTTCTACGACATCGCCAAGTCCTCGGTGCTGCGGATGGCGTTCGCGCTGGGGCACGAGCTGGGGCCGCGGGGGGCGACGGCGGTGGCGCTGACGCCGGGCTGGCTGCGCTCGGAGATGATGCTCGACACCTTCGGGGTGACGGAGGCGAACTGGCGGGACGCGCTGACCAAGGTCCCGCACTTCGGGATCTCCGAGACCCCGTCGTACGTGGGCCGCGCGGTCGCGGCCCTCGCCGCGGACCCGGAGGTGGCCCGCTGGAACGGCCGGTCCCTCTCCAGCGGGCAGCTGGCCCGGGAGTACGGCTTCACGGACCTCGACGGGAGCCGCCCGGACGCCTGGCGCTACATGGTCGAGGTCCAGGACCCGGACCGCCCCGCGGACACCACGGGCTACCGCTGAGCGGTCCGGGCGAACGGCAGGTCCGCCGGGGCGGTTTCGGCCGTGGGTCCGGCGGCCCGCAGCACGACGTCGAGCACCCGCTCCGGGTCGCAGGCGTACCCTCCGCTGGACCAGGCCGGGTTGGCCTCGATGACCGCCCATCCGCCGCCGTCCGGCAGGCCGACGTCCACCACCGCGGGCGACGGCAGGGAGCCGTCGCCCGCCGCGAGCAGTTCGGCGGCGAAGGCGCGGACCTCCGCCGCGTACGGGTCCAGGGCGAGCGGCGCCGGGTCGAGCCCGGGCCCCACCGCGTAGCGGCTGCCGTCGTGCACGGCTCCGTCCAGGACGAACAGCCGGTACTCGCGGTCGAACCGGAGTATGTCGCTGACCAGCACCGGCAGGTCGTCGTCGAAGGCGTCCGGGCCGGGCAGCCGCGAGCCGTCCGGGTAGATCCGTGCCGGGAAGAACTTGTCGGTCGGCGGTTTGACGAAGGCCGGCCGGCGCAGTCGCCGGGCCTCGGCCAGGGTGACCGCCTCGATCCTGCGCCCGGTCAGTGCGAGCGGCAGCCGCGCGAGCCAGTCGCCGGGCGGTTCCAGCGCGGTGACGTCCAGTTCGCGGGCCACCTTGTCGGCCAGCAGCGGCCCGCCGTAGAGGTGGGTGCGCCCGGCGCCCTGTGCTCCGTCGGGCGAGCTCCAGCCCTCCGCCGTCACCGCACGCAGCCCGCGCCCCGTGGCCGCCTCGGCGAGGCGGAGCCGCGTGTCGGAGGCGCGGGGGGCGAGGAGCAGAACACGATCACCGGTCATGCGGCCATGATGCCCCGGCGCGCGCGGGCGGCCCATCGGATTACCGCGCCGGACGGGAGTCGGTCAGGTGGGCCGGGCCGTCCAGGACGCCGTACGCAGCCCGGAATCCGGTGCACGAGGCTGCGTACGGTGTTCGCGTCGTCGGTTAGGCTGGCGGTATGTCAGCAGACGCGCACCAGCCCCGTCCCGCCGCACCGGCCGCGCCTGCCGTCACCTCCGTCCGGACGCGCCCGCGCCCGCGCCGCAAGGGGCAGCAGCCCGCGCTCAGCCGGGCCCACATCGTCGCGGCGGCCGTCCGGCTGCTCGACGCCGAGGGCATCGACGCGCTGAGCATGCGCAGGCTCGGCACCGGGATGGGCGCCGCCGCCACCTCCCTGTACCGGCACGTGACCGGCAAGGACGAGCTGATCGAGCTGGTCGTGGACGAGGTCTACGGCGAGCTGGAGGTGCCCGCCGCGGCGAGCCCCGCCGAGTGGCGCGATGCCGTCTCGCGCGGCGGCCACGGCCTGCGCGCGATGGCCCTGCGCCACCCCTGGGTGGCCTCCGTGCTCGGCCGGGTGGGGCCGGCGCACCTCGGCCCGAACCTGATGCGCGTGGGGGAGCGGATGCTGGCGCTCTTCCGGACGGCCGGCTTCCCGGCGGACGAGGCGGACCGCGCCATGAAGGCGGTCATCTCCTACGTGGTCGGCGCCACGGCCGGCGAGGCCGCCCACCTCTCGCGGCTCGCCCGCAGCGGGCGGAGCGAGCAGGAGTGGGTGGAGGGCCGGGACCCGCGGAAGCTGCGCGAGGAGAACTTCGACTACGGACTCCAGCGGGTCCTGGACGGCCTGGAGATGCGGCTCAGCCGCGGCTGAGGTCTTCCGGCGGCGGCAGGCGCAGTTCACGGTCCTCCCCGAGCGGGGCGAAGAAGCGCTCCACGTCCGCCTCGGTCACCTCGGCCAGGGTCGCCGGGGACCAGCGCGGCGCGCGGTCCTTGTCGACGACCTGCGCCCGGATGCCCTCGACCAGGTCGGGCGCGGTCAGCCCGTTGCAGGAGACCCGGAACTCCTGGGCCAGGACCCGCTCCAGCGGGCCGAGCTCCGCGGCCCGGCGCAGCGCGGCGAGGGTGACCTTGAGGGCGGTCGGGGACTTGGCCAGGATCGTCTCGGCGGCCTCCTTGGCGGCGGGCTCGCCCTGGCCGAGCAGCCGTTCCACGATCTCCTCGACCGTGTCGGCCGCGTAGCAGTGGTCGATCCAGCCGCGCCGGTCGGCGAGTTCCCCGGGCCCGGGGGTGGCGGCGTACCGCGGCAGCACCTCGTGGGCGGGTGCGCCGGCGAGGGCGGCGGTCAGCTCCGGGAGCCGCTCGGCCGGTACGTAGTGGTCGGCGAGCCCGCACAGCAGCGCGTCGGCGGCGCCGACCGCGGTGCCGGTGAGGGCGAGGTGGGTGCCGAGGTGGCCGGGCGCGCGGCCGAGCAGGTAGGTGCCGCCGACGTCGGGGACGAAGCCGATGCCTGTCTCGGGCATGGCGACGCGGGAGCGTTCGGTGACGATCCGGACCGAGCCGTGGGCGGAGACGCCGACGCCGCCGCCCATGGTGATGCCGTCCATGAGGGCGACGTACGGCTTGGGGTAGCGGGCGATGCGGGCGTTGAGCCGGTACTCGTCGCGCCAGAAGCCGGCGGAGGCGGTGTTCCCGGCCTTGGCGTCGTCGTGGATGGCCCGGATGTCCCCGCCGGCGCACAGGCCGCGCTCACCGGCGCCGCGGATCAGCACCTGCTGGACGGCGGGGTCGGCCGCCCATGCGGCGAGGGTTTCGTCGATGCGGATCACCATGGGGTGGGTGAGGGCGTTGAGGGCCCTGGGGCGGTTGAGGGTGACCACCCCGGTCCGGCCGTCGGTGTGGAACAGCACGGTGTCCGCGTCTTCCGGCTTCACGTCTTCGGTCTTCACACCGGCCAGTATCACCGCGGCCCGCGCCGCTCCCGCCGCCGGGCGCTCCCGGGGCGTACCGTGGGCTGTCATGCGGAAGATCGTGCTGATGGCAGGGGTGTCGCTCGACGGGTACATCGAGGGGCCGGACCGGCGGATCGACTGGCACTGCGTCGACGACGAGCTGCACCGACACATGAACGACGTACTCCGCCCGATGGGCGGTTTCCTCAGCGGACGCGTCACGCACGAGCTGATGGCGGACTACTGGCCGACCGCCGACGCCGATCCCGCGAACGCCGGCACGGTGGCCGAGTTCGCCGAGATCTGGCGGTCCATGCCCAAGTACGTGTACTCGCGCACCCTGCGGTCGGCCGAGTGGAACACCACGGTCGTGCGGGACGTCGTGCCCGAGGAGGTCGCCGCGCTCAAGGCCGCCCCGGGCGGCGACCTGACGCTGAGCGGGGCGGATCTCGGCGCCTCCTTCCTGCGCCAGGACCTCGTGGACGCGTACCGGATCTACGTGCACCCGGTGCGGATCGGGCGCGGCACGCCGCTCTTCCCCACCCTCGACTACGCTCCGGTGGCCCTGCGGCACACGGACACCCACACCTTCGGCAACGGCGTCGTCCTGCTGCGCTACGAGCGCGCGTGACGTGCCGGGGTGCGTCCTGGCTCAGTCGCGCGGGCGGGCCCGGTGAGCCTGCCACGCGGCCAGGGCCTCCGCACGGGCCCCGTCCGGGTGCTGGGCGTGCCAGGCGCGCAGGAACCGGTTGAACTCGAACTGCGTGCCCACCTCCTGGGGTTCGGCCGCCCGTGCCCGGGTCGCGTGCCAGTGAGCGACGGCCTCGGCGAGGGTGTGCCCCGCGTGCCCGGCGACGTAGTCGCGCATGAAGGCGTCGAAGTGGAAGCCGGGTCCGATCTCGCGGACGAAGTACGCGCGCAGCACCTGGCTGCAGCGCTGGCCCGGCGGGATCACGGTCGCGCCGGTGACGGGGGCGGCCAGCTGGCGCCCGGCGCGGCGGGGTGCGGGGGCCGCCGGGACGGCGGGCGCGGGAAGTCCGTCGAGGGCGGCGGCGAGCCGCGCGGTGACGACCGCCTTGCCGCCGCCGGCCGGGAGCCCCATCTCCCGCGCCAGTGTGCTCAGTTCGGCCAGCGTCCAGTACCAGCGCAGCAGCTCGGCCCCGGTCAGCGCGGCCGTCAGGGCGGGCCGGGATTCCCCTGAATTCGTACTCACGTTCCCATCCTATGTGCGGCGCCGACCGCCGGCCCGCACTCCCCCACCGCCTCCCGAGGAGAGACCCCTTGACCGCCGAAGCCCACCGCCTCATCCTCGGCGGGGACACCGCCCTCGTCCTGATCGACCTCCAGACGGGCATCCTCGGCCGGCCCGCCGCGAAGCCCGCCCCCGAGATCCTGGGGAAGGGGATCGCGCTCGCCGAGGCGTTCCGCGCCCACCGGCTGCCCGTGGTCCTGGTCAAGGTGGCGTGGTCCCCGGACGGCGGTGACCTGCCCACCGCGAACGTGGACCGTCCCGGCCCGGCCGCCGCCCCGCCCGCAGCCTTCTCCGAGATCCCGGCCGAGCTGGCGGCCCTCGGGGACGTGGTCGTCACCAAACGCCACTGGGGCGCCTTCACCGGTACCGAACTCGACCTCCAGCTGCGCCGCCGCGGCATCCACCGCATCGTGCTGGCCGGCATCTCCACCAGCGTCGGCGTCGAGTCCACCGCCCGTACGGCGTGGGAACTCAGCTACGACCTGGTCTTCGCGGAGGACGCCACGGCCGACACCGACCCCGACTCGCACGCCCACACCTTCGGCAAGATCTTCCCCCGCATCGGCAAGGTCAGCACCACGGACGAGATCATCGCGGCCCTGGACTCCTGACCGGGCGCGCACCGGGGGCGGTTCACCCGTAACCGGGCGAGCGCCCGCGGGTTAGCAGCACGGAAGGCGAGGGAGTTCTCATGACGCAGCGGCACACGACGTCCTTACGGCTGCGTCTTCGGTACCGGTTCGACCATCTGGTCGCAGGGGGGACCACCGCGCTCATCGGCTGGTTCGCCCTGGCCTGTCTCGCGGTGGTGGTCCCGGCGAGCACGGTGCTCGTCTGGGCCGACCGGGCGGCCCCGGCGACCCTCTCCGGCCGGCTCACCGCCGTCTGGGTCAGCGTCGGGCAGACGCTCAAGATCGGGGGCGCGGTCGGGTCCCCCCTCTACGTACTGGCCTCCGTGGCCCTCGCCCTGACCGCCCTGCTGTTCGTGTCCACGCTGGTCGGTCTGATCACCACCGGCATCAACCGGCGCATCATGCTGCTGCGCCGCGGCCACTCCACCGTGCTGGAATCCGGGCACACCGTGCTGCTGGGCTGGTCGGACCAGATCTTCCCGGTGGTCGGGGAACTGGTGGCCGCGAACGCCAACCGGCGCAGGTCGGCCATCGCCGTCCTCGCGCCGAAGGACAAGGTGGAGATGGAGGAGGAGATCTCCACCTACTCCGCCGCCACCGGCACCGGCACCGGCACCGGCACCGGCACGACGCGGATCATCTGCCGCAACGGCCGCACCACCGACCCCGCGGAGCTGGCCCGGGTGAGTCCGCGGACCGCGAAGGCCGTGCTCGTCCTGCCCCCCGAGGGGGACACCGGTGACGCCCAGGTGGTGAAGACGCTGCTCGCCCTCGGCGCTGCGGTCCCCGAGCCCGGCGGGGCGGTGGTGGTCGCCGCCGTGCGCGACACCCGCAACCATCTCACCGCCAGGCTGGCCGCCGGGCCCGGCGGGCACGTCCTGTGCGTCGACGACATCATCGCCCGGCTCCTCGTCCAGACCGCCCGCGAGCCCGGTCTCTCGCTCGTCTACCAGGAACTCCTCGACTTCGCGGGCGACGAGTTCTACACCGCCGCCGCCCAGGGCCTCGCCGGACGCACCTTCGGCGAGGCCCTGCTGGCGTTCACCACGTCCTCGGTGGTCGGTCTGCTGCACGCCGACGGCCGCGTCGCGCTCAATCCGGACCCCGGTACGGTGATCGGCGCGGGCGACCGGGTCGTCCTCATCTCCGAGGACGACGACACGGCCGTACCGGCGGACGCGTCCTCGTGGGTCGAGGAGGACGCGATCGTCACGGCCCGCCCCAGGACGCCCGAGGCCGAACGGCTGCTCCTCCTCGGCTGGAACCGCCGCGCGCCGCTCCTCGTGGAGCAGCTCGACCAGTTCGTCGGCCCCGGAACCACGCTGGACGTCGTATCGCTCGCCGACGACGTGCGGACGCGCGCCGCCGCCGGCGTCGCGGGGGCCCGCAACCGCCTCGAAGTGGCCTTCCGCAGCGGGGACATCACCGATCCCGAGCTGCTGGCCAAGCTGGACGTGCCCGCGTACGACAGTGTGATCGTCATCGGCGAGACGGGCCACGACCCCGTGCCCCACGCGGCGCGGCTGTCACCCGCCCGCACGATCGACCTCGGCCTCGCTCCGGAGACCGGGACGGAGACGGACGACCGGACGCTGGTCACCCTGCTGCATCTGCGGGCCATCGGGGAGGCGGCGGGGCGGGAGCTGTCGCTCACCACGGAGATGTCCGACGACGGCAACCGGCTGCTGGCGCCCGCCCGGGAGGGTGCCGATTTCATCGTCAGCGGCCGGCTGATCAGTCTCCTCATGACCCAGATCTCGGAGAGCCCCTATCTCGCCGGCGTCTTCGAGGAGTTGTTCGAGGCGGAGGGGAACGAGCTCCACCTGAAGCCGGTCGCGGACTACGTGCGCACCGACCGCGAGGTGGCGTTCGCGACCCTCGTCGAATCGGCCCGCCGGCGCCGCGAATGCGCGGTCGGCTACCGGCTGCGCGCCGAGGCCGCCGTGGGCCCCGCGTACGGGGTGCGGCTCAATCCGGACAAGGGGCAGCGGGTCCGCTTCGGCGAGCACGACTGGCTGATCGTGCTCGCCGAGAGCTGAGGCGGCCCCCAGCGGCGGCCGTCAGAGGGTCGAGTGGACCTCCAGGGCGGTGCGTACCGCGGACTCCAGGGCTCCCTCGATCCACGCCGGCTTGATGGAGGTGTGGCACCCGGCGAAGTGCAGGTTCCCTTCGGCCTTGCGGACGTGGGGGAAGAGTTCGGTGTGCTGGCCGGGCAGCAGCACGGAGGCCTCGCCGTAGGCGTACGGGTCACGCATCCAGGACTGGGTACGCCCGACGCCGGTGTAGAACACCTCGATCCGCTGCCCGAACACCTCCTGCACCCCGGCGAGCGCGCGCGGGTAGCGCTCCTCGTCGTCCAGGGAGTCCCACTTCAGGGCGTCGTCCGACCAGCTGTAGGAGGCGAGCACGACGCCGCCCGCGCTGCCCTCGACGGGGTAGGAGGGCTGGAACATGAAGCGGTTGGGGTTGTCGGTGGCCGAGCCGCCGCCGATGACGTGGGCCGCCTCGGGCTGGTCACGGGTGACCGCCCGGCAGGCCGCGTAGTGCGCCCGCTGCCCGCTGGAGATGTCGCGGTCGGACGCGGACGAGTGCGCGCCGAGCAGGCTGCCGTCCGCCGGGGTCTGCCCGAGCTGGTACTTGCGGTACAGGCCGGGCCGGACCGCCTCCAGCTCGCGCTTCCAGTCGGCCTCGTCGAACTCCCACCAGCGGCGGCTGAATTCGAGCAGGACCTTGGTCGCCGCGTCGTAGTGCAGCTCGGTGATCGCGCGCCGCTTGCCGTACGAGAGCGCGGGGGCGACCGGGATGTGGCGCAGCCCGGAGAAGGGCACGGTGATGATCGCGGTGTCGCCGGTGAAGGTCTCGCGCCGCACGGGGCTGCCGCCGCGGCCCTCGGAGACGGTCTCGATGCTGACCCCGCCCTCCCCGTGGGTGATCCGGGTGGCGCGGCGGTCGAGCCGGACGAGGTCGTCGACGCGGGCGTAGAGGGCGTCGGCCAGGGTGGCGGTGCCGCCGGGCAGTTCGAAGAAGGCGGTGTCCGGGCTGATCAGCGAGGCCCCGATGAAGCTGTGCACGAAGGCGAGGTGCAGGCGGGAGGTGAGGTTCTCGACGGTGCCGATCAGGTCGATCGTCCGCTCGTCGAGCTTCGCCTCCTCGGTCAGGTAGCGGTACATCGACATGTGGCCGTAGCGCTGGATCACGCGGGCCCAGCCCTCGACGAGCTGCTTGTCCTTCTTGCCTTCGATCTCCTTGCGTACGGGGGCGAAGGCGTTGCGGACGATCTGCGCCGCGGGCAGGGCCTCGTAGGCCGCCGGGACTCCGAAGGACTTGTTGAGGGCCTGCGGGCTGCGCGCGTAGTCGGCGCGGCGGACACGGATGCCGTTGACGAAGATCCACGTACGGTAGGCGGGGCGGCCGGACCCGTCGACATCGACCAGGTGGAAGCGCCGGCGCTTCAGGCCGAGACTGTCGATCAGCCCGGTGACCAGGGGGTGGCTGTCGGGAATGCGCATCGCGCCGGCCTCGGCGTACTGCTTCGGGTCGGCGAAGGGGGCCGCGGACTTCTCGTGGCCGCCGGTACGGAAGGTCTTGATCCGGCCGCCCACCCGGTTGCCGTTGGCCTCGATGACGGTGACCTGGTGTCCGGCCTCGCGCAGCAGGTGGGCGGCGGTGAGCCCGGCGGGCCCGGCGCCGACGATCAGTACCTTCTTGCGGGTACGGGACCGGGGCAGGCCGTTCTTCAGCAGGATGTCGGAGTAGCGGGGCACCAGGGGTTCGTCGTCGTCGTCGCGTACGAGGACGGCGCGGGCGATGGTGAGGCAGGTCTCCCAGTCGGGGCGCGCCGAGCCGGACGGGGTCTGCGGGGTCCCGGCGGAGGCGGCGGCGACCGACAGGGCACCGACTCCCGCGACGGCGGCCGCACCGCCGATGACGGTACGGCGGGAGGGGCGGCGGGAGGGGGCCGGGGCGGGCTCGCCGGAGGGGCCGGGCGTGGGATCGGGCGCGGGCACGGGTTCGATGATCATGTATCAACTCTCCCGGCCCCCGGGTGCCTTGAGCGCCGAAAGGCACCCGGGCGGGAAACAATCACCCGCACGTGCGGTGCGGGCCTCCCTGCGCTGACGAACTGGGATTCGCGCCGGGCCAGGACCGGCCCGTCCCGCCGGCCCCGGGGGGTCAGCCGATCCGGCGGACCCGCTGGCTGGTGAGTTCGTACCGGGCTCCGACGACGGACAGGTGCCCGGCCGCGACCTTGGCGGCGAGCTCGGGTTCCGCGGCGAGCCGCGCCCGTACCAGCCGGACGTTCGCGGTGATCGCCGCGTCGATCCGCGCGGCCCCGCGCAGCGTGCGGTCGATCGCCGGGTGGATCTGATCGACCAGGTACTGCATGTGGCCCGGCAGCGGGGCCCCGCCCTCGTCGGCCCGGACGGCCGCGGCGACCGCCCCGCACGACTGGTGGCCCAGGACGACGACCAGCGGGATGCCCAGTTCGAGGACTCCGTAGGCGATGCTGCCGAGCACCGCCTCGTCCAGGACCTCGCCCGCCGACCGTACGGTCAGCAGATCGCCCAGGCCCTGGTCGAAGACCAGCTCCGGGGGGACCCGGGAGTCGACGCAGCCGAGCACGACGGCGAAGGGGTGCTGGCCGCCGACCAGTGTCTGGCGCACGGTCCGCGTCTCGTCGGGGTGCCGCTCGTGCAGGGTCCGCCAGCGCGCGTTGCCCGTCTCCAGTTCCCGCAGCGCGGACGAGGGGGTGGCGGGCCGGACCCTTCCGGGGCCCCCGGTGACGGGGGCCCCGGGGGTGCGGGGGGAACCGGCCACCAGGCCCGCTCCCAGGGCCACCGTGCCGGTCAGTACCACCCGGAGCAGCCGGCGCCGCCCCGGGAGGCCGCGGCTTTCAGCAGGGATGCTCATATCAGAACAAAATACGCATATCCATCCCTGAAGGGTGGGTGCCGCTCTCGGGTGGGACCCCTCAGCGGGGCGTCAGCAGCCGTGCGAGCACCGTGCCGAGCCTCTCGCGCACCCCTTCGTCGGTGATGACCCCGTCCGCGCCGACCGTGCCCCGGTCCACCGGGATGCTGACGCAGGCCGGCTCCACGATGTCCGCGCCGGTGTAGCCCAGCACCGTCCGCAGCGTGGCCTCCGCGCCCCGGCCCCGGCCGGCGGCTGCCGCGTTGACCCAGGCCACGGGCTTGTCGCAGATCTCGGTGCCGCCGACCGTCCAGTCGAGCAGGTTCTTGAACGAACCCGGCAGGGTGCCCGCGTACTCCGGGGTGCAGATCAGGACCGCCGCCGCCGCGCCGATCGCCGCGCGCAGCTCCGCCACCGGGGCCGGCAGCGGGTCGGTGTCGTCGTCGGGGTTGAAGTGCGGGAGGGCGGCCAGGCCCCCGTAGAGCTCGGTGCGCACCTGCGCGGGGGCCACGGCCTGCGCGGTGCGCAGCACGGACTCGTTGGAGGAACCGGTCCGCAGGCTTCCGGACAGCAGAAGGATCAGGGGTGGCGTGGGCATCCGGTCAGCCTGCTTCCGAGGCGAATCGTTCGGTGCCGACGACCCGGAGGAGGGCGAGGCGGTCGGCCGTGTCCGAGCCGGGCGGCGGGGTGAAGAGCACGAGGCGCAGGTCCTCCTCCTGGGCGAGGAGCACCTGGCAGTCGAGGTCGACGGGACCGACGACCGGGTGGACGACCCGCATGCGGCTGCGGCGCCGGACGGCGACCTCGTGCAGGTCCCACAGGCCGGCGAAGTCCTCGCAGGCCTCCCGCAGACGCTCCGCCAGACGGCCGGCCACCGGGTCGGCGGCGCCCCGGCGGGCGACGGCGGCGCGCTGGCCCTCCTCGCGCCGCAGCCCCGCCGTCCGCCGCCTGGGCCCCGCGACCAGCCCCACGTCCGACGGACGCACGCGGTCACGCGAACGGCGGAGGAAGTCGGCGAGTTCCGGACGGTCGATCGTCATGTCGATCATTCTGCCGGACGGGTCCGTGCGCCCGCCGGGACGCCTCCTGGGATCCCCGGTCCTAGGTCCTGTCGTCAAAGTGGCGTCGGTCAGGCCCGCGGCGTCCGGTGCCATGGGGTCTCCCCAGGCCCGCAGGGCCTAGGGGAAGCATCGCAAGGCGGAGGGGCGCCCGCGTACTGGACGTACCCGGGCGCCCCGACAACGCAGCGAGGTGCGGTGCCGGGCGTCGCGGGCCCGACGAGACTTTGACGACAGGGCCTAGGTTCGAGCGGGCTCTCCCGGCCGCAGGGCGGGCCCGGCAAGCCGGGCCCGCGGTCAGTGGAGGTCGGAGCGCGCGGCCGAGGTGTCGTCGAGGAAACCCCCCGACTGGTGCTGCCACAGCTTCGCGTAGGCGCCCTCCGAGGTGAGCAGTTCCTGGTGCGTGCCGTGCTCGACGATGCGTCCGCGGTCGAGGACGACGAGCCGGTCCATGTTCGCGACCGTACTCAGCCTGTGCGCCACCACGAGGGCCGTCCGGCCCTCCATGAGCCGCCACAGCGCCTCCTGGACGAGGATCTCGCTCTCCGAGTCCAGGGCGCTGGTCGCCTCGTCGAGGAGCAGGACCGGCGCGTCGCGCAGGATCGCCCGGGCGAGCGCGACGCGCTGGCGCTGTCCGCCGGACAGCTTGACGCCGCGCTCGCCCACCATCGTGTCGAAGCCGTCGGGCAGCGCGTCGGTGAACTCCGTGACGTGCGCCGCCTCGGCCGCGCGGCGGATCTCGGCCTCGGTGGCGTCCGGCCGGGCGAAGGCGATGTTCTCCCGCAGGGTGCGGTGGAACATCGCCGGGTCCTGCGGGACGTAGGCGATCAGGCTGCGCAGGTCGGCCTGGCGCAGTCGGGTGATGTCCTGGCCGCCGATCAGGATCCGGCCGGATTCGATGTCCGTCATCCGCATCAGCAGCCGGGTGAGCGTGGTCTTGCCGCCCCCGGACCGGCCGACGAGGCCGATCTTCGTCCCGCCGGGCACGTTCAGGTCGAGGCCGTCGAAGAGCGGCTTGCCACCGCCGTGGGCGAAGGTGACCCGCTCGAAGCGGACGTCGGAGGAACCGGCCCGCAGCGGCTCGGGGATGGCCGGGTCGAGTACGGTCGGCGGTGTGAGCAGCAGTTCGGTGAACTGCGCGGCCTCCGTCATGGAGCTCTCCAGCCGGCGGTAGATCTGGTTGAACTCGAACATGATCCGCGTCGCGCTGGCGTAGTAGGTGAAGGCGACGATGATCGCCTCCACGCCGCGCTCTCCCCCGCCGAGCGTGACGGCGAGCAGCAGGCCCAGCGCGTTGGTCAGGACGGACATCGGTGCGACCAGCGTGTCGATGCGCAGGTTGCCGTAGTCCCAGGAGCGCAGGGTAAGCCGGCGCGACTCGGCGACGCGCGAGCGGTGTTCGGCCGCCTCCCGTTCCTCGGCGGCGAAGGCCCGGACGGTGTCCATGTTCATCAGGCTGTCGGCGACGTGGCCCGACACCCGGGCGATCGCCTCCTCGCGCTGGGCGACGAGTCCTTGGCGGCGCCGGATCAGCGGCGCCACGCCCAGTGCCGTCACGGCGATCAGGACCAGGAGCCCGGCCACGAGCAGCGGGTCGTACTGCCACAGCACCACGGAGGCGAACACCAGCGGTACGAAGCTGCCCATGACCGAGAAGGTCAGGGTGTCGACGAACTCCTCGAAGCGGGAGGCGAAGCTCAGCACCCGCTTGGTCAGCGAACCGGCGAAGTTGTCGTGGAAGAACGCGGCGTCCTTGGCGAACAGTTCGTCCATGCCGACCACGTACAGGTGCTCGATGCCGCGGGCGTCGAGGCGATTGAGGCAGTGCAGGCCGAGGCGCCACAGCGCCTCGGCGAGGAGCAGGACCCCGGCGAAGGAGAGGACGTACGGCAGCATCGCGTCGACGGTGGCGCTGCCGCCTCCGGCGATGCGTCCGACGAGCTTGGCGACGATCAGCGGCGCGATGTAGTTGATGCCGATGTTGCCCAGCGCCGGGAGCAGCATCGCGGGTGCGGTCAGCCATCGGAGGCGGACCAACTCCCGTCCGTAGTAGCGAAGTGCGAGGAGTACCGGGCCCTTGCCCGGTCGTTTTTCGGGTGGTTCAGGCGTTCCCATGACAACCCTGTGCGTTCGTGTGCGGACGGCTTGCAGGAACCGAAGTGTCCCGTGGCGGCGTCGGCACGGTCCAAGGATTTTCCCGGATGGCGGTATCTCGTACCTGTTCGTGCCCGGAGACGGTGGAGGGCCGTTCCGGATCGCTCCGGAACGGCCCCGTGGTCCTTGGCGCTCTGCTGTGGGTGTGGGGGGGTGGGTGTCGGTTACGGGACGGGCTGCTGCTGGGTGACGCAGTGGATGCCGCCTCCGCCGGTGCCGAGCCGGTCGATGTTGAGCTGCTCGATGGCGCGGCCGGGGTAGAGCCGGGCCAGGGTGGCCTTCGCCGCGGTGTCGGCGCGGGTGTCGCCGAAGTGGGCGCTGATGACGGCGCCGTTGCACAGGTAGTAGTTGGCGTAGGAGGCCAGGAAGTCCGGGTTCGAGGAGCGGATCTTGTTGTAGTCGGGGCCCTGGATCTGGTCGACCGTCATGCGCGTGCCGTCGGCGGCGGTGGACGCGGAGAGGATCTGGTACTGCTGGCGGGCGTCCTTGGCGTACACGTCGCTGTCCGAGGCCAGGGGCATCTGGACGGCGGCCCTGCCGGGGGCGAGGAAGCGCGAGGTCGCGTCGACGTGGTCGTCGGTGATGTCCTGGCCCTTGACCCCGTCGAACCAGATGACCTTGGTGGCGCCGTAGGCGGCGAGCAGGGCGGATTCGATCTGCGCCTGCGACTTGTCGGGGTTGCGGTTCCTGTTGATCAGGCTGCTGCGGGTGGCCATCAGGGTGCCGGCGCCGTCCTGTTCGACCGCGCCGCCCTCGCCGACCAGGGCGGCGGCGGTGAAGGGGACCCCGACGTAGGAGGCGATCCGGCCGGCGACCAGGTTGTCCCGGGAGTGGGCCTGCTTCTTGCCCCAGCCGTTGAAGTTGAGGCCGACGGCGTCCAGGCCGCCGGATCCGTTCGTGCGGAAGACGGGCCCCGTGTCGCGCATCCAGCAGTCGTCGACGGGGATGGTGCTGATGACGGTGACGGTGGAGCCGCACATCGAGCGGGCCTTGGCCGCGCTGCCGGAGTTGGCGCAGATGTAGACCGGCTCGTACTTGGCGATGGTGCGTGCGATGAGCGCGATGTCCTGCTGGACGCCGCTGAGCGTGTTGCCCCAGATGGAGGTGGAGTCCGGCCAGGCCATCCAGGTGCGGGTGTGCCGGACGTCCTCGACGGGCACGCGGAAGGCGCCCGCCGCCGCCGGACGGAGCACGGACGCGGCCCCGGCCCGGCCTTCGGCCGCCGCCAGTGCGGCCGCGGCGGCGGTGAGTCCCGCCGCTGCCAGGAACCTGCGTCTGCCCATGCCCATGCCCTCGCCCGCGGGCCGGTTCGCTGCGTGATCGTTCATGTGGGGGTCCTCCGATGGCTCAACTCCCCGCGGGGACAGCGGGGTTGACCGGAAAGCTAAAACTGGCCAAGCGCTCGGTCAATAGTTTGGACGAGGTCATTCCGGTGGATCACGGAAAGCCCCAGGTCGCCGACCGAAGGCTGGTTAAAGTGACGCCATGGCAGCTGTCGCGAAGGACTCCGGGGGCCGGCCGGCCGCTCCCGCTGCAAGGGCCGGCCGGCCACGGGCCTCGGCGAAGGGCGAACAGACGCGGGCACGGCTGATCGCCGCCGCGCGGACCCTGCTCGCGGGCGAGACGAGCGAGGGCTTCACCACCCGCAACGTCGCCGCACTGTCAGGCGTTTCGCACGGAATGTGCCACTACCACTTCCAGGACCGGACGGATCTCGTCCTCGCGGTCATCGAGGACATCCGTCCGGAATGGATCATGCCGCTGGAGGCGGCGGTGTCCGCACCCGGGCAGTTCGCCGAGCGCGCCGAACGGGTCGTCGAGCTGCTCGGCCGGCCCGAGGGTGCCGAACTCTCCCACCTCCATTCCGCCCTGCACTGGCAGGCGTTGAACGACGCCCGGGTCCGGGAGAGCCTGGAAGCCGAGTACCGGCGCTGGCGCGCCTGCTTCGTCGCCCTCTTCCAGGTCCTGGCCGGCGAACGCGGCGGGGACCTCGACCCGCGCCCCCTGGGACTGGCCGTGGCCGCCGCCGTGGACGGCCTGGCGGCCATGGACTCCCTCGGCGCCGACGGCGGTACGGGGCCGATCCTGCGGACCTTGATCCGTACCCTCGCCGCGGGAGCGGGAGCCGGATCCGGATCGGGAGCGGGAGCCGGATCCGGGCCGTGACCGGCGCCCCCGCTACAGCGCCCGCCGGGCCGCGGCGATCGCCTCCGGGTCCCACCCCGGGCGGGGCACCGACTCCAGGAGCAGCCGGGTGTAGGGGTGCCGGGGCGCGGCCAGCACCTCGGCCGTGGCGCCCGCCTCCACGATCCGGCCGCGGCGCATCACGACGATCTCGTCGGTGACGCACCGTACGACCCCCAGGTCGTGGGTGATGAAGAGGTACCCGATACGGGTCTGCTCCCTGATGTCCGCGAGCAGGTTGAGGATCTGCGCCTGTACGGAGACGTCGAGCGCGGCGACCGCCTCGTCCAGGACGAGGACGGACGGCTCGACGGCCAGGGCCCGGGCGATGGCGACGCGCTGACGCTGGCCGCCGGACAGCTGGCGCGGCAGGGCGTCGGCGGCCCGGGTGCCCAGACCCACCTGATCGAGCAACTCCCGTATCCGCCCCGCGTGGTCCCGGCCCGGGAAGTGCAGGCGCAGGGTCTCGCGCAGGGCCGCCTCGACGCTGGTCCGCGGATCGAGGGAGAGGTACGGGTCCTGGAAGACCATCTGGACCTCGCGGGCGCGGGCCAGGCGCCGGGCACGGCCCCGGCCCTCGCCTCGCGCGGTCCGGTTGCGACCGCCGGCCAGGACCTCGCCCTCGTCGGCACGCTCCAGGCCGACGACGATCCGCGCGGTGGTGGTCTTGCCGGAGCCGGACTCCCCCACGATCCCCAGCGAACCGCCCTCGGGGAGGACGAAGGACACGTCGTCCACGGCGCGCACGGCTCCGTAGGAGCGGTGCAGCCCCCTGACCTCCAGGACGTTGTCGGGAAGTCCGTTATCGGGCATCGACGGTGCTCCCTTCGAGCCGGTCGCTGTGGTGGCAGGCGGCCAGGTGTCCCGGCCGGCCCGGGGCGGCCACCGGCAGGGGCACCTGCTGGTCGCAGACCTCCGTGGCGAGCGGGCAGCGGGCGGCGAAGGCACAGCCGTGGAGGGCCTGGCGCAGGTCGGGCGGCTGGCCCTCGATGGCGGCGAGCCGGCCGCGCGGGCCGTCCATCCGCGGGGTGGAGGCCAGCAGGGCGGCCGTGTACGGGTGCCGGGGGCGAGCGAAGAGGGCCTCGGCGGGCCCGCTCTCGGCGATCCGGCCGGCGTACATGACGTAGACGCGGTCGCTGATGGCCGCCGCGAGGTCGAGGTCGTGCGTGACGAAGAGCAGGCCGGTGCCGAAGCGGGCGCGGAGTCCGGCCAGCAGGGAGACGACCTCGGCCTGGGAGGTGACGTCCAGCGCGGTGGTGGGCTCGTCGGCCAGCAGGAGGGCGGGGTCCCCCATGAGGGCCGCCGCGATCACCACGCGCTGGAGCATGCCGCCGGAGACCTGGCCGGGGTACTTGCGCAGCACCGCCGGGTCCAGGCCCACGGCCTGCAGGAGCTCGGTGGCGCGCGCGGTCGCCTCGGCCCGGCTCATGGACCGGGTCAGGGTGGCGCTCTCGGTGAGGAAGTCCCCGATGCGGCGCAGCGGGTTGACGGCGGCGCGCGGGTCCTGGAAGACCATGGCCACGGCGGAGGCGCGTACCGTGCGCAGCCGGTCGGCGGTCATGGTGAGGACGTCCTCGCCGCCGACCCGTACGGCTCCTTCGACGACGGCGCCGGGCGGCACCAGGTTCAGCGCGCTGCGCGAGGTGAGGCTCTTGCCGGAGCCGGACTCACCGACGAGGGCGACGGTCTCACCGGTGGAGACGGTGAGGTCGACGCCGTCGAGGACGGGCCGGGCGGTACCGGGCAGGGTGATCCGCAGCCCCTGGACGTCGAGGGTGTGCACCGGTTGCGTGGGGTGCGGTGGTTGCGGTGGTTGCGGCGGTCTCATCGGGCCCTCCTGGCTATACGGTCGGCCCAGCGTTCGCCGACCACGTTGAAGGCGACCACGGTCAGCACGATGAAGGCGCAGGGCAGGATCGCGGACAGCGGGTAGCCGTGCTGGATGGCGGTCTGGCCGTCGAAGACCATGCGGCCCCAGTCGGGGGTGAGGGCGGGAACGCCGAGCCCGAGGAAGAACAGTCCGGCCAGGTCCATCAGGGCGTAGCCGAAGTTGATGGTGGACTGGGCGAGGACGACGGGGGCGATGTTGGGCAGGATGTGGCGCAGGCAGATCTGCAGCGCCGAGTGGCCCTGGACCTGGTAGGCGCTGACGTACGGGCGGGCCCGTTCGGCCAGGACCAGGGAGCGGGTGAGGCGGCTGACGTAGGGCAGGTAGGCCACGGCGAGGGCGATGACCGGGGCGAGCAGCCCCTCTCCGTAGACCGAGATGATCAGGATGGCCAGGAGCATGCCGGGGAAGGCGAAGACGAGCTCGGTACTGCGGGAGAGCACGGAGTCGATCCAGCCGCCCCGCCAGGCCGCCGCCGTGCCGATGGCGATGCCGGCGACGGTGGAGAAGGCGACGACGCCGAGCGGTCCGAGGAGCGAGGTGCGGGCGCCGAGCAGCAGCCGGGAGAGGGTGTCGCGGCCGGCCGCGTCCACGCCGAGCGGGTGCTCGGCGGAGGGTGCGGCGAGCGCGTTGCCGAGGTCGACGGCGTTGGGGTCGTGGGGTACGAGCCAGGGTGCGAGCAGGGCGGCCAGTACGACGACGGCGACGAGCACCAGGCAGACCAGGTGGAGCGGGGAGCCGGCGGCGCGGATCCGGGAGAGGCCGGGTCGGCGGGTCAGGACGGCGGTCATACGGCGGCGCTCCTCGATCCGAGGGTGACCCTGGGGTCGACCAGGGGCAGCAGCAGGTCCACGACCAGGTTCACGATCATGAAGAGGGCGACGATGATCAGGGAGATCGCCTGGACGGTCGGGAAGTCCTTGGTGGTGGTGGACAGTTCGAGGAGCTGGCCGATGCCGCCGATGCTGAAGGCCGTCTCCACCAGGATGGTGCACACCAGCAGCGTGGAGACGATGAGCCCGCCGGTGGTCAGGACGGTGCCGAGCGAGTTGCGGAACACGTGGCGCTTGACGACCTGGCGTTCGGGGACGCCCCGGCTACGGGCGACGGTGACGTGGTCGCTGTCGAGGGCTTCGAGCATGGCGGAGCGGGTGACGCGGGCGAGCATGCCGATCAGGTAGAGCGCGAGGGCGACGGAGGGGAGCGTGAGGTGCCAGAGCATGTCGCCGAGACCGCCGTCCCCCGCCCCGCTGCTGGGGAACCAGCCGAGGTTGACGGCGAAGAGGCCCTGGAGCAGGACCGCCGCGACGAAGGACGGGGTGCCGACGGCGAACGTCGTGGTGACGAGGATGGCGGAGTCGGTGGCCCCGCCGCGGACGGCGGCGATCCGGCCGAGGAGGAGGCCGGCGGCAACGACCACGACGAGCGACATCGCGATCAGCATCAAGGTGGTGGGCAGGCGGTCCGCCAGCAGCCGCGAGACATCGGTGCGGTAGGTGATCGACCGCCCGAAGTCACCCTGCAGTACGTCGCCCAGCCACCGGAAGTACCGCATGAGGAAGGGGTCGTCCAGGTGGTACTGGGCGTTGATCGAGGCGAGGGCCTCCGGGGAGGCGGAGCGGCCGGCGAGCAGGAAGCTCGCCGGGTTGCCCGGTGCCAGGTACATGGCCCCGAAGACCACGAACGAGGCGGTCAGGAGGGTGGCGGCCATCTCCGCCACCCGCCGGAGCGCGAATCTGACGAAATTCACTGCGCGGCCCCCACGTCGGCGGCCCACGGGTAGTACATGTACGAGATGGTGGTGGGGGCGCCGGTGATGCGCTTGTTCATGAACAGCGCGGTGGGCCACTCGGCGACCGGGATCCACAGCAGCTGTTCCGAGGCGTGGTGCTGCAGCTTCGCCTCGATGTCCATCCGCTGCTCGATCGGGTAGACGGCGCTCGCCTGGTCGACGAGCTTGTCGTACCCGGGGTCGCTGTAGCCGGAGAAGTTCATGTACGCGCCGGTCCTGAAGTTCTGCAGCAGGTCGAGCGGGTCGGTGATCGAGTCGTAGTAGGTGAGCGGGAACATGTCGATGCCCTCGCGCGCCTGGGGGTCGGTGAACAGCGCGGTGAAGGCGTTCGGGGCGATCGTCTTCAGCTGGATGTCCAGGCCGATCCGGGTGCCGGCCGCCTGGACGGCGGTGGCGAGGAGGGAGACGTCCTGGCCGATGGAGCTGGTGGCCACGGTCAGCGTCTTGCCGGTGGCGCCGGCCTCCTTGACCAGGGCCATGGCCTGCTCGATGTCCTGGCCGGTGGGCGGCAGGCTGTCGAAGGCGGTCTTCAGGGTGCGTTCGGGGGCGGCTGCCCAGGCGGCGCGGGTGGTGAGGGAGTTGGTGACGGTGCCCGCCCCGCCGAGGCCGGCCTTGACGAAGCCGGAGCGGTCCAGCGCCAGGGACAGTGCGCGGCGGACGCGGATGTCACCGAGCGGGCCCTGCATGTTGGTGACGTTGACGTTGACCGTGCTCAGGCCCTCGCCGAAGTAGAGGGTGCCGGTGCCGCTGTTCTTCAGCCGGGCGTAGCTCTCGGTGGGGATCAGATAGCCGCCGTCGGCCTCCCCGCTGAGCATGGCGTTCGTCCGGGCGGACGGGTCGGTCAGGACACGGAAGACGGCCTTCTTCGACTTGGCCTTGGTGCCCCAGTAGTTGTCGAAGCGCTCCAGCTCGATCGACTGGCCCTTGTTCCACGTGCCGAGCTCGAAGGGGCCGGTGCAGCCGAGGCCGCCCGTGGTGCCGTAGTCCTTGCCGGCCGCCTCGACCGCGGCCTTGGAGGCGACCACTCCGGCGGCGGTGGCCATGTACTGGGGGAACTGCGAGTCGGGCTTGTTGAGCTTGACGGTGACCTGCAGCGGTCCGCTCTTGGTGACCGAGGCGACGTTCTGGAACACCTGGGCCCAGGCTGCGGCGTTGTCGGGGTCCGTCTGACGGCCGAGGCTGAAGACCACGTCGTCGGCGGTCATCTCCTTGCCGTCGTGGAAGCGGACACCGGGGCGCAGGTCGTAGACCCAGGTGGTGGGGTCCGGGTTGGACGCCTTCTGGGCGAGACCGGGCTCCGTGGTGAGGCCCGGGGTCCAGCGCATCAGGCTCTCGCACACGTTGGACAGGACGGTGTTCTGCGGGTAGTCGAAGGCCACCGTGTAGTCGAGGGTGGGCGGTTCGGCGTAGACGGCCCAGGTGAAGGAGTCGATCTCGCCGGCGGCCTCGGGCGTGGAGACCGACAGCCTGACGTCGGTGACACCGCCGGCCTCCTCCTTCGGCGGTCCGGAGCAGGCCGCGAGCAGGGAGATGGTGGTCAGGGCGGCGGTCGCGGCCACGGCAACGGGGCTGAGCCGGCCGCGCCGGCGGCGGAAGCGTCTGCCGGTGCGGGGCGGGGTGGTGGTCATCGTCGCGCTCTCTATTCCGTGAGGGATGCGGGGGGAGGAGCGGGCGGACCGCCGGAGCGGTCCGCCGGGAGCGGCCGGTTTCCCGGGTCAGACGGTGGTCCGCGCTGCGGGGATCTGCTGGGTGATGCAGTGGACGCCGCCGCCGCCGAACGCGATGGCGAGCGCCCGCACCCCGACGACCTTGCGGCCCGGGTAGGCCGTGGCGATCACGGCGAGGGCTTCCTCGTCCTGGGGCACGCCGGCCACCGGGACGACGATGCCGCCGTTGGCGACGTAGTAGTTGAGGTACGACACCTCGATCTCGCCGCCGGCCAGGTCGGCGAAGGCGGTCTGCGGCACCTCGATGATCTCCAGGCGGCGGCCGCGGGCGTCGGTGGTGGCCTCCAGCACGGCGCGGTTGGCGCGCATCCGGGCGTGGTCGGGGTGGTCCGGGTCGGAGGGCAGGGAGATGACGACCGTGCCGGGGGCGGCGAACGCGCAGACGCCGTCGACGTGACCGTCGGTCTCGGTGTCGAGCAGGCCGCCGTACGGGAGCCAGATGACCTTGGTGACGCCGAGCCGGGACTTCAGCTCGGCCTCGATCTGGTCGCGGCTCATGCCGGGGTTGCGGTTGGGGTGCAGGAGGCACTGCTCGGTGGTGATCAGCGTGCCCTCGCCGTCGACGGTGATGGCCCCGCCTTCGAGGATCATGCCGGAGGGGATGCGGTCGACCCCGAGGTGCTCCAGCAGCAGGCCGCTGATCCGGTCGTCGGCGTCGAACGGGTGGTGCTTGCGGCCCCAGGCGTTGAAGCGGAAGTCCACTCCGGCGCGGTTGCCGTCGCCGTCGAGGACGAAGAGCGGGGCGGAGTCGCGGAACCAGGAGTCGTCGAGCGGCAGCTCGATGACGGTGACGCCGTCGCCGCACAGCGCACGGGCGTCCTCGCCGAAGCCGGGCGGGGCGACCATCGTCACGGGCTCGAACGCGGCGATGGCGCGGGCGACGTTCGCGTACTCCTCCTTCACCTCGGCGAGCACGCTGCCCCACAGCTCCTCGCGGGTGGGCCAGGCCATCAGGCAGCCGTCGTGCTGGGACCACTCGGCGGGCATACGGAATTCGGTCATCAGGTGTCTCATTTCTTGCGTGGGTGGAGTCTTCCACTCGACTGAAAATTCAGTCAAGAGTGAAGGCGTGGGGCAAGGAAGGGAGCGCGGGAGGAGCGGGAGGACTGGAGGAAGCGACTAGAGGAAGTAGAGGCGGTTCAGGGAAACCTGCTGGGCCGGCTCGGAGCGCAGGGGCTCGCCGTCGAGCGTCACCAGCCCGGTCCGGGCGTTCGATGAGGTTGCACGCGCCGGCCGGCGGTCCGAAGAGGCGGGAGGCCCGACTCGGCGGCGGCGCGGCTGACGAAGGCGACCGAGAGGTCGGCGGGCGCTCCTCCGGGGTCCTGGCCACCCGGCGCCGCCGGGTCGCCGTACGCGGCACGCACGGTTCGGTCCGCCCTGCTCGGATCCTCACTCTGACATTGACTGAAAATTCAGTCAAGAGACTGAACAGGCCCCGGTCCGCAAGGAAACACGGGAGTCGAGCGGAAGGCGAGCGGAAGACCGGCGGGAGACTCGTGGGAGTCGTGCGGGGAGGCCCGCGGGGACCCAAGGCCAGGGGCGGGGCCGGGGCGGGGCCGGGGCGGGGCCGGGGCGTTGTCAGGGCGGGCCGGGGTCGTGGAACGGCCCCGGCCGGCGGACGTCAGCCCTGCCCGAGCCCCGAGAGCTCGGCGTCGATGGCGCCCCGCATCAGCTCGCGGGCGTGGCCGATCTTGATGCCGCCGCTCAGCCAGCGCATGCTCAGCCCCTCCAGCAGGGCGGTGAGCCGCTCGGCGGCCGCGGCGAGCGCGGAGGCCGGCACCATCGGCTGGACCTGGCCCAGCAGCGCGGCCACCTCCTGGACCCACACCAGGGTCGCCCGCGCCAGGTCCTCGCGCAGGACCTCGTCGAAGACGGCGCTCGCCCGCAGTTCGCCCCAGGCCGAGCTGTTCTCCCGTACCTCCACGGTGTCCTGGAGCTCCAGCAGGAGGGTCTCCTCCAGCTCTTCGCGCGGGGTGAGCGGCGGGTCGTCCGGATCGCGGTCGGTGGTGTAGCGCTCGGCGCGGTCGTTGATGAACTCCAGCGTCTGGCGCAGGACGCCCGTACGGTCCTTGAAGTGGTAGTAGATCAGGGCGGTGGAGACGCCGGCCTCGGCCGCGAGTTCCTCCACGCGCAGCCCGCGTACACCGCGCCGGGCGATCACCCGGGCGGCGGCTTCGAGGATCTGAGTACTACGAGACGACATGCTCCGCACCCTACCGGGATGATCGGGTGCGGACGTACGCGGCCCGTCACCAGGAGTGCCGGACGGCGCGCGGGCCGCCCCGGCGGGCGGGGCCGTCCGCGCCGGCCCGGCCATCAGACGGCCGGCGGCACGGCCGGGTGGGACTGGGTGGCGCAGTGGATTCCGCCGCCACCGGAGGCGATGCCGTCGATCGGGAGCTGCTCGACGCGGTAGCCCGGGTAGGCGGCCTGGAGGATGGCGTAGGCGACGCCGTCGGCGTGGCCGTCTCCGAACTGCGGCGCGATCACCGCGCCGTTCGCCGTGTAGTAGTTGGTGTAGCTGGACAGGAACTCCTCGCCCCGGCCGCGGATCTCGCGCCGGTCCGGTCCGGGCAGCTCGGTGATGGCCAGGCGGCGGCCACGGGCGTCGGTGGCGCTCTGCAGGGCCCGCTTGGTCTCCTCGTAGACGGCCAACCACTTCTTGTCCGCGACGGGGCCGGGCTTGTCGAGGATGACGCGGCCGGGAGCGATGAAGCGGGCCAGGCAGTCGATGTGGCAGTCGGTGATGTCCTCGCCGGCGAGGCCCGGCACCCAGATCACCTTGTCGATGCCGAGCGCCGTCTTCACGGCCTGCTCGACCTGGGCCTGGCTCATGCCCGGGTTCCGGTTGGCGTTCACCATCGAGCTGACCGTGGCCAGCAGGGTTCCCTCGCCGTCGGTCTCCAGCGAGCCGCCCTCCCCGACGAAGCCCGCGCGGATCCGGTTCACCTCGTACTCGGCGAGGAGCGTGCGGGCCGCCGCCGCGTCGTTGGCGAAGGGCTGTGCGTACTTCGTACCGCCTTTGCCCCAGCCGTTGAAGTTGGTGTCCACACCGGCGACGGCACCCGGGGCGACGACGAAGGTGGGGCCGAAGTCGCGGATCCAGAGGTCGTCGTTGGGGATGTCGAGGACCTGGATGCCGTAGTAGGCGCCCAGTCCGCACTGGTAGCGGGCCTCGGCGGCCTGGCCGGGGCGGGCCAGCACCACGACCGGCTCGTAGCGCGATATCGCGTGGGCCACCTCGGCGATGTCCCTGCGCACCGCCCCGAGGCCGCTGCCCCACACCGAGGAGAGGGCCGGCCAGGCCATGTACGTACGGATGTGCCGGTCGGTCTCGGCGGGCATGCGGAGCGTGCCGGGACCGTTCGGGGCGGCCGAGGCCGTCTGCACCAGCGAGGGGAGGGCGGAGCCGAGGGCTGCCAGCGGCAGGGCCGCCGCGCCGAACTGGAGCACTCGGCGGCGAGAGGTGCGGGGGTTCATATCCATGGTGACTCCCTGATGAGGAGGGGCGGGATGAACGGCATCCTCGCCTTAACTGAAAATTCAGTCAACCTTTGCCGCGTGTCACCCCGGCGCGCAGGCCCGGGTCCGCTTCCGGGGATCAGCTCGTACGGAAGTGGTCGACGGCGATCGTCACGGCCCCTGCGGAGGTCGCCTCGACGAGCCGTACGATCGTGACTTCCCGCTGGTCAGGGCTTCGTACACAGAAGGGGCGCTCGTTCGTGAGCGTCCTGAAGGGCAAGGTCGTCACGGGCCGGGTCTCGATGCCCCGCGCACAGTCGTCCGGGGTCAGCTCTCCGCTTCCGTCGGCGACGAAGGCGTCGGACTCCTCGGAGAGCAGGAAGGCGTCGGAGCCGCGGGCGAGGTACCAGGCGGCCGTCTCGACGGGAACCACCTTCCCGGCGCGCAGGTCGAACTCGTAACCGGAATCCGGGGCGGTGAGCTCGGCCTGCGAGTACCCCGGCACGTACGCGGAGGCCGTCGACCGGGGCGGGCCGGCGGTGGGTTCCGCGGCGGGGGTCTCGCCCTCCTCCGGGGAGAAGCCGAACCAGTAGGCGCCGCCTCCGCAGGCCAGCAGGGCCGCGGCGGCCAGGGCGACCACGGGCAGCCGGCTCCGGTCGCGCCGCCGGTCACGGCGCGCCGGGGGCACGGGGGCCGCCGGGGCCGGGGCCGGGATCGGAGCCGGGTCCGGGGCCGCCGCCGCCTGTTTCGGGCTCGGGCTCGGGCCCGGGGCGTACGGCATGGTCCCGCCCGGCCCGGGGGCGGGGTACGCGGCCGCCGCCATGGTCGCCTGGAGGTGCTCCGGTACGGGCGGTACCGGCCGGCCGGACCCTGCGGACGGGCCGGACCCCGCCCCCGGGCCGGCCGGGCCGGCGTCCGACCGGACCCCGACCTCCTCCAGCACCGGCCGGGGCAGCCAGCCGTCGTTGAACTCCGGCTGCGGACCCACCAGGGGGTGCGCGTGGACGGCCGCGATCAGGTCGGCGGTCGTGGGGCGGTCCTGCGGAGACTTGGCCAGGCACCACGACAGCAGGTCGTGCAGCTCGCGGGGAATCCGGCCGAGGTCCGGGTGCTCGTGGACCACCCGGTACAGGGCGCCGGACTCCGGCCCGTTCCCGAAGGGCGGGACCCCGCCCGCCACGAACCCGGCGAGTGCCCCGAGCGCGAACACGTCGATCGCCGGCGTCACCGGGTGGCCCAGCGCCTGCTCCGGCGCCATGAAGGCGGCGGTGCCGATCCGAAGGCCGGCGCCGGTCAGGGCGGCGGCATCGGCGGCGCGCGCGATACCGAAGTCGATCACCCGCGGCCCGTCCCCCGCGACGAGCACGTTCGCCGGTTTGAGGTCCCGGTGGACGACGCCCACCCGGTGGATCTCCTGGAGGGCCTCGGCGATGCCGGCGACGAGCAGCAGCACCGTACGGACCGGCAGCGGTCCGTGCCGCTGCACGACCTGCTGCAGCGAGGGGCCGGGCACGTAGGCCGTGGCCAGCCACGGTGTGTGGTCGTCCTCGCCCGAGTCGACGACTTGCGCCGTGAAGAGGCCGTGGATCCGGCGGGCGCTCGCCACCTCCTGGGCGAAGCGCTCGCGGAACTCCGGGTCCGCGGCGAACTCCCGCCGGACGGCCTTCAGCGCGATGGGCCGGCCGCCCGGCGTGTACGCCAGGTAGACCACCCCCATGCCGCCGGAGCCGAGCCGGGCATGGAGGCGGTAGCCACCGATCTCGTGGGGGTCGTCGGCGGACAGGGCCGTGAGGGCGGACTGTACGCCGGGAAGCTGAGCGAACATGCGGTGGCTCTTTCAACGATGCGGCAATGACCTGGGGCGCATCGTGCCGCTAACTAAAGTTTCAGTCAATGTGTGACAATGCGAGACGCACACCGCCAGAAGGGAGGATCACCCGGTGTCGGATCGAAGAAGGGCCATCCTGGAGGGCGCCGCGCGGGTCATCGCCAGGCGCGGGGTCCGCGGGCTGCGGGTGAGCGACCTGGCGGCCGAAGCCGGCGTGTCGACCGCCTTGATCTACTACCACTTCAAGGACCGGACCGGCATCCTGCGGCACGCCCTGGCCTTCATCGGCGACCGGGCCGACCGCTACACGGGCGCCGCCGGCGAGGTGGGCGCCGCACCCTCCGCCACGGACCCGCGCCGGCTCCTGGAGCGGATCCTGCTGCTCGAATTCCAGGACCTGCCCGAGGTGCGCGAGAACAGTACGGCCTGGGGGGAGCTGCGGGCCCATACGATCTTCGACCCGGAGCTGCGCGACGAGCTCACCGCGGCCGGCGCGGACTGGGCGGAGGAGGTCGCCGGCCTGCTGACCGCCGTATGTCCGGCCGCGCCGGGCGCCGCCGTCACCGCCGCCGCCGAGCGGCTGACCGCCCTCCTGGAGGGCCTGAGCAGCCGCTGGCTGAGCGGCCTGCTGCCCGTGGGGCACGCCCGTGACCTGATGCGCGGGGCGATCGGGGTCGAGATCGGCCGGCTCGGTTCCCTCACCACGCAAATTGACTGAAATTCCAGTCAGTGCAACAGTGGACGACATCCGGCCGCATCACTTTCCTGTGCGTACCGGATGTTCTCGGTGCAAAGCGCGCACCCTTTGGATAGGGCCCGGCCCGCGGTCTGTGCCCGCCTCCCGTGCCCGCCCTGGCCGGACACCCCTCGCTCCGCCAGCACACGATCGGAGTCCCCCGTGTCGTTCACTCCCCCCACCCGCCGGTCCGTCCTCCGTACCTTCGCCGGGATCGGCGCCGCCGTCTTCGGTGCGGCGGCCTGCGGTCCCGCCGAGTCCGGAACCCGGCCCGGCGCCGCGGGCTCGGGCTCCCCTCAGCCCACCGCGGACGGAAAGCGCCGGTTCGGCGCCGAGTGGGAGAGCCACACCCGCACGTTCATGTCCTGGCCGGCCCTCGCCTCGGTCTGGGAGCGGGACCTGCCCTACGTACGCGAGGACATCGCGCGGATCGCCCGGGCCGTCGGCGGCTACGAAGAAGTGGTCATGATGGCCCGGCCGGACCAGGCGGACGCGGCCCAGAAGGCCTGCGGCTCCCAGGTCGAGGTGATCCCCCTGGCCGTCGACGACCTGTGGGCCCGCGACACCGTCCCGGTGTTCGTCGAGGAGGGCGCCGAGGTCGTCGGCGTCGACTTCAACTTCAACGGCTGGGGCAACAAGCAGGAGCACACGAACGACGCCCAGGTCGGGCGCCTGCTGCTGCAGAAGTACCGGATCCCCAGGGTCCAGGCCCCGCTCGTCGCCGAGGGCGGTTCCTTCGAGACCGACGGCGAGGGCACCCTGATGGTCACCGAGAGCTCGATCGTCAACGACAACCGCAACAAGGGGAAGTCCCGGGACACCATCGAGGCCGAGCTCAAGCAGACCCTGGGTGTCCAGAAGGTCATCTGGCTGGCCGGCGTACGCGGCGAGGACATCACCGACGCGCACGTGGACAGCCTCGTACGCTTCACCGCCCCCGGTGTGGTCCTCCTGGACCGCGCCCACCCCAGCACCCCGCCGGACTCCTGGTCCCGCTCCGCCGACCAGGCGAAGTCCGTCCTGTCGAAGGCGACGGACGCCCGCGGCCGCCGTTTCGAGGTCATCGACCTGCCGCAGCCCGACCTGAACCGGATCACGGGCGAGGGGGACGACTTCGTCTCCACCTACGCCAACTTCTACGTCGCCAACGACTCGGTGTTCATGCCCCAGTTCGGGGACCGCAAGGCGGACGACCGCGCCCGCGGCATCCTGCGGGAGCACTTCCCCAAGCGGGACGTCGTCATGGTGAAGATCGACACCATCGCCTCGGGCGGCGGCGGCATCCACTGCTCGACCCACGACCAGCCCGGCAAGCCCGCCGCCTGATCCGCCCCGCGCACGCCCCGCACCCCGCACCACCGGAGCCACCGCGTCGAACTCCCACCGCCCGCACGACCCGCGCGCCGCGTCCCGCCGCTGAACCCCCGGCCGCGGCGCCGGCGCCCACGGACGCACCGTAGGGGTCCGTGAAGTCCCGGACGGACGTCGTCGCACTCACCCCCCGGCGCTCACCCCCGGCACTCGCGCTCCGGCGCTCATCCTCCGGGACGGGCCGCGGGGCGGCCGGCCCGGCGTGCCTCCAGCGCGCGCTTCGCTTCCGGCCATTCCGGCCGGGTGATGCTGTACACCGCCGTGTCGCGGATCCAGCCGTCCCGCATCACCATGTGGTGGCGCAGCACGCCCTCGTGCGTCGCGCCCAGCCCGGCGATCGCCGCCCGTGACTTCGTGTTCCGTACGTCCGTCAGCAGCTCGACCCGGTTCATCCCCAGCGCCTCGAAGGCATGCGTCAGCATCAGCAGCTTCGCCTCGGTGTTCACACCGGTCCGCTGACGGGACTCCGCGAGGAAGGTCCAGCCGATCTCCAGCCGCCGCTGCGCGGTGTTGATCACCATCAGCCGGGTAGAGCCGAGGACCTGCCCCGTCGCCGCGTCCACCGTCGCGTACGGGATCTGCGTGCCCTCGGCACGGGCCGCCATCGCCTCTTCGATGAAACCGCGGACGTCGTCCGGGTGCGGTACGAGCGTCACGGCGAGCTCCCACAGGCTGCCGTCGCGAACCGCCGCGCACAGCCCGTCGTGGTGCCGCGGCTCCAGCGGCTCCAGCCGGACCCGCTCCCCCACGAGTACCGCCGGCTCCACCGCTGCCGGCGCCTTCGCCTGTTCCATGTCTGGCCTGCCCGTCCCCCGCGTCCAACACGACAGGGCGACCCTACGCCGCGCCGATCATCGGCCCCACCGGAATTCGCCTGGCGGGACGGCGCGGTCGGCCGGTCACGGCACCGGGCGCACTCACACCAGTTCGGGCTGCGGTTCGCGTCGCGGTTCCGGCACCCGCACCGCCGCCGCCGCGGTCTCACGTTCCCACATCCTGGTGATCCGTACGTAGCCGTAGATCACCGAGCCCATCGCGAGGAGGAGGAGCGGCCCGAACACCCACGGGTACGTCGCCAGCTGCATCGACAGATAGCGGTACGAGGCCAGGTACGCGACGAACACCGCCGCGCCATAGCCGGTCAGCAGGACCCCGGGCCGGTCCCAGCCGCGGGCGAGCGAGCGCAGCCCCGTCTCGATCGTGACCGTGAACACCACGCCGGCGATGATGTCCGCGCCGTAGTGGTAGCCGAAGCCGAGCGTGGCGCCGAGCGTGGCGATCAGCCAGAACGCGCCCGCGTAGCGCAGCGCCCGTGGGGCCTTTCGGGAATGGATGAAGATCGCGGTGGCCCACGCCGTGTGCAGGCTGGGCATGCAGTTGCGCGGGGTGAACTCGTCGAAGGGCATCGGGCCGGGGGCACCGACCGGCGGCGGCGTGTTCGGCCACAGGTCGGCCACCGCCCAGTGCGCGCCGTCGGCGCCGTAGGCGAAGATCGGCCCGACCACCGGGAAGATCATGTAGATGCCCGGCCCGAGCAGACCGATGACCAGGAAGGTGCGCACCAGGTGGTGGCTCGGGAAGCGGCGCAGGGCCGCCACGTGGCGCAGCTGGTACAGCGCGACGGCGACCGCGGCCACCGCGAGCTGGATGTAGACGAATTCGAGGACGCGGAAGCCGACCGTTCCGGTGGCCTCGACGATCCGGCCCGCCAGCCACGACGGGTTGCCCAGCGCGTGATCGGCGGTCGCCACGTACTGGTCGAGCACCATCGGGCGGGACTTCGAGGTGATGAGCAGCCAGGTGTAGCCGGTCTTGCGGCCGGCCACCAGCAGCAGCGCCAGTCCCACGCCCTTCAGCAGCAGGAGACGCTCACGGCCGGTGCGGCGCGTGACGGCGATGACGGCCCAGGCCAAGGTCACCAGCAACGCGCCGTTGCCGAACATCATCTGGGCGCCGACCAGCCACCGCACGAGCCAGAAGACGAGGTCGATGCCGATCGCGGCGGCGAGCCCGATGAAGCGCTGTCGCCAGGTGAGCACCACCATCATCAGCGCCATGCTGGCGTACAGCACCGTCCCCGACTGGGGGGCGAAGATCACCTCTCGCGTCTGGACGGTGATCGGACCCGGCACGCCGTACCGGCGCGCGGCCAGCTCCAGTGCGACGAGGAATCCGAGGCCGATCACACCCACCGCGGCCCACAGCGCGACCCGTGGTCGGGGCAGCGCGGCGGACCTGGCGCCGTCGCCTATTCGAGAAAGAACCCGCGATATCGTAGATGTCAATTTCCGGCCGCTTATCGTGGTCCAACGTGAACATTGTCAGGTCGAACATGTTAACGGAGTGGGCAGGTTTGATTGAGCGTGGGTGTACCGAACGGTTCACCCCGGGTACCTGCCCCGGCCGGCGTGGCCTGACCGGAAATTCGGCTCCGCCAGGTATCGGAGGTCCCGAGAGGGAGATGCCTTCCTTCCCGGCCCGAATGCCACTGGTGGGTCGGGGAACATCGGCGCGGCACCGAGCGGCACGGGACCGCGCTGTACCTTGGGTCGTTCCGTCCCCCGTACGCCCGCCCGCCGGTTGGCGGTGTGCCCGCCTGACAGGTCTGTTCCCCTTGCCTCACTCCGCTGTGTCCACGTCCGCGCGGCTGCGCCACTTCCGCCCGTCCTGGCTTTCGCCGAAGGTGCTGCGCACCGAGGTGCTGGGCGGTCTGGTGGTCGCTCTGGCGCTGATCCCGGAGGCGATCTCGTTTTCGATCATCGCCGGGGTGGATCCGGCGATCGGCCTGTTCGCCTCTTTCACCATGGCCGTCACCATCGCCGTCGTCGGCGGGCGTCCCGCGATGATCTCCGCTGCCACCGGTGCGGTGGCCCTGGTCATCGCCCCTCTGAACCGGGAGCACGGGTTCGGGTACCTGGTGGCCGCGGTCATCCTGGCCGGGGTGTTCCAGATCGCGCTCGGCGCGCTGGGGGTGGGCAAGCTGATGCGGTTCATCCCTCGCTCGGTGATGGTCGGCTTCGTCAACTCGCTCGCCATCCTGGTCTTCATGGCCCAGGTGCCGGAGCTGCGGAACGTGCCGTGGGCCGTCTACCCACTGCTGGCGGCCGGACTGGCGCTCATGGTGCTGTTCCCGAGGATCACCACCGCGGTTCCGGCCCCGCTGGTGGCGATCGTGATCCTCACGGTGATCACCGTCGCCGCGGGCATCGCGGTACCGACCGTCGGGGACAAGGGCGCGCTGCCCTCCTCGCTCCCCGAGCCCGGGCTGCCCGACGTGCCGTTCACGCTCGACACGCTGGCCACGGTCGCCCCGTACGCCTTCGCCATGGCACTCGTCGGGCTGATGGAGTCCCTGATGACGGCGAAGCTGGTCGACGAGATCACCGACACCCGGTCCTCCAAGACCCGGGAGTCCATCGGGCAGGGCATCGCGAACATCGTCACCGGATTCCTCGGCGGCATGGGCGGCTGCGCGATGATCGGCCAGACCATGATCAACGTGAAGGTCTCCGGCGCCCGGACCCGGCTCTCCACGTTCCTCGCGGGCGTGTTCCTGATGGTGTTGTGCATCGTCTTCGGCCCGGTCGTCTCCGACATCCCGATGGCCGCCCTGGTCGCCGTCATGGTCATGGTCTGCCTCGCGACCTTCGACTGGCATTCCATCGCACCCGCAACGCTCAGACGCATGCCGGCGGGCGAGATCACCGTCATGGCGGTGACCGTGGTCTGCGTGGTCGCCACCCACAATCTCGCCGTGGGCGTCGTGGCGGGATCCGTCACAGCGGTGGTCATCTTCGCCAGGCGTGTCGCCACGCTCGCCGATGTCACCACGGTCACCGACCAGGACGGCAGCCGGGTCGTCTACACCATCACCGGCGAGCTGTTCTTCGCCTTCTCCAATGAGCTCGTGGGCCGCTTCGACTACACCGGCGACCCCGACGAGGTCGTCATCGACCTGTCCGCCGCGCACATCTGGGACGCCTCCTCGGTCGCCGCGCTCGATGCGATCGAGCACCGGTACGCACAGCGCGGCAAGAGCGTCCGGATCACGGGCCTGAACGAGCGCAGCGCCCGATTGCACAAGACCCTGAGCGGCGAACTCGCCGCCACCGGCTGACGGGGATCTCGGGGATTCGGACGATGCGCCCGGTGGCGACGGCACCGGACGTCAGCCGTTGATCGCGATCTTGCCGTTGACCGGGGCGGTTTCGGGGGTCGTCGCCGGCCTGGTCGCGGTGAGGCCCTTGAGGAGCTGGGCGAGGTCGACGCCCGTGGTGGCGCCGAGCAGCTCCATGCCCTGGGCGACGTTCTCGGCGACGGTGCGGGACAGCTTGTTCGCGCCGTCGGTGGAGATGACGGTCATCTTGTCGATGGCGCTGAGCGGTTCGGCCGCCTTGCCGACCACCTGCGGGAGCACCTCGACCAGCATCTGGACCATCGCCGCATCGCCGTAGCTCTCGAAGGCGTCGGCCTTCTTCTGCATCGCCTCGGCCTCGGCCGCGCCCTTGACGGCGATCGCCGCCGCTTCCGCCTCGCCCTCCAGGCGTACCGCGTCGGCGACGGCCGCACGGCGGGCGAGCTCCGCCTCACCGCGCTTGGCGCCCTCGATGGCCTCGGCCTCGGCGAGGGCGGAGCGGCGCTGCTTCTCGCCCTCACCCGTCAGGCGGGCCCGCTCGGCCTCCGCCTGGGCGGCGGCGATGGCGGCAAGGCGCTCGGCCTCGGCCTGCTTGACCCGGGCCACCCGCAGCGCCTCGGCCTCCTGCTCCGCCTGGTAGCGGCGGGCATCGGCGGGCTTGCGGACCTCGGTGTCGAGCTGTCGGTCGGTCAGCGCGGCCTGCCGCTCGGCCACCTTTTCCTGCTCGGCCAGGATCTGCTGCTGCCGGTCGGCGTCGGCCAGCGGTCCGGCGGCGTTCGCCTGGGCAGCGGCGGCATCGGTCTCGGCCTTGATCTCGGCCTGGCGCAGGTACAGCGTGCGCTCCGCGACCGCGATCTCCTCCTCGGCCTTCAGCCGTGCCTGTTCGGCGGCCCGGCGGGCGTTGGCCTCGGCGATGTCGGCCTCCTGCTTGGCGCGGGCGGCCTCGGGGCGGCCGAGATCCTCCAGGTAGGAGCCCTCGGTGGTGATGTCCTGGATCTGGAAGGCGTCCAGGACGAGGCCCTGGCCGGAAAGGCTGGCCTCGGCCTCCTCCGCGACCTGCCCGGCGAAGGCGGCCCGGTCGCGGATGATGTCCTCGACCGACATCCGGCCGACGATGGCCCGCAGCGCGCCGGACAGCACCTCCTGGGTGAAGCCGACGATGCCGTCCTGCTGCTGGAGGAAACGCTGGGCGGCGGCCCGGATGGCGTCCTCGTTGCCGCCGACCTTGACGATCGCCACGCCTTCGAGGTTCGCCTTGATGCCGCGCAGGGTGACCGCTCCGCGGACGGCTATGGGGATGTGCCGGCTGGACAGGTCGAGGGTGTAGCGCTGCTGGACGAAGGGCACGACGAACACTCCGCCGCCGACCACGACCTTCTGGCCGCTGGTGTCGGTGAAGACCTGTCCGGTGGCCGGATCGGTGGACTTCTTGCCGCGCCGGCCGGTGATGAGGAACGCCTCGCTGGGACCGGCGACCTTGTAGCGGGTGACGACGACCAGTGCGAGCAGCACGAGGAGTACGACCACTCCCACGACCGGAACGACGACTGAACTCATGGTGGATCCCCCCTGCCCGCTCTCGCGGGGGCAGATCGGTGGTGGATGAGGAGGTGAAGCGCTCGGGTCAGCGCTCGGGCCGGCGCTCGGGCCGGCGCTCGGGCCGGCGCTCGGTTCCGCGCTCGGGTCAGCGTTCGGGTCGGCGCTCGGGCCGGCGCTCGGTTCCGCGCTCGGGTCGGCGCTCGGGTCAGCGTTCGACGGCGCGCACGCCGACCGACGTGGATGAGGGCGTCGCCGTCACCCACACCTCGGCGCCGAGGGCCACCGGGCCGTCGGCGGTCGCGGCGTACTTGACCGGCTGGCCGCCCAGTCTCAGCAGGACCTCGCCGTACCCGTCCGCCGGAATGGCGGTGACCACGGTCCCGGCCGACCCGACGAGCTCGCCGTGGCGCGGGGCGGCCCCGCCGGCGTCCCGGGCGAGGGCCCGGCTCAGCCGGTACGTCGACCAGCCGGCCCCGGCACCGGCCGCTGCCCCGGCGGCGGCTGCCGCTCCCGGCCCGAGACCCGTGGTCCCGAGCACGATCGCCCCCGTGAACCCGAGCATCGAGACGAAGCCCGCGACCACCGGGAGCGACAGCCACCCGTCGAGCAATCCGTCCAGGGCACCGTCGAAGACACCTTCGAGGACCCCGTCGAACACCAGCGAGCCGGCCAGCAGGACGATTCCCCCGATGCCGAGACCCAGAAACAAGTCCATGAGCACCTCCCCGCTCGGCCGGTATTTCCGCCGGACAACGGCATCGTGCCAGTGCGCGAAGGTGCCGTACATTGCCTGCCTTCGGCAATCTTTACGACTCTTTGACGCCGCGGTACGGCAGGGTGTCCGGCAGTCGGAGACGCCGGCGGGTCACGCCGTGGCGCCGGGCCAGCCCAGCAGCCGTGATCCGATCACCGCAGTCTGGAGTGTGTAACGGTCAGCCGGGTCCGCCGGGTCCGCACCGGTGAGGCTGTGGATGCGCCCCAGCCGGTATGTCAGGGCGCGCACGCTCAGCGACAGGCGCCGGGCGGTCTCCGTCGCCACACAGCCGCTGTCGAAATAGGCGGTGAGGGTGTCCACGAGGGGCTGAGGGCCGCCGCGCGCCTGGTGGAGCGGGCCCAGGACACTCTCCACGAGGTCGGTCATGGCCTGCCGGTCGCGGCTGAGGACCGGGTAGACCAGGAGGTCGGAGGCGTACAGCAGCGGCCCCTCCAACCCCATCCGCTCGGCGATGTCCAGGGCGTTGAGGGCCTCTTCGTACGAGTGGACGACCCCGCCCGGGCCCGGGTGGGAGCGGCCGACGGCGACCCGCCCGCCGTCGGTCGCCGCGTGCGCCTGCTTGGCGAAGTAGGCCAGGACATCGGGCTGGTCGCCGGGCGCCACGCAGATGAGGCTGCCGTCCTTGGTGGCCAGCAGGATCTGCCGCTTTCCGAATCGGCCGAGGACCGCCTCCTCGATACGGCGCGCCACGGGGTAGCCGTCGCCGTAGGGCTCGTGGCCGGTCGCCACGGCCACCGCGTGGGCCTGTGACAGGCGCAGCCCGAACCGTTCGGCCCGCTCCGCCAGCAGGCCCAGCCCACTGCGCCCGTGCAGCAGGTCGTCGATGAACTCGCGCCGGGCCGCCTCCTCCTGACGGACCGCCTGGCGCTGGGACCGCTCGTACCCCTCGACGAAGGCGTCCACCGCCTGCTCGACAGCGGCCAGCAGCGGCGCCGGCGATCGCGTCAGGACGCTCTGGGCGGCGGCCAGATGGTCCCGTATGAGTCCGCGCAGCGGCAGACCCGCCTCCGCCGCCCGCTGCCCCTCGGCACGGCGGGACTCGACCTCGGCACGGGTGAGGCGACGCCCCGTGGCACACGCGTCCCGCAGTATGCCTGCATACCCGCCGAGACGATCCTCCGGCGCTTCCCGGTCCGCCACGTTCCTCCCCCGATCCCGACGCGCACCCTCACCCGTCCTCGACTGGGGACCAGGGTGACACGTGCGTCAGGGCGCGGCGGCACCAGCACCTGCGGGTGTCCGCGCGGCCTCCGGTCCGGTCTCAGCCGACACCGCGGGGGGTGGCTTGTGCGAGCAGCCCGTCGACGAACGTGCGGAGTCCCCGGGGGTAGATGTCCCGTGCGGCCAGCGCGGCCCATCGGACGCCGATGGCGGCCAGGTGGGGCACCTGGGACGGATCCAGGTCGTCGCGGTAGGCGAAGGGCCGGCCTTCGTCCCGCCGGCGGGCGGAGTGGGCGCGGACGAGGACCTCGCCCACGGTGTAGTACCAGATGCTGCGGAAGAGGTCGACGGCCTGTCCGGGCGTGCATCCGTAGGCGTCGGCGCCGGCCACGATGGCTTCGACCATCCACATCGCCGATTCGTCGAGGAGACCGACGAAACCGTCGGCCGAGAGAACCTCCGCGGCCCATGGCCAGGCCGCTTGGGCGTCGTGCATCGCGGTGGCGGCCGTGACGATGCGCTCCCGTGGGTCATCGGGCAGTTGGGGGCGTCCGATCTGCTCGATGTGCTGGTTGAGCAGGAGGAGCAGAAGATCCTCCTTGTTCCGGATGTGGTGGTACAGGGTCGTCGCCCCGATGCCGATCTCGGCTCTGATCACCACCGGTGGCATGGGTCCGGCCGACCTGCTGCCCTTCCTGCTGCTCGGACCGGGACTGACCGCTCCCGTGGCGGCCCTCGGCCACGGGTTCGACGACATACAGGCCGCCCGGCGCGCGCTCGGCCGGATCCGGGAGGTGCTCACGGTGCGGTCGCTGCCGGAGCCAGCGCACCCGGCCGCCCCACAGGGTCACCGGGTGGAACTGCGTGACGTTCGGTTCGGCTATGAAGCCGATCACGAGGTCCTGCGCGGGGTCGACCTGGTGCTCGAACCGGGGACGACCACCGCGATGGTCGGGCCGTCGGGAAGCGGAAAGTCCACGCTGGTCCAGCTGTTACCGCGGTTCTTCGACCCGACCCACGGTTCGGTCACCCTGGGCGGTGTCGATCTGCGCGAGCTCGGCAGCCGGGAGCTCCACCGGAAGGTCTCCTTCGTCTTCCAGGACGTCCGGCTGCTGCGCACGTCGGTCGCGGACAACATCGCGCTGGCGGTACCGCACGCCGACCCCGACGACGTGGCGCGCCGCCCGGCTGGCGAACATTCACGATCGCATTCTCGAGCTGCCCCGCGGATACGAGTCGGTGACCGGTGAAGACGCCGGCCTGTCGGGTGGCGAGGCACAGCGGATCGCGCTCGCACGCGCACTGCTCGCCGACACGCCGGTTCTCCTACTCGACGAGGCAACCGCCTTCGCGGACCCGCAGACCGAACAGGCGGTGCGCCGGGCACTGGCCACGCTGGAGGGTGACCGGACGATCCTGGTCATCGCCCATCGCCTGGAGACGATCGCCGACGCCCACACCGTCGTGATGCTGGACAACGGGTCGGTCGTCGAACGCGGGAAGCCGGCCGAACTGCTGGCACGGCAGGGAAGATTCGCCGCGTTCCGGCAAGCCCAGCGGTCGGCGATCGCCGACCGCACCGAAGCCCACGGTGGCGTATCGCAAGGAGGCGAGCCCCGATGATTCGCATGCTGCTGCGCGTGCTGGGACACGAATACGCCCGGCCGGTGCGTCGCACCGTGGCCCTGATGACGACGACCGCCCTGGTCGAGGGTGTGTCCTGCGCAATGCTGGTACCTGTGCTGCGGGCCCTGTTCGGGAGCACGCCCGAGGGCGCCTGGCCCCGGCTGACCGCCTTCGGGGCCGCGGTCGCCGTCTATGCCGTGCTCCGCTACGCAAGCGACCGGTCGGGTTTCCATGCCGGGACCACGCTGTTGCGCGGCACGTACCAGCGTCTCGGCGACCATCTGGCCCGGGTTCCCGTCGGCTGGTACGACGCCGGCCGCCTCGGGGAGGTGTCCGTCCTGGCCGGCCGCGGCGTCCTCCAGGCCATGAGCGTCATCGCGCATCTGCTGGCACCGTTCATCTCCGCCTGCGTGACCCCCCTGACGATCGTTGCCGTCATGCTGGCCTTCAACTGGCAGATGGGCCTGGCCGCGTTGGCCGCCGTACCGGTCGTGGCGGCGATGCAGACATGGACGGGACGCTCGATGGCCGCCACGGACGCCGAGCGCCACGAACGCGACCACGAAGCCACCGGGAGAGTCGTCGAATACCTGCAGGCCCAGCCGGTGTTGCGCGCCGGTGGCCGGAGCGACGAACGCTTCCGGGTGCTCGACGACTCGTTGCGAGAAGTCCGGCGCGCCTCCCGCCGGACTGCGCTGACGGCCCTGCCCGGCGTGGTCGGTCTGGCACTCACGGTGCAGACGGTGTCCACCGTCGTGTTGGCCCTGGGCGCCTGCCTCGCGCTCGACGGGAGCATCGGTACGGCCGAGGTCTTGGCGATGCTCGTCCTGGCCGCCCGCTGCGCGGATCCGCTGCTGTCGCTGTCGGACATCGGGGGCCGACTCCGCGGCGCACGGTACGAACTGGCGCGTCTCGACGCGTTATTGCGCACCGAGCCGCTGCCGGAACCGGCCGAACCGATCCAGCCGGTGCGCCATGACCTGGAGTTCGAGCGCGTCGCCTTCCGGCACGGCGACCGCACGGTGATCGACAACGCGTCGTTGTCCGTGCCGGAGGGGCAGCGGATCGCCATCGTGGGACCGTCGGGCGCGGGCAAGAGCACCTTGCTGCAACTGCTCGCCCGGTTCTACGACGTGGACGCCGGCGCGGTACGCGTGGGAGGTGTGGACGTGCGCGCGATCGACACGGAGGTGCTGATGGCGCAGATCGCCATCGTCTTCCAGGACGTCTACCTCTTCGACGGCACGATCGAGGAGAACATACGCCTCGGCCGTCCCGACGCCGACGAAGCCGAAGTGCGGGCGGCAGCCTCCGCGGCGCGGCTGGACGAGGTGATCGAGCGGCTGCCCGGCGGATGGGCGACGCATGTCGGCGAGGGCGGCGCAAGGCTGTCGGGCGGTGAACGCCAGCGCGTCTCGATCGCGCGAGCGCTGCTGAAGAACGCGCCCATCGTGCTGCTGGACGAGGTGACCTCGGCGCTGGACCCGGTGAACGAGGCAGCCGTCCACGAGGGCATCGAACACCTGATGGCCGGCCGGACGGTGGTGATGGTCGCGCACCGGATGCGGACCGTCCGACGCGCCGATCGCATCGTCTTCCTGGACCGCGGCCGGATCACGGAAGAAGGCAGCCACGACGCACTGCTGCGCCGTGGCGGCCGCTACGCCGATTTCTGGAATGCTTCCCTCGCACCGGCGCCGAGTGAATGAACCGTGGCTTTCATTCATTTTTGATCGGTACGGTGATGTTCCTGTTGCGGATCACCACTCGTTCCTTTTTGTCATCGATGGGGAACTCTTCCTTGACCGGCGTCGTCGTGATGACTTGAGGAACTCGCCCGTCGGGTGCGTGTTCCACCAGTTCCAGATGAAGTTCTTCAGGAACCGGAACAATCGGTGGGGACGCGAGTTCCAGAGTCAGTTCGAAGCCCTCGGTGTTGCATGCACACGTGCCCTCCACCGTGACCCGGCGTTCACCCTTGCTGTTCCGATACGCCGTAGCGGTGAAGTCTCCACCCTGAGCTTCGCAGGCGAAGCCGTTTGCAGACTTGGACATTCGGACTCCCTCGACGTCTCATTTCGTGACGGTTCACACAGCGGATTCAGTATCGGGGCGTTCACCGGATGCCACAATCGGAGGGAAGGCATTCATCCATCCGGCTGCACATATGGTGTGGAAGTCTTCGGACTGCGGTAAGAGATCCACCAGGTCTGCGACGAAGTGCGACAAGTCGGCCCCGGAGAACGCACGAAAGCCCTGTCTCACCGAAGTGAGACAGGGCTCCGGGATGCGACTACGAGGCGAACCTCCGGCTCGTTGGATCTTCGTGGAGGTCGGGGTGGCGGCCACGGCCAGGCCTCGGCTCTGACGGTCGTTGCGGACCACGTACGGGATCTTGAGACCACGAGCAGCCCATGGCAGGCTCATGCCGCATGATCGATGAATTCGCGAAAGACAACCTGCACGGGAGACTGCGGCGGGACCGCGAGGCGCTGCTCTGGAAACTCGACGGCTTGTCCGAATACGACGCCCGCCGACCTCTGACAGCAACCGGGACCAACCTCCTCGGCCTGGTCAAACACGTGGCCACCGTCGAGGCCAGGTACTTCGGCGAGGTCTTCGGCCGCCCTTCCCCGGAACCGCTGCCCCGGTGGCAGGACTCCAACGGCATTGATCTGTGGGCGACCGAGGACGAGACCCGCGACCAGATCATCGGGTTCTACCGGCGCACGTGGGAACACTCGGACGCGACGATCAAGGAGCTTCCCCTCGACGCCCCCGGCCACGTGCCGTGGTGGCCGGGGCCTCATGCCGACACGAACCTGTTCGCCGTCATGGTCCACGTCCTCGGCGAGTCCATCCGGCATGCCGGGCACGCCGATATCCTGCGCGAGGGCCTCGACGGCCGGACCGGGTTGCGCGCCGAACACGAGAAGCAGATCGACGAGGAAGCCCGTGCAGCCCACTGCGCGAAGATCGAGCGGGCCGCCAGGTCGGCCGCGCCAATCAAGGCCTAGAGGTTGTCTCACGTGACGTGATGTCCGTGCGGCATGATGCCGGTGGTGGGTGCTGATCCATCGAAGCGTCTGGTTCCTGATGAACTCTGGCAGCCGGCCGCCCCGTTGCCGCCGGCGTTCGGCGCGTCGCCCGCCACCGCGCATCGCCGCTTCACGGTACGGACCGAGGCTGGCCTGCGGCGTCGGCTGCACCGGGCGGTGCCGGACGAACCCGGGGCCCGGGGCGAGGCGGACTGGACCTCGGCGACCGTCGACGCGGCCTCCGTTCGCGCCAAAAGAGGGGATCGCTGACCGGGCCGAACCCGGTCGATCGTGGCAAGAAGGGCAGCAAGCTGCACGTGTTGTCCGATGCCCAGGGCATCCCGCTCGCCGTCGCCGTGTCCGGCGCGAACACGCACGACAGCCTCGCCCTCAAACCGCTCATCCGCGGCATGCCCGCCGTCCGGTCCCGCCGGGGACCACGGCGGCGCCGACCCGTCAAACTCCGCGCGGTCAAGGCGTACTTCTCCGCCGAACACCTGGCCTGGATGCGCGAGCGCGGGCTCGTCGCGCGCATCGCGCGGCCCGACATCGAGTCCGGCGAACGCCTCGGTCGGCACCGCCGGAAGATCGAACGGTCGATCGCCTGGCTCTTCGACTACCGCCGCCTCACCGTCCGATACGAACGAAAGGGCTCGCACTTCCTCGGCCTGGCCGCCGCCCTGACCTGCTACAAGAAGCTCGCGAAACTTGCCACGTGAGACACCCTCTTAGTGCTTAGTTCAACAGTCCGAACGAGGAATTTCTGACGGTAGAGCCAGGCAGACCTCGCCGAGATGTGCGTTCGGTTCTGTCGTGTAAGTCTGGAAGTGACGCGCTGTAACTTCGCGGGGTGCTCTAAGGCAAGCAGTACGACTGCCGTCAATGGCACTGGAGGAAGCGATGCTCGAGAGCAGCGACATCAAGTCAATCCAGACAATACGGGCCTGGACCGGTCTTATCGTCGTCCTTGTCGGCGATACCGCTATAGCGGTCGCCGCAATTCTGGTTGCATTGCACCTAAAGATGGGCACCGAGGCGGCAGCCATCCTCACCAGCGCATTCACGGCGATCGCCTCAATAACCACGGCATACTTTGGGATCAGGGCGGCCGCCAATACAGCGCAAAGCGCTGTGGCGGGGGCAAAGGAGAAGAAAGACCAGTAGCAGCGTCCGGTCGGGCGAAAGGGGTGGCGAGCGGGGATGGGGGAATCCGGTTCAGGCGCGAATGCTTGAAAGGCGGCGACTCGCGCGATTACACCTCTACGTGAACAGAGTAGGGCCAGCCGGGGACCATCTGGTGCCTGCCCCGGCCCCGGCCGAAGGTGTGACAGAAGGAGCGGTCCGATCAGGTATCGGCATCCGGCCGAAGCCACGGGGACACGTCCACTGCCAGCACCAGGCGCCCGTCGGCGGCAACGGCATGTCGGCCAGGGCCCGCCGCAGCTGGGCGACATCGATCCGGCCCCGGTTGATCCCGGAGTGCAAGGCCCCGTGCCCGCGTCGGTGTTCCGGCGCCAGCGCCAGGTCCACCAGGGTCCGGACCGGTCCATCGGTGCACAGCAGCGCGTCACACACGTCGAACAGGGCATCCGCCCGCGACGTCAGGCACGCGTACAACTCAGACCGGAACTCCGACAACTTCGACAAGGCGTCTCGTTGGACGCTGTGCTCGACCAGTCCCACGATCCCGGCCTCCGTACTGCGCTGTCGCTCAGCACAGGATCGACCCACGGTCCCTCACACGGCTGGTGAACTGGGAAAACACCGAACAAGTTCGACCCTCGTTCGACGCCGGACCATAGACGACAAGGTCAGAGCATGCCGCCGAAGAAGCCCTGGCCACATCCCTGCCGCAATCACGCACCAGGTTTCGGTGGGCCGCGCGCTGATCACTCTACGTCCGACAGGGTGAAACCAGCGTCTGAGGGCTGGAGCTGTGTTGTGACGGCCGGACCCATGGGTCATGGTGGCCGCGTGCACCCACCGTGACTTGGCTTGGGAGTACGAGACACACGGCCAGCACCGGACATCATCGCCAACGGAGGAAGCGGTGGGCCGCCCCGCCATCCATCCCGATAATCCGAATAACCCGGAAAGAGGGTTGGTTCCGGACGCCCCCGCGGACCGCATGCCACACACTTACTCCCCAGCCCTCACCCCAGCCGTTCCCCTGCCCTGGCCCTCCCTTGACGAACTGCGTCTGCGGACGAGCATCAAATGGCGAGCTCATCCGCCGGACGTGCTCCCGCTGTGGGTGGCCGAGATGGACACACACATGGCTCAGCCGGTGGAGCAGGCCCTGACTGATGCGATCGCGCGCGGCGACACCGGATATGCGGCGGGCACCGCGTATGCGGAGGCGCTGGACGCCTTCGCCCGCGAACGGTGGCAGTGGTCAGGCGTGGAGGTCGGCCGCACTGCCGTCGTCCCGGACGTGATGATCGGCGCCGTCGAGTTGTTCAGGCTGGTGACCGGCCCGGGTGACGCTGTGGTGATCAACCCTCCCGTGTACCCGCCGTTCTACGGCTTCGTCCGTAACGCGGGCCGCACAGTGGTCGAAGCGCCGCTCGGCCCCGGTCACCGCCTGAACCCCGCCGCGCTGGAGACCGCCTTCCGGAGTGCCACCGAGGGCGGGCGGCGGGCGGTGTTCCTGCTGTGCAGCCCGCACAATCCCACCGGGACGGTGCACACCCGGGACGAACTGGCCATGGTGGCACGGCTCGCGAACCGGCACGGCGTGCGGGTCGTCTCCGACGAGATCCACGCGCCGGTGACGCTGTCGGGCGCCCGCCACGTCCCGTACCTGTCCGTCCCTGGCACCGAGAGGGCCTTCGCGCTGTACTCGGCCTCCAAGGGATGGAATCTTGCCGGGCTTAAGGCCGCGCTCGCCCTGGCCGGTCCCGAAGCGGCCGGGGAACTGGCCCGGATGCCCCCTGAGGTCGGTCACGGTCCCAGCCATCTGGGCGTCATCGCGCACAGTGCCGCGTTCCAGCACGGTGGCCCCTGGCTGGACACTGTGCTCGCCGCGCTCGAGGCCAATGGCCAGCACCTCGGCGAACTGTTGGAACGGCACTCGCCTGGCATCCGGTACCGGCGGCCGCAGGGCAGCTACATGGCCTGGCTGGACTGTCGGGCGGTGGACGGGCTAGGGACCGACCCCGCCACGGCATTCCTGGAACGGGGCCGGGTGGCGCTGGCCGACGGAAGGCTTTTCGGCCCGGGCGGCGCCGGTCATGTCCGGCTCACCCTGGCCACCTCGCCCGCCATCCTGACCGAGGCGGTCCACCGCATGGCAAAGGCCCTGACCTGAGCCCCGGCCAACTCCAGCCCGGAAGGCGCCGCCGGCCACCTCCGCGCGGTGGTGTCCCGGCCGGGCCGCGGTGCCCGGGATCCGCTTCACCCGTGGGACGCGCCGCAGCGTATGGTCCGAGTCCGCCGGGTCAGCGCCGTGGCACCGACCTCGGACGCAAGGGGGCCGGACACGCGTACGAGTAGGACCGGTTGATGCGTTCGCATGGGTGAAGTCGAGGTCTTTTTCTCCTGCAAGCGGGGGAATCACGCTCGGCCCGAGCAGAGGGAATGCCAAGATCGGCCCGCGCCCGGCCGTACTGGTCTCCACCACGGAAGGCGGTGGCGCCGGTGCCACCATCGGCCCCTCCTGCCCGCACTCACGCCGAGGTCGCCAGCCATGCCCTCCACACTTCCGCAGCCGCCTCGCTGTCCCTACCCCATCGACGGGAACGCCGTGGACATCCACGGCGAGGCGGCCGCGTTGCGCGCGCTCGGCCCCGCCGCCCGTGTCGAACTGCCCGGCGGGGTGCCCGCTTGGTCGGTGACCGATCCGCACCTCATCCGGCGGCTGCTCGTCCACCCTCAGATCTCCAAGGACGCTCAGCGGCACTGGCCCGCCTACATCGACGGCACGCTGCCGGACGACTGGCCACTGCTGCTCTGGGTCACCGCCCGCAATATCCACACCGCTTACGGCTCCGAGCACACCCGGCTCCGCAAACCGCTGGTGCGAGCCTTCAGCACCCATCAAATCCGCGCCCTCGCTCCGCGCATCGCACGTTTCACCGCCGAGTTGCTGGACGGCCTGGGCGCGACGGCGGCCGCCTCCCCGGACGGGGTGGTGGACCTGCGTGAGCACTTCGCCGCCCCGCTGCCGTGGCTGGTGGTCACCGCGCTGCTGGGAGTGCCCGAGCCGATGCACGAGGCGCTCCGGGAGGTCACCGACACCGCCTTCGCCACCAACATGGGCCCCGAACGCACTGCCGCCATCCACGCCGAGGCCGCCCAGCTACTGGCCCAACTGGTCGCGGCCAAGACCGGCCGGCCGGCCGAAGACGCGGTCGGCACACTGATCAATGCCCATCACGAGGGCTCGCTCACCGAACGCGAACTCGCCGACAGCATCTGGATGCTGATCGGCGCAGGCTACGGCACCACGGTCAACCTGCTGGACCACGCCGCGGTCAACCTACTTACCCACCCAAACCAACTGGGCCTGCTCGTCTCGGGCCAGGCCGACTGGGACCGCGCGATCGAGGAGACTCTGCGTCACCAGGCACCGGTGGCCAGCTTCATCCTTCGCTTCCCCGTCGACGACGTCCACGACGAGCCGAGCGGCCTGACCTTCGCCCGGGGCGAGGCGCTGGTCGTCAACTACGCGGCCGCCGGCCGCGACCAGGGTGTACACGGTGCCGACGCCGACCGCTTCGACATCACCAGGCCCTCCGTCCGCCGGCACGTGTCCTTCGGACACGGCGCGCACTACTGCCTGGGCGCCGAACTCGCTCGCCTGGAAGGCCGGATCGCGCTCCCCGCACTGTTCACCCGCTACCCCGACCTGGAGCTCGCCGTCCCGCCGGACCGTCTGGCCGCGCTGCCCTCCTTCATCTCCAACGGACACCAGGAGATCCCGGTGCGGCTCACACGGGCCACGTGAACGGCGACGGCTCCGTACCCAACCCCTGAGAGGCACCGTCATGCCCCTGTTCGCCGCGCCGGTCACCGCCGCCAGGCCTCCTGCCGGGCGCGCTGTCCTCGTCACCGGTGCCTCCTCCGGACTCGGCAGGGCCTGCGCTCTCCATCTGAGCCGCAGTGGCTTCCGGGTCTTCGCCGGCGTCCGCACCACGGAGGACGGCATGCGGCTGCAGGCCGAGGCGTCCCCGGCCCCGCTGAGTCACGTCATCCTGGACGTGACCGACCCGGACTCGGTCACCGCCGCCGTCACGGACGTCACTGCGGCGCTGACCAAGGGACCGGCCACGGCGGTCGGCCCCGGCCTGTGGGGGCTGGTCAACAACGCCGGAGTGTGCGTCCCCGGCCCGCTCGAATGCCTGCCCTCCGACGAACTCCGACGGCAACTGGAGATCAACGTCATCGGTACCCTCACCGTCACCCAGGGCTTCCTGCCCCACCTGCGCCATATGCGTGGACGGGTGGTGAACGTGACCTCAGGTCTGGGCGCCGTGGCACTCCCGTACCTCGGGGCCTACGCCACGGCCCAGTTCGCCAAGGAGGGGATGAGCGACACCCTCCGGCGCGAGCTGAGCGCCCTCGGCGTGGCGGTCTCGGTGGTACGGCCGGGTGCCATCTCGACACCGCTCTGGGACAAGATCCGCGAGAGTGGCAATCACCTTCTCGACCGGGCCCCCAAACTCGTCGCCGAGCCCTACCGCGCTTCCTTCGAAAGGTTCCTGCGGGAGAACGAGCAGCAGGCACGGGCCAGCCGCACCCGGCCTGAGGACTTCGCGCGTCAGGTCCACCGCGCCCTCGCAGCGCCCCGTCCCAGAACCCGCTACCATGTCGGCCCCGATGCCCTGGCCGCCGCGATGCTGTCCCGCTTGCTGCCGGACACCGTCCTGGACCGCTGTGTGGCCTCGGCCACCCGCCCCCGGGCGGGCACGGGCCCGGCCCCGGCCACCCGCGCGTCGGTACCGGATCCGGTGGCCCTCCCGTGACTCTCACCGGCCGGGAAAGCACCCTGCCCGCGGCGAAGGAGACCCACAGGGCCGCGCCCGAGTCCCCACTCGCCGGGCCACGACAGCACACGACCGTCGCCCTCACCGCCACCACCAGCGGCTCGGCGACCCTCCACGGCGACCAGCTGATCGCCGAGGTCCAGAACGTCCTGTGGTCGCTTCCCGCAGCCGGAGGCACCGCCACCCCGATCACCGACCCCGAACTGGAACCCACCCGGCCGGTGTTCTCACCGGACGGCCGCCTCCTGGCGGTCTGCGCCTACCGGGGCGGCGCATTCCACCTGTGGACGTTGCGTCCGGACGGCACGGACCTCCGGCAGCTCACCCACGGCCCCTGGGACGACCGCGCCCCCGCGTGGTCCCCGGACGGCACCCGGATCGCCTTCGCCACCGAACGCGCCGGCGATCCGGTGACCGGAGGCTCGTACCGGATCTGGATCCTGGACATCACCACCGGCCGGACGACCCCGCTCACCGGCCTCCCCGCACAGGACGGCCCGCTCCAGGACGGGCCGTGGGAGGACTACGACCCCACCTGGTCACCCGACGGCCGGAGCGTGCTCTTCGTCCGCAGTCGTCCCTCTGTCGTCCCGAGTCCTCACGGCACCCTGTACGACCTTTGCACGGTCTGCGCCGTCGGAGCTGACGGCACCGGGCCGGTCACCCTCGTCCACACCGATTCCGCCGACGGCACCCAGCTGATCACCCCCGCCCTATCGCCCACCGGCCGGCTGGCCTACCTGCGGACCGCGTTCCCTCCGGCCGCGGGCTGCGTCCTCGTCGTCGACGGCCGGCCCGTGCCGGTCGTCGGGGATGTCGGAACGGCACCACCACGCTGGACCTCTCCGGACGAGCTGCTGCTGGTCGTCGACGGCCAGTTCCACCGGCTGCCACCCGACCGGCCACATCACGCCAAATCCATCCCGTTCACCGCCGCGCTCACCGTGCCGGGCCCCTCCCGCCGGGCGAGACGCCCCGAGCGGAAGAGCGGTGACGTGCGACCGGTGCGCGGCATCCACCTGCCCGCCCTCTCCCCGGACGGCCGCACCGTCGCCTTCGCCGCCCTCAACTCCCTCTGGGTCGCGAGCACCTCCGGCGCCATGCCACCGCGGCGGATCGTCCGCGCCGGGGCGACGCGGTACGTCATGGCACCCGCCTGGGCCCCCGACGGCAGTTCCCTGCTCTACGCCGACGACCGCGACGGCACCTTCGCGGTGCGCCGCCACGACGTGGGCACCGGAGCCGAGACGGTGCTCGCCGACGGCGGCCGAGTGCACCCCGCCCTGTCGCCCGACGGGACCCGACTCGCCTGCCTCGACCTCTCCGGCAACGTGATCGTGCGCGACCTCGTCCGGGGCACCGATCGACTGCTCGCCGCCCCGCTGGGCGACGGCGGATTGCCCGGCCGTCCCAGCTGGTCCCCCGACGGCCGCTGGATCGCCATCTGCGACCGCAACCGCCTCAACCGGCGCTTCCGCGAGGGCTACAACCTCATCCGGGTGCTGGACGCCACCGACGGCACGGACCGGCTGCACGCCGTCGCCCCCCACGTCTCGATCTCCGACCGCGGCGACTGCGGCCCGGTCTGGTCCCCCGACGGACGGTGGATGGCGGTGATCGTCGAGTCCGCGCTGTGGCTGCTCCCCGTCAGACCGGACGGCACCCCCGACGGACTCCTGCGGCAGCTCACCGAGGAGCCCGCCGACCACCCCTCCTGGTCCGGCGACTCCCGCACCTTGCTCTATCTGTCCTGCGGCAGACTCCGCCTGACCGACGCGATGGCCGGTGTGGGGAGCCACCCGGCACGGACCATCCGCGTGTCTCTCGGCCATCGGGCCTCGACACCCGCCGACCAGGTGATCCACGCCGGGCAATTGTGGGACGGTACCGGTGAACGCACCCGTCACAACATGGACGTGGTGGTGAAGGACGGCCGGATCAGCGCCGTCGAGCCCCACCACTCCCGACGCCCCGGCCGGCACAAGCTGGACGCCTCGGAGTACACCGTCCTTCCGGGGCTGTGGGATTCCCACACCCATCCTTGGCATCAGACCTACGGCGCCCGGCAATGCGCCCTCCAGCTCGCCTACGGCATCACCACCGCGGTCTCCTGCGGCGGCTTCGCGTACGAGCAGGCACGCGTCCGTGAGGCGACCGAAGCGGGGGAGCTGGCGGGACCCAGACTGCTCACCAGCGGAGAGCTGCTGGACGGAGCCCGCGTCGCGTACAGCATGGGTCGGGCCCACCGGACCACGGCGGGCCTGCGCCGCTCACTGGCCCGGGGCGAGGCCCTGGAGTGGGACTTCGTGAAGACCTACGTCCGCGCCTCGGCCGAGCTGATGGCCGAGGCCACGCGCTTCGGTCACGAACGGCTCGGCGTCCCCAGCGGCGGTCACCTGTGCGTGCCGGGCATCCAGGTCGGTCAGGACCTGACGACCCACCTCTGTGCCACCCAACGCCTGGAATTCGGCCACGAGACCACGGCCTCGGGCCGCTGCCACGAGGACTTGCGGCATCTCTACACCAAGGCCGGCTTTGCCCTGATCGCCACACCGTTTCCCGCCCTGCCGCTGTTGGGAGCGGACCCGGCGCTCGCCGAAGATCCCCGGGTGACGGCCCTGATGCCTCCGTGGGACGTGGACCTGGTCCACCGATTTGTTGCCCAGCCGCCCACCTCCACCCAGCTCGCCTTCCTGGACAACGAAATCGCCGTCTATCGCGAGCTGCTGGCGGACGGTGCGACGGTCGTCCTGGGCACGGACTCCCCTCTGGTGCCGACCGGCCTCCAACTCCACCTCGGCCTGAGGGCGTTGCACCGGGGCGGGCTTTCACCCGCGCAGGCCCTGCGGGCGGCCACGGTCCTGCCCGCTCAGTTGTTCGGCACCGAGGGGGAGACCGGTACCGTGGAAGCGGGACGCCGGGCGGACCTGACCGTGGTGGACGGCGATCCGTTCAGCGATTTCACCACCTTGACCCGAACCGTCGCGGCGGTGCGCGCCGGCGCCGTGTTCCCCCTGAGCGAGCTGATCGACTCCTTCTCGTCGCCGTTGCCGCCACCGTACGGCGAGCCCGTGCGGCAAGGCGGTGCCTGATCCCGTCAGGCCGCTCACCCGTGACCGGTCTCCTGCGACTCTGGCAGGCAAGGCGCGTCGGGGTGGACGAAGCCGGTCAGAACCACACCCGTTCCAGCCAGGCGTCCAGCACAGGGCGCTCACCGAGGATCACGACGCTTCCGCTGTCCGGCGGCAGCCTGCGGTGAAAGGTCCGCATGAGTTCGGCCGCCGTACCACGCACCGCGACCGCCGCCTCCCGATCCGCGTGGCACCAGGCCACCTGATCCCCGGTCGCATCGATGAACCAGCGGCCTTTCGGATCACCGGCGTCGTCCGTGCCGTTCAGGTCGGTCGCACGGAGTGCGAGGGTGCGTCCCGGGCCGGTCAGGTCTTTCAGCCTGGGCTGGACCTCGGCAGCCACCGGCAACGTCACCGTCTCGAGCAGCCCGTCGAGGCAGTCCGCCGCCAGTTCTGGGTCGACGAGGTACGCGGTGCCGGTGGCCGCGGCCGCGTCGGCCCGGTGAACGAGCGTCTCGTGCGTCATCCGGCGGGACCAGAAGCCCGCGTGCTGTTCCGCGGCGAACGTCCAGACTCGCGCCTGCGGTCCCGCCTCGCGCAGCGTGACCGCCAGGAGCTCGGCGCTCTCGGTCAACCAGGTCGCCAGCACCTTCGGGGCAGCGGGATCGGGCGCCTCCGGCCCCGGTCGTCCGTCGGGCATGGTCGACCAAACGGCCCGGGTTCGCACAAGCGTCTCGACCTGCCGCTGTGTGGAGCCGACGTGCAGAAGCAAATCACCGAGTGACCAGCCGGGGCAGGTTGGCACGACGGAGGAGTGCTCTGCGTCACGGCAGGCGTTCTGCAGAAGGTCCGTCTGCCGGATGATCTCGGCGCAGTAGTACTCGTGGGAAGAAGTATTCATCTGAGCTCCTGCCGATGGGGGAGCCGTGGGATCCGGAGACCTGAGGGACCGGAGGACCGGCGTGGCTCACCAGGGGAGTGGCCCCGAAGGCGATCGTGGCACGAGCGCGGGGAACGCCATGGACGCCGCGCCGCCCGATGCCGGGCGCCGTTGTCGGCTTCCCACTTCCACTCCCGCCGGATCGGGTAGTCGGGTGAGGGTGGCATGCGCGAAGGGTGAAAAACATTCAGACCCACCCCTTGGCGGTTGCGCTCGCACATGGCTGGCCAAATGATCGTGCTGAAAGGCTACTCCCCCCTCGCAGTTGTAAGGAGAGACATGACCGCTGCGGCGCAGGACCTCGTCACCGTCAAGCTCGAGCGAGCGTTCGAGACCATGGACGCCAACAACGACGGTTACGTGGACGGGACGGACTACCAGAAGCTCGCCGACCGCTACATCCAGGCCTACAAGCTCCAGCAAAGCGACCGCCGGGCCAGGGCGCTCCAGACCTTCTGCCAGATCTACTGGCTGGAACTGCTGCGCCACGCGGGCGTGCAGGCGGACAAGCTCACGAAGGACCAGTTCGTCACGGCCAACCGCCTCGCGGCCATCGACACCAGCCGACTCAACGTGACCGAGGGGGGCGGCCACGCGATCTTCGACGTCATCGACGTCAACGGCGACAACGAGATCACCAAGGACGAGTTCGCCCGCTTCCTGAAGGACGTGTGGAAGATCGACGCGCCCGACGCGATGGACACGTTCACCAAGTTGGACCTCGACGGGGACGGCGCGATCTCGCGTCATGAGTTCATCCGCGCGGTACGGGAGCACTTCCTCTCGAACGACCCGGACGCGCCGGGCAGCCTGTTCTTCGGGCACGTCTGAGTAAGACCGCTTCCTGTGCTGTAAGTCCGATCTCCGGTCAGTGGTCGTGGGCGACCACTGACCGGAGATCGTGGCGTCGATCGCCTTGTCGTGCCGTATCGCGGCGGTCCGTCCCCGCCCGCCGACCAGGACGCGCCCGTTGCCGCAGGTGGGCGAGGTGCGCGTCCGAACAGGTGAAGTTGTGGATCACCCTGGGGTTCGGGCCATTCCGCTCAACAACCCTTGGCTACGTTTGCCACGCCCTCTTCACAGGCGGTGGGGCGCTCGGATGCATCCGTAACCACAGCAAATGGCTCGACGAGCTGCGAAAGGCCTCCTCATGACGACGGAACTGACGCGAAACCCCCATACGATCAGGGACGTGGGGACCCTCTACAACCGCTTCACGGATCTGTTCGACCGCGCGCTCGGCGGCAACATCCACGTCGGCTACTGGGACGACGAAGCGGATGACACCCCCGTGCGGGAGGCGACCGACCGGCTGTCCGACCTCGTCGCCGAACGCCTCGCCCCGGCCGAAGGTCATCACCTGCTCGACGTGGGCTGTGGCCACGGGAGCACCGCCGCGCACATCATGGCGCGTCATGCCGTGCAGATCACCGGGATCAGCGTCAGCGACTACCAGGTAGGCCTGGCCAACCGGCGCCTGCAGTCGTCGGGCCTTTCCGGGCGGGCCACATTCCAGGTCACCGACGCCATGCGACTCCCTTTCCCTGACGAGTCCTTCGACGGTGCGTACGCCATCGAGTCCTTGATGCACATGAAGGACAAGGAAGCGGCCATCGGCCACATCGCACGGGCTCTGCGCCCCGGCGGGCGGTTCGTCATCGCCGAGGCGTATCTCGAAGGAGAACTCGCCTCCTCGGAGGTCGCCCGCATGCTCGAGATGTGTGCGTTCTTCAAGGTTTCGATGAGCCCCGACGGATACCAGAAGTCGGTGGAGGACGCCAGGCTGAAGGTGGTGGACTTCATCGACATCGGTGAGAACATCCGACGCTCCTACGACATCCTGGCCGGCGCCTGGCGGGAGGCCGCGCGGGACGTGGACGCCGAAACGGCACGCGAATGGGAGACGGCTGCCGACCTGACCGAGTTCCTGGTCGAGGTTCCACAACTCCGCTATGGGCTCCTGACCGCCCTTCGCCCCTGAGCCCCGACCAGCTGTCGCGATCGCGAGCCACGTCCTGCGTGCTTCCCGGAGCCGCCACCCCACCCCTTGGACGGCTTCGCCGTGGACATCCACGGCGAAGCCGTGGCTCCGCCCGCTCCGGGACCCGTGGCACCCCGGTCGGCTCCCCGCGCGCAGGGTTTGCTCCGCACCTGGTAACCGGGCCGACAGCATCTGGACGTCCACCGGCGTCGGCCAGGGGAACACGGTGATCCCGCTGGGCGCTCCGTAGGAAACCCACCTGTGCGTCCAGCCCAGCCGGTCCTGGCCGTATGGGGTCAGGCCGGCTGAGACCGCATGGTCGAGCAGATCCCGCAGCCCGCGAGCGCGAGACCTCCGGCCCCCCGCTGCCGTGGCGTCGAACCCGTTCGCCTGAAGGGCGCGTAGCGCCGCGTGTCCTCTCCCCTCGCTGTCCGGCCTCGAACCGTCCGTCGCATCCGGCAGTCCGCCCTCGCTGCCCTCCACGATCCCCACGGGCACCGGGGGAATTTCCCTACGGCTTGAAGGAAACCTCAACACGTGGGCATGAACGAGCAAGCGCGCCACCCCTTGACGGCATACCAGCGGGATCTGCGGTCCGCCGGCTCGCAGGCTCCGCAATCACCGCAGTTCAACTGCGTCCTCCACGAGTCCCTGCACGGCGGTGTCGACCACGACAGGCTCGCTGCCTGCGTCAGGCGCGCGTTGCACCGCCACAAGACCTTCCGTCTGGTGCCCCGCCACGTCCTCGTCCGGCAGACCGCGCAGGCCCTCATCTTTCCGAATGGCCCGGCAGCCGAACCCGGCAGCGTCCAACGCGAACTGAGTCCCCTGGAGCGCCTGTACTGGATCGCCGACCAGACCTCATCCCTCAACGTCATCGCCCGGGTCCGCGTCCACGGACACCTGCCCGCGTCGCTGCTGCGCCGCTCTCTGGACGTCCTGCAGGTCCGGCACCCCCTGCTGCGTGTCGCGATCACCGACGACGGCACCGGAGCACATCCCGTCTTCGTGCCGCTGGACGGGCGGCAGATCCCGTTGCGGTACGTCCGTGTGTCGGCGGACGACCCCACGGCCGACACCCGATGGGAGCACGAGGTCAATGACCGCGAGCTCGTGGAGAGCATCGACTGGTCCACCGGACCGCTCCTGCGCGCCGTGGTGATCACCTCGGGAGGCAAGGGCACGGAGGACGAAGGGAGCGTCCACGACCTGCTGCTGACGGCCTCGCATGTCATCGCCGACGGCAAGACGTGCCTGTCCCTGCTCCGGCAGTGGATCGAAGTCGCCGCCCGGTCAGCCCACGGCACACCGCCGCAGGTCACCCCTCAACGGGCCCTGCCCGCGACGGACGACCTGCTCCCTCGTCGCCACCGCGGTGCGGCGGGTGCCGCGGGGTTCAAGGTCATGATGCTGCGTGACCAGCAGACGGCCCGGCGGCGCCCCGCACAACGAGTCGTCCCCAGCCGACAGATCCCCTTCGGGCAACGACGCACCGGGATGGTGCACAGACTCCTCACCGCCGACCAGCTGGACCTGCTGGTGCGAGCGGCCAAGCGGCACGGTGTCACGGTCCACGGAGCCCTGGCCGCGGCGATGGTCACGGCCGTCGCCAGGGACGCGGAAACCCGGGCGGCTGCGCGTTTCTCGATCGGCTCGCCGGTCGACTTCCGCGCCGACCTGGATCCGGCCGTCTCCGACGACGAGGTCGGCACCTACGTGGCGACCGTTGCCTCCCGCGTCCGCTACGAACCCGGCCGGCCGCTGTGGCCCATGGCCCGGGAGATCAGCCAGGACCTGGTTCGGCGCCGGAGACGTCAGGACCACCTGGCCACGATCAACTTGCCCCGCTGGGCGGGGCCGAAGTCGCTGGCGGACAGCGAGTCGTTCATGCGATTCATGGACGAGAAGGGGCCGATCAACCTGTGTCTGTCCAACGTCGGCTGCTACGAGTTCCCCGATCGGACGGGCTCGTGGCGAATCAGCGACGCCCAGTTCATGACGGGTGTCTCGGTGATGGGCGCCATCGTGGCGACGGCCGCCACGTGCCACGGCCAACTCGCGTGGAACTTCAGCTACGTGGAGGACCTGATCCCGACGCTGCGCGCACAGCGCATCGCCGACGACTCCGTTCGTACCCTGCTGTCCGCACTGTCCGAATGACTGTCGCCCCGGCTGCGCACCACCAGGACGTCAGTTCCTGATGATCGCGAGGCACACGGTTGCCCCGTGCCGACCACGTGCCGGATTCGAGGCTCTCCGCATCAGGCCGATCCTCGAACCCGCCAGCCCTTTTCCCTTAATTCGAAAGGTACGCTGCGATGACTGCTGCTCCCGTCCAAGTACTGACGCGGCGCCGTGTCCTGCCCACCGGCGAGAACGGCTCTCTGTGGGACGCCCGGCCCTCGTGTGGAATCTTCGAGTTCCGCGGCACGCGTCTGCGCCTCATGGTGGAGGACCCCGACGAGGTCCTGTTCCCGACCGACTGCGGGCTGAGCCTCCTCGCCGCTCTCAACCGTGACGACGCTCCCGACTTCCAAGGCGTCAACGCTCTGGACATCGGGGCCGGTTCCGGCATCTACAGTGTCGCCCTGCTCGCGGCCGGCGCCGAGCGGGTGACCGCTCTGGACGTCAACCCCGCCTTCGCGGCCCAGACCAAGGCCAACGTGGTGGCCAACGGCCTCGACGTCACACGGCTGAGCTGTGTCAATCTGCCACTTGAGGAGTACACACCGGACGAGAAGTTCGATCTGGTGATCACGAATCCGCCGCATCTGCCCTACGACCCGAGCTATGCGAGAAGTGACGGCCTGGAAACCGCTCTTGTCGCGCGCAGGAGCGGCCGTGCGGTGTATGAGTCCATTGTCGACCGGATGGACACGTTGCTCGCGCCGGGCGGCACTCTGCTCATGGCCCACTCCTCGCTCGCCGACATCCCCTGGACCGTCACGGAACTCACCACGCGCGGCTATGAGATGGAGACGCTTGAGGTCTTCGAGATGGACATCCCGCTCCTCGCGTACGCCGGACACAGGGAGACCATGTTGGGCCTGCTGAAGGAGCAGCGAGCAGCGGGACGGGCGGAATTCGACGGGTCGCGCTTCACCGTGCACGCCCTGATGTTCCGGCGCCCATTCGACGCCACGCACCGCTGACACCGAGAGAAAACACTCGACAGCCTCGGAACGGGCCGGCCGGCGACTTGCACGGCGGGCCCGTTCAGCGCGGGGGTCCGCTTCTGCCGCCCGTTCCCGGACGGCTCCCTACGCACCTACGGTTTGATGTCGTAGAGGACGTGGAACGCGTCATCCGCCGTGGACCGGGCCACGTTGCCGAAACCTGCTTCGGCGCACAGCTTCCGTACCGCCGCCTCGGGCAGACCGCACGTTCCGAGGGCGGCTCCGCCGTCCGCGAGGGACGTGGTCATGCAGTAGAACACGCTCAATCCGTAGAGCGTCGACGCGACGGGACCCACGTTGTCCTGGGGCCGGTCCTCGCAGTTGATCTCGAGCATCAGGTAGTCGCCGTCATCCTGGACCGCCGCCCTGATGGCGGCAAGGAGCCGCTGCGGTTCCACCGCGTCATGGACCACGTCGAAGGTGGTGACGAGGTCATAACGTCCGGGAAGGCCCTCGGAGGCATCCACCTTCTGGAAGACCACGCGATCGGCGACACCCGCCTTCTCCGCGTTCTCCCGGGCACGTTCCAGCTGGCGCGAGAAGTTGTCGAACCCCGTGAAACGCGAGCGGGGAAACGCCTTGGCGAGCACGATCAGGGCGTGGCCCGAGCCGCATCCCACGTCTGCGACGTCGATGCCCCGCTCCAGCCTCTCGACCACGTGAGGAAAGGTGCTCAGCCACTCGTCGATCATCACGCTCTCGAACCAGCTGCCGGTGAAACGGCTCATGCCCTCCCACAGGCTGTCCGGGTAGTCGCTCTGCCGTACACCTCCTCCGCTTCTGAACGCGTCGCCCAATCGCTCGTACGGTGCCAAGGCGGCCGGGAGCATCTGGTAGATGCCGCCGAGGAACATCGGCCCCCATTCGTCGGCCAGGGCGGGCGAATGCTCGGCAGGAAGGACGAAGCGCCCGGACTCCGGTTCCTCCAGATACCCTGCGGCGGTGAGCCCCCGCAGCCACTCGCGTACGTAGCGCTCGTTCAGTCCCAGACGATCCGCGAGCTCCTGGCTGCCGGAGGGCCCGTTGGCCGCGAGGTCCTTGAACAGGCCCAGACGGTCGCCCAAGTGACACAGGCCGATCGCCAGCGTCCCGCTGATGTCCCCGAGCGCCTTCTCCATGAAGGCTTGGACCTTGGCTTCGTCCAATCCGTTCCGCCTCGCCACGGTATCCCTCCTGGCCATCGAGCACGATCACGCGGCGCGACCGGCCCAGCAAGCGAAGCACCGGGCTGCTCCCTAGCATCGCCGCCACGACTGACGGATGTGCTCGGACCTGTCTGCTTCACCCGATCCGAGTATCGGGCGGGCTGGGGCCCGAACTACCCGCGCCCGCACCGAGGCTCCTGGACGAGCGCGGCGCCAGCGCACGACATCAACTGTCCCTCGGCGTCGGCCTCGGCGAGGTTGGCCATGGAGACAGAGGCATCGGAGACGTCGTGCAGCACTCCAGCCTCCACACCCGCCACGAAAGCACGAGCCTCGGTACCTGCCGCGCCCTTGGAGGTGAGGTCGCTGGAGCGGCCGGTCTCGGCATAGAAGGCGGCCACAGTCACGGGATGACCGGATGCGTCCCGGCTCCCGACCGGGAGTGAGGAGGGCGGCCATGGCGCTACCGGGACTGTCCCTCGGGCAAGTCGCGAAGGCTGCCGAACTCCGGCGCGTCGCCTACACAGCGTCAACCATGGTCGAGCCGACGGTGGAGGAAGCCGCCAGGTTCTTCAAAGGCCTCCGGGGCGTCGTATCGCTCGGCGAGTTCTACCTGGCCGACATCTACCAGGCGGCATCCGCTGCCGGCTGCTACCAAGATCCGGACCTGGTCCCCTGCCTCACGCAGCACCTGTCCGTGTTCGAGGCAGCGGCACTACCCGTCCGGGATGAGGGCTGATGCCACCTACGTCAGCACAGACATGGCCCGAGGCGGCGTAGACACACCAAGATCCGGACCATTCCCGGACCAACCCTCGCCAGAATGCCGCGCCAACTACCGTTTGAGCTGGTCAGCATGGGTACAGCTGCTGTACCACCAGGAGACGAAGAAGCTGCTGGGCGCATGGGTAGCTGGGGCAAAGCGTTGCCCTTGGCGCAAAGACAAGGGGAAAGCGCAGGTCACAGGGCGCGCACGGGGCGTGGTGATCGCGGGTGGTCGCACGAGACTGGAGGTGTCGGTTTTCCTCCGCCTCCTGGAGGCGATCCCCATGCGCACCACCGCCGACCGCGGCCGCATCTACCGCAGATGTGGCTGCCGGGACACACTGCATCACCAGCTCGGAGCACACTGCCCCCACCTGCTCACCAACGGTCACCACGGGACGTGGACCTTTGCAGTCGACGTCCCGACCCCACGCCGCCACCGGACGACCGTGCGCAGGCGCGGCTTCGACAACCACGACGCAGCCGAGACCGCACTCCGCAGATTCCTCGAGGGCGAGGCCGGCGGATTCAACGCCGACCCGAACCAGAGCGTCGCCGACTACCTGACCGCCTGGCTCGCCGCCAAGGCCCTCGTCCTCAAGCCGACCCACCATGGCCCGCTACCGGGACTACGTCCACAACGACTTCGTGCCCGCCTTCGGCACCCTCAAGCTGGACGAGCTCGGACACCGGCACATCGCGGCCTTCGTCACCGGCGAGCTCGCCGCAGGCCGCGGCCAGACCACCCTCTACCGCTGCCTGGCCACTCTCTCCAGCGCTCTCGGTGACGCGGTCCGCCAGCATCGCCTCGCCCACAACCCCGCCAGTCCCCCGGCACTTCACCGGCCACCGTCGCCCGAGCGACGGATCTGGACCGCGGACGAGGCCGTCCGCTTCCTCCAGCACTGCCACCAGGCAGACCCGGACATGGCCGACCTGTTCGAGTTCCTCATCGGCACCGGCATGCGCAAAGGAGAGGCCCTCGGCCTGCACTGGGACGACGTCCACCTGGCCGAGCGCGTCCTCTACGTACGCTGCACCCTGCGACCACCACGCGACCACCTCCAGCACCTCCGCGAAGCCCTCAACCGGCTCCGCTCCCCCGCCCCGACCGGCTTCCACCCCACCGCCGACCAACCCCGAAGCGGGCGTGCGACCACACTGCGACCACCAGCATTCCGGGCATGGAAAAGGCCGTCCTCTCATGGATGAGAGAACGGCCTCCGACCTGCACAAAGCATGGTCGGGACGACAGGATTTGAACCTGCGACCCCTTGACCCCCAGATGGCTGCGCCAGGGTAATAATCAGGACATATGGCGCTATTTGAGGGCGGGGGACGTGCATGCATGCACGTGCCGTGCACCTGCGGGCACCGGCGCTGGTCCCCAACTGGTCCCCAACCAGTCGTCACCCCGAGGCGCCACTCGGGAGGTTCGGACGGATTGGGGGACCCGCACGCCCTGGGCTTTCGACCCCGACCCCCAAGCCGAGCTGGGCTCCCGCTTGACCCAATTGTGGCGCTTCTCACTCCCACGGGCGACCTGAAACCGTAATGCGACAGGTAGCGCAGGCCGGGCCGGTCATCGTGGTGGAGCCGTCCCGTCACTCGATCGGCGAATGCCACGCCTGCGCCCTCGGGCGTACGACTGGCCGGTGCGGCACACATTCGGCACCCCAAGGCAGGAGCTCACGAGAGTGCCCGCGAGCGTTGCAGCACATGATGAGACACCCCTTCCCCCACACCGCGACGTTCCACTCGGCCCTCTGGCTGGCATGGACGTACCGCTGTGGCAGGGAGCGAGCGGCTTCGTGCTCCACCTGTCGGCGGCGTGCGGGGCGTTCTGGGTACCTCCGCAGCGGGCTGGCGTCAGTCTGCGCACACCGGACCGCCGCAGCATGGCCGACGTGCCGGAGCCCGGGGTTCCTTGGCGCCTGTCAGGGCAAACGCGATGGGCAGGCCTTGCAGAGTACAGACCAGATGGAGACCCGGGTCAGCTACCAATTACCAGGTAGAGAAAGCCTGCGACGGCGATGCCGGCCATGACGCCGGAGCCGACTCCTTCCTTCCACCCGACAGTCATCCCGAGCGCGGCGGAGACGGTGAGGATGACCAGCCAGCGGAGGGGTAGTTCGTTGCCTGGTGGGTTCGTCATGAGAGTTCGCACCTCGCATCTTGATTACGTACATGCCGTCGTCGGCCCCTGCGCTGCTCGACTGGGGGCCCAAAACCACCATGCGGCTGGAGCCGGAGTAGCCGAGCGATCGTTGCCAACGCCCCGCAGGGACCGGTGCGAGGAACGGCCTGACACCGCATCGGTTGCCCTGCGACACTGTTTGCCTGACGAAACCTGACAAAGGCTGACGGAGATCTCACGGTGGGCATTCGCATGCCGGACGAGGAACGCCTGCCCCCCGGGCCGCGGCGCGATCTCGCTGCCGCTCTGCATTACCTATACGCGCTGGCTGGCAAGCCGGCAGCTCGAACGATCAGTGGTTGGATCAAGGGTCGGGACGATCTTCCAGGTACGCTGAGTCACGAGGGTGTCAGCGCAGTACTCCGAGGCGCCAGTACTCCGCGCTGGCAGAACTTGGTTTCCTTGGTTCGCGTACTTTGCCAGAACCAGTGCGTCGGCGAGGCCGTCGACGTCGACAGAGTGGTACGACGGATCCACGACCTCTGGCGCGCTGCAGACGATGGCACTCCTTCGCCGGGGCCCACCATGGGGACTCCTGTGCCAGCCACCGCGGTAGATCACCAAGAACCTCTCCCGGATGAGCAGCACCGAAGGGGTGAACCGGAGCCGCCGCCATCCGAGAAGCCGCTGGTTCGATGGTATCCACGCCAGCGGACCCTGGATGTCTTCGATCGGCAAATGGCTAGGGACATGATTAGGGAAATGGGGGGCGAACATGGGCAGCCGTGACCGGGGACCGTCCGGGTGGCGTCAGCCCCAGCCAACGGAATCGCTCCATGAACTCAACCAAGCCATCTCGGCAGTGCACGAAGCACTCAGGGAGTCCTCAACCCGGGATGCTGACCGTGCCGAACTCCTAACCAGACTTGGGAATGCGTTGCGCGCACGATTTGATCGTACGGGCGGGTCCCACGATTTGGCTGATGCAGTGGTCGCCTTCACCACTGCTGTCGACATCTTGAGTCTCAGCGACGACAAGCAAGGACGGCTCAAGGCACTGCACAACCTGGCATCGATGTTGTCTGCAGCTGGTCACTGGCACGAGGCTCTTGAGGCCACTGCTCAAGAGGTTGAGATCTGCCAGCGGTTGGCTGCAGACGACCCCGACGCCTACAAGCCCAGCCTTGCCGCTGCCCTCAACAACCTCTCGGCCAGCTACGAGAACCTTGGACGCCGGCAGGAGGCTCTCGTCGCAATCGAGAGAGCGGTTGAGATTCGCCGGCACCTGGCTGCCGACAACCCCAACGCCTACAAGCCCAGCCTTGCCATGTCGCTCAACAACCTATCCATCGCGTACGGAGACCTGGGCCGGATCCAGGAGGCCCTAGTCGCAATCGAGGAGGCCGCTTCTCTCTACCAGCGGTTGGCCACCGACGACCCCGACGCCTACAAGCCCAGCCTTGCCGCTGCCCTCAACAACCTCTCGGCCAGCTACGAGAACCTTGGACGCCGGCAGGAGGCTCTCGTCGCAATCGAGAGAGCGGTTGAGATTCGCCGGCACCTGGCTGCCGACAACCCCAACGCCTACAAGCCCAGCCTTGCCATGTCGCTCAACAACCTATCCATCGCGTACGGAGACCTGGGCCGGATCCAGGAGGCCCTAGTCGCAATCGAGGAGGCCGCTTCTCTCTACCAGCGGTTGGCCACCGACGACCCCGACGCCTACAAGCCCAGCCTTGCCATGTCGCTCAACAACCTATCCATCGCGTACGGAGACCTGGGTCAAGTGCAAAAGAGCCTGGCGACGATCGAGGAGGCGGTTGGGATTCGTCGCCAGTTGGCTGCCGACAACCCCGACGCCTACATGCCAGACCTCGCCGCATCACTCAACAACCTGTCGGCCCGCTATGGGGAGGTAGGACGTTGGCAGGAGGGCCTGGCAGCGATCGAGGAGGCGGTTGGGATTCGTCGCCAGTTGGCTGCCGACAACCCCGACGCCTACATGCCAGACCTCGCCGCATCACTCAACAACCTCGGTAATCGTTTGTCGGAGACAGGCCGGTTGGAGGAGGCGAGGAATTCTAACGAGGAGGCAACTGAGCTCTACCGACAGCTTGCAGCAGCTGCACCAGCCGCCTTCGGCGCTAATCTCGCCGCCTCACAGGCCAACCTCGCAGGCATCCATTTGGCGTTGGGGAACTTGGAGCGAGCAACCTCGCTGTACGAACGGTCGCTGGCTGACAGCGAACGCATCCTTGGCCCTGACCACCCGGACACCCTGCTCGCCCGGAACAACCTGGCAGGCGCCTACGGAACACTGGGGGACTTGGAGCGAGCAACCTCGCTGTATGAACGGTCGCTGGCTGACAGCGAACGCATCCTTGGCCCTGACCACCCGGACACCCTGCTCGCCCGGAACAACCTGGCAGGCGCCTACGAGCAAATGGGCGACCTGACTGGGGCGGTTGCGTTGTACGAACAGACGCTGGCTGACAGTGAACGCATCCTTGGCCCGGATCACCCCAACGCCTTGCTCGCGCGGAACAACCTGGCAGGCGCCTACGCGCTGGCAGGCGATACAGCGCAGGCTATTGCGCTCTACGAACGATCCCTTGCGGATCGGAGGAGGGTCCTGGGTGGAGGCCATCCAGCTACCTTGACATCGCAGAGCAACCTCGCAGGCGCTTATGCATTGACGGGAGATCTCGCACGAGCGGTCGCACTATACGAACAGGCGATCCTCGACAGTGTTCGGGCCCTGGGCTGCGAGCACCCCATGATTCAGGTGATGCGCAATAACCTTGCCTATTGGCGAGCGAAGGTGCAGGCAGAGCAGATTGATCTGTCAACCGATACCTGAACAGCGATGCCATTTTCAAGGCGAAGCACAACCTGACGTCTAAAGTGCGCTGCAGACGGGTTAATGGGTACTCCCCGTGCGAAGAGCCGATGGCCGGACCCGATGGGGTCCGGCCATCGGCAGGCCAGACAGTGGGTCACACAGCGAGCTGGCCTTCACTGTTCGCGGGCAAGGTGTGGCGCAGGACCGGTGCCGGGGAGACCATTGAGCCGGCGAAGGCAGCGACGAGGTAGTGGGGGTGCTGGCGGAGCCCACAGAAAGCCGGTGCCCACACCACGCCTGCCAGCCGGAGGCTTCTGCATCGAGGTTGAGGGTGAGCGGGTCACCATCCTGGATGCCCTCTTGCGGCAGGGCAGTCAGGGCCATGCTGACCGCTCGGCATGGGTCGGACACGTCGGTGGGGGCATCTATGTCGCCGGGCTCAGCCTCGGCCGGCCAGGATGTCCGGGACCATCTCGGGGCCAGCGTAGCCACGGGCGGGATCCGGGCAGTCCTCCAGGGCGAGCAGGAAATGGGTCACGGTCTCGGGCGCAACACCGGTGGAAAAGTACGCGGTCCACTGGGCGAGGCTGCCCCCGTGGCGGCGTGTTCGCGGACGCCTACGCGAGCGCAACCGTGGTCACCTCTCCGCAGCGGTCTGGGGACCGCGCGGCTGGTCGCACCAAGCATCTGCTGAGCAACATGGCGCTCGCTGGAGGCTCTTCAAGTACCGTACTTGGCTCCTCCCAGGGCAGGATGGTCTTCGTACAGTAGGCCCGGGGGGAAGGCTTGTGGTGACGACGGCAAATCCGCAACTCGTGTTCATTCACGGCATCGGTGGGCTCCGGAACGCAGAGATGGAACTACGGCAATGGCTCCGGGCATTGGCCACCGGCGTGCGGGCGGCCGGACGGGCGGACTTGGTTTCCGCGCTCACCCAAGGCTGGCTGGCTGATGTGAGATTCGCCGACTACAGCGATCTACTCAACACCAAAGGAGCCCAGGGAGGGGTGCCGGGCGGCAGTTCGGACCGGTTCGACGAGCTGGCACTCGTCGACCTGTTGGAAGCCATGCTCGATGAGCTCGCCGAGCAGTTTCCACCGGATTCCGGTACGCCCGATGCCAGGGTCATCGTGCAGGCCCGGCACCATCTCGACGCGCTCTCATCCGGCAGCCAGGCGCAGGGCGTGGGCGAGTTCGCACGGCGACTGGTCTGGGTGACCACGACGCTGCTCCAGCTGCCTGGCCTTCGCCAGACCGCGCAGTGGGTGAATGGCCAAGCGTTCGCGCTGTATCTCTCCCAAGTCGCGCTCTACTTGAACCGACGTGGTGACAAGGCCTCTCTGGGCTCCGCCATCCGTTCCCGGGTGTTGGAGGGCCTGGATCCTGCCCGCCCGGTCATCGTCGTCTCGCACTCCCTGGGCACCGTCGTGGCATACGAAGCCCTGCACGAGTACAAGGGCCCGGTCGCTCTGTGGGTGACGCTCGGTTCCCCCCTCGCGCTCGGCGGCGTGGTCCTGCAGCGTTTGGTGCCACAACCGCCGTCCTGCCCGGACGAGGTGCAGACGTGGCACAACTTCTGGGACCGAAACGACGTCATTGTTGGACGCCCGCGGCTGGCGGACTGGATCGCGCCAAGCAGCCGAGGGGTGAAGGCGGAGACAGCGCCCGTGAAGTCCGGTGGAGTCTGGACCCATACAGCTACCAAATACCTGGAGCACGCAGAGGTTGCCGGGCTGATCGTGGAGGCTCTTCTGCCGTGACGGGCCCTGTCGCAGCAACGGTACCCCGCCATGTGCTGGTGGTCGGCGCCCAGTGCAAAGGCGCGGAAGAACTGCCAGATCTGGAAGACGCGGCGCGTAGTCTCCACCGGGTCCTGGTGGACCCGGATCTTGGTGCCTGTCTCGACCGCGGTGAGGGCGAGACGGGGTCACTGCTCGTGGGCACCGCTCTGGGCAAACCAGCTGTCGAGAAAGCTCTCGCCACAGCAGTCGGCCGGGCGAAGGACGACGGCGGCCCGCTTGTCCTGGCGATGCTGGGCCATGGAATGGGCGGCTGCGGTGGCCCGCTGTACTTCGTCATCTCGGGCAGCACGGGGGACGGAGCGATCCACCAGCTGGACGTGGCGTCCGCGATCGGGACGGTGACAAACGAACCCGGGCTCAGTGGTCTGATAGCCATCGTCGACACCTGCCACGCGGCCGCTGCGCTTCCGGGCCCACAGTCGGCGACGGCCGGACTCCAGCAGGGCAGCCTGAGTCTGTCCGTTCTCTTCGCTGCCTCCGCTCACCTGCCTGCTTGGGACATGAACCTGAGTGTCCAGCTCGCCGAGCTGCTGGAGAGCGGGGTACCAAATGCCGGAGAGTTCTTGACTGTCGACGATCAGTTGATCAAGGAACTGCGCAGCCGTATCAGTACTCAGGAACCCGGCGGCTTCATGTTCAACGGCGCTCCTATGCCCGGTGAGTCGCTGTGGCTGGCCCATAACGTACAAGCCAACGTGCGACGCTCCGTCGGCTCCCTCGGTTCCGTGGCATACGAAAGGTTGCACAAGCTGCTGCGCCCGCTGAAAGGCGCGGAAGACATCAACAGCAGCGAACAGCTCGCGGACTGGCTCGGCGGACTGGGGCAGGAACATCTTGGCCACCCCGCCGTTCAACGCATCCTGGAGTTCCAGCGCGATCTGGCATTCTGTGCTTCCGCCCTCGCCGTCCTCGAGGAGACCTTCGGCAGTGCTCTGACCAACGACTTGCTGCGCAAGGCGGCAGCCCGCGCCGGATTTCCGCTGGATGTGGTGGTCCAGGTACCCTGCCCTTCCCTGCGTGACCTGGTGGAGCACGCAGTCCTTCACCAACCGGCCGAGGACCCCTCAAGGCAGCGCTGGACGCTGGTGCATTTCGTCGCTGCCCTAGCCCACCTGGTCATTCCACGGGATACCCTTCCGCGGCGGCTGACTGCCTGGGCTGCCAAATCGGGTGCCACTACCGCTCTGAACACTCGGCTGATCGAACTGAGTGGGGCAACACCCCGCCTGATCCTGGTGGTCGCCGACGACGGCGGCGAGGCCGTCGTCCGTGTGGACGCATCGCTTCTCTTCGGCTCGGCCGTGGTACACACCGCAGAGTTCCCGTGCGAGCCCGGCCCAGGCGCCCCCGTGGCCGCCCTGGATGATGCCCTCGCGTGGGCGCTCTCCTGGCTGGGGGCAGCGGGCGAGTGGCAGGTACCGGTCGATGTGTCGGTCCCGACTTCTCTGCTGCTGGACCCTCCGCCGGAGGAGTGGCGAGTGGTCCGCGGCCGACGCATGCTGGGCGTCGATTACGACGTCACGACCCGCTGGTCGGGTCTGTTGACACCCCCGCCCGGCATCCGCCTCGATGACATGCTGCACGCCGGCAGCCAGTTGCTGTCTTCGTTGCACGCCCAAGGTCGGGCCGCCGGCCCGTCATGGCTCGACTGCGACGATCTCAGCAGTCTTGAGACGCTGCAGGAGTTGCTCGGCCGCCGTCGTATGGGCGACTGCGTATGGGCAGTGAGCGCCCTGCCGGAGAAGGACTTCGACCTCATGCTGGAGGAACTTCTCATCCACACCCCGGCACTGGTCTGGCCCCGGCGTGGGGGTGTCTCCGACACGCAGGCGCTCCAGGATGCGGTCGCAGAGCACTGGCGCTCGCTGCCGAAGGAACTCATCCGTGCCTTCCAGAAGCGACTCGAGAGCAGCCTCGGCGACGATATCCCTGGCCATCTGGCCGAGATCCGTACGACATGGCACGACGAACACTGGCAAGCCTTCTGCCAAAGACGCGCTGGCCGGGCGGTCGCCGCCCCACAAGACGTGACGCCGAAGGAGCAGGCATGAACTGGACTCCGTACTACACGGGTACGGGAAGCATCCCTGAGGAGCCTCAGACGCTTCCTCCCCCGCCTCCGTGGCGTGCGCCGACGGGCAAGGCCCACTGCGCAGCGGACGAACCGCTGTCCCCTTCCCCGGCGAACACATTCCGACCTGTCCCCGGATTGGTTGACGCGGTCAACACCGCGCTCCATCTGCGTCGGCCCCTGCTGCTGACCGGGCCAGCCGGCTCCGGAAAGTCCTCCGTCATCGAGCAGATCTCCGCCGAGCTCGGACTCGGGAATGTGCTGCGCTGGCACATCACATCCCGCAGCACCCTCACCGACGCGCTCTACCGCTACGACGCCCTGGGCCGCATCCACGCCTACAACCTCCGCGCCATCGAGCGCCCCACCCCTTCCAGAAACGGGTGGGCTGCGCACCGCGCCGCCCGTGCCGCACGCGACGATATCGGGGATTTCGTCCAACTCGGCCCTCTCGGTACCGCCCTACTGCCCGGCAATCGCCCGCGTGCCCTGCTCATCGACGAGATCGACAAAAGCGATCTCGACCTGCCGAGCGACCTCCTCGACGTACTGGACCGCGGCCGCTTCGAGATTCCCGAACTTGCCCGGCATTCGAGGAGCCGAGTCACCGTGCGCACCACCGATCCGGGCATCAGGCACGACATCCACAACGGCCTGGTGGAGTGCCAGGAGTTTCCGGTGATCGTGCTCACGAGCAACGGCGAGCGCGACTTCCCCGCCCCCTTTCTCCGGCGCTGTGTGCGGTTCAGCATGCCCACGCTCACGGTTTCAGCCCTCACCGAAATCGTCGAGGCCCATCTGGAGAAGATCGAGGAAGACACCACCCATGCCCTGGTGAACGCCTTTGTCGACAGGCTGAATCGCGGCGAGAACCTCGCCGTCGACCAGCTGCTGAGCGCGGTCCACCTCCTGCGCGGCGGCCGAATCCAGGATGACGGACAGCGGACGCAGTTGCAGGAATTGCTGTTCCAAGGGCTCGGGCGTGGCTGAGAACCTGGCCGCACAGCTGCTGGCCGCCCTGGCCCTCACCGACCCGGGTGACACCGGCGGCAACGCGCAGTGGGGCATCTCGGGGGCCCTCGATGCTCTTCTTCTCGCCGCCGCCAGATCAGCTACCAGCCAGGCTGGCGTCGTCCCCACCGATCCCCCTCCGGCCGCCGAAGGGGCATCCGCCGATGCCTCTCTCCAGCCGAGGAGCGGGGACGCCGCTGACGACCTGTCGGCGGCCCCCGAAGCCGGTACGGACGCAGGGGCTCCCGGAGCCGCCTCGGTCTGGCTGAGGGACGGCAGCAGCAGCCATGCGATTCCTGGCCGACCCGTGAGCATCGGCCGCGCCGCGGCTCTGCCGAACACGCTCGACATCGGCCGTGCTCTACGCCCGCTGCGCCGGCCGCGGCCGTCTCGGATCGACCAGCGTCTCGACCTGGGCGCCACTGTCGACCACTACACCCGAACCGGTTTGCTCGTCCCCCAACTCGCACCTGCTGCGGAGCCCTGGCTGGAGGTCGTCGTGGTAGTGGACCGTGGCACCTCTATGGCGGTCTGGGACGAGACCTCACTCGCCCTCATCAAGGTGCTGCGCACCCTGTCGGCCTTCCGTAGCGTCCGCGTATGGCATCTCGAGCACCCACCGGAGGCCGCACCCATACTCCGCAACCACCGTGGCCAGCCCCTTCCCATGGACCCGTCCGACCCGCGCCACAACCAGCCGACCCACCGGCTCCTTCTCGTCGTTTCCGACTGCGCCGCTCCCGCCTGGCGCCGGAACGACCTATGGCAAATGTTGCACGCGTGGGGCCGAACTGCCCCTGTGGCCTTGATCAACCCGCTGCCGAAACGCCTCTGGCAACGCTCGGGCCTCGATCTGCCCCGGACAACGGCAACCGCCCCCATCCCGGCATCCCCCGGACGGCTCCTCGCCTACCGCCGCCCCCGTCTCTTCCGCGACGACGTCCCAGGGACGCGGCCCTGGCAGGCACTGCCCGTGCTGCAGCTGGACGCCCGCCAGGTCCTCGCCTGGGCGCGCACCGTGATGCGCACCGACCCGAGTGGCTGCGAGGCCGTCCTCGTTCCGGCTTCGGGGCGGGTGCCCTCCCGGAACCGGGGTACGCGACCGAGTACCGCCCCGCCCGGCACCACAGCAACCGACTCGCAGGTCACAGCTGCGGCCGTAGCCTTCACGGACAGCACGCGCTCCCCCGCCGTCCGACTGGCAATGGCTGCCTCGTCACTCGACGCGTTCACCCTCCCCGTGCTCGACGTGCTGCGTGAACGCATGGTCCCCGAAGCCTCCGTGGCCGACACCGCAGAGTTCCTCACCGCCGGACTGCTCATAGCTGCACGGCAAGAAGACTCGGACATCGTGTACCAATTCCACCCGGCCGCAGCGCATCATCTGCGAGGGCTCCTGAGTCGCGACCAGGCGTGGGACGCCTACTTCGCCCTCACCGACCATCTCGCGGCCCATCCTCAAGCTCCGCACGGTATCGGCGCCGCACTTCACTCACCAACGAGCCAGGAGAAACTCCCTACCGGGCTCCGGCCTATCGCACAAGCAGCTGCGGCAACGGCGCGTCTCCTCGGACTTGAGTCCACAGGGCCTCGCTCTGGTTCTGACGAACAAGCCCACCTCGTGGTCGAGTCCCCCGATGTCGAAAGGGACGACGCCTCCCAGCAGACGCCTGCCCCAGCTATTTCTGACAGTCACCCGGAACCGGTACCGGACGTAGAACTCGCTTTGGACGGCCCCCGGATCGCCGGGGCAGTCCTGCCGAGGAGCGCACAGAGTGACATGCTTGATCGTCTTAACGCCGAACGCGGGATCCACGGTCGGCACCGTAACCTCCTCGTCGCTGCTCCCGGTACCGGCAAGACGACCATGGCAGCCTTCGACTACAAGCACCTGTGCGAGCAGCACCAGGCCGACCTGCGCCTTCTCTTCATCGCAGACAGACAGGAAACGCTGCACCAGGCGCGCCGGACCTTCCAAAACGTCCTCATGGCCGCAGATTTCGGAGAGCCTCTGCATGGCGGCAGGGCTGCTCCCCAACACTGGGATCATCTGTTCGCCACAGTGCAGTCCATCGGTCGGATCTTGGACGATCTGCCACCCGAGCACTTCGATGTGATCGTCATCGACGAGTTCCACGGGGCCGGATCACCGACGTACCGGAAGATCCTGGAGCACTTTGTACCGCTGGAGTTGCTCGGCCTCTCGTCGGCTCCCGAGCGTCTGGACGGCCTGAGCGTCCACGACGCGTTCTTCGACGGTCGTATTGCTGCGGAGCTGCGTCTCCAGGACGCGTTGGCGACTGGCCTCCTGGTTCCCCTCCACTACTTTGGCGTCGCAGACGGCACCGACTTCCGAGCCCTGGACTGGCAGCAAGGAAGGTACGACCTGGCTTCGCTGAACGCCTTGCTGGCTGGCAACGACGCACGAGCACGCCTGGTCGTCAAGGCCGTACGGGACAACATTCCCGACGTGAGGGCCATGCGGGCCGTGGGCTTCTGCACGTCCGTAGCACACGCAGAATTCATGGCTCAGTACTTCCATGAGGCCGGCTTCCACGCCATGGCTCTTTCGGCGGCGAGTCCCCGTGCAGAGCGCCAGAAGGCACTCTCCTCTCTCAGGAACGGCGACCTGCAGGCCCTGTTCTGCGTCGATCGGCTTGGCGAAGGCCTCCGCGTCCCTGAGGTCGACACACTGCTCCTGCTGCGCCCAACGTCGAGCGGCACGCGCTTCCAGCAACAGCTGGGGGTTGGCCTCGCCCTCTCCCCGGGCAAGCGCGTACTGACCGTGCTCGACTTCATCGGTCACCACCGAAAGGAGTTCCGCCTCGGCAACCAATTCCGGGCCATGACGAATCTGGCGGGCAAGCGGCTGCTGGATCACATCGAGCACGACTTCCCCCGCCTCCCCAGCGGCTCAATGATCGCCCTTGACGAGATGGCCAGGGCTCTGGTCATCGACAACCTCAGGGAGCAAATGCGGGGCAGCGTCGCCGACACGGCCCGCGAGGTTGCCCAGTACGGAGAGCATGACCTGAGGCGATACCTGCAGGAGAGCGGGCGGGAACTCAACGATCTCTACCACGGTGACGGCACATGGACCAGGCTCCTGCGACGTGCCGGTGTGCTCGACGGCAACGCTCCCGAAGGTGAGACGGCACTGCTCAGACGGGTGCGTTCGTTTCTCCATGTGGACGACCCGGAGCGTGTAAAGGCCTACACCCTCATGCTGGAGGACGGCGCTCCCCTCTACAGCGATCTTGACGAGCGGGGCCAAGTATACGCCCGCATGCTGTTCTTCCAGCTCTGGCCTTTCGGAGGTCCGGCGCGTGGGGATTTCTCCAGCTACGAAGAGGGATTCACTACACTGCATCGCCATCAGGCGGTACGGAGCGAGCTGCGCCAGATATTGGCGCACAATCGAGACAATGCCGCGCGCGTCCCGATACCTATGCCCAAAATCGGCGGCGATCTCATTGCCCCCCTGACCATCCATGCCTCGTACACGCGGGAGGAGGCCTTGTCCGCGCTCGGACAGGCCGAGATCGGCGGTCTTTTGCCTGCCGAGTTCCGCGAAGGCGTAAAGTGGTGCGAATCTCTTAAAATTGACGCATTGTTCATCACAATGGAGAAAGAAGAGGTGGATTTCTCACCCCAGACCCGTCTACACGACTACGCGTTGAGCAAGTCACTCTTCCATTGGGAGTCCCAGAATCGGACATCTGAGACCTCACCCACAGGAATCCGGTACCGGACCCACATCGAGATGGGTACCCACGTGCTGCTCTTCGTCCGTGAGTCCAAGGGCAGCGACATCGGAAGCGTCCAGCCATGGACACTACTCGGGCCAGCCGAGTACGTCGAACATAAAGGCAGCAAGCCAATGTCCATCCTGTGGAAGCTTAGACACGAACTCCCGTCGGACGTATGGTCATATGCCAGCATATCCTGATCCAAGGGAGCCAAGGAGGCGAGCGGAAGCCTCACAGCACCGGGCTTCCTGCAGCAGCGGGAGGGGTCTTCGGATCGGAGGCCCTTGGCGCACCGACAAGGGAAACCCACAGGTCACGGCCCACCTCGTGGGCAGGGTGATCGCAGGTGATCGCATGCTGAGAGGGTCACCACCACCTCCGACTCTAGGAGGCGATCCCCATGCCTACCACCGTCGGCCGCGGACGTGTCTACCGCCGCTGCGGCTGCAGGGACCCCCACCGCCATCAGCTCGGCGCACACTGCCCTCACCTGCTCACCAACAGTGAGCACGGCACCTGGACCTTCGCCGTCGACGTCCCCAGCCCAGCCCGTCGGCGGACGACCATCCGCCGGGGCGGCTTCGTCGACCACGACGCCGCTGAGACCGCGCTCCACCAGTTCCTCGAAGGCGAGGCCGGAGGATTCGACGCGGACCCCAACCAGACCGTCGCCGCCTACCTAGACTCCTGGCTGGCGGCAAAGGCTCTCGTGCTGAAGCCGACGACGATGGCCCGGTATCGCGACTACGTCCGCAACGACCTCATCCCCGCGTTCGGCACCCTCAAGCTCGACCACCTCGCCCACCGGCACGTCTCGGCCTTCGTCACCAGCCAGCTCGCCGCTGGCCGCGGCCGGACCACCCTCTACCGGTGCCTGGCCACCCTCTCCAGCGCCCTCGGCGACGCGGTCCGGCAACACCGCCTCCCACGCAACCCTGCCAGTCCCCCCGTCCTACCGCGACCACCGTCGCCAGAACGGAGGATCTGGACCGCGGAGGAAGCCGCCCGCTTCCTCGTGTACTGCCACCAGGCCGACCCCGAGATGGCCGACCTGTTCGAGTTCCTCATCGGCACCGGCCTGCGCAAGGGGGAAGCTCTCGGCCTGCACTGGGACGACGTCCACTTGTCGGAAGGCGTCCTCTACGTCCGCTGCACCCTCTCAGCCATCGACAACAGCCGCCTCGTCATCACCACGCCGAAGACCCGATCCAGCCGCGGCTGGGTCGCCATCTCACCCCGCGTCGCCACCGCCCTCCGGCACCGTGCACGAACAACGTCCTGCACCTGCGGCGATCCTGACGACCCGTTCGCTGGACTCGTCTTCTGTCGACCCGACGGCCGACCGCTCGGACCACACCGGGTCCTCGACCAGCTTCGCCGACTGTCCGCCGAAGCCGGCGTCCCCAGGATCACGGTGCACGACCTGCGCCATCTGGCCGCCACCATCACCATCACCGCGGGCGTGCCGCTGACCGTGGTCTCCAAGACGCTGCGGCACTCCACCCTGTCGACCACCGCGAACATCTACAGCCACCTCACCCAGCAGGCAGCCCGAGAAGCCGTCGACACCATCGACCACACGCTCACCGGAGCCGAGAAGGCCAGCCACCAAACGGGCCGTGCGGCGTGGCTGCGACCACCACGCGACCACATCCAGCACCTCCGCGAAGCCCTCAACCAGCTCCGCTCCCCCGCCCCGACCGGCTTCCACCCCACCGCCGACCAACCCCGAAGCGGGCGTGCGACCACACTGCGACCACCAGCATTCCGGGCATGGAAAAGGCCGTCCTCTCATATGCGAGAGAACGGCCTCCGACCTGCATAAAGCATGGTCGGGACGACAGGATTTGAACCTGCGACCCCTTGACCCCCAGCGGGCCCGCTTCAGTTCGGCTCGACGCCGCAGGTCGCTGCCGATCTCACGCCAACGCCAGGAGTCGCCCCAGGCGCTCGATGGTCGCCAGGCCCTCCGCCTCGACTGACGGGAGTGCCCTCCGCCGACCCGGCCGTTCGCTCGGGAACCGGACTGGGCCAGGGCGTTGACCGCCAAGTCGGCCTCTTTGTCGTTGCCGGTCTTCTGCGCGGCGAGGCTGGGGTTCGCCAGCCCGGTGCTGCTGGTCCATGGAGGGGGTGGCAGGATGCCCGGTCATGGCAACGAGAGATGGCAGCGATGAGGCGTACGTCGTTGGGTTGTGCGAGCGGATCCTCGGGGAGAACGCCCTGCCGCAGCACAGGTTCGACTGGCTGCTCGGAGATCCCGGATCAGGCGGCCGACGAGTCCAACTGCCGGTCGACGCCTTCTGGCCGGGCCATCAGCTGGTGATCGAGTACCGCGAACTGCAGCACGACCAGCCGATGCCTCACTTTGACAAGCCGAACCGCCTCACCGTCAGCGGTGTCCACCGCGGCGAGCAGCGCGCCCTGTACGACGCCCGGCGCGATGAGCAGATCCCCGCGCACGGGCTGCGCCTGGTCCTCATCCGCCCCGCCGACCTGGATGCGGACGGCCGCGGACGACTGCGCCGCAACGAAGCGGCCGACCTGGCGGCACTGAAGAAGATCCTGGCCCGCGCCAGTGACGAGGACCGGGTCACCGACACCTTCCGCACCTGGCTACTGGCCGAAGGCTGGACACCCATCGATCCCACGGACCGGTGGACCGACCTCGAAGCCGTACGCGGCCGGGAACGGGTGATCTGCGAGGCCAAGGGCCGCACCAGTGAGAAAGGCATCGACGCCGACATCGCCTATGGCCAACTGCTGCGCCGCATGACGAGCCAGGACCCGCACACGCGCTACGCCCTCGTCGTGCCGTCCTCCTCCCTCAAGGCCGCCGCACGCGTCGCGGCCCACGTCCGACAGCTCCTGCACATCGACGTCTACGAGGTGACGGACGACGACCGGGTGTGCCGGCTGACCGACTGATCGGCGCCGCGTACTGCGTCGGTTTCGGCTTCGCCACCAAGGTGTCCTCCGAAGCCCACGCGCCGTACGCTGCCACCTCGTTGCACGAACCGGACACCAGGCGTTGCGGCGCGGAGTTGCCCTCCAGGCCAGTTAAGTCGAGATCCGCCGGCATGCCGGAGACCGCACCCCGCCTGCCCTGTCTGAATGCGAGAATGCGGCTCTTGGCCGGAGAGTGCATTGGCTCAAACTGGGGCACAAGCACCGACGAAGCGGGGGTTGCTATGACATTGGCCATGTGTCCACTGTGCAGCGACGATGAGGACATCGTGGTGGTCCGCACGTTCGACGGCGGACGTCGGCTCGTGAAGCACCGGTGCGGTTACGAATGGGAGCACAGGGAGCCCACCGTCCCGCATAGGGACCCGCTCCGCTCCTTCCAAGACCTCAAGACCCGTTTCCCGAACGCCGAGGATGTCGATCGTGAGCAGTTGGAGCGCGTGACCCGGCTGAAGGAGCAGTACCTCGCTGTCAAACCGGCCCTCGACCCCGACGTGGCAGCCTACTGGTCGAAGTACCAGCAGGTCTTCTCCCCCGACGGGCTGTGGACCTGCGACCCCAGAACCCTCAAGGACTTCGCCAACTCCGAGGTCGGAGCCCGCCCCGGCAATCAGGCCACCTTCAACTCCGCGTGGAACGACATGGGCGACACCGCGGCTGGGCAGGCGACCCGTCAGACGATCGAGTACCTCCTGCACGGACCTTCCGACGTGCCGCTCGAAGACCGGCTTGAGCACCTGCTGTCCGGCACCAAGCCGTTCGCCATGACCGGCTTCAAGGAAGCCCTCCTCACGAGGGTCCTCTGCGTGACGTACCCCGACCGCTTCCTGACGATCCTGAAATACACGACCGAGGCCGGCGGCAAACGCGAGATCGCGCGGATGGTCTACGGCCTGGAGCTGCCGTCCCCCGAGTCGGTGAACTGGACCCGCGGCCGGCTCATCCTGTGGAGCAACGACCTCCTTCTCGACCTCGCCGGCGAGGGCTTCGCCAACCGACAGCACGCCGCCGCGTTCCTGTGGTGGGCCAAAGATCAGCCCGGAGGGCGACGGGCAGCTTGACCAGGGTTCCGTCGACCTTGACCACGCACGGCCTCCCCCTGGCCACCTTCCACGCCTTCGAAACTGGGCCGGCCTCCGCAGGGGCCATAGGTCTGCCGTCGGCGTAGATGAACGGCGAGAGCACCAGGTCACCACGCACAATGCCGGACCTTTGAGCCAGTGTCCTCAACCGCGCCAAGGAACTCGTAGCCCGTCCGGCAGCCCTGGACGCCAGCCCGTGCTGCCGGTGTACCGCGGGTGACGGTTCACGAACTGAGGCACATGGCCGCCACCATCACCGCTGGCCCCCCTCACCGTCGCCTCCAAGACCCTGTGGCCCTCCCTGTCGACCACCGCCAGGCGTAGCCGCCTTGACCAATCCTCGAGCTGCCACCCCTCGTTGCGGCGGTCTGCAGATACCATCCAGTTTCCAGGCTTGGGGGGCTCTTCTGATGGGTGCGTCCAGCCTCATCGCGCTCCATCGCAGAAGAGGAACGGACGCCCTGTGAGCAGTGCTCGCGCTGGCGGGCGGGTGCAGCCTGCTCGTTCTGGTGACCCTAGGCGGGTCGGCCCTTACCGGATCATCGGCCGCCTTGGCTCGGGCGGCATGGGTACGGTTCACGCGGGCCTCGATCCGATTGGACTGCGGGTCGCCGTCAAGGTCGTCAACGCCGCGCAGGCCGAGGACCCCGAGTTCCGCGCCCGCTTTCGCCGTGAAGTCCAGCTCTCCGCCCGCGTCCAAGGGCCGTGCCTCGTACCCCTGCTCTCGGCCGACCCCGACGCCGAGACCCCGTGGCTGGCCACCACCTACATCCCGGGCCTGACCCTCAACCAGCACCTGACCGCCCACGGTCCGCTCACCGGCGGCACCCTGTACGCCTTCGCCACTGGCACCGCCCAGGCCCTCACGGCCATCCACGCCGCCGGTGTCGTCCACCGGGACGTCAAACCGCAGAACGTCATCCTCAACCCCGCCGGGCCCCGCGTACTGGACTTCGGCATCGCCCACGCCGCGGACGGCACGTCCGTCACCCGAACCGGCGTGATGACCGGCACCCCTGGATGGATCAGCCCCGAGCACTACCGCACCGGCACCGCCGGCCCCGAAGGCGACCTGTTCGCCTGGGGAGCTCTCGTCGCATACGCCGCCACCGGCCGCCTGCCGTTCGGCACAGGCTCCCCCGACGTGGTCGCCTACCGCATCATGTCCGCCGAACCCGACCTCGACGGCCTCCCCGAGGGACTGCGCGGAACCGTGGAGAAAGCACTCACGAAAGACCCCGGCGAGCGGATCACCTCCTACTCGGCAGCGGAGGAGTGCGCCCGCCTCCTCTCCGCTCAGGCAACCCAGGTCCTTACCGCCGACGCGGGGCTGGAACCGACCACGGTCCGCGACTTCGTGGCCACCGAATGGCACGTGCCCGGCGCGGAGGACCCCGCCTGGCAGGCTCCTGCCGTGGCGGCCCGCAAGCGCACGCTCATCGTCCTCGTTGCCGCGGCGACCGCCGGCGCTGCCGTCGCGGGCGGCATCGTGGTCTTCGACTCCAAGGGCCTGGTTGACCCGGACGCCAACTCAAAGGGCACGGTCAGCTCTGCAGCGCCCTCCGGCAGACCTGCCGCAGCCACGGCTTCCGCCACCACGGGCGAAGTCAGGACCACGCCTCCGGTCGATCCACGAACCATCAAGGTCCCCATGGATCCACTTGCAGGAGTACCCAACCCCGCCTACACCCGGGCCGGTGACGAGTCCCAGCCGCACCCCGACACATGGCGGACCAGCACGCGCGCCAGCACTCCCCAGGAACAGGACGCCGAGCAGGCGATCCGCGACCACATGACATCCATGCTGGCCACCAAGGACATGGACTTCATGAAGCCCACGATCACGTTCAACCTGCGCGCGCAGACAGTGATCGTGACCGGCGGACCGGTCCCACAGCTTCCCGAGAACTACCAGGAGGTATTCCGCCGGGCCGGGCACGTGGCCGCCTGCACCGTCCTCGCCCACCGGCTCAAGGACAACCCCACCACCTGGCCCTATGGCCGCTTCTCCATCCACTGGAAGACATCCGACGGTGACACCGAGGCAGCCGCGCTCGGCTACGGAGAGGCCACCAAGGGCTGCTTCAGCGAACTCGCCGGCCAATGGCACGGCGACGAATCCGGCATGGCAACTGCGGAACTCCCCAGCAGCGACAAGGTAGAGATCCGCATCGCGGACGCCACGGTCAAAGCCGTCACCGCCACCTGGAACGCCAACACGCCAAAGACGAACGAAGCCCCCTCAGCACACACGACGGCATCAGTCTGGGCTTCGATCCCGTCGAAAACGCCGCATACATATGGACCGACGACCCCAACAACCGTTTTGCCAGCCGCGCCGCTCAGTCCAACCTCAAAGGCGCCGTCGAGGAGGCCCTCTGCCGCAAACTCATGGAGGAGTTCAACACCAACAAGAGCTGGAAGTACACGCGCTGGACCGTCGCCGTCCTCAACGCGTACACCAATGGCCGCCAGTTCATCGGTTCCGGCACCTGCACTCCGTGAGCCGCTCAGAGCGGCGCAAGCTACCACCTATCGCCCACCTCCTTGCAGACGAAGCCGACGACTGCGTCGAAGTCACCCGCCTGGTGAGCAGCCGCGTATGTCCGGTACACAACGCTGACTACTGCGAACTCGTCCAGCATGAAACGCGCCGCCGTCGACACCATCGACCACACGCCGACCAGAGCCGAGAAGACCAACACGCGTACAGACCGCCCTGCGTGGCTGCGACCACCACGCGACCATATCCAGCGCCTCCGCGAAGCCCTCCACCGGCTCCACTCCCCCCGCCCCGCCCGCGTTCAGCACCGTGGCGAACCAGCCCCGAACCGGGCGTGCGACCACACTGCGAGCCGCCCTCTAATTCAATGAGAGAAAGGCCTCCGACCTGCGTGAAGCAAATTCGGGACGACAGGATTTGAACCTGCGACCCTTGCCCCCCATAGGCATTGGCTGCCGTACTATGCGCCGCCACTTGCAGATGTGGAGGGGAGTATCGGCGCGGTGACCACATCGTCTCCCGGGGAGGCCAGAGACCACAGGCCGCCGTCCATCGCCGCGGCGGGCTTGCCGCTGCCCGGTACCGCCGGTACGACCCGGGCGCTGACGAACTCGCCCTTCTGCGGGACGGGGAGGCCGAGCTGTCGGGCGATGTCCTGGTGTGCTCGGTAGTCGCCCATGATGATGACCCCCTCGCTCCGGAGTACGGAGCGGGAGCCGCCGTTGCCCCGGACGCGCTTCATGTAGTCCTTCTGCCGGACCACACTGCGGACCGTGTTTCGTCCGATCCGACGCTGCTGGACGCGCCGGAAGAGTTCATTGAGCCGGTCCTGGCCGGAAGTCTTCCCGAGGACCGCCTCACGGTCGGCGTCGGACATGTGCAGCAGGATGTTCTCCGGGAGCTCCGCCTGGTGCCAGAGCCAGAAGATCTTGTCTCGGTGTTCCGCCTTGATCGTGAACTTCAGGTCCCGGTTGCTGGCTGCGTTGCGCCACTCCTCCCTGATGCGCACCAAGCCGGCGCTCCAGCGGCCCTGGTGATCGTCGGCCCAGACCAGCAGGCAGAGGTGCCCTGTCGCCTCGGGCGGGAACATCCAGCCGCCGAACTGCTGCGAGTACTTGCAGTCCACGTCCACACCGGCGATCCGGTAGTCCATTGCCGTACCGTCCGGAAACTCGAACTCACGCTGAATGGAGATCTCCACCTGAGTTCCGAAGTACGTCTTCTCCGTCTTGAAGAGGGTCTTCCAGTCGTAGCGACCGGTCCGAGGACCGTCGAGGACGGCGTCGATGGCGTCCCGCAGGAGGCGCCCCATTCGGATGCCATGAGGGTCCATGGCCAGGACGGCATCAGCGACCGCGGTGAGCTGCGCGTCGCCCGCACCCATGCCCATGAGCCGGTCCAGCACGTCGTCCGCCCGGGGCGGCCGGTACTTGGGATCGGCGGCGAGGAGTTCGCCGACGAGCGCATCGAACTCGGGAGAGAATCCTGAACGAAATCTCGGGTGGGGGTGCGGGGGTCCGTGCATCCACGCGTTGCGCAGGACGCGGGCCCCCAGGGCGGGCGGGGCACCTGTGGCCATCGCGTAGAGCAGGCAGCCGAGCGAGTAGAGATCGCTGCGGTGGTCGGCTCCCGGGCCGAACAACTGCTCGGGCGACCCGCAAGGGGACGAGGGGGCGTCCAGATCACGGACGGTTCGCTGGAATCCGCCATGCCCGTTGCTCACCAAGCCGTGGACACCCAGTCCGGGATCGGTGACGAGTACCCGCCCGTCGGGGCGTACCACCAGCGCGGCCGGGCTGAGATCCAAGTGAAGCAGGCCGTTCAGGTGCAGCTCTTTGAGCGTCCCGGCGATCTGCCCCCCGATCGCCGTGATCGCCTCCAGGGTCATGTTGCCGGGGGCGGACCGCAGCAGCTGCCCGAAGTCCTCCCCCTCGACCGGATCCGTCACGAGGAATGGACGATCGTCATGGAAACCGAAGTCGCCGATCCGTACCAGCCCCCGGATGCCGAGTGCGGCCAGCCGCTCCGCGTCAGCGAGGAACCGCTGCCGACCGGCCTGGCTCGCCATCCGTACGCGGAAGAGCTTGAGGACCACGTCCTTGTCGAGTTGATTGTCCGTGGCCCGCCAGATGTCGAAGGCCGCTCGGGAGTGCTGCCGTTGGACCAGTCGGTAGCGCCTGCCCACGGTTGCGCCCGGCCCGTCAGCAGGTGTGTCCGGGCCGCGGCCCAGCCTTTGCACGGTCTCCTCGGTCACCACTGCCAGGGGCTCCCCGTGCGGGCGGCCTCGGCCTCGTGCCCCTCCGGCGTCCTCGGCCGACACGGCGACGGGCAGCTCCCCCGGCCGGGAACCCGCATGGTGCCGGATGACGGTGTCTATGCGTGCGGCCGTCGAGCGGGGCAGCGTGCGGAGCAACACCTCACGCACCCCTGGACGGAACGTGTACCGGCCCGATGCGGAATGCGTCCCGTGGTCCGTCGTGACGAGGCCGCTGAGGATCACCTCGGCCAAGTGCTGCGGCTCCGGCCTCGCTTCAGTGGCAGCCTGGACCAGCCGCATCATGGGGAGGCCCGGCTCCTCCCCCACCGCCAGATGCGCGGCGAGCCGCAGGGCCTGCGGCGAGGCGTGGGCATGGAAGTTGAGGACCTGTTCCTCCGGTGAAAGGTCCTGGGGACTACTCGCTCCAAGGTCGAGCGGGACCGCCGAAGAGGCGGTCGGCAGCGTGGCGACAACCCCCGGCACCGTAGTACCCGGTGGCCCCGCCACGAGCCGCGCCCAGTGCGCGAACCATCGAGCGGAGGGTTCCAGCAGTGGTAGCGGCAGCGACGCCCCGGCGGGCCGCCCCTCCCCGGGCCCGTCGTACGGCGCGAACCGCAGGCCGGAGTTGGGAGCGGCCAGACCGCGGGCCGTCAGCAGACCAGCAGAGCCGGGGAGGGCGGTACGCCGCCAGAGCCGTTCCGGGAGGGGCTGGACGACCGCCACGGGCATCGTGCGCGACCAGCGTCCAAGCGTCCGGTACCAGTCCGCGGCCGCCTCGCTCCCGGCGTACCAGGCGGGACCGCTGCAGTCGCTGAGGATGAGGGCCACGGCACGGCCGTCGCGTGGAGGCAGAACGGCCGGCCGTCCTCCGGGGGACTGGCGCAGCCGCCCGTGCCGAGTCAGTTCCAAGAGCTGGACCCCCCGGAACGCACCCGTCTGACCGATGACACGGCGCAGCTCCTGGAGCAGCGGGCGCCAGATGGGCATCGTCGGCCCCGCGTCGTACACGAGGTAGAGGGTGAGCCACCGCTCGGGCCTCGCCCTCAGTACGGGCAACCAGGTACCGGGCCATGCTCCCTGGCGGGCGATCCCGTATGCGGTGTTCCTCTCGTCTAGATCCGTCTCCAGACGTGACGGCACCCGGCGGCGCAGGGGGCGAAGGGCCCGCTGGAGCGGGAGCGGGTGCGCCAGCATGGGCGGCAGCGGGGCCAGCAGCGACGCGTACGGGCCATCGTCCGACGGCTCGGTGTCGGACCGGTGCGACAGCGGGAGGCCCGGACGGCCCGGCTCCTGCGGCGGCTCCTGACCATCTCCGGGAACCGCGGACTCCGGGGCTTCACCACGTGCGGAGGCGGATCCTTCGCGCACAGGCTCCTCTGAGCCCACCTGCGCGACGTGTTCGGGCGTGCCCCTGTGGCGCGCCAGCCAGATCAGTTCGGCGAGCTCCGTCGGGGTCGCGCCGTGCCCTCCCGCCCGGTCGAGGACCTCGAGGAGACGCCTCAGTTCGGACGGGGACGACGGCTGAGCCGGATCAGAAGTCATGGAACTCCGTTGCCGGGCCGAGATGGGCCATGAGGCTGGCGGCCAACGCCTCGCGGGACCGGGCGTCCAGACCGGGCACCCTCGAGACGTAGATGACGTTGAGCAGCTGGTCGGTGGCCAGCTCACCCGTACTGCTGCGCTCCAGGAACGTCGCGATCATCCGCTTCATCTCTTCGTCCGGCTCACCGAGATGCGCCCGCACGATCGCTTCCAGGTGGTCCGGCTCGGGCCTGCGCAGGTGCAGGCGCACACATCGGCGCAGGAATGCGGGCGGGAACTCCCTCTCGCCGTTGCTGGTCAGCACGATGAAGGGGAACGCGCGGCAGCGGACGCTCCCGCGGTCAACGGTGACGCGGTCCTCGCTGCCGGAGACCATCAGCCGCGCCGTGGGCGTGTGCCGGGCGGCACGGACCAGCTCCGGGATCTCGTACTGCCCCTCCTCCAGAACGTTGAGCAGGTCGTTCGGCAGGTCGAGGTCGCTCTTGTCGATCTCGTCGATGAGCAACACGCGGGGCCGCTCGTAGGGCAGCAGGGCGGTCCCGAGGGGACCGAGCCGCAGATGGTCCTCGATGCCGTCGCCAGCGGGGTCCCCATCGCCCGGCTCCTTCGACCGCTCGCGCCACGCGCCCTTGCTCGCGGCATGGAGCCGGGCCATCGGGTCGTATTGGTACAGGCCGTCCTGGAGGGTGCTACGGCTGGTGATGTTCCAGCGCAGTACCGGGCCCAGTTTCAACTCCCTGGCGACGGCATAGGGCAGGGAGGACTTGCCGCTGCCGGGCGGGCCGGTGATCAGCAGCGGCCTGCGCAGGACCAGCGCCGCGTTGACCAGTTCGATGCTCTCCTGGGTGGCCTGGTAGGTGCTGGCCCGGTGCTTCCGGTCGGGGGACGCGGAGTCGTCCCCCTGCAGCGGCAGAGTCACTGTCGGCCCACCGTCGAAGGCCCGCCAGGGAGGGGGGAGGGGAAGACTGGACACGCCGTCGTGCGGCTCTTCCGCAGCGGTGTACACGGGCCAGGTGGACATGGGAGTTCTCCAGATCGCTCGACTGTCGCTCAACTGACCGGGGATTGTGAATAGACGTTCGCTTCCGGGAACCATCGCGGATCCTCCCAGACGAGGGCCAGGCCGGCGGCCCAGTGCGGTTCGGGCTCCTCGGCCTCGTACGCCTCTCTTCGCAACTCACGAACGTATCCTGGGAGATCCGCTGGGGACAGCGATGTCAGGCGCTCCTGCAGGGCGTCGAGGAAGCGAGCACCGACGCAGGAGCGTTCCGCCGTGGCATCCCCGCCGTGCCGGCCGGAACAGATCGACCGCTGCCAGACCATGACGGGCACCGCCGCGTTCAGACCCGCCAGCAGCAGCCCGCGCGCCTGATCGGTTTCGGGGGGCGCCCCGTATCCCACGGCGGTCGCCTGCTTGCTGAGCCGGACGGTGAGCCTAGTGGGGTCCTGGGCACTGCCGCACTCGACCCGGTGCCAGGCAGTGCCGGAACTTCGCTCGAGCGTCTGCCAGGCCTTGTCGAGCATGAACTGGAGCCTGGACTGACGGCGCCGGCCGAGATCCATCACCACGACGGGATGGGAGCATCCCAGCGGGGTCGGGTCCTCTGCACTCGTGTGCCATTCGTCGACGGGCTCGCCCAGCCAGTCTCTGGGCAACGCGAAGGCGATGAGCTCATCCCCGCTGCGATCGATCTGCCGGAAGGCATGGTCGAGGCGCTCACTCACGTATTCCCGCACTCGCCCCTTGGCAAGAGTGTTGCTGGCCACGAGCTGCGAGCGCCCGCCCCGAATCGCATAGACCGAGACGAGGTACGCGTCGTGGTCGGCGCCGCTGCGTTCGATCTCGACGAGGATCGGAGACCACTTGGCCCCGCCGTCGCCCGGCACCGGGCGGTTCCCCGGCCCCTGAGGCGCCGTCCCCGACCGGTGGTCTCCCGCCCACTGGTACAGCGCGCTCCTGACGGCCGGGTCCTGGGTCCGGTCGGCAAGGTACGCGGCGAAGTCCGCCCAGGGCGCGGTGCCCGGGGCAGGGGTGACTTCTGTCAGCAGGAACCAGGCCACGTCCCATAAGGACAGGAAGCCGGCGCCGACGGGCGGAAGCGGGGCCAGTGGTCCCATGACGCTCCGGTAAACGGCCTCCGGGGCGCGATCGTCGGCGCATCCCTGAACGAGGTCCCGCAGTCGGGCCACCGCCTCGGGACTGTGATCGCGTACGGGCACCAGCCCTGCCGCACCCGGCCAGTGCCGGACGAGCACCCGGGAGGGAAGCATCCTTCCGCCCCCTCCCCTCTCATGCTTGGCGGTGACCATGCCCACCACCTCGCCGGTATCCTCCCGCAGGACCGCCGCGCCGCTGAACCCCTCCTCCAGCGGCTGACCGTGGTCCGTCCAGGACTCCAGCTGGACCCACTCCCCTGCGATCAGCTGGTCACTGGCGCTCCGGAACTCGCCGAGGATCCCCTCGTCGTAGTCTTGGGGAAAGCCGTACGCAGTCAGCTTGGCCAGCGGATGCGCGTACGGCGCGTCAACGACGGCGAACCTGGCCGGCGTTACGTTCACCGGCCGCTCAAGCTCCAAGACTGCGACATCGCCCCGGACCTCCCCGTGCCAGTCGCCTCCGACGATCACAGATGCTGTGAACGAGCCGAGATCCGGGTACTGGGCGAACGTGACCTCGGCGCGTTCCGCACCCGCCACCACGTGTGCGCAGGTCATCACATGCCGATCGGTCACCAGAAATCCGGAGCCGACGCTCCCCGCCCCGACCCGTACCTGCCAGGACTCTGATCCCATCAGCCGACCGGGGTTGCCCCATCGGCGCCCGGCGCCCAGCTGAGCTTCACCACGAGGTTCCCCTCCATGGACGTCTTCGCGATGACCGCGCCGGCCTCGGCAGAGAACTTCACGCCGAACTCGATCTCGACGGTGTCAGGCTTGAGCTGCCCGTCGCGGAAGATGCGCAGCGCCGACTCAGCCGCTGTGTGGATGCTCTCCAACGCGGTGTTGAAGGTCTGCACCGCCTGCCGCGGCACACCGTCTCCACGGGACACGGGCCGGGCACCGCGACTCTCTTGAGTGACGGCAACCACCACCGATGCGCCACTGTCCGTCTTGAACTCGACCAATTCGTCCACATGTCCCCCGCACCTAGCCCCGAAACGGCAACATCATTCTAAGACCCTCACCACCGGGCGCCGCCCCGGTCACCGGCCCACCAGGCAAAGGGCCTAGCGGCCGACGGTGCTCCAGTCGGCGGGGGCCGGCGGCACCGAGCGGCCTGCGGCGTGCTCGCGGAGGCGGCGGGTCAGTTCCGGCAGGTCATACGCCGGGAAGCTCACCTGGAGCAGCTGCAGACGGAACTGCGATGGCAGCTCCTCCTGGAACATCGCCACGTCCATCAGCTTGACCGTCACGTCCCACGCGTCCGGAGCCGCCCAGTGCGTCATCCGGACGTAGAACTCGTCCCGCAGGCTGGCGTTCGCCACGGCCGAGAGGAAGGCGAGACCGTTGTCGACCGGGAAGTCGATGAGCATCCAGCCACGCCTGGACTCCACCCACTCCGCCATGTGCGGCAACTTCTCCGGCCAGTCCGCGTTGCTCTCGCCCACGTCCTGACAGCAGGTGAAGGTGTCAAACCCGCACTCCCACATCGCCTGGATCGTGGGCGCGAGCTGCTCATCGATCTGTGCGTGCCTGTCGCCCACCCGGACGAGAACGGTCGGATGGGTGCCTTCGTAAGACGTCATCGGGCGAGCATAAGAGCGGAGTACGACAAGCCTGCCGTAGCCCCCCAGAGGCTGTACGCGATCGGCTTCCCATCGGGATGGGCAGCCGGGCCAAAAACCCTTCGGTGATCACCTTTTGGAACGGCTGTGTCCGGGCCCTCCAACCTGGCATACGATCCGAATCGAAACACCTGTGACGTGGGGCTGGTTGCAGGTCGTACTCGCCGAGGGGACACATCAGATGTCGCTGGACTCTGTTGACGAGGCCAGTACCGAGGAGCTTCGCCAGGTTGAGCGGGAGAAGCGCCAACAGCGTCGGCTCGCCCGGGAGAGAGGCGAGATACCTGCTCTCCGCGCTCGTCGGAGAGCAGTTGATACCAGCGATGTCGGCGTGACAGGTGCTACACCGGATGCCCCACCTGCGCCGTTGGTGCTGCCCACGCGCCTCGTCACGATCCTGGATCGTATCGCCGGAGAGGCCGGGGTCGCGGACATGTTCCACGACATGCTCATGGAAGCCAGCGGCCTGCGCGATCCGATGGAGTACGTCGGCAACGCCGTACGGGAAAGCGTCTCCGCCGCATTCCCGGCCCTCGTCGCCCTCGCCCATCTTGTCGATCTCACGACGGCGGGTTTGCCTGTGTTCAGCGACGGCGAATCGCTTCGGGCCGAAGCCATTCTCACCGGCCGCCTTCCCGCTCCCCCGGTGGATCCGTCCGAGGCAGACTCATGGCAGCTGCTCCTGGAGGCCCACGAAGCCGATACGCGTGCCGTCCTCTCGAAGGAGGCGTGGAACCGCGTCGTGCGCACGCTGCCACTGGCCGTCGTAGACGACCTCATCGACTCCGGGAGGCTCGATGCACGGGCCCACCCGGCCAGCTGGCCGGACCGCGACGACCGCGCCCGCTACGTAACAGCCCGCGTGTCACCGGGCGCACTCGACGCCTCCGACGTCGAGGCCCTGGCATGGACGAGTGAGCTGCGACGGCGCGCCGTGGTGGAGGGGGCCGAGGTCCTTCCAGTCGATGGGCGGCACGACGAGTGGAGTCTGCGGGCGGCACTGATCGCTGGTGACATCAATGCGCTCGACGATGTCGGGCCGCTCGGCGACACGCAATTCCCACCGGATCTCTCCCGGCTGGTCCGCTCGCTTCGGGCCGTACTCCGCGGGGCTGCCGTGGGACCAGAGCTAGGACATGAACCGGGACTGTTCTTCCTGCTGGAAGACTGTCTCCCACACGATCGTTTGGTGTCCGGCTCGTCCAAGTTCCACTACTGGGCGGGCACGCGGCGCCTGTACCGGCTGCTCGACGAGGCGCATTGGTCCATGGCAGCTCAACCCGACATTGCGCCGGACGTCCTCCGCAGCGTAGTCGAGCAGGCGAGTGCTCTTCGCAACGAGAAAGAGGGAGCAACAGCCAGTAAAGCGGACCGGGAAGCGCGCGTGGTGTTGGCGTATGTCCACTTCCTGACCGCTCGCCCGGGAGACCGGGACAGACTGGACCGGGGGGTCGGACTCCTGGAGGAAGTACTCATGCGCGGTACTCGGCGTCGTGGAGGCGTGGACCCCCAGGTCCGCCGACGCATGATCCTGCTCAGCGAACTGCTGCAGGCTCTGCGTCAGAAGTCGAGACCCCACGACGTCCTCAACCCGTATCTGGCTCTTTCCGTCGAGCATGGTTCGTCCGAGTGGCGCCACGGCTGGCGAATCCTGCGCGGCCAAGTCCCAGTCGAGCAGCTGGAGTACGTCAACAGCGCCAAGGACCGAATCCAGCGACGCGAGGTGGCCGGGCGCCTGGGCGCGGAAGCTGAGACTCTGTACGAGCTTCCCCTCGACGAGCGATTCCTGTGGATCCCGCGCGTCTACTCACCCGTACTACACCCACAGATGCGCCCCATGGAACGCCGCACGGACCCAAGCACATCCGAAGAACAGAACTGGACCGCGTCCGAGGCGGCCCGGGACATCATCAGCCGCAGCAGAAAGCCGAGGAAGAACCACTGATGGGCAGCAAAAAGAAGCAACCCCTCAACGACATCCCCGACTTCCAGGGACTACGCACTCGTCCGAGGCCCGGTGTCGCCCAAGACCAGCCAAAGGCACAGGGACAACAAACCCGGTCACCGGGCCGACGATCCGTACCCGACACCAGGGCGGACACCGCCACGCGGCAGACCCACAGGAACTGGGAGCGTGATGTTGCAGAGGAACACGACGGACGCACGCCCGTGGTGGGCGACGCACTCGCCGACCCCAGCGTGCTCTTCGAGAAGCTGACCGTGAAGTTGGCCTCTCAAGTGGACAAAGCAGCCTCCAAGGCAGGACTCAAAGCATCACAGGAGCTGTCCCGCAAGCTCACCGAAGAGCTCGACGACGCCATCCGCGTGGCCATGTCCACCGCCGACAAGGTGGGCACACTGGTGCGTCAGGCTGTCCAGGCAGCGGTGGACGACACCCTACGGACCGCCGTGCTCGACGCTACTCGCGTCCGCGACGAGCAGCTCGCGCAACTCGCGCTGATCGATCGCACTGTATGGGGCACCGACGACATCGCAGCTGTACGCCTGCGCGTCGAAGCCGAAATGAAGCGAGCAGGACTCACTCGGCTGACAACGCCAGCCAATCTGACGCCTTTCGACGTCGTGGACTCGGATGAACACAACGACGCGGCCAGTTACGAGGTTGTCTCGCCGGCTTACATCGAGACCACGACCGGCCGCGTCGTCCAGCGGGGCGCAGTACGGCAACTGCCTGCAGACGGGACTGTCGAGTCGAAGGGCAAAGGATGACGTTCGGGATCGACTTCGGCACCAGCAACTCGGTCGTCGCACGCTGGACTGGGCACGGCACTGAGGTGATCCGGGTGGACAGCGGGGGCCTACCCGCCGAGTGGAACCGTCCCGGCTTCGACGAGTTGTTCCCTTCGGTGGTCTCCATTCGCGACGTACAGCGAACGCTGTGCTTCGGATGGGACGCGAAGTGCAGCACGGCAACACCGCAGGACGCGGTCAAGCGCATGCTCGCTTCCAGGCCGAGGGCCTCGTCCGCCGAAGACGAGAGCGTGCATTTCTCCGTACCGGAAGAGCACAACGTCTGGTTGGGCAACGAGCCCTATCGGAGTACAACGGTAGCGGCTTCCTTGTTCGACCAAATGCGTGCCGGTGTCCGCCGTAACCTTCGGGAGATGGACGAGGCCGTCGTCACTGTCCCCGCCAACGCGACCGGCGCGGCCCGCTACCGAACGCGGGCCGCGGCACGCCTGGCCGGCATCAAGGTGAAGGCTCTCATCAACGAGCCCACCGCGGCTGCCATCAGCTACGCGCACGAATACCCCGGCGAAGGATGCTTCCTCGTCTTCGACTGGGGCGGCGGCACCATCGACATCACGGTTCTCGAGCACTACGACGGCATCTTCGACGAGATCGCCTCACGAGGGATCACGGCCCTCGGCGGACTCGAATTCGACGAGGCGCTGGTGAAGCTCGTGCTGCCTAAGCTCGGTACGAGGCCTGAGCACCTCACGCGCGCCGAAGCCCTTCGCTGGCGTCGTCATGTGGAGCTCACCAAAATCGCGCTTTCCCAGCCAGACACCACAGAGGTCCTCTTCGAGCCGCCAGGCGGCGGCCGCGCCGTGATCATCCACCGCGAGGAGTTCGAGCAGGCCGTCGAACCTCTTGTACGGCGAGCTCTGGTACCGCTAGAGGAGTGTCTCAACGACGTCGGGCTCTCCCCCAGCGCGCTTGACGCAGTGCTGATGATCGGTGGAACCTCACAGATCCCGATGGTCCGCCGCGAGGTCGAAGGGGCACTGGTCCGGGATGTCGTCAACGCGCGTCTTTGCAACCCCATGACGGCAGTCGCCCGCGGAGCCGCGATCACAGCCGCCGAGATCGACGGCCTGGTCCCGGGGACCACCATCTCGGTGGCTGCCAGCCATGATCTGGGGCTTGCCTTCCAAGCCGGCGGCCGTCGCGGATTCGCCACGTTGATCCCGCGCTACTCCACCTTGCCCGCACGCGGCAGCCGCAGTGCAATGCCCGCCGTTCGCGGTGCCTCAAGAGTCGTCCTTGAAATCGTCGAGGGCGACAGCGCCCGCGCCGCCGATGACGAGCGCACGTTCCCGCTCGCCCGGCTCGAGCTGCCCGTACCCCAGCCCTCAGCCGATCCCTCAGCCAATCTCTTCGACGTCGACTACCGGTACGACCGCGACGGAATCCTCAAGGTCCGAGCCGTTCTGCGGCACGGGGGCCGCGAGATCCTCAACGCGGAACTCGACTGCTTCGGACCCGACGGAACGCCCATCGAGCAGGGCCTCGACCGTGAGTTGGAAAGGCTGCTCCGACGGATCAGCGAGCCAGCTCCCGACAGCAACGCGAGGAAGACCGGGAGGTCCCTGGTGGACGCCGAACCACAGGTGGAAGATCCCAGGCCGGCTGCTGCGACTCTCGTCGTCGACGGCAGAGGAGTCATGACGGCAGGGCGCACCCCGGCATCACGGCGACCGCCAAGCTATAGGCTGCTCACCTCCGCACTCGCAGCGATCGGACAACGCTTCCCGGGCCGGCGCATTGTCACGGTCATCGGCACGGATGTGTCCGAAGCGGTCGAGCACCACGAACGGGACCTACTCGACCAGGCCATCGCCCAAGGGAACGTAATCGCCGTTACCTCGACGTCCTCGCATGCCGTACTCAACGTCGCGGGGCAACTCAACGCACCGGTCGTATCGATGGAGAACCTAACGCGGTTCCGCACGCCCTACCCCTGGCTCGCAGAGAAGGGGCGCTTCATCCAAATCGCCTGGGTGGACAGGCTCTGGCTGTTCCCCTGACCGTCTGGCAGGGCTGGCGCGGCACCGCCGAGTGCGTTGGCCACCATGGGCTGCAATCGCGGTCAGGCGCTCACCAGATCGGCCCGACCCATGCCCTGCCCGGGTCATCCCCACTGATGATCAGGCTGGCGACCCTTTCACGTGAACGGATGCCACGGCCGCAGCCCCTCCAAACCAAGCCTGGCCAGCGCCTCCTCCGCGAGAGGCATTGGCCGTGACCGCGATGCCGGCTTCGCCGACCTCACCCTTCCCTCAGCCGAAGGCCACGAACCGCATCCGCTTATTAACGGAGCGCTACCTCGAGTGGCTACCACCACCGAGCAGCAAGCGCGCTCCAGCCCTTGGCGCAAAGACAAGGGGAAAGCGCAGGTCACAGAAGGCGCCTGGGTCGTGGTGGTCGCAGGTGGTCGCACGAGACTGGAGGTGTCGGCCTTCTTCCGCCTCCTGGAGGCGATCCCCATGCGTACCACCGGCGACCGCGGCCGCATCTACCGGAGGTGTGGCTGCCGCGACACATTGCGTCACCAGCTCGGCACCCGCTGCCCGCACCTGTTCACCGACGGTGACCACGGAACGTGGACGTTCGCGGTCGACGTCCCGGCACCGCGCCGCCGTCGGACGACGGTTCGCCGTGGCGGATTCGTCAGTCACGACGCGGCCGAAGGGGCGCTGCGGAGGTTCCTGGAGGGCGAGGCGGGCGGGTTCAACGCCGACCCGAACCAGAGCGTCGACGACTACCTGACCGCCTGGCTCGCCGCCAAGGCACTCGTGCTCAAGCCGACCACCATGGCGCGTTACCGGGACTACGTCCACAACGACCTCGCGCCCGCCTTCGGCAGCCTCAAGCTGGACGAGCTCGGGCACCGTCACATCGCGGCCTTCGTCACCGGCGAGCTCGCCGCAGGCCGCGGCAAGACCACCCTCTACCGCTGCCTGGCCACCCTCTCCAGCGCTCTCGGTGACGCGGTCCGCCAGCATCGCCTCGCCCACAACCCCGCCAGTCCCCCAGCCCTTCACCGCCCGCCGTCGCCCGAGCGACGGATCTGGACCGCGGACGAGGCTGTCCGCTTCCTCCAGCACAGCCACCAGGCAGACCCGGACATGGCCGACATGTTCGAGTTCCTCATCGGCACCGGCATGCGCAAAGGAGAGGCCCTCGGTCTGCACTGGGACGACGTCCACCTGGCCGAGCGTGTCCTCTATGTACGGTGCACGCTCTCCGCGATCGACAACAACCACCTTGTCATCACCACGCCCAAGACCCGTACCAGTCGGAACTGGGTCGCCGTCTCACCCCGCGTCGCCACCGCACTCAAGCACCGGGCCCGGTCAAGGGCCCGCCGCCACAGCGATCCCTGCGATCCATTCACCGGACTCGTCTTCTGCAGACCCGACGGCCGACCCCTGCGACCCCACACCGTCCTCGACCGGCTCAGGCAACTCTCCAAAGAGGCCGGTGTACCGCGGGTGACCGTTCACGACCTGCGGCACCTGGCCGCCACCATCACCATCACCGCCGGCGTCCCCCTCACCGTCGTCTCCAAGACCCTGCGGCACTCCACCCTCTCGACCACCGCCAACATCTACAGCCACCTCACCCAACAAGCCGCCCGCGAAGCCGTCGACACCATCGACCACACCCTCACCCGGGCCCAGAAACGAAACGACCGACGGGCCTGGCTGGAACGGCTGCGACCACCACGCGACCACATCCAGCACCTCCGCGAAGCCCTCAACCAGCTCCGCTCCCCCGCCTCGACCGGCTTCCACCCCACCGCCGACCAACCCCGAAGCGGGCGTGCGACCACACTGCGACCACCAGGACTCCGGGCACGGAAAAGGCCGTCCTCCCATGTGTGAGAGAACGGCCTCCGACCTGCGTAAACGCTGGTCGGGACGACAGGATTTGAACCTGCGACCCCTTGACCCCCAGTCAAGTGCGCTACCAAGCTGCGCCACGTCCCGTTGTGCCTGCGACCTGGGGTTTCCCCCTGCCCGGCGGCACATGCAGAACATTACCCCACGCCGAGGGGTGTGCATGCACGGGTAATCGGCGAGGGGGGAGGATGGGGTGGTGAACGCACGGGATCGGGACGTCGACGGGCGGGCGCGCAGTGCGCGGCCGAGGGATGGGCTGGGGCGGCCGCTCGCCTATGGGGTGGCCGGGGTGGAGCGGCAGCCCGAGGGGGTGGTGCGCTCCCCCGAGGGGACCGTGCGGGAGGCGCAGCGGCTGCTGGACGCCGGGATGCCGTTCCACGCGCACGAGGTGTTCGAGGATGCCTGGAAGTCCGGGCCCGAGGCCGCGGCCCCGCTCTGGCGGGGGCTCGCGCAGCTCGCCGTCGGGTTGACGCACGCCGCGCGCGGCAACGCGGTGGGCGGGGCGCGGCTGCTGCGGCGCGGGGCCGCCGGGATCGAGGGGCTGGACGGGGGCCCGTACGGGGTCGACGTGCCGAGCCTGGTCCGGTGGGCCGGGGAGCTGGCCGGCCGGGTGGCGGACGGCGGCCCGGCCGTCGATGCCGCGCGCGAGGCGCCGAGGCTGGGAATCTAGTGCTGTGGCCGGAAAGGTTTGCCGGGTTGCGGCGTCCGGTGCATGGGGTCTCCCCAGGCCCGCAGGGCCTAGGGGAAGCATCGCAAGACGGAGGGCCGCGGCTCGTACTGGACGTACGTGCGCGGTCCGACAACCTGGGGGTCCCCCCGGACGGAGTCTGGGGGATGAGGTGCCGTGCCGGGCGTCGCAACCCGGTGAACCTTGCCGGTCACAGCACTAGGCGGCGGGCTGGAGGAGGTCCCAGCGGTTGCCGTACAGGTCTTCGAAGACGGCGACGGAGCCGTACGGCTCGTGGCGCGGCTCCTCCAGGAAGCGGACGCCCTCGGCGGTCATCCGGGCGTGGTCGCGGGTGAAGTCGTCGGTGTACAGGAAGTGGCCGACGCGGCCGCCGGTCTGGTCGCCGACGCGGGAGCGCTGGGCCTCGTCCTTGGCGCGGGCCAGGAGGAGCGCGGATTCGGTGGCGCCGGGCGGGCGGACCACGACCCAGCGGGAGCCGTCCGGGCGGGCGGTGTCCTCGGCGAGGTCGAAGCCGAGGGCGCGGGTGTAGAAGTCGATGGCCTCGTCGTAGTCGTGGACGAGGAGGGCCGTGAGGGCGATGTGCGAGGGCATGCCCTCATTGTGTGCCTACGAGGACCACTTCCAGGGTGCGGGGGCCGTGGACGCCCTCCACCCGGTCGAGTTCGATGTCGCTGGTGGCGGAGGGGCCGGAGATCCAGGTCAGGGGGCGGTTCGGGTCGAGGAGCGGCAGGGCCTGCGGTACGGAGTCCACCACCTGGTCCGGGACGCGGACCACGCAGATGTGGTGGTCCGGGACCAGGGTGATGCGCCGCCGGCCCTGGTCGGGGCCGCCGTCGAGGACGATCGTGCCGGTCTCGGCGACGGCCAGCGCGCAGCCGGTGACCACGCTGTCGACCCGGTCCAGTTCGTACGGGGTGGAGGCCGCCCGGTCGGGTACCCGGGTGGGGCCCCCGGCCGGGAGCCAGTGCGGGGGCAGGCCGGGCGGGACGAGCACCGACCGGGCGCCCCGCGCGTCGAGGAGCCGTGCCAGCAGCGCGGGCAGCGCCTCCTCGTCCGTGCGGTGGACCACGGCCCGGTACTCGGCGAGGTGGGCGGCGAGCAGGTCCACCCGCTCCGCCGGGGTCCGGGCGCCGTGGACGGGGAGGTAGTCGCGGGGGATCTCCACCGCGGGCGCGTCGTCGCGCAGTGCCCGGCGGATCCGGCCCAGGATGCGGTCCTTGCTGCTCATTGCGGGGCGCTCCGTTCGCGGGCCCACCAGTCGCGGAAGGACTGCGCCGCCACGGTGGGCAGTTCGCGGCTGTCGGTCCAGGCCCGCCCGGCTCCGGGGAGCCGGCGGGGGGCCAGCCGCCGGGCCCTGGCCAGCAGGCGCTCCCCCGCGCGCAGGGCCCCCGGGTGGTCCAGGAGCAGCCGGGCGGCGCGCATGGCGGCCCGTTCGGCGGTGTGGCCGTCGGCGGGGCGGAGGGTGACGCGGACGCCGTCGCGGGTCACCGGGCCCCCCTGGGCGACCCGTTCGCGGAGGTGGACGAGGACCTCGGGGATGTCGATGGCGACCGGGCAGACCTCGTAGCAGGCTCCGCACAGGGTGGACGCGTAGGGCAGCGAGGCGTCGATCGCGCTGCCGGTGCCGCGGAGTTGGGGGCTGAGGATCGCGCCGATGGGGCCCGGGTAGACGGAGCCGTAGGCGTGGCCGCCGGCGCGCTCGTAGACCGGGCAGACGTTGAGGCAGGCGGAGCAGCGGATGCAGCGCAGGGCCTGGCGGCCGGTCTCGTCGGCGAGGGTGTCGGTGCGGCCGTTGTCGAGGAGGACGAGGTGGAAGGCGGCGGGCCCGTCGCCGTCCGCCCCTTTTGAAGGGCCCAGCCCGGTCCACATCGTCGTGTACGGGTTCATCCGCTCGGCGGTCGAGGAGCGCGGCAGCGTCTGGAGGAAGATCTCCAGGTCGCGGAAGGTCGGGACGACCTTCTCGATGCCGACGACGGAGATGAGGGTCTCGGGCAGGGTCAGGCACATCCGGCCGTTGCCCTCGGACTCCAGGACGACCATCGTGCCGGTCTCGGCGACCATGAAGTTGGCCCCGGACACGGCGACCTTGGCGCGCAGGAACTTCTCGCGCAGGTGCAGGCGGGCCGCCTCGGCGAGTTCCCGCGGGTCGTCGCCGAGGGGTTCGGGCGCCGGCCGGCCCCAGCCGCCCATCTCGGCGCGGAAGATGTCGCGGATCTCGGCCCGGTTGCGGTGGATGGCCGGGACCAGGATGTGGGAGGGGCGGTCGTGGCCGAGCTGCACGATGAGTTCGGCGAGGTCGGTCTCGTACGCGGCGATCCCGGCGGCCTCCAGGGCCTCGTTGAGCCCGATCTCCTGGGTGGCCATGGACTTGACCTTGACGACCTCGCGCTCGCCGGTCGCCCGGACCAGTTCCGTGACGATCCGGTTGGCCTCGTCCGCGTCGGCGGCCCAGTGGACGGTGCCGCCGGCGGCCGTGACCGCTTCCTCCAACTGCAGCAGGTAGCGGTCGAGATGGCGGAGGGTGTGGTCCTTGACGGCCTTGCCCGCGGCGCGCAGCCGGTCCCAGTCGGCGAGTTCGGCGACGGCCCGCGCGCGTTTGTCGCGGATGGTGTGCGTGGCGTGCCGGAGGTTGGCGCGCAGCACCCCGTCCCGTACGGCCTCGCGGGCGGCAGCGGGGAAGGCGGGAAAGGCGGGCATGCCCAGGTGGGTACGGGTCACGACAGCGGTTCCTCCTCGGTCGCGGCCAGGATCTCGGCGAGGTGCAGGGTCCGCAGCGGGCTGTCCGCGCGGCGCAGCAGGCCGTCCAGGTGGGCGAGGCAGGAGTTGTCGGCGCCGCACAGCACCCGGGCGCCGGTGCCGGCCGCTGCCGTGATCTTGTCGGTGCCCATGGCGGTCGAGACGTCCGGGTTCTTGACGGCGAAGGTGCCGCCGAAGCCGCAGCACTCCTCGGCGCCCGGCAGCTCGACCAGGTCCAGGCCCTTGACCGCGGCCAGCAGCCGCCGCGGCCGGTCCCCCAGCCCGAGGCCGCGCAGGCCGTGACAGGAGGGGTGGTAGGTGACGGTGTGCGGGAAGTACGCGCCGACGTCGGTCACCCCGAGCACGTCGACCAGGAACTCGGTCAGCTCGTACACCCGCGGCGCGAGCGCGGCGGCCGCCTCGGCGAGCTCGCTGCCGCGCCCCTCGGCCTCCGCCTTCCGGCCGATGCGCGGGTAGTGCTCGCGGAGCATCGCGGCGCAGGATCCGGAGGGCGTGACCACGTACGCGTGTCCCGCGAAGGCCCGCGCGGTCCGCCGCATCAGCGGTTCGGTCTCGTACCGGTAGCCGGTGTTGTACTGCGGCTGCCCGCAGCAGCTCTGGGCCGCCGGGAAGTCCACGCCGACCCCTAGCCGCTCCAGGAGGCGTACGACGGCGATGCCGGTCCGCGGGTAGAACGCGTCATTGACGCAGGTGACGAACAGGGCGGCTCGCATGATGGGCACAATAGCCCGGTGAAGAAGTTCTCAGTGATCGGCATAGGCGCGGGCGACCCGGACCATCTGACCCTCCAGGCGGTCAGGGCGATCGGCGCGGCGGACGCATTCCTCATCCTGGAGAAGGGCGAGGAGAAGGCGGATCTGACCGGGCTGCGGCGCGCGATGCTCGACGCGCACGCCCGCCCCGGCCACCGGCTGGTGGAGGGCCGCGACCCGGACCGGGACCGGACGCCCGCCGACTACACCCCGACGGTGGACGGCTGGCGCAGCGCGCGGGCCGGGCTCTTCGAGCGCTTCATCGCGGAGGATCTGGCGGACGGCGAGACCGGGGCGTTCCTGGTCTGGGGCGATCCCTCCCTCTACGACTCCACGCTCGCGATCCTCGACGAGGTGCTGGAGCGCGGCCGGGTGACGTTCGAGCACGAGGTCGTGCCCGGCATCAGCAGCATCTCGGCGCTGCTGGCACGGCACCGGACCAACCTGAACCGGGTCGGGCGCCCGGTCCAGATCACCACGGGCCGCAGGCTGGCCGAGGGCTGGCCGGACGACGTGGACGACGTGGTGGTGATGCTGGACGCGCGGCACGCCTTCACCGCCCACCTGGACCAGGACCTCTTCATCTACTGGGGGGCCTACGTGGGCACCCCGGACGAGATCCTGATCTCGGGCAAGCTCGCGGAGGTCGCCGGGCGGATCGAGGAGCTGCGCACCGAGGCCCGCGCCCGCAAGGGGTGGATCATGGACACGTACCTGCTCAGGCGCGGCTGAGGCAGGACGGGAGGACGGCGGCGAGGCGTTCGTACTCCTCGGGCCGGTTGTAGATCTGGCCGCAGACGCGGATGCCGCCGCCGCCCGGCCAGGGCCAGATCAGCACCCGGATGCCCTGTTCGGCCGCGATCCGCTCGCGCAGCGCGCGGGCCCGGTCCGGGGTGTCGGCGACCCCGGCCGGCAGGCGCAGGGTGCGCATGGCGAGGGCCTCGCCGTGCGGGAGCGGGGTGAGCCCGGGGAGCTCGGCGAGCAAGGCCGCTCCGTGGGCGGCCAGTGCGCTGTTGTGGGCCCGGACCTTGGCCGCGTCGAGGCGTTCGAGCAGGTCCAGCCCCTCGGGGGCGGCGAGCCAGCCGGTGTAGTCGGCGGTGGCGCGGTTCTCGACGGACCGCGGGAATCCGTGCTGGTCCTCCCAGGACGGTACGAGGGCCCTGATCCGGTGGCGGTGCTGCGGGGCGACGGCCAGGACCGCGCTGCCGGAGGGTGCGTAGCCCCATTTGTGCAGATTGCCGAACCAGAAGTCGGCGCCGCCCGCGAGGGGGTCGGGGAGCATGCCCAGGGCGTGGGCGCCGTCGACGACGGTGGTGACCCCGCGTTCGCGCAGGTCCGCGAGGAGCTGGGGCGAGGCGATGATGCGGGCGGTGGGCGAGCTGATGTGGTCGAGTACGGCCACCTTCGTACGGGGTGTCAGCGCGGCCAGCACGCTCTCGCGTACGGCGTCCTCGTCGGGCAGGTGGGGGTCCAGGGCCACGGTGGTGACCGGGGCGCGGCGGGCGGCGGCCGCGACGACGGTGCCGTAGCCGTGGTCGGTGACCAGGATCTCGTCGCCGTCGGCGAGCGGGACGGCGTCCAGGGCGAGGTTGGCGCCCTCGGTGGCGTTGGCGATGAAGGCGATCCCGTCGGGGTCGGCGCCGAGGTGGGCGGCGATCCGGGTGCGGGCCTCGGCGAGGCGGTCCGGGACGGCTATGAAGAAGGCGTCGGGGTCGGCGTGGACCTCGGCGCGGAGCGCGGCCTGGGCCTCCTGGACGGGGACGGGCACCGCGCCGAAGGAGCCGTGGTTCAGGTGGGCGACGCGGGGGTCGAGGCGGAACAGGGCGGGTCCGCCCGGGAACTCGTGGGCGGACCCGGCGGGACGTATCGGCTCGGTCACTGCTCCTCCGGGGATGCGGCGCGGCTGTCCTGCGGATCATCTCCCGCGGCCGTCGGCTCCGGTAGACCGCCGCCGAAGGCCCGGCGCCCGTACGCGAGCAGCTCGCGCACGGCGGGGCCGTGCGCGGGGCGCCAGACCAGGCAGAGCAGGGCGGGGATGCCGACGTCGTCGAGGACGCGGGCGCTGAGCCGGTCGCGGTAGCTCTCGGCCATGGACTCGCTGAGGACGGCGACGCCCAGGCCGCGGGCGGCGAGGTCGGCCATGGCGTCCGCGGCCCCGGCCTGCAGGGCGATCACGGGCCGCACCCGCTGTGCGGCGCAGGCCTGGTCGAACACCGTGCGCAGGCCGGTGCCGGCGGGCATGCAGATGACCGGGTGGCGGGCGAGGTCGCGCAGGGTGACCCGGCGCTGGTGGGCCAGCGGGTGATCGGGCGGGACCGCGACGACGAGCCGCTCGCTGACGAGCGTGAGGGCTTCCAGTCCGGCCGGTGCGGCGGTCGCCGTCCCGATGAGGGCCACGTCGACCGTGCCGGCGCGAACCCCCTGGACGAGCCGGTCGGAGTTGTCCTCCAGCAGGGCGATCTCCACGCCGGGGTGGGCGCGGTGGAAGGCGGCGAGGGCGTCGAAGAGCGGGGTGACGGTGCAGCCGACGACCATGCCGACCGTGATCCGGCCCCGGATCACGCCGGCCACGTCCCCCACCGCCTGGCCGACCGCCTCGGCGGCGGCGAGCGCGGCCCGGGCGGGTGCGAGCGCGGCCGCTCCGGCCGCGGTGAGGGTGGCGGTGCGGGCCGAGCGGTCGAACAGCTCGGCGCCGAGCTCCCGTTCCAGTTGGCGGATCTGGGCGCTGATCCCGGACTGGCTGATGTGCACCCGCTCGGCCGCCCGGGTGAAGTTCTGTTCCTCGGCGACGGCGACGAAGTAGGCGAGCTGCCTCAGTTCCATGACTGGAGATTCTAGTTGCCAGAAGATCCATCTGTTGGACTTCTGGTAGTGGGGAGATCAGGCTGGAGGTACGAAGCGCGGCGGACGCGCACACCCCAGGGAGGAAGTCGTGTACGAGAAGGCGATGCGGCCCGAGGACATCACCCGCCTGTTCGTCGAGCGTTCCAACGCCGGGGACGCGGCGGGGGTCGCCGCGCTCTACGAGGAGGACGCGGTGATGGCGTACCCGCCCGGGGAGCGGACGGTGGGCCGCGAGGCGATCCGGGCGCTGTGGGAGAAGGTGCTGGCCCACCGCCCGGTCTTCGAACCGGAGGCCCCGCTGCCGACGCTGGTCAGCGGTGACATCGCGCTCACCTCGACCCCGCCGAAGGACGGCTCGGGGGCTCGCGCGCAGGTCGTCCGGCGCCAGGGCGACGGCAGCTGGCTGCGCCTGCTCGACCAGCCGGAATTCACCCCTCCGGCCTGACCGGCATGACGCCCCCTACCCGTCGCGGCCGCTGGTCGCCGCGTAGTACTGGAGGTCCTGCACCTCCACCTTGTGGTCCACCCGGTACGGCAGGTCGACCTTCACTCCGGCCTTGCCGTCCCGGACGACCTGCGCCGAACTACTGCCCGCCTTCAGCGGGAGCAGCTGCGAGTGGATCCCTGCGGGGGCCTCGTAACTGCCGTCCGTGGTGCCGACGGCCGTCCGGACCGCTCCGGCCCCGGTGAGGAAGCTGAGCACCTCCACCTTGTCCCGGGCCGGGGCGCTCCCCTTGCGGAGCGACATCACCAGCGACTGGTCGCCCGTCGGGTCGGCGTCCGCGAACTGTGTGCGCGCGGAGAGGTAGAGGGTGTCCCGGACGATCTCCGGCCAGCTGCCCGTCTTGAACTTGCTCAGGTAGTACGAGGTCAGGTCCAGGTACGCGTAGCCGTTGTGCAGGGAGGGGGCGAACTGACTGCCCTCCGAATAGTCGTTCCAGGTGGTGAGCTGCACCCAGTCGGCGCCGTCCTCGATGGCGTGGGTCCAGGTCGAGCGGAGGGTCGCGGTGTTGCCCGCCTCGTCGTAGATGCCCTGGTTGGGGCGCGCGTCCTGGACCGACACCGGCTGCATCCAGATCTTGCCCATGTCGTGGGCCCGCCGGACGTCGCGCGTGGAGCTCTCCTGGCCGACGTAGCTGCGACTGCCCCACTCGGAGAAGCCGTGGCTGATCGGGGCGAACTCGCCGCTGTGGGCGCCGAAGTCGAGGAAGAGCGGGACGAAGGCGGTGCGGATGCCGTGCTCGGACTTCAGGCGGGCGATGACCTCGGTCCACCAGGCGACGCTCTTCTCCTCCGCCTTGAAGGGGGAGACCACGAGGCGGCCGTCGGGGAGCCGGTGTGCGGCGGAGTCGTCGGCGAGCGTGGCGATCGCGCCGGCGAGCACGGCGGGGTCGTCGGTCTTCAGCGAGGTCATGTCCGGCATCAGCATGATCTTGAAGGCCGGGTCCACCGAACGGGCGGCCGCCATCAGCAGGTTGCAGCGGTCCCAGTTCTTGCCGGAGAGGGAGAGCAGGTCGAGGGTGAAGCCGTCGATGCCCGCCGCACGGGCCGTGCGCACCTCCTGCTGGAGGTTGGCGTACTCCCAGTCGCCGCTCTTCGGGGCCACGGGCAGCGGCCGGTCGCGCAGCAGGCCGCCGTACCGGCCGTGCTTCCCGCTCTCGCCGTCGGGGTCGAGGTAGTTGCGGGTGTAGTAGTCCCGGTCCGCGGCCGCGTTGTCGAGGGAGAGCGGGTAGGGGGTGAAGTAGTGGGCGAACACCAGCTTCCTGCCCGCGCCGCCGGAGCGCAGGGCGGCCGGCGAGGGCATGTCGAAGGGCAGGGCTCCGGTGGGGCGTTCGGCTCCGGAGTCCGCCGCGCCCTTGGGGTTGCCCTTGGCCGCCGCGCCCTTGGTGGGCTCCGGGGGCTCGGTGGGGGACGGGGTGGCCTCGCCGGGAGTGCCGGGCGCGCCGCCGGTCCCGGTGGCAGCCGGGAGTCCGCCGCCGCGGGCGGCGGCCTCCTGTACGGAAGCCGCGTCGCGGGGGTCCCAGGCGATTCCGGTGGCCGCGCAGACACCGACCAGGAAGAAGGCGGAGAGCAGCGTGGCGAGCAGCGGCCTGCGGCCCCGGAAGGCCGGCCGGCGCCGGTGCGACACGGGTCCGGCCGCCCGGCCGGCGCGCCGTTCCCGCCGGCCCGCACGATGCCGTGCTCGCCGGTCCGTTCGCCGGTCCGCTGTCATCCTGGTCCCTCCCGCGAATATGCCCCTCGTAGGGGCTGCACAGCAGTAGAGCCCAATCCCGGCTTCCGGACAACCGTTCCCAGGAGCCGGAGTTCGGGTACGTACGTCACACGGACCACGGGAACTACGCCGCCCGTCCGGCGGCCCGGACGATGCCCCCACCTGGGCCGCAGCGAACGCATCCTTCGGAATGCGACATTCCCCTAGCCTTACGGCGCAAGTGGCGCATAATCGTCGTCACGCGGCTCGAAGAAACCCTCCTGCCGCACTTGGTCACGCATGCAATGGGGGCATGGTGCCGATGAGGGAATCCGGGGCCATGGGGGAAGCCGGGTCGATGAGGGAAAATGGCTTATCCGGAACGCTGCCGGCGACGTCCGCCGAAATGTCCCGGCTGCTCACCGCCGTCCGGCGGGGGCGCGTGCTGACCGTGGCGGGAGCCTTCCGCGAGCCGCGGAGCCTGCTGGTACGGGAGATCGCGCGGCGGATCGCGTCCAACTTCTACGACGGGGTGGCCGTCGTCGCCATGAATCCGCAGCACGGCGGCTACGGAGTCCGCGAGCTGACGGCCGAACTGGGCACCGTACCCGGTATGCCCGCCCCGGCCTGCGGGACGGCGAACACCGCCTCGTGGCTGGCCGAACGGGACATGCTGCTCGTCCTGGACGGCGCGGAGCAGCTCGGCCCGGACGCCCTGGCCTGGTTGCGGAACCTGCTGGCCGTGGCGCCGGGGCTGCGGATCCTGGCGGCCGGGCGGTCCCCGCTGGCCTTCGATCAGGAGCGGATCCACCGGCTCTGATCCGCCGGCTTCGGCTCACCGGCTTCGGCTCCGGCTCCGCCGAGCCCCGTTACGTGCGCGGCACAGCGCCGCCATGGAGCCGCCACAGGCCTGCCACGGTGTTGCCACACCCCGGTTCTAGGGTCTGACCTGCGGGTTCGACGGTGCGCGAGCAGCGTCGCGAACCCCGGTGGCCACCCCGGCACAGGAACAGGCCCTCGGCATACCGGCGCCGACCGCGCCGGCCGACCCGGGCGGATCCGTACCCCTCCGGCCACCCCCGTACCGTCCCCCAGGAGAGATCCATGCCGCCCGAGCCCTGCTGCACCCCCGGACGCGAGCCCGCCGCCGAGGTCCTGACCCCGGCCCCGTGGCCGGAACCCGCGCCCGTGGGGGCCCCGGCCGCGGACCCGGCGGCGGCCCGGGCCGTACGCGACCTCGTCGCCCTCGTAGGCGGCCGGTTCCTGATGGGGACCGAGGATCCGGACGGGTTCCCGGCGGACGGCGAGGGTCCGGTACGTCAGGAGGTGGTCGGGTCGTTCCGCATCGCCCCGACCACCGTCACCAACGCGCAGTTCGCGTCCTTCGTGAAGGCCACCGGCCATGTCACGGAGGCGGAGTCCTTCGGCTTCAGCTTCGTCTTCGCGGGTTTCCTGACCGGTGAACTCGCGGCCGTCTCGCCCGCGGTGGCCGGGACCCCGTGGTGGCGGGCCGTCTCCGGGGCCGACTGGCGCCGTCCGGAGGGGCCCGGCTCCTCCTTCGCCGCCCGCCGGAACCACCCCGTGGTCCACGTCTCCTGGCACGACGCCCAGGCGTACTGCGCCTGGTCCGGGACCCGGCTGCCCACAGAGCCGGAGTGGGAGTTCGCAGCGCGCGGCGGGCTGGAGCAGAAGCGCTACCCGTGGGGCGACGAGCTGCGCCCCGGCGGGCGGTACATGTGCAACATCTGGAACGGAGACTTCCCGGTCCACAACACCCGGGCCGACGGGTACGCGGGCACGGCCCCGGCCAAGGCCTTCCGGCCCAACGGGTACGGCCTCCACCAGACGGTCGGCAACGTGTGGGAGTGGTCCGCCGACCGCTTCTCGCCCGCCGGGCCGGAACGGACCATGCGCGGCGGCTCCCACATGTGCCACGACTCGTACTGCAACCGCTACCGGGTCGCGGCGCGCACCCGCAACACCCCCGACAGCTCCGCCGGGAACATCGGCTTCCGGGTGGCTGCGGACGGGGCGGCGGACGTCGCCGTGGACGTGGCCGCCGGGATCAGCCGAGCTGCCGGCTGAGCTGCCGCCACACCGGTGCCGGGCAGCGCCCCTGCGGCCGGGACTTGAGGAACATCCCGTAGTCGACCCGGCGCGGCGGACGGCCGAACTCCACCCAGTGCGCGCGGCCGGAGGCCTTGTCCCAGCCGTCGTTGGGCATCCGGATGTGGTCGGCGCGCCCGTCCTTGTCCTTGGTGGTGATCTGGGCGACCTCCGCGTGGCCGGGATGGACGGCCAGCACCACGCAGTAGTGCCGCAGCTGCCGCGCCGGGTCCTCGCGCAGCGGCACCATGGCCAGCCAGATCTCCCCCGGCGCCGGCCGGCCGGTGCCGACGGCGACGCGCGGGCCGCCGCGCGAGGCGTCCCAGCGGCGCACCGCCACGACGAAGGCGAGCGCCACCAGTCCCGCGGCCATGCTCTCGGCCGTGGCCCGGACGTTCCACACCGGGTACTCCCCGACCCTGCTCTCCGTCCACCACAGCGCCCCGGCGACGAGCGCGAGCAGCGCAGCCGCCCGGACCGGTACCAGCCACCAGCCGCCGGTCCCTCGGCGCGAGGCGAACAGGGCCAGCAGCAGGGCCACGACGGCCGGGATGGCGTAGACGAGAAGGTACTGGCCGAAGCCGTGGAGCTGCTGCGGCGGTGACTGCTCGGCCAGCAGATCGGGCAGCGCCAGCGGTACCGCCAGCAGATAGCCGACGGTGGGCAGGACGAACAGCACGAGCAGGAGCGCCAGGCAGCCGATACCGCCGCAGGACGTGTCGGAACGACGTGCCACAGAACCCCCAGAGCGTTTTCGGTGAAGCCCCCCGGGGCACCGACCCCGAACGCTAGCGCAGGGCCCACTCCTCGGCCAGGAGTCCCATGACGGCCTCGTCCCCGAACGCGCCCGACACGGCTCCGCCCCGGCGGGCACGGGGCCGGCCGGGGCGGAGCGGGTCACGTCGTCAGGGACGCGTGGGTACGGCTGTCGGCATCAGCCCAGGAGGGCGAGTGCCTGGTTGAGGGTCGCGGACGGGCGCATGATCGCCGCGGCCTTCGTGGCGTCGGGCTGGTAGTAGCCGCCGATGTCGGCCGGGGAGCCCTGCACCGCGACGAGCTCGGCGATGATGGTCTCCTCCTGCTCCGACAGCGTCTTGGCGACCGGCTCGAAGGCCGTGGCCAGCTCGGCGTCGTCGGTCTGCTTGGCCAGCTCCTGCGCCCAGTAGGTGGCGAGGTAGAAGTGGCTGCCGCGGTTGTCGATGCCGCCCAGCTTGCGGCTCGGCGACTTGTCCTCGTTGAGGAAGGTGCCGGTCGCGCGGTCCAGGGTGTCGGCCAGCACCTGGGCGCGGGCGTTGCCGGTGGTGGTCGCGAGGTGCTCGAAGCTGGCGGCCAGCGCGAAGAACTCGCCCAGGCTGTCCCAGCGCAGGTAGTTCTCCTTGACCAGCTGCTGGACGTGCTTCGGGGCGGAGCCGCCGGCGCCCGTCTCGAAGAGGCCGCCGCCGTTCATCAGCGGGACGACCGACAGCATCTTGGCGCTGGTGCCCAGCTCCAGGATGGGGAAGAGGTCGGTCAGGTAGTCGCGCAGCACGTTGCCGGTCACCGAGATGGTGTCCTCGCCGCGGCGGATGCGCTCCAGGGAGAAGGCGGTGGCCTCGACCGGGGAGAGGATCTTGATGGTCAGGCCCTCGGTGTCGTGCTCGGCGAGGTACGTCTTGACCTTGGCGATCAGCTGCGCGTCGTGGGCGCGGGTCTCGTCCAGCCAGAAGACGGCCGGGACGCCGGTGGCGCGGGCGCGGGTGACGGCGAGCTTGACCCAGTCCTGGACCGGCAGGTCCTTGGTCTGGCAGGCGCGGAAGATGTCGCCGGCGGCGACCTCCTGCTCCAGGACCGTGTTGCCCGCGGCGTCGACCAGGCGGACGGTGCCCGCGGTGGCGATCTCGAAGGTCTTGTCGTGGCTGCCGTACTCCTCGGCCTTCTGCGCCATGAGACCGACGTTCGGGACCGAGCCCATGGTGGACGGGTCGAAGGCGCCGTGGGTGCGGCAGTCGTCGACGACGACCTGGTAGACGCCGGCGTAGCTGCTGTCCGGGAGGACGGCGAGGGTGTCGGCCTCGGCGCCGTCCGGGCCCCACATGTGGCCGGAGGTGCGGATCATGGCCGGCATCGAGGCGTCGACGATGACGTCGGACGGCACGTGCAGGTTGGTGATGCCCTTGTCGGAGTCGACCATCGCGAGGGCCGGGCCCTCGGCGATCTCGGCGTCGATCGAGGCCTTGATCGCGTCGCCGTCGGGCAGCGCGCCCAGGCCGTTCAGGATGGCGCCCAGACCGTCGTTGGGCGACAGGCCGGCGGCGGCCAGGGTCTCGCCGTAGCGGGCGAAGGTCTTCGGGAGGAAGGCGCGGACCACGTGGCCGAAGACGATCGGGTCGGAGACCTTCATCATCGTGGCCTTGAGGTGCACGGAGAACAGCACGTCCTCGGCCTTGGCACGCTCGATCTGGTCGTTCAGGAAGGTGCGCAGCGCGTCGACGTGCAGGACGGACGCGTCCACGACCTCACCGGCGAGGACCGGTACGGACTCGCGCAGCACGGTGGTCGCGCCGTCGGCGGCGACGTGCTCGATGCGCAGGGTGCCGGCCTCGGCGATGACGGCGGACTTCTCGGTGGAGCGGAAGTCGTTCTCGCCCATGGTGGCGACGTTCGTCTTCGACTCGGTGGTCCAGGCGCCCATGCGGTGCGGGTGCGTCTTGGCGTAGTTCTTGACCGAGGCGGGGGCGCGGCGGTCGGAGTTGCCCTCGCGCAGGACCGGGTTGACGGCGCTGCCCTTGACCTTGTCGTAGCGGGCGCGGATGTCGCGCTCCTCGTCGGTCTTCGGGTCGTCCGGGTAGTCCGGGAGGGCGTAGCCCTGGCCCTGGAGCTCGGCGACCGCGGCCTTGAGCTGCGGGATCGAGGCCGAGATGTTCGGAAGCTTGATGATGTTGGCTTCCGGGGTCTTCGCCAGCTCGCCGAGCTCGGCGAGGGCGTCGGCGATCCGCTGGCTCTCCTGGAGGTACTCCGGGAAGACGGCGATGATCCGACCGGCCAGGGAGATGTCACGGGTCTCGACATTCACACCGGCCGTCGACGCGTATGCCTGGATCACAGGCAGGAAGGAATACGTCGCGAGGGCCGGGGCCTCGTCAGTGTGCGTGTAGATGATGGTCGAGTCAGTCACCGGATGCTCCGCTCCACAGTCTGCGTCTCTCGTCTGCAACATTGCTCGACATCAAGATATCTCGTGATCGGGCCGCTCTGGACAGCCCCCGGCCGCCAGTCCGGGAGACGCGTGTCACGCGGGCCCCGGCGGGCCCCGGAAAAGGCGAAAGCGCCGCCCCCGGCTGTTCCCGGCCAGGGGCGGCGCTCAGGCATTTCAGGCCTTGATCAGGCCCGTACGGCAGATCAGGCGGCGTAGGCCTTCGGGTCCGGGCCGTACTCGTTCGGCTGCGGCTGACCGGCGGTGGCGGTCAGGACGAGCAGCCAGATGCCACCGATGAACGGAACGAAGGCGATGAAGTACCAGGCGCCGGACTTGCCGAGGTCGTGCAGACGACGGACGGTGACCGCCAGGGACGGCACGATGGTACCGAGGACGTACAGGCCGACGATGATCGAGTTGGCGCCGATGACGGCGTCCAGGATCGCGAGGACGATCACGACGGCCGCCTGGAAGAGGGCGAACATCCAGTACTCCTGGCGGCGCGCGCGGCCGGAGAAGACGGCGTACTTCTTCAGGACGTCGGTGTAGTGGTTCATGAGGGTCCCCCCAGAGGACGGTTGGTTCGGCCCGTCCTGCTGGAGCAAGCCGGGGCAGAACTTATGCCCCCCTTACGTCGCGGTCAAGCCACTTCCGGGGAGGCCAAATCGACTGGACCGCCCGATTTCCGGCACCGGAGTTACGACTTCGGGACACAGCCGCAGCACCATGTCCCTGAACGTCCGAAACGTCCGAACGAGAGGCCCACTTGACGCCCCCGCAGCTGCTCTGATCGTTACCCACATCGTTATCGCCCCGCGACACCGCGGGCCGGGACGGGGAGGAGGGCTCCCGCCCCGGTCCGCGGCGCACCGTCAGCCGATGTGGAAGGAGTCCCCGTAGACCTTCCAGTCGAGCGGCGTATTGAGGTTCAGATTGCCCTTCTTCAGGAAGACCCGCTGCGCGGTGTCGACCCGGCTGGTGTCGCTGTGCGCCTCCTCCTGCTTCATCGCCCAGACCCGGGCGTCGAGGAAGGCGTTCAGGTAGGTGGTCTCGCTGCCGCCCTGGGACGGGGGCTTGGCCTTGGACAGGGCGCGCTTGCGGATGTTGCGGAAGCTGGTGGAGTCGCCGCCGTCGCCGTGCATGACGATGGCGTCGTAGTACATGAACTGGCCCAGCACGCCGATCCCGTCGGCCTTGCCCTGATTCACGGACGGGTTGAAGTAGACCCGGTCGCGCTCGTGGTCCTGGGCCTTCCTGAAGTCGGCGTCCTGGGCCGCCTTCGCCCAGTCCTTGGTGAAGTTCGGATCGAGGCCGGCGTGCGAGTCGCTGCCGTCGACCTTGCGCAGGGCGGGGAGGTACTTGGCGAGGACGTTGCCCGGCTTGATCTGCGCGTAGTACTCGACGAGGTCGAGCATGTCGCCGGTGCCGGAACAGAATCCGATGATGCCGGCCGTGTAACCGCGGCCGTCGTCTATGTCCTCGATGTACTTGTACTGCGCCTTCCAGTCCAGCGAGGAGTTCTCCGCACTGGAGACGATCTTCATGGCGATCTCCTTCTTCGCCGGATCGTCGAGTCCTGCGGCTGCCGCCGCCGCGGTCTCCGCCGCGGGGGCGGGGGCCGTGGTGGCGTGGGCGGCGACGGGGACGGCGATCAGCGCACTGCCGAGCAGTGCGCCGATCGCCAGCATCTTGCGGCGGGGGGTGAACACAAGGCCTCCATCTGGTAGTTGAGGCGTCCCAGCTTCGTTAGGAAACTTTACTACCAGAGCTGACGGCAGCTCAATACCCGGGCGCACCCCAGGGAATGGCCCCGTCCGGTCAGAGCCAGCCGTTACGCCTGAAGCCCCGGTGGATGACGAAGCAGGCGAGCACCATGACGCCGAGGACCAGCGGGTAGCCGTAAGTCCAGTGCAGTTCGGGCATGTGGTCGAAGTTCATGCCGTACACCCCGCAGACCATGGTCGGGACGGCGACGATCGCCGCCCATGCCGTGATCTTGCGCATGTCCTCGTTCTGGGCGACGGTCACCTGCGCCAAGTGGGCCTGCAGGATGGAGTCGAGGAGGTTGTCGTAGGAGCCGATCTGCTCCGTGGCCCGGGTCAGGTGGTCCGCCACGTTCCGGAAGTACGCGCGGGTCTCCGGCGGGATGACCGGTATCGGCTGCGTGGCCAGCTGCTGGAGCGGGCGGCTCAGCGGCGCCACCGCCCGCCGGAGCTCCAGGAGTTCGCGCTTGAGCTGGTAGATCCGCCCCGCGTCGCCGCGGCCGCCGTCCTCGCTGAACACCGCGGTCTCGACGGCGTCGATGTCGTTCTGCACCGCGTCCGTCACGGCCACGTAGTCGTCGACCACATGGTCGGCCATGGCGTGCAGAACGGCCGCGGGCCCGTTGGCCAGTTGGTCCGGGGCGGCCTCCAGCTCCTCGCGGACCGGGCCCAGCGTGCCGCGGCCGCCGTGCCGGATGGTGATGATGAAGTCCTGGCCGGTGAAGGCCATCAGCTCGCCGGTCTCCACCACCTCGCTGGTCGCGGTCAGCTCCTCGTGCTCCACGTAGCGCACGGTCTTGAAGACGGAGAACAGCGTGTCGTCGTAGCGCTCCACCTTGGGACGCTGGTGCGCGTTCACGGCGTCCTCGACCGCGAGGGGGTGCAGGCCGAAGAGCTCGGCGAGCCCGGCCAGCTCCGACCTCGCCGGCTCGTGCAGGCCGATCCAGACGAAGCCGTCACTCGTCTTGCGGACGCGGCGCAGCGCCTCCTCGACCTCCGCGCAGTCGTCCTGCCGGACGCCGTCCCGGTAGATCACGCAGTTGACCACCGCGCTGCCGAGCGGGGAGCGGGCCGGGTGGCTGAGGTCGACGGCCCGCCGGTAGCTGCGCCGCACGACCCGGCGCAGGTTGCTGAACATGGACAAGGCGTACTCCCCTTCGGCGGATCAGCGGCCAGTCTGCCATCGCCACCGGAACGCCTGCGTCCGGGCTCACCGCCCAGGGGGACTCCGCCGTCCGCGTCAGACCTTGTCGATGAACACGCTCGTCGACTTCACCCGCGCCGTGGCCCGCGCGCCCACTTCCAGCCCGAGTTCCTCCACCGCCTCGCGCGTCAGCAGCGACACGATCCGGTGCGGTCCGGCCTGGATCTCCACCTGCGCGTCGACCGTGCCGAGTTTCACCCCGGTGACGATGCCGGGGAAGGCGTTGCGGGCCGAGGTGTACGGGGCTTCCTCGCCCTCGGCGCCCTCCTGTGCGGCCTCGACGCAGAAGGCGGCCAGGTCGGGCCCGTCCACCATCCGCCGTGTGCCCTCGCGGTGGGTGGGGAACCGGTCGGCATCCGCCCAGCGCCGGGCCGTGTCGACGCTGACGCCGAGCAGCCGGGCCGCCTGGCCGATCGTGTAGGACTCCATGGTCCGCAGCTTAGGGGGTGCGTTGTGGATCATGCCGGACCTGCCCGGATCCGGCCGGATCCGGGCCGGGTCGGGCCGGGTCGGGTCAGGTCAGGTCGGGTCGGGCCGGGTCAGGTCGGGTCAGGTCGGGTCGGGCCGGCCACAGGGGGCCGCGTCACACGGCGGGATGGCGGAGCGACTCCCGGGCCGCCGCCGCGATCACTTCCGCCACCGTCGACAGCGCGGGCGAGTCGAGCCTCCACTGCTGCCAGTACAGGGGGACGTCCATCGGCCGCAGCGGCTCCAGCAGCACCAGCTGCCCTGTCCGCACCAGCGGTCTCGACTGCTGCTCCGGCACCAGCCCCCACCCCAGCCCCGCGACCACCGCGTCCCGGAACCCCTCCGACGTCGGTATGTAGTGCCGTACCGGCCCCGCACCGGCCGCCGGGTCCCCCGTCAGCGCGCGTACGAAGGCATCCTGGAGGTCGTCCTTGCGGTCGAACACGATCGTCGGCGCCTCGCGCAGGTCCCGCTCCGGCGCCCCCGTCAGGTACCGGGCCGCGAACGCGGGGCTCGCCGTCGGCAGGTACCGGGCCAGTCCCAGCATCCGTACGCTGCACCCGGCCACCGGGTCGGGCGAGGAGGTCACCGCCGCCATCACCTGCCCCTCCCGCAGCAGCGCCGTCGTATGGGACTCGTCCTCGCGGTGGAGCTCGATGCAGACCGGCGGATCCTGCGGCACCCGCGCGAGCGCGGGCAGGAACCAGGTGGCGAGGGAGTCCGCGTTCACCGCGATCGGCAGCCGCACCGGGCCCATCCCGTCGGCCATCCCCAGCTCGGCGCGCGCGTCGCGCTCCAGGCGGGCCAGCTGCCGGGCGAAGCGGATCACCACCTCCCCGGATTCGGTCGCCCGCACCGGCTTCGTCCGCATCAGCAGCACCCGTCCGGTCCGCTGCTCCAGCGCCTTGACCCGCTGGCTGACCGCGGAGGGGGTCACGTGCAGGGCTGCCGCCGCCGCGTCGAAGGTGCCCTCGTCCACCACGGCGAGCAGCGTGCGTACCTGGTCCAGCGGAAGCTCGTCCATCACAAGCGCTAATGGTACGTAAAAATCTTTAGCTGTACTGAACCGACCTGGCTGCCTACCGTCGAGGTCATGAACTACGGCATCGTCACCGCGGCCTTGGCCGGCTTCGGCAGCGGACTCTCCCTCATCGTCGCCATCGGCGCGCAGAACGCCTTCGTCCTCCGCCAGGGCGCGCGCCGCCACGCCGTCCTCGCCGTGGTCGCCATCTGCGCCGTGTCCGACGCGGTGCTCATCTCTCTCGGCGTCGCCGGCGTCGGCGCCTTCGTCACCGCCTGGCCGGCGGCGCTGACGGTGGTCGGGCTGGCCGGGGGCGGGTTCCTGATCTGCTATGGAGTCCTGGCCGCCCGCCGGGTGCTGCGGCCCGCCCCCGGCGCCGCCCTCACCACGGAGGGGGCGACGAGCGGGTCCGCCCGCCGGGCCGTGCTGACCGCTCTGGCCATGACCTGGCTCAACCCGCACGTCTACCTGGACACCGTGCTGCTCCTCGGTTCCCTCGCCGCCGACCGCGGCGACCTGCGGTGGGCCTTCGCCATCGGGGCCGTGCTGGCCAGCCTGACCTGGTTCGCCGGTCTGGGTTACGGGGCCCGGCTGCTGAGCGGCCTGCTCGCCCGCCCGGCCGCCTGGCGGGTCCTGGACGGGCTCGTCGCTGCGACCATGGTCACCATGGGCGGCCTGCTGCTGGCCCGAGCCTGAGTCCGCATGTCGGCGCCGGGCACCCGCCGCGGCCGGGGCATAGTGCTGGTGCCGCCGACCCGATCCCCTGGAGCCCGCCGTGCCCGACCGTCCCTCCCCGCTCGTGGCTGCCACCGGGGTCGTCCTGGACACGCGCGGGCGGGTCCTCGTACTGACCACCCCGGGCCGGACGGACCCGGAGCTTCCGGGCGGCGCGGTCCGGGACACCGAGACCCCGGAGGAAGGACTGGCCCGCGCGCTGCGTGAAGGACTGGGCCTCGCCCGGCCGGCCGGGCGGCTGCTGGCGGTGGACTCCCGGCCGCCCGGCCCGGCCGGCCCGCCCGGCCGCTCCCTGATCGTGCACGTCCACCTCGTCGGCCCGCTCCCGCCGCCGGAGGCCGCGGCGCTCTCCTTCCCCGCCGGGGCGACGACCGAGGCCCGCTGGCTCCCGCCGGAGGCGGCCTGTGCACTGCTGCCCGCCCGTACCGCGCCCCGGCTGCGCGCCGCACTGGCCGCCCTGCACACCGGATCCTTCGCCCACCTCGTCGACGGGGTGCCCCAGCCGGGCTCCCCGGCCGGCCTGGACCCCGCCCGGCGGGTGGCCCTGGAGCACTCGGGCACCCTCGACCCGGCCAGCCACCGGGCCAGCCGCCCCAAGGCGGTGACCGCGGCGAGCGTGCTGTTCACCGGCTCCGACGGCCGGATCCTGCTGGTGCAGCCCGCGTACGGGCGGTCCGACCGCTGGAACCTGCCCGGCGGCGGCATCGACAGCGACCTCGGCGAGATCCCGCGCGCCGCCGCCCGGCGGGAGGTCCACGAGGAGCTCGGCCTCGACCTCGCCCCGGGCCGGCTGCTCGCCGTGAACTGGTCCCACAAGCCCGGCCGTCCGGCCCGTATCCGGTTCCTCTACGACGGCGGCGTCCTCGACGCCCCCACCCTCGCCCGGATCCGGCTGGACCGGGCCGAGCTGCTCCAGTGGCGCACCGTCACCTCCGCGGAGCTCCCCGGCCTGGTCAAACCCGCCCTGCGGCGCCAGATCACCGTCTGTCTGGCCGCCCGCGCCGCGGGCACCGGCCCGCTGGAACTCCACGCGGGCCGCCCCTGACCGGTGGGCCCGGACGCCGCCGCGCCGGGCCGCGGCGGCGGGGTTACCGTCGGCGGCATGGACGGTGATCGCCGACGGTGGCGCCAGTGCTTGCTCGGCGGGGCGGTGTTCGCCGTGTGCATGGCGGGCACCACGCTGCCCACTCCCCTGTACGGGCTCTACCAGGAGAAGTTCGGGTTCTCCGAGCTGGTGGTGACCGTCGTGTACGCCGTGTACGCCTTCGGGGTGATCGGCGTGCTGCTGCTGGCGGGCAACGCCTCGGACACCGTCGGCAGGCGGCCCGTACTGCTGACCGGTCTGGCCTTCTCGGCGGCCAGCGCCGTCTGCTTCCTGTGCGCCACCGGCACGGGCTGGCTGTACGCGGGCCGGCTGCTGTCGGGAGTGTCCGCCGGGCTGTTCACCGGGGCCGCCACGGCCTACGTGATGGAACTGGCGCCGAGCGGCGGTGCCTCGCGGGCCACGTTCGTGGCGACGGCCGCCAACATGGGCGGGCTGGGCTGCGGCCCGCTGCTCGCCGGGGTGCTCGCGCAGTACGCCGCCTGGCCGCTGTACCTGCCGTTCGCCGTGCACCTCGCGCTGGTGGCGGTCTCGGCCGCCGCCCTGGTGCGGCTCCCCGAGACCGTGCGCGACCGGCAGCCGCTGAGTACCGTGCGGCCGCAGCGGCCCGGCCTGCCCGCGCAGGTGCGGTCGGTGTTCGTGCCCGCGGCGATCGCCTCCTTCGTGGGCTTCGCGCTGTTCGGGGTGTTCACCTCGGTCAGCCCGGCCTTCCTCGCGCAGTCCCTGGACGTGCACAACCGCGCGGTGAGCGGGCTGATCGTCGCGCTGGCCTTCTTCGCCTCGACCGCCGGGCAACTGGCCGTCGGCGTGGTCGGGGTGAGCCGGTCGCTGCCGCTGGGCTGCGCGGGGCTGCTCGCCGGGCTGGCGCTGCTCGCGGGCGCGCTGTGGTGGGACCTGCTGGCGCTGGTGGTGGCGAGCGCCGTCGTCGGCGGGGCCGGGCAGGGGCTGGCGTTCCGCGGGTCGCTGGCCACGGTGGCCGCGGCCTCGCCGCCGGACCGGCGCGCGGCGGTGATCTCGATGCTGTTCGTGGTGGCGTACACGGGCATCTCGCTGCCGGTGATCGGAGTGGGGCTGCTGGTGGGCCCGATCGGTCTGGAGGGTGCCGGGCTGGTGTTCATCGCCTGCATGGCCGTCCTGGTCACGGCCGCGGCCGGCTACCTGCTGCGCCGGCCCGCGCGGGCGAGCGCCTGAGCGCGTACGCGGGTACGCGGGTACGCGGGTACGCGGGGCGCCGTGGGCGGCCGGCGCGCGTCACCCCGGCCGGCCCCGGCCGCTCAGCTCGTCGCCGAGCGGGCTGCGGCGGTAGAGGACCTGCCGTCCGTCGCGCGCCCGGGAGACGAGGCCGGTGGCGTACAGCACGCCCAGGTGCTGGGACACGGCGCTCGCGGTGACCCCGAGGCGGCGGGCCAGCTCGACGGTGGGCAGCGGCTCGTCGAGCAGGCCGAGCAGTCTCGCCTTGGGCGCGCCCAGGAGGGACACCAGGGCGGCCGTCCCGGCGACGGGCTCGCGCACCCAGAGGGTCGCCACGCCGCGGCTCGGGTACGCCAGCGTGGGCGCCTCCTCGGGGCTGACCGGGGGTGCGGGCTTGTGCGCGAACACCGACGGTACGAGGAGCAGCCCGCGGCCGGACGCCACGACGCGGTGCCGGCTGACCATCTGTCCGATGTGCAGCACGCCGTCGTGCCACCGCAGGTTCGGGTGGATGTCGGCGAAGAGGAGGCGGGCCCCGCCCATGGCCAGCTGCCGTGCGCGGTAGGTCATGTCGGCCTCCAGCAGGAGGCGCATCCGCGGCCACATCGGCCGGACGGCGGCCTCCCAGTAGCGACGCAGCAGCGCGCAGAGGGCGTCGCGGAGTGCGACGACGGGCCCGTCGTCGGGGGCGAGGGCGGCGCGCAGCGGGGCGGGGAGCGGGTCCGGGGCGTGCGCGGCCAGCAGATCGCGGCGGACCAGGCCGGGGGGTGTCCGGCCGACGGCCGCCAGTTCCTCCTCGAAGGAGGGCGCGAAGCTCGCGGGCCGCGGGGTGAGGAAGTCGGGCAGGGTGCGCCGTACCGCGACCACGGACATCAGCAGCTCCGTGTCGAGCCCGTCGAGTGCGCCCGGTGCGCCGAGGACGGACCTACGCCACGGGAGGTGCAGCGCGGAGAGCCCCGGCTCGCGCAGCACGCGCAGGCTGAGCACGGTCTCGTACAGGGGGGAGAGCGCGAACCGGGTGTCGGCGAGGTCCTCGACGCCGAGCTCGAAGCTGATCATCAAGGCATACGCTACATCGATTGTCGCGGGCGGTGACGTGCCGTGAACTCCCCCCATGACAACTCCCCGCACGTCGAACGCCGTTCACCGAGGGTCCGGGATGAGCCGTCGGCTGCTTCTGCTCCTCAGCCTGACCTGCGCCGTCGGCGTGGGCACCGTCTACTTCCCGCAGGCGGTCAGCCCGCTGGTCGTCACGGCCCTGCACGTGTCGCCGGGCTCCGCCGGCCTCGTGGTGACCGCGGTCCAGATCGGCTACACGGCCGGGATCTTCCTGCTGGTGCCGCTCGGCGACCGGCTCCCGCACCGCCCGTTCCTCGTCACCCTGCTCGCCCTGACCGGGGGCGGCCTGCTGGCCGCGGGCTGCGCGCCGGGGCTGGCGCCGCTCCTGGCCGCCTCGGCCGTCGTCGGTGTGACGACCGTGGCCGCGCAGGTCATCGGTCCGCTGGCGGCCGGTCTGGTGGCCGCCGACCGCCGGGGAGCCGTACTGGGCACCCTGCTGAGCGGTTCGACCGGCGGCATGCTGCTGGCCCGCACCTTCGGCGGGACGCTCGGTGAACGGCTGGGGTGGCGGGCCCCCTACCTGGCGGCCGGGGCCGTGGCCCTGCTGCTGGCCGTCGTCCTGGCCCGCGCCCTGCCGGTCACCGTCCCCACCTCGCGCCGGCCGTACGCGGCGCTGCTGGCCGAGCCGCTGCGCCTGCTGCGCACCGAGCCGGAACTGCGCCGCTCCTGCCTCTACCAGGCGGCGGTCTTCGGCGCCTTCTCGGGGGTCTGGACGTGCCTGGCGCTGCTGCTCACCGGCCCGGCCTACGGCCTGGGCGCCGACGCGGTGGGGATGCTCGCCCTGGTGGGCGCGGTGACCATGCTGTGCACCCCGTACGCCGGGCGTCTGGTGGACCGCACGGGAGCGGACCGGGTGAACCTCGGCTGCCTGCTCGGGGTCCTCGTCTCGGCCGCGGTCCTCGCGGCGGGCGCCGGCGGCGGGGCCGCGGGACTGGCCGCGCTGGCGGGCGGCACGCTGCTGCTCGACGTCTCGATGCAGTCCGGCACGGTCGCCAACCTGGCCCGGGTGTACGCCGTGCGGCCCGATGCCCGCAGCCGGCTCAACACCGCGTACATGACCTGCGCGTACCTGGGCGGCAGCGGCGGGTCCTGGCTGGGCGTACGGATCTACGGCCGGGCCGGCTGGCAGGGCGTGTGCGCGCTCGTGGCCCTGCTCGCCGTGATCGCCCTGGCCCGGCATCTCGCGGCGCCGCACGGCCGCGGCACACGACAGGCGGGGGGCGATGGGCGGGGCGTCCCGGTGCCGGTCGGCATCGGTGGCCCGCCCACCGCCGCCCCGCCTGTCGGTTCAGCCGGTCGAACGGTGTGACGGTGGTGCGACGGATCAGACCGCCGGAACCGGGTAGGTCGGGTACTCGACGCCGGACACGTGCTGGACCACACGGATGACCTGGCAGGAGTAGCCGAACTCGTTGTCGTACCAGAGGTAGAGGATGGCGTTGTCGCCGTCCACCTTGGTGGCGCCCGCGTCGACGATCGAGGAGTGGCGCGAACCGACGAAGTCCATGGAGACCGCGTCGGGAGCCGTGGTGAAGTCGATCTGGCGCTTGAGCGGCGAGTGCAGCGAGACGTCGCGGAGGTAGTCGAGGACCTCTTCGCGGGTGGTCTCACGGCCCAGGCGCAGGCTCAGGATGGCGATCGAGACGTCCGGAACGGGGACGCGGATCGAGCTGCCGGTGATCGGCGCCTTCAGGTCGGGCAGCGCCTTGGCGACGGCGGAGGCGGCACCGGTCTCGGTGATGACCATGTTCAGCGGCGCGGAGCGGCCACGGCGGTCGGCCTTGTGGTAGTTGTCCAGCAGGTTCTGGTCGTTCGTGAACGAGTGGACGGTCTCCACGTGACCGCGCAGGACACCGTACTCGTCGTCCATGGCCTTGAGCGGCGGGACGATCGCGTTGGTGGTGCAGGAGGCGCAGGACAGGATCTGCTCGTCCGGCTTGATGGTGTCGTGGTTGACGCCGTGGACGATGTTCGGGACGTCGCCCTTGCCCGGGGCGGTCAGCACGACCTTGTCGATGCCGGGGCGCAGGTGCTTGGACAGACCCTCGCGGTCGCGCCACTTGCCCGTGTTGTCGATGAGGATGGCGTCCTTGATGCCGTGCTCGGTGTAGTCCACCTCGGACGGGTCGTTCGCGTAGATCACCTTGATGGCGTTGCCGTTGGCGATGATCGTGCTGTTCGCCTCGTCGACGGTGATCGTGCCCTGGAACTGGCCGTGGATCGAGTCGCGGCGCAGCAGCGAGGCGCGCTTGACGATGTCCTGGTCGCCGCCCTGGCGGACGACGATGGCGCGCAGGCGCAGGCCGTTGCCGGAGCCGGCCTTCTCGATCAGCAGGCGGGCGACGAGGCGGCCGATGCGGCCGAAGCCGTACAGGACGACGTCGCGGCCGTCGCCACGCTCGATCTTGTTCGCGCCGGTGGCGCCGGAGACGGCCTCGGCGGTGAACTCGGCCACCGAGAGGCCGCGGTCGTCGCTCTTGTACTCCGCGGCGAGCATGCCGATGTCGATCTGGGACGGGCCGAGATCGAGGGTGGTGAGCACCTGCAGGAACGGCAGCGTCTCGGTGACCGAGAGCTCCTCACCGTCGATCTGCCGGGCGAATCGGTGGGTCTTGAGGATGCTGACCACCGACTTGTTCACCAGGGAACGGCTGTGGAGCAGGATCGTGACGTCCCGCTCCCGGTGCAGCTTCCCGATGATCGGGATCATCGACTCCGCGATCTCCTCGCGGTTCTTCCAGCTGGTGAACGAGTCCTCATTGACAGTCACAGGATTATCTTTCGAGCTAGGCGGTGCTCATATGCTAACCCGCCGCCATTTTGGTCACTTAAGCGGTACCCACCGTGTCGGGAACGGGCACTATGTGACATGAATTTGTACGGATTTTCAATGGTTCGCCGTCAGAACGTGCCCCGGATCCTCATGCCGAGCGGACGACCGTCCGGGTCGATCAGCAGGTGGTGCAGGGGGGTCGCGAGCACCCGCCGGGTCACGGCCAGCTCCGGGGGCTCGTACCGGCGCAGCCGGCCCGGCGGCCGCGGACCGGGGCGGCCGCCCGAGTACCAGGCGTCCAGGGCTGCCGCGCTCGCGGTGAAGGCATCGAAAGCGGACTCCGGGTCGCACAGCTCGTCCGGCGCCCCGGCCTCGGTGTGCTCGCACATGAGCTCCAGCCGCAGCTTCCGGGCGAAGGCCCGCGCCCCGTCCCCCAGTCCTCCCGGGTCGGCCGGCCGCCGCGGGTCGGGGTGCTCGTCGTACACGGCACAGCCCAGCTCGGAATCGTGCGTCCACGAACGGAGGTTGATGTTGTCGGAGCCGACCGAGGCCCAGACGTCGTCGATCACGCACACCTTGGCGTGGACGTAGACCGGTGTTCCCGCCCGGTTCTCCAGGCCGTACACCGCGACCCGGTCGCCGCCGGCCCGGCGCAGGTCGTCCAGGGCCGTGATCCGCCCGATCAGGTTCATCGGCAGGGTGAGCGGACCGTCCTCCTCCGGGACGCTGGGGACGACCGCGATCATCCGCAGCCGCGGGTGATCGCGCAGCGCCCGGGCGAAGCGGTCCACCACCCGGGGCGACCACAGGTACTGGTCCTCCAGGTAGATCAGCACCCGGGCCCGGCGCAGCGCCTTGGCGTACCCGCGGGCGATGCTGCGCTCACCGTCCGGGGCGAAGGGGTAGCCGGACAGCAGACGGTTCGGATAGGTCCGCAGCAGTTGGACGGTGTGTGTGCCGCAGGGCTCCGGATCGGGTGTCTGCGGTGGCAGCGGGTCCGCGCTGACGTCCTCGCGGTGCATCAGCTCCCGCAGGCGGGTGAGCGGGCTCCGGCTGAGCGGAGCCGGATCCTCCCAGCGCTCGCGGAAGACGGCCTCGACGTCGCCCACGACCGGCCCGCGCAGGGCGAGCTGGACGTCGTGCCACGGAGGGTGCGGCCCGTAGGCGGCGGCGAGGGGCAGCGACTGACGGTCGCCGCGGTGCGAAGCGTCGTCGTTGCGGTTGCGACAGAGGTCGATCCCGCCGACGTAGGCCACATCGAGCTCCGGGCGGCCGGGGTGGCGCAGCACGACCAGTTTCTGGTGGTGGGAGCCGCCGGGCCGCACCCGCATGTCGAGCAGGCACTCACCGCCGGCCCGCGCGAGCTCCTTGCCGAGGTGGAGGTTCTCTTCTTGGCTGAAGTGAAGGCTGTCCAGGTGGGACCGCCACAGCAGCCCCTTGACGATGACGCCGCGCTCGGCCGCCCGGCACAGGACGGAGCCGATCTCGGTGCCGGGTCCGGCGAGCCGCTCGTCGGGATCGCCGCGCCAGTCGGTGAACAGCAGCAGATCGCCCGGGGCCGTCGCGCGGACGGCCTCGAGGAGTTCCGCGAAGTACACGGCGCCGTGGACCAGGGGCCGTACGTGGTTGCCCGTGGACCAGGCCGTGCCGCCGGGCCGGCGCCGGTCCAGGCGGGTCGCGGGGTTGCCGCGTTCAGCGGGAAGCAGGAGCCAGTCGGCATGTGTCACGGCACCGGCTCCCCGCCCGCGCGCTACCAGGGGTGACGGCGGTCATGTGGTCCTCCGATCGCGCCGGTGTCCCGCAGTTCCAGGCTAGCCGCGCCCGGGCCGTGCGGCCCGCTCAGCCGACGGGTTCGACGGTGGCACCGCGGCCGGCCGGTGCCTGCGGCGCCGCGCCCCGGCGCGTCCCGCGCAGGACCACGTCGGCCATCCGCCGCTCGGGGCCGCTCCGGCGCAGGTGGCGGTAGCCGAGGAAGGCCGCCGGGCCGAAGAACACCTGGGCCGGGATCAGGGCCGGCGCGTGGTCGGTGGCCGCGGCGAGGATGTGCAGCGTGGCGACCGGGGCCACCGCGCCGAAGAGGGTCACCAGCGCGATCCCGGTCCGCAGCCCCGGCTTCCCGTACGCCTTGTAGGCGGTGGTGGTGAACAGGGCGTACGCCAGCAGGTCGCCCATGCCGACCACCGCCCCCAGGTCCTCGCCGATGCGCAGGCCCGCGGCGGGGGCGTACGGATACCCCTGGATGGCGTCGGACAGCTGCTGGGTGAGCGGTACGACCCAGGCGAAGAAGGCGTCGTACGCGGTGAGCGCGAGCAGGAACCACGCGACGTTCTTCAGCCGCATGCCGCCCTGCACGTTGAGGTTCGTGGCGGAGACGACGATCAGTGCGACGACGACGCTGTTCGCCACCCAGTACGGCGGCGCGGTCTCGCCGAAGGCCAGGTGCGAGACGAGGACGCTCGCGATCAGTACGGCGATCAGCGCCCAGCGCAGCCGGCCGTTCCCGATCACGGGCTGGTAGCCGACGGACAGTCCGCCCGCGAAGACGAGGGCGAGCACCACCGGGAGGACCGCTCCGGGCAGCGTCAGGTAGATGTACGGCAGCGCCAGGACGAAGCCCATCATCATGAAGATGTCGCTGCCGTTGAAGACTCCGACGGGCGGCCTCGGGGTGCGTACGGCACGGAAGTAGGCGATCGCACCGGCGCACACCCCGACCGCCAGGGCGATGGTGACCGCGAGCTGGAAGAAGACGCTCATGCGTGGCTCCGGGTGAAGGTGTGCTCCGACAGGTCGCAGCGGAGGGGGAAGAGGCGCGCGGCCTCCTCCGCGTCCACCGGCAGGACCGTGACGCGGGCGTCGATGTCCTGGGCCCGCAGCCGCTCGGTCACCTCCGCCTCGGTGACCTCCTTGGAGGCGACCTCCACGTGGAGCCGGCCGTCGGCCCCGGCCTCCGCCCGGTGGCGCAGCGGGAACGGCAGGCCGGGGGTGCCGTCCAGCGCCTCCAGGATGTCGCGCGGGGTCACGATGCCGTCGACGGTGCGGTGCAGTGTGCCCGCCTTGCCGAGGATGTGGGAGACGGCGGGCACGGCCGCCAGCTCGCAGTCCGGTTCGCCGTCCAGGGTGCGGACCACGTCACCGGTGTTGTACCGCAGGACCGGCATGCACTCCCGGTAGGGGAAGTAGGGGGTGATCGTCAGTTCTCCCAGCCGGCCGGGGCCGGCGGGCTCACCGGTCACCAGGTCGAGCACCTCCGTGTACCCCATGTTGGGGTCGATGTGGAGGTGCCGCTCGCTGCAGGTGCGGCCGCCGACCGGCAGCAGTTCGGTCATGCCGAAGGCGTCGCCGACGGTCGGGGCGCCGAAGGTCTCGCGCAGGGCGTTCGACAGGCTCCGTGACAGCATCTCCCCGCCGGCGTAGATCGCGCGCAGCGCGAAGTCGCCGGGTCCGTAGCCGCGTTGCCGGGCGGCGGTGACCATCTGCCCGAGGTAGCTGGGGTTGCCGGTGAGGATGGTGGGCCGGGTGCCGCCGACCGAGGTGAGCAGGTGCTCGACGGACTCGTCCGGCGGGATCTGTCCCACGACGTGGCACGAGGCGTTGGCGAGCCGGCACACCTCGACGTCCTCCTGCACGGCGGCCGTCGCCCTGGAGCTGAGGTTGATCTGCATCCGGTCGCCGGGCCCGAGATCGCCGCGCAGCACCAGGGACAGCGCGATCAGCGCGGGCCACAGTTCCATCTCGTAGCGGGAGAGCCAGATCTGCACGGGGCGGCCGGTGGTACCGGTCGTCTGGGTCGCCAGGTACGGGGTACCGCACAGGAAGTCGGCGGGGCGTTCGACGAGGTCGGCCTTGCGGGTCACCGGGATCCCGGTGAGCGTCGCGGCGCTCACGCCGTCGAGGTCGATGCCGGCGAGCCGCTCCCGGTAGAAGGGGGAGCGCTTGGCGAGCCTGCGTACGGTCCGCCGGAGCGCGCGGTCCTGCAGGTCCCTGCGCTCCTCGGGATCCGCGAACGGTCCGTCGGCCAGTTCGTCGACGTCGTCGCCGAGCGAACCGAACTCCTCCAGCGTGAGGAGGGCGTCGGCGACCAGTCGCTCGACGGCCCGTACGTTCAGCCGCCGGCCGAACACCATCGCCATGGCCACCCGTACCTGGCGGACACCGGTCTCCAGCACTCATACCTCCCTGGGGCGTGGCGGAGGGGTGGGAGCGACGCGCCGCCCCCACCCCTCACTTCTTCGTCAGCTGGCGGAACAGGTGGCGAAGAAGACCGCCGTCATGGCGCCCATGACGTACTTGAACTGCTTGGCGCTCGTCTTGATCGCGCTCATCGGATCCTCCTTGTTCGTTCCGGGCGGACGGTCCGTCAGGCTCCTCCGAAGTCGCCGTAACGTTCCGTCACTTGGACGAGAACACAATGGCGCGATCGGATCGCACGGGCAATGATCTGGTCCATTCAACGGACCGGTGAACGGGGGAAGGCACCACCGATACCTCCGAGGAGCCGGTACGAACGGGGAGTTCTGGTTCCGTCCGACCGACGGGGCCAGGCGTGAAAGGGGGACCGCCCATGGCCAGATCCGGCGCAGAGGGGCGGGGCGTACTGGAAGGTGCGTTCGCGTTGATGGAGGTGCTCGCGGAGGGCGAGGAAGTCGGGCTGACCCGCCTGGCGACGGACGCGGAGCTGCCGAAGGCCACCGCCCACCGGCTGCTGGGCCAGCTGGTGGCCCTGGGCGCGGTGCAGAGCCGTTCCGGCCGCTACCGGCTCGGGGCGAGGGCCTTCCGCCTGGGACAGGCATGGCACCCGGCGCGGGCGCTGCGCGCGGCATCGGCCCGGCCGCTGCGTGAGCTCGCCTCGGCGCACGGCCGGCTGACCCTCAGCCTGTCGGTCGCGGAGGCGGGACAGACGATCGTCGTCGCGGGTCTGCGCGGCGAGGCGGACGACGTCTTCGCGCTGAGACCGGGCGTCGTGCTGCCGCCCGGGAGCGCGGCCGAGCTGATCCTGGCGGCTTCCGCCCCCGTGGCGGAGCCGCCCGAGGGGCGGACGGCGGCCTCCTGGGCCCGTGAGGTCGCCCAGGCCAGGGAGCGAGGGCTCGCATTCCGGTACGGGGAGTGCGTGAGCTCCCTCTCGTGCGTGTCGGCGCCGGTACTCTCCGCGTCCGGGCAGGTGGTCGCCGCCGTGGCGGCGACCAGCCCGGACGCCGGGCAGATCGCCCCGCTGGGCGGGGCTGTGGCCCGGGCGGCGGCGATGATCAGTGCAAACCTGTCCCGACGGCCTGCCGCCGGGGCCCGGCCGCACCGCGAGTGGCCCGCCCGCCTTCCGGGCCCCCGGGCCGCGCACCCCGTCCTGGCGGGTCCGCACTAGCAGGCGCCCCGGCGACGAGGGAGGCCGTTCCGGATTCCTCCGGAACGGCCCCCTCCTGCGGCCGGAGTGCCGACGGAGGGTGATCGTGCCACGCTGAATCGGGGGAACGCCGACTCCGGCACGCCGGGCCGGCTCTGCCACTGAGGAGACCGACATGGCCAGTGACGCCAGCCGACCCCGGACCGGTCCATCGCAGCCCAACGCCTGGCGTGCGCCCACATCGGGTACGACCATCACGGCAGGTGCTCTGATGGTCTTCGCGGGCGCCATGGCGATCCTCGAAGGGATCGCCGCCCTCTCCAAGGACAACCTGTTCACCGTGACGCGGCACTACGTGTTCGAATTCAGCGTGACGGGCTGGGGCTGGGTTCACCTGATCCTGGGCATCGCCCTCGTCTTCGCCGGCTGCGCCGTCTTCAGCGGAGCCCTGTGGGCGCGCTTCTTCGGCGTGGCCATCGCCGGGCTCAGCGCGATCGCCAACTTCCTGTGGCTGCCGTACTACCCGTGGTGGGCCGTGATCCTGATCGCCGTCAACCTGTTCGTGGTCTGGGCGCTGTGCGCGGGCATGCAACGGGAGGCCGACGCGAGCATGACCGCCTGACCTCGGCCGGAACACCCCGGGAAGGTCGGAAAACGATCGAAGGGCCGCTTCGGATTGCTCCGAAGCGGCCCTGGCCCTTCGATCTACGACTCTCACACGTCGGGACGACAGGGCTCCTCGTCGCACGGTCCGCGCTCGGACCGCCCGCGCACGACGGGCGAGGCGGACCGCCGGGACCGCCACCCGCCGAACCGGTGCGTTCAGAAGTAGCACGTGATCCGCAGGTCCCGGAAGACGAACTCGTTGGCCGGTATCGGCATGTAGCGCGTCGGATCGGCCGCGTCCTCCTGGCGCCATCGCTTTCCGGAACACCGCAGGTGCACGGTCTCGTTCATCGAGTCGTTGCGCACCGTCCCGACGCACACCCAGTCGTGGGCATCGACGTCGTTGCGGGTGTACGCGGCGAAGTAGGCGCCGCGCCGTTCCAACCGTAGCCGGGCCGCGAGCACACGGCCGTCGCCGACGGGCGGCCCGTACTGGTTGGTGTCGTAGAGCGTGCCCAGGTTCCAGTTGATCCGGTAGCCGTCGTCCTCGTCGTGTTCGGCGCCGACGAACGGCGGTGCGCCGTGGGGGTCGTAGAAGGCGTCCTTGTCGCGGAAGGAGCGTGGGAACCGCGGCGAGCCGTCGTCGTTGTACGGCGGGTGGTGTGTGCCGGGGTCGGCGTTGACCGCCGCCATCTCGCACATGGTGGCCTGGGCCGCCACAGCTGAGTCGACCCGCACCTCGGCGGCGAAGTCGCCGCGCAGACCGTGGGTCACGCCGAAGCCGCCGCCGCTGTAGAACGGCCAGTCGCCGAGGGCGAACCAAGTGCGTTCCTCCAGCTCGGCGAGGCGGCGCTCGATCGGGTCGGCGGGCTGGGGCGGCTGGGGGTCGCCCGTGTACGGGGTGATGCGGATATGGATGCCGTCGTCCTGGAAGACGTGGCAATAGGGATTGGCCTTGGCGTAGCCGAGCGCGAAGCGGCGGGTGTCCACGTGGGTGCCTGCGAATGTCTCGTCGAGCCGGCGGGTGCCGGGACGGAGGGGTTCGGCGGTGTCGAAGGTGGACTCGGTACCGACGGCCCACGTATACGGCTGCGCGGCGGCGAGTGCGTGATCGTCGAGGCCCCGGTCGGCCCGAGGCAGGACCAGCACGCCGAGCCGCACACCTCCCGAGCGTTTGGCCTCGCCGAGTCGAAGGCCGAGGCCGGTGGGGCGACCGTCGGAGCCGATCAGATCGTCGAGGCCGGCGAGGACCAGGTCGAGAGCCCCGTCCTGAAGGGCTGTGTCGAGCAGGCCCGGGTCGGGGCCGGCGGCGAAGCCGTCCTTCGCGGGTCCGGCCAGCGCGGTGCCCACGTCGAGGTCGAGCGTGCGCACGTGGCGCAGCAGTTCGGGGTCGGACGCGGCGACGACGAGGCGTGCGGTGGCGGCGCGGCGGGTGAAGATCCCCATGACGGCGGCGACCGTGTCCGCGCCGCCGGTGCTCACCCGCACCACATAGGTGACGTCGTCGGGCAGAGCGTCGAGGAGGTCGTCGAGCGCTTCGACGCGCACGGGCGCGTGGCCTGGGGGCCGGTAGCGAAAGTGTGGGGAGCCGCGCGGCTTGAAGGTTGTGCCCAGGTCGAGCGCGCGGAGTCGGGTGAGCGTGAGTTCGCCGACGGAGGCCGTCGAGTCGGCTTGGCGGGTCAGCCCTCGATCGGAGCCGGGCACGACGTGTCCGTCGGCGGTCACGGCGACGTCGAAGGCGAGGACGTCGGCGCCTTGGACGTAGGCGGACGTCAGCGCGGTACGGGTGTGGGGCGGGGCGTGCAGGGCGTTGCCGCCGATTGCGGCGATCCTCATGGCGTCGTCAACTCCTCTTCGCTGAGCGGGCCGACGGCACACACCGCGTAACCCTGCGCGGGGAAGGGCGTGTTCTGCGCGAACACCTTGATCGTGTAGGTGCCGGGCGCCGGGTTGCCGATCCGGACGGCTTCGACCGTGTTGGCGCGGTCGAGCGGGAGACCGGTGAGTTGCGCCACGGCGCTGCGGTCGAAGCCGGGAACCTTGTTGTAGGTGTGCTCCTCGTTGCCGACGTGCATGGTGCCGTCGGGTGTGGTCACCGCCAGGTCGAGGTTGTTCTGCACGGCGCTGCCGGGGCGGTCGGTCCAGGCCAGGACGACGCGCAGGTCGTCGGTGTGGGGGCCGTCCGGCACGGTGAGGCGGTAGGTGCGACTGCCGTGTCGGGTGCCCTCCGGGTCGGCGAACGCTTCGAGGGCGTCGGGATCGAGGTCGGACAGGTCGGCCCACACGAGCCGGCGATCCGACGGCGCCTCGGGGGTGGGCAGGAGGGTGGTCAGGTCCAGCCGCCCGAAGCCCTGGTCGAAGTCGGGGTAGCCGAGGTCCTGTGCGGTGTGCGGCGTGCGCAGCGAGGGCAGGCGGCGTGTCGCGGCGATGAGGACGGCTTTCATGAGCGCGGCGGAGGGCGATGCGAGTCGGCGGACCTCGCGCAGGTATTGCCGGAGGACGGCGGCGGCACCGGCGACGACGGGAGCGGCCATGCTGGTGCCGCCTATGTACATGTAGTGCCCGTCGTGGTCGGGGCAGTCGCGCCAGGGCAGCCGCGGGTCCATCTGCGCGCTGCTGCTGCGGGCAGAGAGCACGAATGTGCCCGGGGCGAGCAGGTGCGGCACGACGCTGCCGTAGTCGCTGGGGCCTCGGCTGCTGATCGCGGCAGGAAGGTCGGGGTTGCCGCATACGTGCTCGCCGCCGGCCGGCGGCAGCGGGAACTGGGGCTGACGGAAGCGGTCCCAGGTCAGATCGGCGAGGCCGTCGTTGTCGCGGTCGGTGTCGCACGCGCCGACGGTGAGCACGTTCTTGGCGGTGGCGGGGGTTCCGCAGGTGTTGAACTCGTGGGTTCCCTTGGGGGCGACGCCGCTGTTGCCGGCCGCGACGATCACGAGCACGTCGGGATGCTCGGCGACGAACTTGTCCACGGCGAGCGAGTATTGGTCGTAGGTGCCCGACAGCGGGTTGCCCCAGCTCAGGTTGATGATGTGCGCTCCCGCGTCGACGGCACGGGTGAGCATCGGGCCCAGGCTGGGGCCTACGTGGAGTCGGTTGTCCTCGTCGAAGACGCGGAAGACGGCCAGCCGGGCGCCGGGGGCGACACCGGTGATCAGGCCACCGCTTGCCGCGCCGGAGCCGGCGATGATGCCGGCTACGTGGGTGCCGTGGCCGCACGTGTCGAACGCCTCGCCGCCGACCAGGGATTCGTTCACGGCGATGCGGTCGACGAGGTCGGGGTGGGTGCCGTCGACGCCGCTGTCGAACACGCCGACGATCTCGCCCGCCCCGGTCCAGGGCACCTGGGTAGCCGGCGCGGCATCGTCGGCTCGCGGTCCGATGCGGTCCACGCCGACGAGCCGGCGGGCATGGTCGGCATAGAGCAGAGGTGGCCGATAGGGGGTGACCCGACGGGTTTCGTCCCGGGCGGCAACGACGGCGAGCAGGTCGCGCCGCCGGTCGCCGGTCAGGTCGGTGCGAAAGCGCAGCATGACATCGTCGGCGGCGAGCACCTCGACGCCGGGGGTGGCCTGGAGAGCGGGGCGGAGCGTGGCGAGGTCGAGGGGATCGTGTACGAGGACGTCGAAGGTGTCGAGGTAGGGGTCCGGTGTGGCGATGCCCTCGGCGGCGAGCGATTCTGGACCGGCGGCACGGTGGGCGTCTCGATCGAGCGCTTCGTCGAGCGCGTGCGTGACCGAGTCGGCGAGGCCCCAGGGGCGCACCGCGATCACCCACGGCAGGTCGGCGACCAGGTCGCGTTGCCCGGGAGTGAGGCGGAGGCGGTAGGTTCCGGGCGGCTGGAATTCGGCGACGCGGGCATCGATCTCGGCGAAGGCGGCGCGGCGGGCCCGGTCCAGTGGTCCGCGCAGACGTACCAGGTAGGTGTTGTGGTCCGGCTCGCCCGACGGAACGGGAAGGGGCATTGCAGTCTCCGTGCCGACCGCGTCCTGTCTGCACGCGTCCACGGCGCGTTCGGTGAGGTCGGCCACGAACTCCGGCTCGGGCACGACTCGGTCGGTGGTGCCGGCCGCGCCAGCGCCACGCGGGGGCAGCATGCTCTGCGGGCCGTCACTGCCGGGTAGCTCGTCCGTCGCGGTGGTCTCGCTCCGGGCCGCGTGTTCGGCTGTGAGATCGGCGCGGACGTCGACGAGGCAGCCTGCCGCGCGAAGTCGGGCGATCCGCTCCCCGGAGGTCTCGGCGAGGATGACCCCCTGGTAGCGGTGCGTCCGGTCCCCCAGGATCGCCTCGATGCGCTCGGCCTCTTGACCGGTGTCGAAGTAGACGGCGATGCGGTACTGCCTGACGAGTGCTCCCTCGGGGTCGACTCTGCCGGACATCGTGGTCTCGCTTTCGGAGGGTGGTGGCGCTGGTGGGGCGTTTCGGCGTCAGTCCTCCCGGTCGTCGGTGTGTGCCCAGACCTCGGCGACGGGTGCGGCCCGTTCGGTGATGCCGTCGAGCAGCCGTAGTTGGGTGCGTTTCTCCGCCCCGACGGGCGCCGATCCGTCGGCGAGCAGGGCGGGGCCACCGCCCGGGAGCGGCGTGAGCACGTCGGCGTACGGGCACGGGCCGATGTCGAGCAGAGGGCAGAAGGAGCACGAGCCGCGGGGGCGCGTCAGGTGACCGATGCGTTCGTCGTGACTCAGCCGGCCGGAGCGGGCCTCGTGCAGCAGTTGTTCGACAAGCAGCGGCCGGGCCCGCGCGTAGTCGTCGGGGTGCCCGGTGGGATGCGGGGCGAACAGCACCCGGGCGTCGAGTTCCTCGCCGTCGTCGAGGGTGCCGTAACTGAGGCGGATCTCGGTCGCCATCAGCTGCGCCATGGGGGTGTCCGGGGCGGGTACGGGTGCCAGGCGGTCGCCGAGTTCGCCGGTGAACGCGTTGGCGGTGCTCTGTCCGAGCACGAGGATCACCGCCGGCAGCGACTGGAACATTTGGCGCAGCAGGTGGCGGCGGGTGCGGAAGCACTCACCGACGATCCCGACGCGCTGATCGTCGGTCATCGGCGGAAGGTCGGGGTCGTGCGGGTCGGGTCGGGTGGTCCACTTGGCCGAGGCGCAGGCGACCATGTTGCCGTACGACAGGTCCTCGCCGACGGCGAGCGTGCCCCGGTCGAGCCCCAGTTCCACGCCGAGGGCGTCCAGTAGTTGCTGGTAGACGAGGTACATGCGCTGTGGCTGCTCGCGGACCGTGATCTCGCGGCGGCCCTGCGCGTCCTCGGGAACGATGAGCGGGACCCCGGCCAGGGGATCGTCGTCGGGTCCGCCGCCGAAGGCGCGATACGCGTCGTCGGGCAGCTCGGGCTTGAACACCCCTCGGTGGCGGAAGTAGTGCGCGTATTGGCGCACGGAGTCGAAGTCGGGGGTGAGCGAGCCGTGGCTGTCGGGCCACCAGCCCGGGAGGTTGGGGTTGATGCCGACGGCAAGGATCGGGGCCTTGCGGCAACCGGACAACGGTTCCGGCAGAGGGGTCATCCGGCCGGTGTAGTGCGAAGGCCGCACGATTGAGGCGTCCGGCGGCGGCTCGTCGGCGTCGTAGTCGTACGCGTGGTACGTACCCCACGAGCGGAAGTAGGCGCACGGATGGGCTCCAGGTCCGGCGTACTGCGAGGTGCGCAACGCATTGCACGGCATGAGCTCGAACAGCAGCTCGACCTCGATGGGGAGCCGGGTGACGGCCGGCGGGTCAGGCATCGTCGATGGCCGCGTCGGAGAGTCCCGCGAGCAGGCCCCACGTGGTGAGCGCACCGCAGACGCTGGTCCAGTAGCCGTACGCCTCGTAGTAGGCCACCGCCCACATGGTCTGCGGCTTGAGGAGGAATTCGGTGGAAAGTTCGCCGTTGATCTGGGGGTCGGACATGTTGCGGACCACCACCCAGTCGGGCACGTGATCCGAGCCCGCGTCGGTGAGGTCGGCGCAGGCCAGACCGAGCGCCGCGTCGCCCATCTCGACGGCCGAACCCTCGTGTTCCAGGCCGTTCGTGGACGTGCCGAACTCGAAGTAGTCGGTGGTCAGAATCGGGTGGAACTCGGGCATGTCCCGCGCGCCCTGTTCGATGCGGATGGTCGGGTCGTTGTCGGGCGGCTTGAGCAGCGGCCCGGCGAAGGGGAAGCGGGTGGACGGTGGGCCGAGCGGTGGTTCGGTGAGCCGGTCGGCGAAGCCGCGCATCAGCTTTTGGGCGTCGTCGATCCGGCCGAGCGGGAGGGTCCAGTCGCACCGGAATGTGCGGCCGTTGAAGTCCTCGTTGCGAAACTCCTTTTGGCAGCGGAACTTCGCCGCGCGCGTGACCACAACGTCGCCCAGGGGGAAGTCGCCGAAGACGCTGCCCGAGGTGCCGATGGTGGCGATCACTCGCGGCCGGACCTCCTCGATGATCTGCTCGAAGAAGTCCCGGACGGGCAGGGTGGCGGTGCCTACGCCGGTCTTGAGACCGTCCTGGTTGAGGTGGAGTTCGGACTTCACGCACAGCACGTCCAGGTCGCCGAGCTTGACGGGGAAGTACGAGCCCAGGCGTGGCGGGCGGGCGGCCAGCGAGGGCGCTCCACCTCTGATCAGCGGCCGGTAGTGCTCCTCGAAGCGGCGGGTGTACCGATACCAGCGCAGCCGTCCGAAGCCTGGGGTGAACACGTCGGCGAGGGCGTTTTGTTCGGCGACGGTCCAGGTGATCACGACGACGTCTGCCCGAGGCAGCGCGGCGTCGGGGGACGGTTCGATGTCGAAGGGCTGTGGGATGGGTGCGAGCCCGTCGGGGAAGACGATCCCGAGGTCGGCGGCGAGGACGGGGCCTTCCGGCGCCGCGGCCAGATCAGGCGACAGTTCGAGGTCGGCCGGGGTGATCCCGGCGGACAGCAGGGCGCGGGCGATGTCGACCCGCTCGTCGAGGGTGTTCATGGTGCTGCCTTTCGAATTATTCCCGGTCGGCCCGGTGCCGGTGTGTCGGTTCCTCGTCGTGGGCGTGCGCCTCAGTCGGGGTCCGGGAGTTGCTCGCACACCCGGTAGGCGTTGGCGAGAAGGGTCAGGGTGGGGTTCGAGGCGCCGGCGGTCGGCATGAACGCGCAGTCGAGGACATAGAGTCCGGAGACGGTGTGCGACTGGCAGTTCTCGTCGAGCACCGAGGCGTCGGGATCGGTGCCGGCGCGCAGCGTGCCCTGTACGTGTCCGTAGCCGGGGTTCTCCGCGCCGGGAACGTCGTAGCCGCGCAACTCGCCGCCCGCGTCCCCCATCACCCGCACCACGCGATCGATTGCGTAGCGGGCCGCGGCCAGGTCGTAGGCATGGTGCCGGTACCAGATTCGGGCGGCGGGCATGCCCCACGGGTCGGTGACGTCGGGGTCAAGTTCGACCCGGTTGTCGTACAGGGAGAGCGCCTCGCCGGTGAAGGAGAAGGAGACGCCGCCCTGGTGACGCAGCTCGTCGAGGTAGGTGTACAGGTCGTCACCCCACAAACCGCCGCGGCCGGGCCCGAGCGCGGCGCCCTTGACGAGCCGGACCGGCGGCACGCACGTATAGGGGTCGTACACGGAAAACTTCCCGGCCTTGGTGACCGGGGTGGCGGGGTCGTCGACCACGTACAGGTCGCGCAATTGCAGGGAGCCGATCGCGGTGGAGGGCTGCTGAGCGCCGTTGCCGGTCCACACGGGCTGGAGCGGCAGGGTGACTTCGGCGCTTCCGTGGGTGTGATAGGTCAGATAGTGGCCGATCATCCGGTTGGGGTCGGGCACCTGCGACACGAGGAACAACCGCGCCGACTCGATGGTCTGAATGGACACGAGCACTTGGGATGCGCCCAGGAACCGTTCGGGTCCGCCGGGCTCGGTGCGATACATCACGCCGCGCACCCGCCCGTCCTCGTGCACGAGCCGGGTCACGCAGTGTCCAGTCAACAGGTCGCACCGGCCGGTGGCCAAGGCGCGCTGGAGCACCGTGTTCAGCGCCGAGGCCCTTGAGTTGAGACCGCAGCCGAAGAACTGGTTGAAGCCGCAGAACGAGCAGGCCGGACGGCCGTCGTTCACCCGGGAGTTGATCGCCCGGGGGCCGAGGTAGGGCCGCATTCCGGCGCGGCCGAACGCCTCGGTCAGGAACGGCACTGCCGCGTGCGGGCGCAGCGGCGGCATCGCATAGTCGTATCCGACCCGTATCGGTTCCTGAGCCGGGGACTGTCGAGCCCGTCCGGCGACGCCCCATTCGTACTCGGCCCGCTCGAACCACGGCTCGAACTCGCGATAGGTCCACGGCCAGTCCACCATGTCCGCTTCGGGCGGCACGTCGCGCAGGTGGTCGAGGACGCGGAAGTCCTCCTCGGTGTAGCGGGGCACGTTGGCGTCCCACACGTTCGTCGCGCCGCCGACCATGTTGACGTTCCACCAGCGCTCGACCCGGGTGGGCCGGTCCTGGTCGGGGCCGGCCATGTAGATGTTGGGGTCGGTGTCGCGGTGCGGGATGAGCGCCTTGTGCGTGTGGAAGTGGAGTTCGTCGTAGGGAAGGAAGTCGTCGGCGACCGGGAGCGGGCCCTTCTCCAGCACGGCGACGCGGCGTCCTCGCGCCGTGAGCACGCGGGCCGCGGTGCCGCCGCCCGCGCCGGCGCCCACGACGATCGCGTCATATTCGCCGGTTGCGGTGGTCGTGGCGGTCATGAGTCCTCCCCGGGCCGGTCGGCGGTCGCGGTGGTGGGGCGGGTGAAGGGTTCAGCCGGCGTGAGGTAGCCGTACCAGCGCCAGATCACCGCTTCGCGGTTGCCGCCCCAGCGCGGGTCGCCGAAGCAGCCCTCGATGCAGTGGGCCCGCAGCAGGGCGAACGCGGCCGGCTGGGCAAGGGCGGCCGCGGGCCAGTCGGGCAGGGTCCCCGCCGCCAGGTCGCGCAGCAGCGCGGTGGCCTCGGCGCGGTCGAGTTCGGCGACGCCGAGTCCGCCGTGCGCCTGTTGCGCGGCGGTGTCGAGAGCGGCGAGCAGCACCGGGTAGGCCAGGCGCCACGCCGGAATCTCGGGATGCGTCTCGGGGCCCATGACCAGGAGTCGGTCGACGTATTCGGCGGCGTCGGCGTCGGTCGCGCCGGGCCGTCGGGGTCCGCCGGGCAGGATCGCGTCGAAGAGCACCTCCACGGCGCGCCGCTGGCCCTTGTCGAAACAGCCGGTGTCGGGCGGTCGAAGGAGCCACATGGTCAGGCCTTTCCGGTGATGCTGGTCGCCCCGTCCGCGCTGTCCACGTCGACCGTGCCGCGCGCGGGGTCCGCGTCGTCTGCGATATCCGCGTTGTCGAGGGCCTCCTCCATCGCGCCGACGATCGCCGCGTAGGGTCCGTTGTCCGGCGGGCCGGTGTGATGGACGATGGAGAGCACGGTCGCGTCGTCCGCATCGGTGAGATGGCGGCCCAGTTCCGGATACAACTCGTCGTTCTCGCGTACCGCATGCGGCCGGAAGAGCAGTACGAAGCCCTCCGTGCAGCGGCGGAAGTCGGAGATCGCGTAGGACACGTCGCGGGGGTCGCCGTTCTGGATCCGTCGCCAGGCGACGCGGATCGCCTCCCAATAGGCGCGGGCCTGGTCGTGCTGGTCGAACATCCAGCGGGCACGGTCGGGTGGCATGCCGCGTGCGACGGCGAGCGGCACGATCGCTTCTTCGGCCTTCAGGTGCGCCTGGTCCGCGAAGTCGGTGAGCGTGTACGCGAACATCCCCATCGCGGTGCGCACCCCCGGCGGGATGTCCGGTGCCTGGTGCACCGAGTCGAGCGCTTGCACGATGCGGCTGCCACACGCGAGGACGCGTTCGCCGAGCAGGTGCTCCTGTTCGAGGAGCTCCTCGAAGGCACGGCCGCTGTCGCGGACCGATTCCCCCTGCCGGGTGATCACCGCGGGCTGGAACTCCTTGCCGGGCGGCGACGGCTTGAGCACGCCTCGCATGCCGGCCGCCTGGGCGGCGAGGACTTCGATGAGGTTCTCCCCGACGAACAGGCACCGCTCGATCGGTACGCGCATCTGATCGGCCGCGAAGTGGTAGATGGCGGGATCGGGCTTGTCCAGCTTGGCCTCGTGGTTGATCACGATGCCGTCCGGGTCCAGGACGTCGGCGAGGTGGACGACGCTGCCGTTGTTCTCGGCGACGACGGCCTCGGCGATCATGCGATGTCCCTGCTCGGCGCTGACCTCCGCGGGCAGGTTGGTGATCACGCCGACACGCAGCCCCACCAGATCCCGCATGGCGTCGAGCAGCTTCTTGGTGCTGGGTCGATACAGCACGAGATGACCGGGCCGGTCGACGTCGCCGAGGGTGTCGCGCAGGTCGAAGAAGACCACGTCGCAGTCGACGGTGGTGGCGGGCATGGGGCGTCCCTTCCATGGATGTGTACGAGCGAGACGGACGCGACGTCGTGGGGCGCGCCGGGCCGCGTGTCGGCGAGGGTGGGGCGCACCAGGTCTTCCCAGGCGTCCTGCTGCGCTCCTGCTCCGCGGCGCCGGGCGGTCGTGCCACACCGGCAGACCAACCGGTGGGTTACACAACATCGTGGGAACCCTGATCTCCGTACGTGATCGTCCGGCGATGAGCACCGATCGACACGAGGGCGCCCGGATGCCCTGAGGCCACGGCGCCTCGATGCCTCGTCGATCCGGGACGGTCGGCGGCCCGAGTACCACCTCGTCGAGCACACCCGACGCCCACCACCGCACGAGGCTCAGACGCAGATGCGGGTGGCCGTACCTTGAGGCGCCGCAGCCGGGGGTGGAGGCGTCCGGAAAGCGACGCAAGATGGCCGGTGGCGGGGGTCGCGCACCGGGGTGAGCGGGATCGGTTCTCGGGTTCCCATCCGGGCCTCCTGCCCGCGTGTCCCCCGATGGGCGATCTGCTCAAATTCTACCCAACTAGGCCATATCGGGCTATCGCTGCGCGCCTAGCGCTGTGGCCGGAAAGGTTTGCCGGGTTGCGGCGTCCGGTGCGGTGCATCGCAAGGCGGAGGGCCGCGGCTCGTACTGGACGTACTTGCGCGGTCCGACAACGCAGCGAGGTGCCGTGCCGGGCGTCGCAACCCGGTGAACCTTGCCGGTCACAGCACTAGCCGCCGCGGAGGCAACAGCAGGGCCCCGGTGAGCCCGTGCATGGTGACCGCTTCGCGGCAATCCCTGGGTGATGCGAACCTGGCGTGCACTACTCGGCGTTCAGTTCGCGGCCTAAGTGCTCCAGGATCGGATGAACCCGTCGGGTTCATGAGCTTCCGGCTGCTGTCCGCGCTTCTCAGCCACACCGGACTGACCTGGTTTGCCGACGCAGGCGTCCCCCTGCATGTCCTCCGCAAGATCGCCGGACACGGCTCGCTGACCACCACTCAGCGCTACCTGCACCCCGACGCCGGCCAGATCACCCCAACTGGTCCCCAAAAACGATCAAAGGGCCGTTTCAGATTACTCTGAAACGGCCCCTGACCTGCGACTCTTTCGAGTCGGGACGACAGGATTTGAACCTGCGACCCCTTGACCCCCAGTCAAGTGCGCTACCAAGCTGCGCCACGTCCCGATGCGCGCTGACCTGGGGTTTCCCCTGGTTGAACGCGCAGGAGAACGATACCGCACTTCGCGGGGTGGTTGCGCGCACCTTTTCCGTCTCCGGGTCCGCCTGGCCCTGCCGCCGCCTTCAGCCCGTGTCCACGGTCAGCTCCGGATGCGCGGCGATCAGGCGCTTGGGGGCCGCCTGGAGCCAGGAATCGGTCAGGATGGAGCGCAGCTCGGCCGTGTCGCGCACGGCCGCGAGCCGGACCCGGATCCAGGCGTAGTTGTCGTCGTGGCCCGCCCGCAGGAAGAACTTCTCGGGCTCCGCCGCGATCAGCCCGGCCCGGTCCTCCTTGGGGCACTTCACCCCGATCGAGGTGTCGTCGTCGGCGAGCGAGACGAAGATCTTCCCGCCCACCCGGAAGGTCGGCATGCCCCAGGCGGGCTTCTCGCTGCTGTCCGGAAGCGACAGCGCGATCAGGCGGACGTCCTGCGCGGTCGTGGCCATCCCCGAGACTCCTCTCCAGCACCGGTGAACCCTGTCCGACGACGGTAGCCCCCGCCACCGACCGTCCCGCTCACCCCCGCCGGTCCTCCCGCTCGTGCACCAGCGCCACCAGTTCCGCCGCGAGCGTCTTCACGGTGGCGAGTCCCTCCGTCCCCCACCGCCGGGGCACCACGTCCACCGCGCACACCGTGCCCAGGACGATGCCCCGCCGGTCCGTCAGCGGCGCGCCCATGTACGACCGCACCCCGCTCTCGTCCACCACCGCATTGCCCGCGAAGCGCGCGAAGTCCCGTACGTCCTCCAGCACCAGCGCCCGCCGCCGCACCACCACGTGCGGGCAGTAGCCGTGGTCGCGGGCCAGCACCCGCGCCGGGTACCCGCTCGCCGGGGCCTCGGCGGCGTGGTGCAGCCCGGCGAAGAACTGCCGTTCCTCGCCGATGAAGTTGACCCCCGCGTACGGTGCGCCGAGCACGTCGGCCACGCGCCGCGCGAAGGCGTCCAGTTCTGCGTCCGTACGCTCCCCCAGGCCCAGCTCGCGCAGCCGGACGGTGCGTGCGGGTGCCTCCCGGTCCACCGGGGTGAGCAGCAGGTGTCCGGTCGATTCGTAGTACGTCATGGCGGTTCCCCCGACTCCGAAGACGAAGAGCTGGCTGTGGACGTGCAGAGCAGGTGGCGGACGAGGGCGGCCAGCGCCCCCGTCCCGGAGCTCGCGAGGCGCGCGTCGCACCGTACGACGGGCACCTCGGGCCCGATCCCCACCGCCTCGCGGACCTCTTCGGGCCCGTAGCGGTGACCGCCGTCGAACTCGTTGACGGCGACGATGAAGGCGATCCCGCGCCGCTCGAAGAAATCCACGGCGGGGAAGCAGTCGGCCAGGCGGCGGGTGTCGGCGAGCACCACCGCCCCGAGCGCGCCCGCGCACAGCTCCTCCCAGAGGAACCAGAAGCGGTGCTGGCCCGGGGTGCCGAAGAGGTAGAGCACGTGGCGCTCGTCCAGGGTGATCCGGCCGAAGTCGAGCGCGACGGTCGTCGTGGTCTTCTCCTCGACGCCGTGGAGCGGGTCGGAGCCCGCGCCGAGTCCGCTGAGGAGTTCCTCCGTGCTCAGCGGTTCGATCTCGCTGACCGCACCCACGAAGGTGGTCTTGCCCGCCCCGAACCCGCCCGCGACCAGGATCTTCAAGGTCGCGGGCGGGGCTCCGGCTTCCGGGGCCGGGGCGGGTGCGGGGGCGTCACAGTCGTTTACGCAGGCCATCGAGCACCGCCAGGAGCAGGGACCGGTCGTCGGCGGCGAACGAGCGCCCGCCCGGGAACCGCGGCGCCTGCGCCATGACGGCCCCGTGTTCCATCAGGTCGGACAGCAGCACCTTCACCACGACGGCGGGCAGCCGCAGCTGCCCGGCCACCTCGGCGACGGTGACGGTGGTGGCGCCCGCGCACATCCGCAGTGCGAGCGTGTGCTCCGTCCCGAGCGGGACGTGCGGCCGCACCCCGGTCGCGCTCACCAGCGAGAGCAGGTCGAGCGTGAAGCCCGGCCTGGTCCGCCCCCCGCTGGCGGTGTACGGGCGCATCACACGGCCCGCCGAGTCGTCGAGCCATGGTGTGTCCCGCCCCTTCGCGTACGCCCCCGTCCCGCGGGCCCTCATCGCTCCACGTCGGCGACGGGCCGCCGCGGCGGGGCCGCGAGGTACGGACGTACGCTCTTGACCAGCATCGCCATCTCGTAACCGAGCACTCCGGCGTCGGCCTCCCGGTCGGCGAGGACGGCCAGGCAGGTACCGGATCCAGCCGCGGACACAAAGACGAGCGCGCTGTCGAGTTCGACCACGACCTGCCGTACCTCGGCGCCGTCCGCGAAGCGGGAGCCCGCACTGCGGCCCAGGGAGTACAGCCCGGAGGCGAGGGCCGCCAGGTGGTCGGCGCTGTCGGCGTCCAGCCCGTGCACGCAGGTCACGAGCCCGTCGGCGGTGAGGATCACGGCGCTTCGCGCGTGCGGCACGCGCTGCACCAGGCCGCTGAGCAGCCAGTCGAGGTCGGAGAGCCGGCCGCCGGTCTTCGTCGCCACTTCGCCGCCCATGGGGGTGCGCTCCTTGCTGATGAGGTGAGGGGTCGGGGTCATGCCTGGTTTTCCGACTGGGCCAGGCCGAAGCCCCGTTGGAAGGCGGCCATCAGGCCCGGGTCGTGCACCGGCTGCTCGGGGTCCGCGGCCCGCCGGGGGGCGGGGGCCTCGCGCAGCTGGGGCGCGAGGTGCTCCTGGGCACGGCGCCGGGGCAGCCGTGGCCGGTCGCCCGTGGCGGGCGCGCCGGGTACGGGATCGGCCGCCGGCGCCGTTTCGGGCGCGGGCGCCGACCAGGCCACCGCTCCGGCCGGCGAACCCGGCGCGGGCCCGACCCGGGGATCGGTCGCGGGCGCCGACCAGGCCACGGCACCCGGCGCGTCCGGTGCCCCGGACCGGGGCGAGGGCAGGGGTGCGGGACGGGGCTGGGGCCGGGGCTCCGTCCGGGGCCGGGGCACGGGCTGGGGCGCGGGTTCCGACGGGGTCGCGGCTCCCGGACCCGGCCGGGTGCCGGTGCCCGCCACGGGCACGGGGGCGGACGGGGAGGCGGGTGCGGGTCCGGGTGCGGGGGCGGACGGGGAGGCGGGTCCGGGTGCGGGTCCGGGTGCGGGTCCGGGAGCGGATCCGGGAGCGGGTCCGGGAGCGGGTCCGGGTCCGGGTCCGGGTGCGGGAGCCGGTGCGGGGTGCGGCTCGGGGTCGTGCGGGGCTGCGGCGCCCGGGCCGCCGGAGGCCTGCCAGGCCTCCGGCAGGGGCGTCGGCAGGGGCATCCGCACCGGCTCCAGCGGCGGCATCGCCGACCCTTGACCGGTCCCCCACGAGGTGGCCCGCGAACCGCCCGCCGCGTCGGCCGCGGTGGGCGCCTCCGCGCCCAGCAGCTCCTGCGGCAGCACCAGCACGGCGAGCACACCGCCGTAGATGTTGGACTTGAGCTCGACGGCGATCCCGTGCCGACGGGCCAGCGCCGACACCACGAACAGGCCGATCCGGCCGTCCGCCAGCAGGTGCCGGACGCTGATCTGGTCGGGGTCGCCGAGCAGGGCGTTCATCCGGTGCTGCTCCTCGGCCGGCATGCCGAGTCCCCGGTCCTCCACCTCGACCGCGATCCCGGCGGTGACCCGTTCGGCGCGCAGCACCACATCGGTGTCGGGGGCGGAGAAGACCGTGGCGTTCTCGACGAGTTCGGCCAGCAGGTGCACCACGTCCGCGACGGCGTGCCCGCGGACGCTGCCGCCGGCCGGGGGCACGACCTTGACCCGGGTGTACTGCTCGACCTCCGCGACCGAGGAGCGGAGCACCTCGCTCAGGTCGATGGGCCTGGTCCACTGGCGGCGGGACGCGGCGCCGCCCAGGACGGCGAGGTTCTCGGCGTGCCGGCGGATGCGGGTGGCGAGGTGGTCGACGTGGAAGAGCTCCTTGAGCAGGTCCGGGTCCTCGACCGTGTCCTCCAGATCGTCCAGCAGCGAGATCTCGCGGTGCACGAGGGACTGGAGCCGGCGCGCGAGGTTGACGAAGACCTCGACCTTGCGCTCGCTGTCGGTCGGGGCGGCCGGTCCGGCCAGCCGCAGGAGGGTCGTGTGCGCCTCTTCGCGGGCGCCCCGCAGCTCCTGCGAGAGCAGCCAGAACTCGTCCACCCCGGCCGGATCCCCGCCGGACAGCGGCGAGCTCGGCCCACCGCGCACCGGGCGGGGCGCGGTCTCGCCCCGTTCCAGCCGGTCGGCGGCCGTGCGCAGCTCGCCCCGGCCGCGCACGCTGGAGCGGCGCAGCGCCTCGCACCGGTCCCGTACGGCCTTGGCGGCGCGCTGGGCGCCGAGCAGGGCCGCGGCGAGGGCGCCGACCACGAGGAGGGCGCAACCGGTGAGCACCGGCCACAGCCGGGCGTCGCGGTCGCCGGCTCCCCCGCCGAGCTGGAGGGTGAAGATCACCGCGGCCGCGCCGCTGAGCCCGGCGGCGAGTGTGGGCAGTACGGCGGCGCGCACCAGCTGAGGGCGTATCTGCCGGCCGGGACCGGTGACGGCGTGTCTCGACGGGGCATGGCGGGCGGCGCGGAGTCCGGACATCTGCGTCCTCGGTACGTGGGGCCCGGCCCCCAGCGTTCCCGGGGCCCGGTGTTGATCACCGAATACCCACGCTAGACCCCATCGCAGCACCCCGGAGCGCCAGTTGGCGAACTTCGCCGGGGTGCTTCCCGCTCCCGGTGGAGCGCTCGCACAGCAGCCCGAATGCGCCGGTCGGGCCCTGTGGCCCGCCCCGGCGGCGCCCCACGGCGGCCGGGCGCACCGGCCGGCCGTCGGCGCCACCACGGCTCGCGCGGGGCTCCGTACGTCCCCCGGGGGCCTTTCGCGGGCTGTCGGCCGCCCGGATCTGCCGGAACGGCCCCTTCCTGCCCCGGTGCCGTGCGTTACGAGCCGACGGACTCCGGCTTCCCCTGGCCGTCGGCGGCCGCCGACGCCACCCGGGCAGCTGTCGCCGCCGCTCCGCCCGCCCCGAGCGGCGGCACGGACGAGCGGCCGTCGACAGGGCCGCCCGCCGCCTTTCCGCCGACGAAGGGCCGCCACCACGGTGCGGTGGGTGCGTCCGCCGAGCCGGGCTCGAAGGGCTGTCCCGGGATGGGGAGCGCGATGGCGGCGTCCGCGTTCTTCGATGCGGTCAGCGTGCCTTCGCCCGGCTCGTCCCACGGGTGCAGGGCCAGGTTGAAGGTGCCCCAGTGGATCGGCAGCATCGTCCCGTGAGGGGTGCCGCCTTGCAGGTCGAGGTGGGCACGCATGCCCTCCTCGGGCGTCATGTGGATGTCGGGCCAGTACTCCGAGTAGGCACCGATCTGGATCATGGTGGCGTCGAAGGGCCCGTGCTCGGCGCCGATCTCCCCGAAGCCCGGGAAGTAGCCGGTGTCACCGCTGTGGTAGATCCGGTGCTCGTCGCCCGCGACGACCCAGGACGCCCACAGGGTGTGCTGCTGGTTGCGCAGGCCGCGGCCGCAGAAGTGCCGGGCGGGGGTGGCCGTGAGCGAGAGACCGGCGATCTTGGTGCTCTCGTTCCAGTCCAGCTCCCGCAGCCGGTCGGCCGGTACGCCCCAGCGCTCCAGGTGTGCGCCGACGCCCAGCGGGACGGCGAAGACCGTGTCCGTACCGGCCAGCGCCTTGATCGTCGGCAGGTCGAGGTGGTCGTAGTGGTCGTGCGAGATGACCACGACGTCGACCGTGCCCAGCGAGGCCAGCGGGACCGGTACCGGGTGCAGCCGCTTGGGACCGGCGAAGGGGAAGGGGGAGCACCGCTCGCCCCACACCGGATCGAACAGCACGCGGCGCCCGTCGATCTCCGCGAGCACGCTGGAGTGCCCCATCCAGGTCAGCCGCAGGCCGCTCACGGGCGGCTTCGCCAGGTCCGCGAGGGTCGTCGGGTGGACCGGGATCGGCGCGGCGGGGCTGCGCCGCACCCGCTGCTCCCGGTGGAAGTAGATCTTGGCGAACTCGGCCATCGACCCCGAGGGCCTGTTCCGGGCCCCGACCGGGTTCTGGAAGACGCCGTCGGCGAAGTTCGGCGAGCGCTGGATCCGCTCCAGCCGGGCACCGGACGGGTCCGCACCGAAGGCTTCGGGCCGCAGGGCACGCAGCCGCGGACGCAGGGGACGGGAGCCGGTCAAAGCGCCTCCAGGGAGGGTGGGGTCAGGATGGTCGTCGCTCTACGACCATCCCAACGCACACCGGCCCCGAAGGATTCCGCTTCCGGCTCCCGCGCCCGCTACAGCGGCAGCAGGTCCGGCCGCTTCGCCTCCACGTGGTCCCCGGAGGACTCCCCGCGCAGCCGCCGGCCGATCCACGGCGCGAGGTGGTCGCGCGCCCACTGGATGTTGTCCCGGGTCACGTCCACCGAGCCGCGCGGCCGCTGCGGGGGCCACGGCTGGTCGGGGTCGGCCGGCACGTCCAGCCCGAGCACCTGCGCGGCGCGCAGCGCGACCCGCGTGTGTCCCTCGGGCGAGAGGTGCAGCCGGTCCGTGTCCCAGGCCCGCCGGTCCTGTACGGACTTCAGCGACCAGAGGTCGAGCACCGGGCAGTCGTAGCGGTCGGCGATGGCACGGACGTGCGCGCTGTACGTCGCCACCTTGCCGCGGAGGTGCTTGAGCACCGGTACGCCGCGGGTGTCGAAGCCCGTGGTGATCATGACCTGGCCCACGGACCCGGTGAGGTCGGCCACGGCCGCCTCGAACCGCTCCGCCACGTCGTCCGGGTCGGTGCCGGGCCGGATGATGTCGTTGCCGCCCGCACAGAAGGTCACCAGGTCCGGTGCGAGGGCCTTGGCTCTCGGAAGCTGGTCGGCCACGATCTGGTCGAGGAGCTTCCCCCGCACCGCCAGATTCGCATACCGGAAGTCATGCTCTTCGCGCTGATCGGCCAGGAGCACGGCGAGCCGGTCCGCCCAGCCGAGAAAAGAATCCCCGGGTCCCGGGTCCCCCACGCCCTCGGTGAAGCTGTCCCCGATCGCCGCGTACGAGCCGATGGTCTTGAGTTTCGTCGTCGTCGCTGCCACGAGAACCCATCCTTCACTCCCGTAACCAACCTACGCCAACGTAATGAGGGGTTGACGGGCCGTGATCTCTACCACGCAGGGGATAAGGAATAAGTACACGTGAGGCCGGGACCCCCCTCGGGTCCCGGCCTCACGCGTGTCGGTGCTCCGGCGGCGGGTGCCGTCAGAGGCTCGCACCCTTGGAACGGAGGTAGGCGATCGGGTCCATGTCCGAGCCGTAGGACGGGGTCGTGCGGATCTCGAAGTGGAGGTGGGGGCCGGTCGAGTTGCCGGTGGAGCCGGAGAGTCCGATGGCCTGGCCGGCGGTGACGCTCTGGCCGGAGGAGACGGAGAGCTGGGACAGGTGGGCGTACTGGGAGTACTTGCCGTCCGCGTGCCGGATGACGATCTCGTTGCCGTACGAGCCGCTCCAGCCGGCGGAGACCACGGTGCCCGCGCCGACGGCCTTGACGGTGGTGCCGGAGCTCGCGATGAAGTCGACGCCGGTGTGGTAGCCGGAGGACCACATGCTGCCGGCGACCTTGTACTGGGTGGAGATTCCGCCGCTGACCGGGGCCACGAAGCCGGCGGCCGACTGCGGCGCGGCGGCGGGGGCCTCGGCCTGGGACTCGGCGGCGGCTTCCCGCTGCACCGGGGCGGCCTGCTCGGCCTGCTTGCGGACCGGCTTCGGCGCGGCCTGCGCTGCCGGCTCCGCGTCGGCCTCGGGGGCCGGGGCGGCCTCGGCCTCCGCCTCGGCCGGAGCCGCCTCGGCGGGACCGCCGAGGTGCAGCTTCAGGCCCGGGTGGATCAGCGACGGGTTGCCACCGACGGCCTCCCGGTTGTCGGCGTACAGCTGCTCCCAGCCGCCGGACAGGTGGCGCTCGGCAGCGATCTTCGAGAGGTAGTCGCCCGGCACGACGGTGTAGACGGCCGGCGCGGCCTGCACGGCGGCGGCGGGTGCCGCCTGCAGAGCGACGGGGGCCTGCGACGCCACCGCGGGGGTCACCGCGGTCGCGGCGGCCGGGGCGACGGCCGCGTGGGAGCCGGCGGCACCGATCAGCGGCAGTGCGAGGGCCGCGCCACCGGTTCCGGCGACGGCGAAACCGCGGGAGAGGGAAAGGGACTTGGGACGGCGGTGCTTACCCTTTGCAGGCATGACGAATTCCTCTCCGGCGCCTGCGAGGTGAGCTGTCGGGTTCGGACTGGAGATGTCCGGCCGTACATGTACGGGACATGCACCGCTTCACCCCGAGCCATCCCGGAGAAAAGATCTCCGGGCCGGCGGCTTACCTGGTTCCCCCGCTCCTGCCGCGCGAATAGGTCGGATGCGGTTTCCGGGAGGCGGCAGGATTTGGCGGTCCACCCGGATCGATCGCGAAGGTAATCCCTTGCGGCGGCACGGAACAAGCCGTGAATTCCCTGACGGAATAACAGGCATGAGGGACCGACGGAATTACCGTCACCCTCCGTCCATTCCGCACCGCCAACAGCCGCCCCGACGGGGCCATTCGCCTTTAGCGATCAGGCACTCACGGTCACCGTATGATCTGGCTCACGGGGACGTGTCTGATCTCGCCTCCGGATATGGCAAGTTGGCGCCAAGTAGTGTAATTCGGACAGAGGGCCCACGACGTGGTGGAGGAGTTGCTTTGACCCAGCAGATACAGGAGCCGGAGCTGTCCGGAGTGCGCAATTTCCGCGATGTGGGCGGATTGCCGACTTCTGGCGGCCGAACGGTCAGGACGGGACGACTGTTCCGAAGCGGACATCTCGCGCATGCCACCGAAAGCGACGCAGAGTTCCTCGCCTCGCTCGGCCTCCACACCATCTTCGACTTCCGCAATGTCGCCGACCACGCGCTGGAGGGGCCGGACGTCGAGCTGCCGGGCGTGCGGAACGTCAACATCCCGCTCTCCGACCCGGCCGACGGACGGGAGTTCTGGCGCCTGGTCCGCGACGGCGACCTCGTCCAGCTGCGCGAGCTCCTGGGCGACGGTAAGGCGGCGGCCCGGATGTCGCACTCGTACCGCGGGATCATCCGGCAGCGCACCGCCGAGCACAGCCGGGTCGTGCACGCCCTCGCCGAGGACAGCGTCCCCGCGCTGATGCACTGCGCGGCCGGCAAGGACCGGGCCGGCCTGTCGATCGCCGTCACCCTGCTCGCGCTGGGCGTCGAGCGCGAGGCGATCGTGGCGGACTACCTGGAGTCGAACGCCCCGCACCGCCGCTACCGCGTGCGCCGCACCGACGAGTCGGAGGGCGCCCGCTCACCCGAGGTGATGGAGCTGCTCGCGCCGCTCTTCGACGCCCGCGCCGAGTACCTGGTGGCCGCCTTCGACACCATCGACGAGATCTGGGGCGGGGTGGACCGCTACCTGGCGGAGGGCCTCGGGCTGACGCCCGAGACCCTCGACCGGCTGCGGGACCGGCTCCTCGCCTGACCGGGGCGGGGGCCGGTTCCCCCACGGGGTGGGCGGGCCGTCAGCGCGTGGCGACGGCCTGCTTCACCAGCGTCCGGCCGAAGTCCCAGATCAGCCCGGACCCGCCGTGCGCCTCGTCCATGACCTCACGGAAGGCCCCGACGAACCGGTCCACGTCCGCCTCGTCCACGATCAGCGGCGGGATCAGCTTGATCACCTCCAGATGGTCCCCGGAGACCTGGGTGAGGATCCGGTGCTTCTGCAGCAGCGGCACCACGACCATCTGCGCGAAGAGCCCCTTGCGGGCCGCCTGCAGCATGGTCCACCGGCTGCGCAGGCCCAGCGAGGACGGCCGGCCGAACTCGATGCCGATCATCAGCCCGCGCCCCCGCACCTCGTGCAGCAGCTCGTACTCGTCCACCAGTGCGGCGAGCCGCCCGCGCAGCAGGTCGCCCACGGCCCGGGCGTTCGCCACGACCTCCTCGTCCTCCATGACGGACAGGACCGCGAGGCCCGCCGCCATGGCCTGGGCGTTGGAACCGAAGCTCGCGGAGTGCACGAGCACCCGGTCCATGGACGAGTAGACCTTCTTGAAGATCCAGTCCTTGCCCAGGGTCGCGCCGACCGGGACGTATCCGCCCGACAGCGCCTTCGCCACGCACACCAGGTCCGGTTCCACGCCCGGCTCGTGCTGGTACGCGTAGAAGTCCCCGGTACGTCCGAGGCCGGTCTGCACCTCGTCCGCGATCAGCAGCGCCCCCCGCCGGTGCAGCATCTCCTGCGCGGCGAGCAGGAATCCGGGCGGGGCGGCCAGGACCCCCTTGCCCTGGATCGGCTCGACGACGAAGGCGGCCACGTCCCCGCGCTTCAGCTCCCGCTCCAGGGCCGCGAGGTCCCCGAGCGCGATCTTCGTGTCGGGGAGCAGCGGTGCGAAGCCGTCGCGGAAGCCGCCCTCCCCGTTCACCGAGAGGGAGCCGGTGGTCAGCCCGTGGAAGGCGTGGTCGCAGTAGAGGATCCTGGGGCGCCCGGTGGCGTACCGGGCGAACTTCAGGGCCGTCTCCACCGCCTCGGTGCCGCTGTTGCCGAAGAAGACCCGGTCCAGGTGCGGGCTGTACGAGAGCAGCTTCTCGGCCAGCAGCCCGGGCAGCGGCTGGCAGTCGAACCGGGTCAGGTCGGCGAGCTGGGCGTCCAGGACGTCGTGCAGGGCGCGGCGGACGACCGGGTGGTGCCGGCCCAGGCCCATCACCCCGAACCCGGCCAGCATGTCCAGGTAGTCGTTGCCCTCCGCATCCCAGAAGTGGGCGCCCTCGGCCCGCTCGTAGACCTTGTCGAAGCCGATGGTGTGCAGCATGCGGGGCAGCTGGTGGTTGAGGTGCCGGGAGTGCAGCTCGTACCGCTCCGCGCCGCGCTCGGCCAGGAGGGCGCCGAGGTCGAAGCCCTTGCCCCGGCCGCCCCCTTCCTCCTGTGGCCGCCCGGTCATGCCGACTTGTCCCGGTTGCCGGCGATGGTCTCCCGGGCCGCGCGCAGGGATTCCTTGAGGGAGCCCATGGTGGCCAGGACGGCGGTGGGCTCGTAGCCGCAGTGAGCCATGCAGTTCGCGCAGCGCGGGTCCTTTCCGCGGCCGTACTTGTCCCAGTCGGTGTCGTTGATGAGCTCGCGGTACGTCGGTACGTAGCCGTCGCTCATCAGATAGCAGGGGCGCTGCCAGCCGAAGAGGGAGTAATTCGGAATGGCCCAGGCCGTGCAGGAGAAATCGGCCTTTCCTTCCAGGAAGTCCAGGAAGAGCGGGGAGTGGTTGAGCCGCCAGCGCCGCCGGTTGCCGCCCGCGAAGGCCTTCCTGAAGAGTTCTCGGGTCTGTTCGACGCCCAGGAAGTGCTCCTGGTCAGGGGCCTTTTCGTAGGCATAGGCGGGCGAGATCATCATTTCGTCGACCTGGAGGTCGTCATTGAGGTAGTTGAGTACCTCGATGATCGTCTGCGGGGTGTCGGTGTTGAAGAAGGTGGAGTTGGTGGTCACCCGGAACCCGCGCTTCTTCGCCTCCTTGATGGCGGCGACCGCCTCGTCGAATACGCCTTCCTTGGCCACCGACTCGTCGTGGCGTTCGCGCAGACCGTCGATGTGCACGGCGAAGGCGAAATAGGGGGAGGGGGTGAACTTCTCGATCTTCTTGCGCAGCAGCATCGCGTTGGTGCAGAGGAACACGTACTTCCGCCTCGCCACCAACTGCCGGACGATCTCGTGGATCTGCGGGTGCATCAAGGGCTCGCCGCCCGCGATGGACACCATGGGCGCACCGGACTCCAGTACGGCGCCGACCGCCTGGGCGACCGGCATGCGCTGCTTGAGCACCCCGGCCGGGTGCTGGATCTTCCCGCACCCCTCACAGGCCAGGTTGCAGGCGTAGAGCGGTTCCAGTTCGACGATCAGCGGGAACTTCTCGCGCTTGCGGAGCTTCTGTTCGAGAAGATACGTCCCGACCCTGATGGACTGGCGCAGCGGCATGGCCATCTGGCTCACCTCCTGGGGAGCAGCAACGAACGGTGCCATTCATGAAACGCGGGCAGTACGGCACGCAGGACACGGAAGGCCGATATTCCCCCGCGAACCGTGCCGATACGGACGAGCTCGTGCTCCGGAGCGTCCACGATCACCCGGACGGCCGCAACCGGACGGCCGCCGCCCCGGGTGGCGGCCCACAGGGTGGCCGCGGACTCCATGTCGACCGCGATGGCGCCGGTGGCGCGCAGCTGCGCGCGCTCCTGGCCGCGGACGACGTGGTCGGATCCGGTCAGCGTGCCGGTGTGCACGGTCCGGCCCGGGGCGGCCCGGGCCAGTGCCTCGGCGAGCAGGGCGCTGCCGGTGCAGGTGACGGTCCCCTGCGGGTCCCGGGTCTCCTCGGCGACGACCAGGTCTCCGGGGTGCATGCCGGGGACCAGCCCGGCGCAGAACCCCGTCGCGAGGACGGCGGCGAGGTCCATTCCCGGCCGGTCCAGTGCCCGGCCGACGGCCCGCTCGGCCGCGCGCGGGCCCATCCCGGTGCGCAGCAGGACGTGCCCGTCGGCCGGTCCGCGCCCCGGGCCGCGGCAGGCGCTGCGCAGTGCGGCCTGCTCGATGCGCAGCGCGCAGGCCACCAGCAGCGGGTCGGGCCTGCGGGCCCGGTCCCCGCCGGCGGCGGACATCACGCCTCCCCGGCCGCTGCCGGGTGCGCTCCGGCCGGGGCGAACGGCTCCCCGTACAGGTAGCGGCCGAGCGCGGTGAGCGGGAACACCTGCCGGTACAGGTGGTAGTTGATGGAGAAGTCCCAGGGGAAGCCGGTGCCGGTGAAGTAGGGCTCGTCCCAGGTGCCGTCCTCCTTCTGGGTCTCCACCAGGTGGGCGATGCCCCGCTCCACGGCCTTGCCCTCGCGCTCGCCGGCCGACAGCAGGGCCATGAGCGCCCAGGCGGTCTGCGAGGCGGTGGAGGCGCCCTTCCCCGCCCAGGACGGGTCCTTGTAGGAGCGCTGGTCCTCGCCCCATCCGCCGTCCTCGTTCTGTACGGATTCCAGCCAGCGCACGGCCCGCCGGATCGCGGGATGCCCCGGGGAGATCCCGGCGGCGGTGAGGGCCGGGACCACCGAGCCGGTGCCGTAGACGTAGTTGGTGCCCCAGCGGCCGAACCAGCCGCCGCGCGGCTCCTGTTCGGCCAGCAGCCAGGCGATGCCGCGCCGGGTCCGGGCGTCTCCCGCGCGGCCCTCGAAGGCGAGCATCTCCACCACGTGGGCGGTGACGTCGGCCGAGGGCGGGTCGATGACCTCGCCGAAGTCACAGAAGGGCAGTTTGTTCGGAAGGGGGCTGGTGTTGTCGGCGTCGAAGGCGCCCCACGCCCCGTTCCTCGACTGCATGCCGAGGTTCCAGGACACCCCGCGGGCGATGGCCGCCTCGACCCGGGCCGGGTCCGGGTGCTTGATCCGGCGCAGGGCGAGGACCACCTCGGCCGTGTCGTCGATGTCGGGGTAGGTGTCGTTGTGGAACTCGAACGCCCAGCCGCCGGGGGCGAGCCCGGGCCGGCGCACGGCCCAGTCGCCCGTGCGGACGATCTCCTCGCCGAGCATCCAGTCGGCCGCCTTGACCAGTGCGGGGTGGTCGGGGCGCAGGCCCGCGTCGGCCAGGGCGATCGCGGCGAGGCAGGTGTCCCACACCGGGGACTGGCAGGCCTCGATCATCCGGGCGCCGTCCGCGCGCCACACCGCGAACCGTTCCAGCGACTCCAGTCCGGCGCGCATCACCGGATGCCCGAGGTCGTAGCCGAGCAGGTGCAGGGCGATGACCGAGTACACGGCGGGCGGCTGGATCCCGCCCCAGCAGCCGTCGTTCTCCTGGCGTTCGACGATCCAGCGGCCGGCGGTGGCCATCGCCGCCTTGCGCAGCCGGCGCGGGGCGAACCGGCGGTAGACGTGCAGGGCCTTGTCCATCCGCTGGAAGGCGCCGTCCCAGCTGGTCAGCGGGGCGAATCTGCGGGCGGGGTTGGGCGTGCGCGCGTCGGCGTGCAGCTCGTCGAGGGCGAAGGGGGCGGGGCGGACCGGGCGCAGTGCGGAGACCACGGTGAGCGGGACGATGGTCTGGCGGGCCCAGCAGCCGAAGTCGTAGATGTTCAGGGGCACCCAGGGCGGCAGGAAGACCAGCTCGGGCGGGAGTTCGGGCAGGTGTTCCCAGTTCCACCAGCCGAAGAGGGCCAGCCAGATCCGGGTGAAGACGCGGGCGGCGGCGATCCCGCCGTGGGCCCGGATCCAGGCCGAGGCGCGGGTCATGTGCGGGGCGTCCGGCGCGTCCCCGGCGAGGCGCAGCGCGACGTAGGCCTCGATGGTGGCGGACAGTTCGGGCGGTCCGCCGTGGAAGGTGGCCCAGGTGCCGTCCTCGCGCTGTTCGCCGCGGATGAAGAGGGCCGCGGCCCGGGTGGTGGCCTCGTCCCGGATTCCGAGGAACTGCCGCAGCAGCAGGTCCTCCGCGTCCATGGTGACGTTGGTCTCCAGGTCGCCCTTCCACCAGCCCTCGGGGTCCTGGCGGTCCAGCAGGTTCCTGGTGGCGCGCGCGGCGGCCTCGTACACCCCCGGCCGGGTGCCGTCCGGCGGCCGGGGCAGGTCGGCGGGCGCCGTGGTCCGGCCCGGCCGGTCGGGCCCCGGGCCGGCGGACGGGTCCGCGGTGGGGGCTCGGCCGCCGCCCCGGCCGGTGTTCGGCGCGGGCGGGCCGCCCGGCTTCGCCTCGGGCGGCATCGTGGCCACGCCCTGCCGGCCGGCGGGTGGGGCCAACTGCCCCGGTTCGGCCGCCGGTGGGGCGGAACGGGCGCCCTGCGCGCCGGGCGTGCTTGGCGGTCCGTACTCGGCCCGTGGGCCTGCCCCGCCCGCACGGGACGGGGCGGGCGGCCCCGGTTCCGCCGCCGGGCCACGGGCGCGCCCCACGCCGGGGCCTGCCGGGAGGCCCTGGGCGCCCGGGGTGGATTCGCTGCCGGCGCCGGCGCTCTCGGCGCTGCCGTCGGTCGTCGCTGTCATGGCTTCCCCTTAGAACAGTGTCCTCTGCTGTGCTGGGGTCTGCCGTCGGCCGGTGCGCGCCACGCTCAGGTGGCGGCGCCGGCCGGCGACTCGCGATTCATATCCGCTGTCGGGTGGCGATCACCTCTTGCGCACGACGACGAAGTCCGCGAGGGCCACGAGCTGGTCGCGCACGCGCTGCGGCATGTCGACGTCGTCCAGGGCCCGGATCGCGACGGCGTGCTGGCGGCGCGCCTCGTCGGCGGTCCACCGGCGGCCGCCGGCCTCCTCGATGAGGGCCGCGCGGGCCGCGAACTCCTCCTCCGAGAAGTTCTCGAAGTCGCTGCTCTTGGCGTCGGCGGCGAGCAGTTCCGCGAGCTGCTCGGAGGCCTCCCCGCCGGCGGCGAGGGCGGCGACCACCGGCAGGGACTTCTTGCGCTGGCGCAGGTCGCTCCAGGTCTGCTTGCCGGTCGCCTCCGGGTCGCCCCAGATGCCGAGCAGGTCGTCGACGGCCTGGAAGGCGAGGCCCAGGTGGTAGCCGTACTCCTCCAGCTTGTCGGCGGTACGGTCGTCCGCGCCGCCGAGCACCGCACCGATGGAGACCGCGCAGGCGAGGAGCGCACCGGTCTTGTTGCCCTCCATCTCCAGGCACTCCTCGACGCTGACGCGCTCGCGGTGCTCGTAGGAGATGTCCTGCGCCTGGCCGTCGATGAGCTTGCGGCTGGCGGTGGTAAGCCGGCGGGTCGCGCGGCCCGCCTCCACGGTGCCGAGCTCCAGCAGCACCTCGTTGGCGAGGGCGAACAGAGCGTCGCCGACCAGGATCGCGAGGGCCGGTCCGTGCACCTTCCACACCGTGTCGCGGTGGCGGCGCTGCTCGTCGCCGTCCATCAGGTCGTCGTGCAGCAGCGAGAAGTTGTGCACGAGCTCGACCGCGACGGCGCCCGGGATGCCGACCTCGGCCGCTGCGCCCGCAGCCTCGGCGGAGAGCAGCGCGAGCGCGGGACGCACGGCCTTGCCGCCGTCGCCGTCCGCCACGTTGCCCTGGGCGTCGATCCAGCCGAAGTGGTAGGCGGCGACGGTGTCCATGGGCGCCGCGAGCCGGTCGACGGCGGCACGGAGCGCGGGGGTCGAGAGCGTACGGCCGCGTTCCAGGAGCGCGATCGTGTCCGCCTTCTCCACGCCCCCTCCGGCTGTGCCCACACTGGCATCCGTGTTCTCGACAGCCGGGTTCCCCGGGTTCACTGGCTCTCCTCTTGTTCCTGTACTTGCGGTGCTGGTGGTGCCGGTGCTGCTGATGGTGCTCGTCATGCCGCCTCCTGCAGAGGGTGTTCGCGGTGGCGGCCGAGCGCGGCGAGTGCGGCGTGGGCCGCGCTCAGTCCGCTCCGGACGGCGCTCTCCATGGTCGCGGGCCAGCCCGTGGCAGTCCACGCACCGGCGAGGTAGAGCCCCGGCGTGTCGGTGCGCGCCCCGGGGCGCAGCCGGCCGACGCCGGGGGTGGGGGCGAAGGTGGCCGTCCGCTCCCGGGTGACGAAGAAGTCCCGTACCTTGGCGCCGCGCGCGGCGGGCAGCAGCCGCTCCAGCTCGGGCAGGTACTTGGCGCGCAGGACCGAGACGGGCTCGTCGATGTCGTCCTGGGCGACGGACTGGGACAGGGCCAGGTACTGGCCGCCGTCGGGGAGTCCGGAGGATTCGGTGCGGTCGAAGACCCACTGCACCGGGGAGCCGAGAGCGGCGAAGAAGGGCTGCTTGAGCACCTTGCGGTCGTAGACCACGTGGACGTTGAGGATGGGCGCGGTGCCGATGTCCAGGAGCTTGTCGGGGTCGGGGAGGGCACCGGCGGGCAGCAGTCCGTGCGCCTCGCGCTGCGGGACGGCGAGGACGACGGTGCCCGCCTCCAGGGATTCTTCCTCGGTGTCGATCCGCCACGCCCCCTCGGACATACGGGAGATGTCCGTGACGCGGGTGCGCAGCTCGGTCCGTACGCCGGCCGCGTCGAGCGCCTTGCGGGCGAGGGTGTCGTGCAGTTCACCCAGCGGTACCCGGGCCCAGCCGATGTCGGCGGCGCCGTTCTCGGAGAGCAGGCCGGTCTTGAAGACCATGGCGGCCAGGCCCAGCGAGGACTGCTCGGCGGTGGCGTTCAGGGTGGCGATCCCGACCAGGTCCCACAGGGCCTCGATCGTGCGGGCGGACTGCCCGTAGCGGCCGAGCCAGGTCGCGAAGTCCAGGCCGTCCAGCGCCGGGTCGGTGGGGTCCAGGCGGCGCAGCGCGAGGGCGGCGCGGCCGACGCTCAATCGTTCGGCGAGGGAGAGGTGCCGGTAGCGGGCGAGCGAGCCGGCCAGGTGCAGGGGCACGGGCAGGGCGCTGCGGCGCAGCCGGCCCAGGCGCGGTCCGCCGGGGTGGGCGACGTCCAGGACGGGTACGTCGAGCCGGTCCTGCAGGGGCGCGAGGGCGGCGCCGTCGATGCGGTCGAGGAACCACCGGTAGCCGGTGCAGCAGCGCAGGTAGACGTGCTGGCCGTTGTCGACTTCGAGGTCGCCGCGCTTGAAGGAGAAGGCGAGCCCGCCGAGCCGGGGGCGGCCCTCCAGCAGGGTGACGCGGAGCCCGGCGTCGGCGAGTTCGAGGGCGGTGGTGACCCCTGCGAGTCCGCCGCCCACGACGACGGCGTGCTGTTCGAAGCCGGTCATGCGCCCTCCCCCGTGGTGCGGTGGCCCTCCGGGCCGGCCGGTCGGTCCTGCGCGGGCGGGGCCGCCCGGTGTGCGGCGGCCCGGCCCGCGTGGCCGCGGTCCCCCGGAAGAGACGCACCCGCTGCCGGGGCGGTTGCCCGGGCGGCGTCCCGGCCGGGACGGCCCGACGGGCGCGGGCGCAGGCGTGTGCGCGGCGCGGCGACGGCGGCCGGACCGGCTGCCGCCTCCGGAAGCGGGGTGATCGCGGTCATCAGGCTCGCCTCCGGGTGTTCTGGCGGGTGACGGTCCGCGCGTCGAGTCCGGACAGGCCGCGCACGGCGACGTACGCCTTCTCGTGCGGCGGCAGCGACACGCGGCCCCGCAGCACCGCCTCCGGCTCCCGCTCGATGCGGTCCAGCAGGCGCCGGTAGATGCCGGCCATGGCGGCCACGCAGGCGCCGCTGCGCCGGTCGAGCATCGGCAGCAGCCGGTAGCCCTCGGCGAACAGGGCGCGGGCGCGCCGGACTTCGTGGTGGACGAGCCCGGCGAAGTCGGCGCCGGCAGGCATCCGGTCGCTGTGGAAGCCTTCCGAGCAGCCGAACTTGGCGAGGTCCTCGGCGGGCAGGTAGGTGCGCCCGTTGCCGGCGTCCTCGCGGACGTCCCGGAGGATGTTGGTGAGTTGCAGGGCGAGGCCGAGGGTGTCGGCGTACTCCCCGGCGCGCGCGGCGTCGGCCGCTCCGAGGCCCGAGGCGTTCACCGTGCCGAACACGCCGAGCGAGAGCCGCCCGATGGCCCCGGCCACGCAGCGGCAGTAGTTCTTGAGGTCGTCCCAGGTCTCGTACGTCTCGCCGCGGACGTCCATCAGGACCCCGTCGATGAGCTCGTCGAGGCCGCCGAGCGGGATCGGGAAGCGCCGCGCGGCGTGCGTGAGGGCGACGGCGACCGGGTCGGTGTCGTCCTCGTCGACCTCCTCGGCGCGGATCCGCCCGAGCAGGGCGCGGGTCTCCTCCAGCCGGGCGAACTTGGCCTCGGGCGCCAGCGTGCCGTCGCCGATGTCGTCGACCCGCCGCGAGAAGGCGTACAGCGCGGACATCGCCTGCCGCTTGTCGTTCGGCAGCAGCCGGATGCCGTAGGCGAAGTTGCGTGCCTGTGAACCGGTGACGGCCTCGCAGTAGCTGTAGGCGGCCTGGACCGGTGCGGACACGTGTGTGGGGCCCTCCACGGTCGGGCTCACCCCTTTCTCGGCGCTGTGCGCAGGACGGCGGCCACCTCGCGGAGCAGGCCGCTCTTGGTGGGCTTGGGCGGGCCGGGGAGTACGTCGAAACCGGCGACGGTGACGGCTCGCAGAGCCGCACGCCCTCCTCCCACGAAGCCCGCGAGCAGCAGCCGGAGTCTGCCGTGCACGCTGCCCACGAGCGGGGTGCCTTCGTTCAGCAGTTCGCGGGCACGCTCGGTTTCGAATGCGACCAGGGAGCGTACGGACGCGCCGGCCGACGGGGCCGCGAGCTCCGCCTCGGTCACGTGGAAGCGGCGCAGGTCCTCGGCGGGCAGGTAGATCCGGTCGCGGGCGAGGTCCTCGGCGACGTCCTGGACGTGTTCGACGATCTGCAGGGCGGTGCAGACTGCGTCGGAGTGGCGGATCCGTTCGGGGGTGCTGGTGCCGGTGAGGGAGAGCACGAGGCGGCCGACCGGGTTCGCGGACAGCTCGCAGTAGCCGACCAGGTCGGCGTACGTCTCGTAGCGCGCGACCCGCTGGTCCCGGCGGTTGGCCTCGATCAGAGCGAGGAACGGCTCGGGGGTCAGGCCGTGGGAGCGGACGACGGGCTGCAGCACCTGCAGCAGCGGGTGCCGCGGCGGGCCGGCGGGGCTTACGGAACCGTTGAAGACGCGGTGCAGGTCGGCCTCGATGGCGTCGAGCATGGCGAGCCGGTCGTCGACCGCGGCGGGGTCGAGACCGAGGAGCACGGCGTCGTGTCCGCCGGGGGCGAGGTCGCCGTCGCCGATGTCGTCGACGAGGCGGGCGTAGCCGTAGACGGCGGTCAGCCCGTCGCGCCAGGCGCGGGGCAGGAAGACGGGGGCGACGGGGAAGTTCTCCGCCGCCGCCTTGTCGAGGGTGGCGCTCACGTGGACCGTGTCGGCCGGGGGCCGGATGCCGAGCCCCGGGTTCACCGCCCGCCGCCCGGGGCGGGGACGGCCGTCGTGCCTGGGGGCCGGAGAATTCCCGTAGCCATTGCCGTCACGTCTCCCGTTCTACACTGCCGACCCATTACATCCTATTTCGGACACGCCGCCGGGGGATTCCCCGGGCTGCCCCAAGGCCCTTCACCTGCAGGGAATCGTCCCCTCTTGCCGCGATTGAGGACCGCCTCAGCTTACGCTGTAGAACGTCGCGGAGCCCTCTCGGGTATTCGCTCCGCCACCGAATGTCGCCGCGAAATGCGAGAACACGATTGAGGCCCCCGCCGCGCTGAGCGGCGGGGGCCTTCGGGTGAAGCGGAAAAGCGCCGGAAGAGGGCACCGCGCGACCCGGAGGTCAGCCGTTGGTGGCCTTCTCGTATGCCGAGACGACTTCCTCGGTGGGCCCGTCCATCAGGAGCTCACCCTTCTCCAGCCACAGCACCCGGTCACAGGTGTCGCGGATGGACTTGTTGTTGTGGCTCACCAGGAAGACCGTGCCGGCCTTCTGCCGCAGTTCGCGGATCCGGTCCTCCGAACGCACCTGGAAGCTGCGGTCACCGGTGGCCAGGGCCTCGTCGATCATCAGAACGTCGTGGTCCTTGGCCGCCGCGATGGAGAAGCGCAGACGCGCCGCCATGCCGGAGGAATAGGTACGCATCGGCAGGGAGATGAAGTCGCCCTTCTCGTTGATGCCCGAGAAGTCGACGATGCTCTGGTAACGCTGCTTGATCTGCTCGCGGCTCATACCCATCGCGAGGCCGCCGAGAACGACGTTCCGCTCGCCGGTGAGGTCGTTCATCAGGGCCGCGTTGACACCCAGCAGCGAGGGCTGGCCGTCGGTGTAGACCTTGCCCTCCTCGCAGGGCAGCAGGCCCGCGATGGCGCGCAGCAGGGTCGACTTGCCGGAGCCGTTGGACCCGATGAGGCCGATGGCCTCGCCGCGGTAGGCGGTGAAGGAGACGCCGCGCACGGCGTGGACCCGCCGGACGCCCGGGGAGTCGCCCTTCTTCCGGCGGACTATCTTGCTGAGCGCGGCGGTGGCCGCGCCCTTGCCGGAGCTGCCGGTGTTGACCCGGTAGACGATGTGGACGCCGTCCGCGATCACGGTCGGGATGCGTCCCTGGGTGTTGTCAGCCACGGCCGTAACGCTCCTCAGACTTCCAGAAGTACACGAAGCCGCCGACGCCGATCACCACGGCCCAGCCCACGGCGAAGGCCCACACGTGCGGAGGCAGGTTACTGGCGGCGTAGTCGTCGATCAGCGCGAACCGGATGAGGTCCATGTAGATCGACACCGGGTTCCACAGCAGCAGGTCGCTGATCCACTCGGGCTGTTCCTTGAGGTAGATCCCGATCGGGAACATGACGCCGGAGGCGTACATCCAGGTACGCATCACGAACGGCATCAGCTGCGCCAGGTCGGGGGTCTTGGAACCCGCCCGCGCGAAGATCATGGCGAGGCCGGTGTTGAAGACGAACTGGAGCGCCAGCGTCGGGATCACCAGCAGCCAGGAGAGCTGCGGGTAGTTGCCGAAGCAGATGGCGATGACGAAGACGACGATCATCGAGTACAGCAGCTGCTGGAGCTGCTGCAGCGAGAAGGACACCGGCAGGGAGGCGCGCGGGAAGTGCAGCGCCCGCACCAGGCCGAGGTTCCCGGAGATCGCCCGGACGCCCGCCATCAGCGAGCTCTGCGTGAAGGTGAAGACGAAGATGCCCATCACCAGGAACGGGATGTAGACGTCCTTGGGCATTTCACGGCCGGCCTTGAGGATCAGACCGAAGATCAGCCAGTAGACGACCGCGTTCAGCAGCGGGGTCGCCACCTGCCAGACCTGGCCGAGCTTCGCCTGGCTGTACTGCGCGACCAGCTTGGCCCTGGAGAAGGCCATGATGAAGTGGCGCCGGCCCCAGAGCTGCCGCACGTACTCGCCGAGGCCCGGCCTGGCGCCGCTGACCGAGAGGCCGTACTTCCTGGCGAGCTCCGCGGGGCTCAGCCCCGCGTCGTCGGACAGCGGCCTGCTCGTGGCGAGGGCGCCGTCGTGGGTTGTGTCACTCACAAGTTGAAACTTTCGTCTTCAAGATGCGGCCAGGTGGGCATCAGGCTGGTGGCTCGAGGCCCGTGATCGCGTCATGTTCCCAGACGCGGGCTGGTCAGATGACAGGAGGTCGGCCCAGCCGGGTCAACCGCCAGACCGTTCGCCATCTCATCGGGCGGCGGGGTCCGCAGGGAGTGGTCCACCCCTCCCGGAAACCGCCGAACCAGGCCTTGAGCGCCGGTGCCGACGGCCTGCGTACGAGCGTCAACAGGAGCCAGACGCCCAGGTAGACCGGGACCAGCGGGGCGGGCAGGTTGCGGCGGGCGAGCCACACCCGGTTACGAGCCACCATACGGTGGTAGACCGCGTGCCGGGAGGGGGCAGTTGTCGGGTGCAGCAGCACCATGTCCGACCGGTAGTCGATCAGCCACCCTGCGTCGAGCGCCCGCCAGGCCAGATCGGTCTCCTCGTGCGCGTAGAAGAACTCCCCCGGCAGCGATCCGACCTGCTCGAACACCGTCGTGCGGACGGCGTTGGCGCCGCCCAGGAAGGTGGTCACGCGCGAAGAGCGCATCGGGTCGGAGGCGCGCAGTCGCGGCACGTGCCGGCGCTGGGTCACACCGGTCTCCGGATCGGCGATCCGGAAGCTGATGATCCCGAGCGCGGGGTCCTCGGCGAAGGCCTGCCGGCACAGCTCGGCGGTGTCGGTGCGCTCCAGCAGACCGTCGTCGTCCAGGAAGAGCAGCACGTCCACGTCGCTGCCGCCGGGGCCGAAGGCCTCGATGCCGACGTTGCGCCCGCCCGGGATGCCCAGGTTCTCGGGCAGGTCGATGCTGCGGACGCCCTCGGGCAGGCCGGTGACCTGCACGCCCTGGCCCACGACGACCACGTCGACGGGGGCTCCGTCCTGGCGGGCCACCGAGTCGAGGAGCGCCTTGAGCTCGTCGGGCCGGTTGCCCATGGTGATGATCACGGCGCCCAGCCGCAGCGGGGCACTCACTTGAGCCTGCTGGAGGCGAGGATGGACACCAGGTGCAGCACCGTCTGGAGCATCGCGATGGCGGCCAGCACGGCGACCCCGACCCGGGACCAGTACAGGTCGCCCTGCATCTGGTCCACGACGGCCAGCACCAGGATGAGCAGCGAGGCCTCGATACCGAGGATCAGGCGGTGGAACTTGAGCGCGGCGGCTGCCCGGCGGGCGAGCGCCATGCCCTTCGCGCGCGGCTCGGCGGCCGCGTCCTTGACCACGGGCTTCCCGGCCTGGTGGCGGGCGACGCCGACCAGGTCGGTCTCGGCCTTGATCAGGATGGCGCCGAGGGCGGCCAGGGTGCCCAGGAAGGCCCACAGCCAGTCGGCGCCGCCGGGGCCCCACAGGTCGGCGGCACGCAGGCCGAAGCCGACCAGGACCGCGGCGTCGCACAGGTAGGCGCCGACCCGGTCCAGGTACACGCCGGAGAGCGAGAACTGCTTCTTCCAGCGGGCGACCTCGCCGTCGACGCAGTCGAGCAGCAGGTACATCTGGACCGCGATCACGCCGAGGACGGCGCCCCAGATGCCCGGCACCAGCAGGGCCGGGAGGGCGAGGACGCCGGCCAGGGTCATCAGGTAGGTCAGCTGGTTCGGCGTGACCTTGGTGGTGACGAGGAAGCGGGTGATGCGCAGGGAGATCTCGCGCATGTAGAGGCGCCCGCCCCAGTGCTCGCCGCTGACCCGGTCCTTGACGCCCGCAGGGTGGACGACGGGCCTCAGTTCAGCTACGGATGGTCTTGACATAGTCGGCGTAAGCGTCCCTGATCTCGGCGGCGGACAGGTTGAGGTGCTCCAGGATCGTGAAGCGTCCCGGGCGGGTCTGGGGGGCGTACTCGACGGCCGCGACGAACTCGTCGACGCTGAAGCCGATCTCCTCGGGCCCGACCGGCAGGCCGTGCCGGCGCAGCACCTCGACGAAGAGGCCGGACTGCTCGGCGGCCCCGCGCAGGTGCATCGCGAAGGCGGCGCCGATGCCGACCTGCTCGCCGTGGAGCGCGGAGCGTCCCGGGTGGAGCAGGTCGAAGGCGTGGCTGATCTCGTGGCAGGCGCCGGACGACGGGCGGGAGTCCCCGCTGATCGACATGGCGATGCCGGAGAGCACCAGCGCCTCGGAGAGCACGGTGAGGAACTCGTCGTCGCCGCATCCGCCGGGGTGTCGCAGCACGGACTCGCCGGCGGTACGGGCCATGGCGGCGGCCAGGCCGTCGATGGGCTCACCGTTGATCTTGTGCGAGAGCTCCCAGTCGGCGATCGCCGAGATGTTGGAGATCGCGTCACCGATGCCGGCGCGGATGAACCGGACCGGGGCTTCCTTGATCACGTCGAGGTCGATCACCATGGCGATCGGCGTCGGCACACCGTAGGAGCCGCGGCCGTTGTCGTTGTCCAGGATGGACACCGGCGAGCAGATGCCGTCGTGCGAGAGGTTGGTGGCGACGGCCACCATGGGCAGCCCGACCCGCGCCGCGGCGTACTTGGCCACGTCGATGATCTTGCCGCCGCCCAGGCCCACGACGGCGTCGTAGCGGCGGCCCTTTATGTCGTCGGCCAGCTTGACCGCGGAGTCGATGGTGCCGTCGACGACCGCGTACCAGTCGGCGTGCGGCAGCACGGGCTCCAGCTTGGCGCGCAGCGCCACGCCGGAGCCGCCGCTGATCGCGATGGCGAGCTTGCCGGAGGCGGAGATCCGCTGGTCGGCCAGGAGGCCGGCCAGGTCGTCCATCGCCCCGCGACTGATGTCGACGACGACGGGCGAGGGGATGAGCCTCGTCAGTACTGGCATGCGATCGTCCGGCCCTTGGCGAGGTCGTCGTGGTTGTCGATCTCGACCCACTTCACGTCGCCGATGGGGGCCACGTCGATGGTGAAGCCGTCGTTGACGAGCTGCTGGTAGCCGTCCTCGTAGTAGAGGTCGGGGTCCCGCTCGAAGGTGGTCTTCAGGGCCTCGGCCAGCTGCTCGGCGGCCTCGGGCTCGATGAGGGTGACACCGATGTACTCGCCGGTGGCGTCGGCGGGGTCCATCAGCTTGGTGATCTTCTGGACGCCCTTCCCCTCGGCGGTGACGACCTTCATCTCCTCGTCGGCCAGGTTCTTGACCGTGTCGAGGGCGAGGATGATCTTCTGGCCGTTGCCGCGGGCGGCGAGCAGGGTGCGCTCGACCGAGACCGGGTGGACGGTGTCGCCGTTGGCGAGGATCACGCCCTGCTTGAGGACGTCACGCGCGCACCACAGGGAGTAGGCGTTGTTCCACTCCTCGGCCTTGTCGTTGTCGATCAGCGTGATCTTGACGCCGTACTTGGCCTCCAGGGCCTCGCGGCGGGCGTACACGGCTTCCTTGCGGTAGCCGACGACGATCGCGACCTCGGTGAGGCCGACCTCGGCGAAGTTGCCCAGGGTCAGGTCGAGAACCGTCAGGCTCTCCTCGTCACCCTCGGGGCCGACCGGCACGAGCGCCTTGGGCAGGGTGTCGGTGTAGGGACGCAGACGGCGTCCGGCACCGGCAGCGAGTACAAGGCCGATCATGCTGGTTCTCCTTCGTCATGTACGGCGGGTGCTCCGGAGGAGACCCAGAACCGGATGCTCTCCACGAGCACCACGAGTGCCACGAACACGGCCACGGCCGTGAGCGCGACGGGGAAGTCCGCTTCGCGCGATACGAGGACGGCCGCCAGGGCCGTGATCAGCAGGACCCGGCCTTCGTGGCCGCCGATCGTCCGCACCAGCCAGTGCGGGGGCGCGCCGGTGCCGCCGCGGATGCGGTACACCGTGTCGTAGTGATGGTAGGCGACCGCCGCGATCAGGCCGAATGCCGCCGGGAGGGCCCCGGGGACGTCCGCCTTCATCGCGAGGATCAGCACGGTGGTGTACTCGGCGGCCCGGAACAGCGGCGGGATCAGCCAGTCCAGGGCGCCCTTGAGGGGCGCGGCGACGGCGAGGCCGGCCGCCATGACGTAGATCACCGCGACGGCGATCAGCCGCGGGTCGCCGAAGGGCAGGAGCACGGCGCCCGCGATCATCACCAGCGCGCCGAGGGCCGCCACGTACACGGAGCCGAAGGACCCGGCGCGGCCGTGCAGCAGGCGGGCCTGGAGCTCGGCGAGCGGGCCGGAGTCGGCAAGGTCGGCCAGCGCCTGGGCGGCCCGGTCGGTGCGGGTCGCCTTGCGCGTCAGGGAGCGCAGGACGCGGCCGGCGGTGGTGTAGAGCGCGCCGAAGGCGCAGCCGATCAGCAGGGCGTAGAAGACGATCCGGGGGGTGGTGAAGGCGGTCAGGACCGCGATCATCGCCCAGCGCTCACCGATCGGGAGGATGATCATCCGGCGGACCCACACGGTCCAGCCGACGCTGTCGAGCCGGCCGGAGAGGGCGGCCGTGGGACTCGTGTTGGCGGTGGCGTCGTGGTTGGCCTCGTTGAAGGAGAAGTCCACGACGTGCCGGCAGGTCATGAGGATCATGGAGCCGACGGCCAGGGCCCAGACGTCGTCGCCGTTCCTGGCCGCGCCGAGCGCGAGGCCCGCGTAGAAGGCGTACTCCTTCGCGCGGTCGAAGGTGGCGTCGAGCCAGGCGCCCATCGTCGAGTACTGGAGCGAGTAGCGGGCGAGCTGCCCGTCGGTGCAGTCCAGCACGAAGGAGACGAGGAGCAGCACCCCGGCCGCCACGTAGCCCCAGCGCTCGCCCGTGGCCGCGCAGCCGGCCGCGATGAGCGCGGTGATCAGCGAGGCGGTGGTGACCTGGTTCGGGGTCAGGCCGCGGCGCGCGCACCAGCGGGCGATGTAGCGCGAGTAGGGACTGATGCAGAAGGTGGTGAAGAAGCCGTCGCGGGACTTCACGGCGGTCCGCAGGCGTACGGCCTCGTCGTCCACGGCGGCGACGGCGGCGGTCGCCGCGTCGCGCTCGGCGGGGCCGGCGGGGACCGCGGCGACGAGCGTGCCCAGTTCGGGGCGCTGGACGGTGGTCCCGGCGGCCTCGACGGCGGCGGCGAGCCGGTCCGCGTACGGGCCGGCCCCGCCGGTGCCCGCGGCGGCCTCGGCGGCGGCCTTGTCGAGGGCCCCGCGGGCTCCGGCCTGGACGGCGAGGGCACCGGTGACGGCGCAGGCGTCGAAGCGCGGGTCGGTCAGCGCGAGGCGCAGCGCGTGCACGTGCCCGACGAAGGCACTGTCCACGACGGCCACCCGCTGGTCGGCGGGTACGCCCGCCAGTGCGGCGGCGGCGTCCTTGGGACCGGCGGCCGGGCGGACGTCGAAGCCGAGGGAGCGCAGCTCGTCCGCGAGCGGTGATCCGGGGACCGGCAGGCCGGTGAGGATGACGGTCGGCAGACGAACTCACTCCTTGTAACGGATTCCGAACGCGCGCCCTTATGGGGCGGCGGCACGTCGGCAGAGGCTATCGGATGAATGGAAGCAGGGGTTCACCACCCGTTTACGCCCTGATAAGCCGAACATTCGGGCCCCGGGCCGGGTTCCGATCATCATTGACGATCACGGCGCGGTACCACAAACGGCCCTGATGTTACGGTGGACACGCCCCTGAACGTGTCGAGTGGAAAGAGGTGGGTTGATGACCGTCGTAGTGGTCGCGGCCATGCGCAGCGAACTCCGGTGCATCTCCCCTTCCTTCCGGGCATCCGGCCGGGCCTGATCACACAGCTGGGCCTCGTCGGCCGGAGCCCCCGTTCCAAGGGTTCACGTTGACCGACAGCAATTCCTTCGACGACTCCTCCGATCCCGAGGGCGTCGACGCTTTCACGCACGCCTTCTTCGCCCTGCACCACGGCCTGCCCCGGCAGGCTCCGGGCTCCGACGCGAGCACCCGCCACCTGTTGTCCCTGTGCGGACCGCTGCGCGAGCGGCCGCGCGTCCTCGACCTGGGCTGCGGCCCGGGCCGCAGCGCGCTGCTGCTCGCCGCCGAGGCGGGCGCGGCGGGCACGGGCGCCGAGGTGACCGCCGTCGACCTGCACGCCCCCTTCCTCGACGAGCTCCGTACGGCCGCCGCGGCCCGCGGGCTCGCCGACCGCGTCCGCACGGTCGAGGCGGACATGGGCGCACTGACCGGCGAGGACTTCGAGGACGGCTCCTTCGACCTCGTCTGGGCGGAGGGCTCCGCCTACCTCCTCGGCTTCGACGCCGCGCTCGCGCGGTGGAAGCGGCTGCTCGCCCCGGGCGGCACCCTGGTCCTGACCGAGTGCCAGTGGTCGGTCCCCGATCCGTCCGCGGGCGCCCGCGCCTTCTGGGACCCGCACTGCGCGCTGCGCACCACCGCCGGCAACCTCGCGGCCGCCCAGGCCGCCGGGTACCAGGTGCTCGGCGTGCACGAGCTGCCCGACTCGGACTGGGCCGAGTACTACGGCCCGCTCGCCGAGCGGGTCCGTGCCCTGTCCGGAGCCGGCGGCCCGGCGATGGCGCGGGCCCTGGCCGCGACGCACGAGGAGCTCGACGTACGGGCCCGCCACGGGCACGAGTACGGGTACACGGGCTACGTCCTGCGCCCGGTGAGCGCCGGGGACGGCGACGCCTGGCCCGCCCGGCCGGAGGCCGCGGCCGACGCGGCCGCCGTCCGGGAGATCAACCTGGCGGCCTTCGGGACTCCGCTGGAGGCCGACCTCGTGGACGCGCTGCGCGCCGACGGCTCATGGCTGCCCGGGCTGTCGTACGTGGCCGAGGCCCCGGACGGGTCGGTGGCGGCGCACGCCCTGCTGACCCGGTGCGAGGTCGACGGCGCCCCGGCGCTCGCGCTCGCCCCGGTGGCGGCCGATCCCGCGCTGCAGCGCTCGGGCGCGGGCAGCTCGGTCGTACGGGCCCTGCTCGCGGCGGCCCGGGAGCGCGGGGAGTCACTGGTCCTCGTCCTGGGACACCCGGAGTACTATCCGCGCTTCGGTTTCGTCCCGGCGTCGCACTTCGGGATCCGGGCCCCCTTCGAGGTCCCCGACGAAGCCACGATGGCCCTGGTGCTGGATGATTCCCGTCCGGTGCCGACGGGAACGATCAGGTATCCGGCCCCGTTCGGAGTCTGACGCGCACACGAGGCCATGCGAGTGACACGTGAGTGACACGTGAGGTGATCCGCCCCTCGTCTCCTAGCACGCGACGGGGGGCGGACATACGTGGATCTCCGAAGTGGGGACAAGCCTCTTTTGTACGGCAGACTGAAGGCCGAAGTCCGAAGCGAAGGATGGGTATGCCGACCACACCAGCCACCGCCGCGAACAGCGCGTCCAACGGCACCGGTACTCAAGAACCGATCATGCTCGAACTGGTCGACGAGGCCGGCAACACCATCGGCACGGCGGAGAAGCTCTCCGCCCATCAGGCGCCCGGGCAGTTGCACCGGGCGTTCTCCGTGTTCCTCTTCGACGAGCAGGGCCGTCTGCTGCTCCAGCAGCGGGCCCTCGGGAAGTACCACTCCCCCGGCGTCTGGTCGAACACCTGTTGCGGTCACCCCTATCCCGGGGAGTCGCCGTTCGCGGCCGCGGCCCGGCGGACCCATGAGGAGCTGGGCCTGTCGCCCTCGCTGCTCGCGCAGGCGGGGACGGTGCGCTACAACCACCCGGACCCCGCGTCGGGTCTGGTGGAGCAGGAGTTCAATCACCTGTTCGTGGGACTCGCGCAGACTGTCGTGCGGCCGGATCCGGAGGAGGTCGAGGACACCGCCTTCGTCACCGCCGAGGAACTGGCGAAGCGGCACGCCGCAGTGCCGTTCTCGGCCTGGTTCATGACCGTGCTGGACGCGGCGCGGCCCGCGATCCGCGAGCTGACCGGCGACGCGGCGGGCTGGTAGCCCGTACGCCGTCCCGCCCTCCGGCCGAGCGCCGCCTCGCCGCTCACCGCCTCGCCGGCCGCCGCCTCGCCGGCCGCCGCTCAGCCGGCGGTCGGCGGGGCGGTGAGCGGCAGGGCCGCCCAGATCACCTTGCCGCCGGTCGAGGTGTGCTCGACGTCGCAGACCCCGCCGGCCTCCAGGGTGATCTCCCGGACCAGGAGGAGGCCCCGGCCGCCGGTCTGGCCGAAGTCGGCTTCGAGCGCCTTGGGGCGGTAGGGGTGGTTGTCCTCGACGGCCACCCGCACCCACTCACGGCCGATCGCGACCTCGACCGCGACCTCCGGCGAGAGCAGAGCGGCGTGCCGGACCGAGTTCGTCACCAGCTCGGAGACGATCAGGAGCAGGGAGTACACGAGGTCCTGATGGGCCGGCACCCCCTGGCGCCCGAGCAGGTCCCGGACCGCACGGCGGGCCTGCGGAACGGATTCTTCAACCGCGGGCGCGGTGAACCTCCACACACCCTCGTAGGCGAGGGGGTCAGCCGGAGCCTCTGCCTCACCCGCCTTGGCCTGCGGGACACTCCCGCTGACGTCCATGTTCCGTCCCCCGTCTTCGCGCTCGATCGTCTCCACGCGACAAGAGTGGGGAACGGGCTGGTCCGGACCGGACTGCTGACCATAAGTCAGCGCCTATCGGACACATTCTGACCACTGGCGTATGACAGAGTCAGTTGTTCGACTATTCCTGATCTTCTGCCGGACGCTTCCCGGCCGCCTCGCCCGGCCCGTTTCCCGCGGCCGCCGCCGCCGGAGCCTCGTCCTCCCTGACCAGCCCCCGGATGCGGCGGGAGCCCATGGACGTGCCACCCTCGCACCCCCGCGGGACTCCCTTGATCACAGGTATGACCGCCCGGGATAGCATCCGGCGCATGGACGCAGCCATGGACGCAACCCTCCTGCACACGGTCGCCGACGGGGTGGCCACGATCGTCATCTCGCACCCCGCCAAGCGCAACGCCATGACCGCCGCCATGTGGCGCAGGCTCCCGGAGCTGGTGGCGGGCCTGGCGGCCGACCCGGCGGTACGGGTGCTCGTGCTGACCGGGGCCGGGCCGACCTTCTGCGCGGGCGCCGACATCTCCTCGCTGACCGGGGACGCGGCGGACTCTGGGGAGTCCGGGGCCGCGGACCCGCGGGCCCTGGCCGTGGCCGCCGAGGAGGCCCTGGCCGCCTTCCCCAAGCCCACGCTCGCGGCGATCCGCGGCTTCTGCGTGGGTGGCGGCAGCCAGCTCGCGGCCGCCTGCGATCTGCGCTTCGCCGAGGAGGGGGCCTCCTTCGGGGTGACCCCCGCCAGGCTCGGCATCGTCTACGCGGCGTCCTCGACCCGCAGGCTCGCGTCCCTGGTCGGCCCGGCCTGGGCCAAGTACCTCCTCTTCTCCGCGGAGCTGATCGGCGCGGAGACGGCGCTGCGCGCGGGCTTCCTGAACGAGCTGCTGCCGGCCGGCCAGCTGGACAAGCGCGTCGCGGAGTTCACCCGGATCCTGGCCTCGCGCTCGCAGCTGACGCAGGCGGCGGCCAAGGAGTTCGCGGACGGCCGGACCGACCGGGACGCGTACTGGGAGGACCAGGCCGCCGGGAGCGAGGACACCGCGGAGGGGGTCGCCGCGTTCCTGGAGCGCCGGGCTCCGCGCTTCACGTGGACTCCGGCTCCGTGACGGCCGGCGTCAGCCGGGGGTGACGTTCCCCCGCAGCATCTCGACGAGAGCGGCCGGGGCCTTGTCCGGCGAGCCCGAGTCGTAGGGCGGCTGGGGGTCGTACTCGGTCATCAGCTGCACGGCCTGGGCGAAGTCGTCGCCGGCGATCCGCCCGAGCAGGGTGAGCCCCATGTCGATCCCGGAGGACACCCCTGCGGCGGTGACGTACTTCCCGTCGAACACCACGCGCTCACCGGTGGGCTCGGCCCCGTGCTTCGGGAGCTGCTCCAGGTACAGCCAGTGGCTGGTGGCCCGCCGGCCGTCGAGCAGCCCGGCGGCGGCCAGCAGCAGGGATCCGGTGCACACCGAGGTGGTCCAGGTGGTGGTGGCGTCGACCGTGCGCAGCCAGTCCAGGACCACAGGATTGGCCATCTCCCGCTCGGGATGCGGCCCGCCGGGCACGATGACGATGTCGGGCCGGGTGACCTCGTCGAGCCCCTTGTCGGCGACGAGCGCGAGCGCCCCGCTGTCGGTCCGTACGGGTCCCGGCCGCTCGGAGACGAAGACGACCTCGGCGTCGGGCAGCCGGCCGAGGGTGTCGAACGGCCCGATGGCGTCGAGGGCGGTGAAGTGGTCGTAGAGAAGTACAGCGATCTGCATGGCTCCTCCGGAGCGATGGTCGGAACAGGACTCCGCCCCGGTGGGGCGGCTCTTGCTTCCCGGAGCGCCGCCGGCCCTCAGGGGCGGGAGGTGCCGAACCGGCGGCGGTACTCGGCGGGCGGCTGGCCGAGGGTGCGTACGAAGGCCCGGCGCAGCGCCTCCGGGTTCCCGTACCCGCAGGCCCGGGCGATCTGTGCGATCCCTTCCCCGCTCTCCTCCAGCAGCCGCCGCGCGTGGTCCACCCGGACCCGTTCGACGTACCGGCCTGGCGTGACGCCGGTCTCCGCCCGGAAGGCCCGTGCGAAGTGCCGCGGCGAGAGCCGGGCCCGGGCGGCGAGGTGCTCGACGCCCAGCTGCTCCCCCGGGTGCTCGGCGATCCACTGCTGCACGTCCCGCAGCGGGTCCCGGCGGGCCGTCTGGGCGGCCAGTTGCGCGCTGAACTGTGCCTGGTTTCCGGGCCTGCGCAGGAACACCACCAGGTGCCGGGCGATCGTCAGGGCGACGTCCTGGCCGTGGTCCTCCTCCACCAGCGCCAGGGCGAGGTCGATCCCCGCCGTGACCCCGGCCGAGGTGGCCACCGGTCCGTCCCGTACGTAGATCGGGTCCGGCTCGACGGCGACGGCCGGGTAGTCCCGCGCCATCCGCTCGCAGGCGTACCAGTGCGTCGTCGCCCGCCGCCCGTCCAGGAGTCCCGCCTCGGCCAGCAGCAGTCCTCCCGTGCACACGGAGACCAGCCGCTCCGCGCCACCCCCGTGGGTACGGAGCCAGTCGGTGAGCCTGGGCTCGAAGTCCCCCGAGAACTGCCCCCCGGGCACCAGGACCGTGGTCCCGGGCCCCGGCCGGGCGCTCGCCAGCTCCCCGTCCGGCACCAGCGTCAGCCCGCTGCTGGTGCGGACGGGCTCTCCTGCGGGAGAAACCGTCCGGATCGCGTACCCGGCCCGCCCCGGGAAGCGGGCGAGCGCGGCGAACACCTCCACCGGCCCGGTCACGTCCAGGCTCTGGACCCCGTCGTAGAGGAGGACGAGGACGTTGCGCGGCGATGACCACATGGCTTCATGGTGTTCCGCCCCCGCGATGGCCGCAATGACGCGCTTCCCACCTATCCGGCCATGCCGGGTGCGGTCCGGGCGCGGATAGGATCGGCACATCATGACTGCAACCCTCGTCGCCAAGAAGCTCACCGCCGCGCACGGTGAGCGCACCCTCTTCGCCGATCTCGACCTCGTCGTCGCCCCCGGCGACGTCATCGGCCTCGTCGGCGTGAACGGCGCCGGGAAGTCCACCCTGCTGCGGCTGCTCGCCGGGCTGGACACCCCCGAGACCGGGGAGCTGCGGCTCTCCCCGCCCGGCGCCGCCGTCGGCCACCTCCCGCAGGAGCCGGAGCGCCGGCCCGAGGAGTCGGTCCGGGAGTTCCTGGCCCGCCGTACGGGCGTGGCGGCCGCGCAGGCCGAGCTCGACGCGGCGACGCAGGGGCTGGTGGACGGAACGCCGGGCGCGGACGACGCGTACGCGACCGCGCTGGACATGTGGCTGAACCTCGGCGGCGCCGACCTCGACGAGCGGGCCCAGGAGGTCGCCGACGAGCTCGGCCTGGCCGTCGGTCTCGACCTGCCCATGACGGCGCTCTCCGGTGGTCAGGCGGCCCGCGCGGGCCTCGCCTCGCTCCTCCTCTCCCGCTACGACGTCTTCCTGCTCGACGAACCCACCAACGACCTGGACCTGGACGGTCTGGAGCGGCTGGAGCGGTTCGTCAAGGGGCTGCGGGCCGGCACGGTCGTGATCAGCCACGACCGCGAGTTCCTGACCCGGACGGTCACCAAGGTCCTCGAACTCGATCTCGCCCAGCAGCAGATCAACCTCTACGGCGGCGGCTACGACTCCTACCTGGAGGAGCGCGAGCGCGCCCGCAACCACGCCCGCGAGGAGTTCGAGGAGTACGCGGGCAAGAAGTCGGCCCTCGAAGGCCGGGCCCAGATGCAGCGCAACTGGATGGACAAGGGCGTGCGCAACGCCCGCCGCAAGGCTTCCGACAACGACAAGATCGGCAAGAACCTGCGGGGCGAGTCGAGCGAGAAGCAGGCCGCCAAGGCCCGCCAGACGGCGCGGGCGATCGAGCGGCTGGAGGTCGTCGACGAGCCCCGCAAGGAGTGGGAGCTGCGCATGGAGATCGCGGCGGCCCCGCGCTCCGGCGCGGTGGTGGCCACCCTGCGCGAGGCCTCGGTCAAGCGCGGGGACTTCTCCCTCGGCCCGGCCAGTCTGCAGATCGACTGGGCGGACCGGGTGGCGATCACCGGGGCCAACGGCGCCGGCAAGTCCACCCTGCTCGCCGTCCTGCTGGGCCGGCTGGCCCCGGACTCCGGCTCCGCCACCCTCGGATCCGGCGTCCTGGTCGGCGAGGTGGACCAGGCCCGCGGCCTGTTCCTCGGCGACGAACCGCTGCTCGAAGCCTTCTGCGCGGCGGTCCCCGAGACCGAGCCGGCCGAAGTCCGCACCCTGCTGGCCAAGTTCGGCCTCAAGGCGGCCCACGTCCTGCGCCCGGCGGCCACCCTCTCCCCGGGCGAGCGCACCCGTGCGGCGCTGGCCCTGCTCCAGGGCCGCGGGGTGAACCTGCTGGTCCTGGACGAGCCGACCAACCACCTCGACCTGCCGGCGATCGAGCAGTTGGAGGCCGCCCTCGACGCCTACGAGGGCACCCTCCTGCTGGTCACGCACGACCGCCGGATGCTGGACGCGGTGCACGTGACCCGCCGGCTCCGGGTCGAGAACGGCAGGGTCGCAGAGGTCTGAGCGCCGTCCCGCAATACCCGGCGGGCAAGGGCGGTCTTGACGACTCGAGGTGCCGACCGGCTCGTGCGCTAGTAGCCTTTGTTGGTGAGAGCCGCAACCGCGGAGCACGCCCCCATGGCCGGAGTGCCGCGTCGGCAGGGATTGAAGAAGCTGACGCCTGCTGCTCCGGGACCTGAGTGGCGCCTGCGCCCTTTGTGGGGGGAAAGCGTGCTTCCGCACTTCCGGCGGCCCTGTATCCGATCCGTGCTGCGCGTTCTTCGTCTGCAGTTGCGGTTCCACCCCCTTCATACCTCGGAGAAGTGCGAGGAGGGTGGTGGAAGGAAAGGGAATTTCATGTTCGCACAGCGAGCGAAGCGCCTCTTCGTGGTCTCCGCTGCCGGTCTTCTGATGGCCGGCGGGGCCGCGCTCGGTACGGCGGGCACCGCCTCGGCGGCAGCCCCGGCCCAACACGTCGCCTACGTCGCCGGTGGCTGGGACGACGATGACGACTACGGTGGTTGGGACGACGATGACGACTACGGCTACGGCGGCTACGGCGGTCACGGCCACGGCGACTGCTGATTCGTCTCCTTCACAACAGGCCCTGGGGGGGGGGGGGGCGGGGGGGGGGGCAGGGATCCGGCGTAACGCCCCAACCCAAGCGAAGTCGCCCCACTTCGCGGCGGCGCGGACGGAGAATGCGCGTTCATTCGTATACCG
>NZ_JBVIAH010000001.1:245914-308122 GCF_055574035.1 Streptomyces sp. NPDC030021
GATCCCCCCGACCGCCCAGGTATCTATCCCTCCCCCGCCCATGACCCCTGTTTCCCCCCCCCCCCCCCCCCCCCCCCCCCTCCCCCCTCCCCCCCCCCCCCCCACGGGGCTGCCGCGACAGCCTCAGCGCCCGCCGGGCCCCGGCCGGTCGGCCGGGGCCCGGCGGGTGCGGGCCATTCTGCGGGCCACGAAGGTACGCGGGAGGTGCCGGGCCGCCAGGGCGTACGCCTGGTAGCGGCGGCCGGTGATGCTGACCGGGCGGCGCAGGGCGAGGTCCTTCAGGGCCTGCGCCACCACGGCCTCCGGCTCCAGCCAGACCGCGTCGCGCAGCGCGCTGACGTCCATCCCGGCGCGCTCCTGGAACTCGGTGCGGGTGAAGCCGGGGACCACGGCGAGCACCCGGACCCCGTACGGCGCCATGTCCACCCGCAGCGACTCGCTGAAGGCGGTGATCCAGGCCTTGGCGGCCCCGTAGGTCCCGGTCGGCAGGAGTCCGGCCACCGAGGAGACGTTGAGGACCGCGCCCCGGCGGCGTGCGCGCAGGCCCGGCAGTACGGCGTGGGTGAGCCGCAGCGGGACCTTGACCAGCAGGTCGAGCATCCGTTCCTCGTCCTCGACCGGGCTGTACGGGAAGGGTGCGGGCAGCCCGAAGCCCGCATTGTTGACCAGGATGTCCACGGGCCGCACCGGGTCGGCGAGCCGCTCCGTGACGGCCGCGCAGTCGGCCGGGTCCAGCAGGTCGGCGGGCAGTACCTCGGACGCGGTGCCGTACTCCCGGGCCAGTCCGGCGGCGACGGCGTCGAGCCGGTCCTTGTCGCGGGCGACGAGGACCAGGTCGCAGCCCTTTGCGGCGAAGCCGCGGGCGAAGGCCGCGCCCAGGCCGGCACTGGCGCCGGTGATCAGTACGGTGGTCAAGACTCTTTCACTTCCTTGTGGTGGCGGGCACGGCGTACGCCTGGGCGACGTCGACGAGGAACCGGGCCTCGTCCGCCAGGTCCCCGCCCTCATGCGAGGTGTGGATCGCGGCGGGCAGTTCCAGCGCGGCCGCCTCGCCCGGCTGCCCGGGCGCTCCGTCGAGCTTGGCCTGCCGGGCCTCCTTCAGTACGCGGGCCAGCGCGGCGGCGGTGGCCCGCTGCTCGGGGACCCCGTGTCCGGTGACCTGGCCGCGGGCCTGTTCCAGGGCGCCCGGGGCCACGTACTCGCCCAGGATCAGGATCGCGTCGCGCGTCTCGATGACCTTGCGGTACACGAGCAGGTTGCGAGGCACCGGCGGCCACAGCAGCTCCATCACCCGCCAGGCGCGCGGCTTGTTGAGCGCCACGTGCGGCACCGCTTCCACCAGGTCGCGCCACAGCGGCCACAGCCGCCAGGCGGTGGCGATGTCGGCGCAGGTGCGCCGGAGGGTGAACAGGGTGGGCACGAGGATCGCTGCGGCGCGCAGCAGGCCGTGCAGGTTCATGAGCAGCGGGAGGGCGGGCATCGCCCAGGTGCTGCCGAACAGGGCCTTGAGCAGGTACGCCAGCCAGAACAGTCCGGCGAGCGCGGTGCCGAGGCCGAAGAGCCGCAGCCCGGCGGCCAGGCCCCGGCTCTCGGTACGGCGGCTGTAGCGCGAGCACAGGGCCACGCAGACGATGTTGGCGGTCACGTGCGCGGAGATCAGCACGAGCCAGTACGCGAGGGAGGGCACCGGGTCGCCGGCCGGCGGCATGGTGTGCGTGCCGTGGCCGGGCGCGGCCGCGTCCAGGGCGAGGAGGGCGCCGAGCCAGGCCACGGTGGCGACGCAGGCGGTGAGCTGGAGCCGGCGGCCGCGGGTGGTGGCGGCCACGAAGTAGAGGACGGCGCCGGCCGACAGCACCCCGATGAGGTTGCGGACGAGGCCGATGGTGTGGGCGTAGCCCGGGCCCTGGCTCATCGCGTACGAGACGACGTCCGGGAGGTTGAGGGTCATCGCGGCGGCGGCGGTGGCGACGGCCAGCCACAGGCCGCGCTGCTGGGGGGAGCGCAGGGCTCCGGGGGCGCGGAGCAGGACGGCGATCCACAGGCACACCACGCTGGGGACGGCGAGCCAGTTGCCGAAGGCGGTCAGGTCAGCGGCCATCGTTGCCCCGCTCGTATCCCATGGCGGACTCCAGCCGGGCCAGGGTGCCGCGCGCGCCGTTCGCGGACCGCGGGCCGGCGTTCGCCGTGCGGATGCGGATCATGCTGGCGAGCATCTCCGCCTCCTGCTCCTGCCGGGTGGTGTAGTTGGTGCGCCCGAGCACCACGGGGGCGTTCCCGTCGGTCTCCTCCCCTTCGAGGGAGTGGTGGCCGAACAGGATGTGGCCCAGCTCGTGGAGGACGATGTGCTCCCGGTGCAGCGGGGTGGTCTGCGCCTCGTAGAAGACGTAGTCGACGCTGGCCGTACCCACCCACAGTCCGCAGACTCCGGACTCCGCCGCTTCCTTGGGGAGCGGATGGAGCCGGATGGGGCGGCCGCGCCGCTCGGCTATCCGTCGGCACAGGTCGTCGAGGGAGAAGGGGTGGGTCAGATCCAGATGGCCGAGAATCTGCTCGCACCTCTTGCGGATGCTGAGTTGCCGGTGGGGCATGTGATCCCTCTTCGGACCCTTTCCGGGGCAACGGTGGTAGGCGTGTGTGGGCATGGGCATGACGTCCTGTGCCTTCGAGGCGGCCTCGGGGAATGCGGTCCTGAGGGGAAAACGCGGAAGCCCGTCCGCCGAGTGACGAACGGGCGTTCCACCATGCCTACAGATCTTGTACGGGAGTTGGCAAGGCAAGTCCCCAGGTGGGGAAGGTATTCAGCCACTCCGCACGAAGACCGACACGCGCCGGGTGGCTGCAAGACACCCTTGACGGCTCCTACTTCTTGCGGCGCTCCTCGGGGGCGGTGAGGCCCGCACGGCGCAGGGCGTCGGCCATCGCGCTGTTGGCGGGGGCGGGGGCGCTGCCGCCGCCCTGCCGACGGCCCTGGCCGCGTTCGCCCTGACCGGCCTGGCCGCGTTCGCCCTGGCCCTGGTTGCGGCCGCCCTCGCGGGTACCGGACCCGCCGCGCTGCTGCGGCGGACGGCCGCCGCCGCCACCGCCGCCGCCCCGCCGGTCCTCGCGCTGGCGGGGAGCGCCCGCGCCGCGCTCCGCCCCGGCCTCGTCCTCCAGCCGCAGGGTCAGCGAGATCCGCTTGCGCGGGATGTCCACGTCCATGACCTTCACACGGACGATGTCGCCCGGCTTGACCACGTCCCGGGGGTCCTTGACGAAGTTCTTCGACAGCGCCGAGACGTGGGCCAGCCCGTCCTGGTGGACGCCGATGTCGATGAAGGCGCCGAAGGCGGCCACGTTGGTGACCACGCCCTCCAGGATCATCCCGGGGGCCAGGTCGCCGATCTTCTCGACGCCCTCCTTGAAGGTGGCCGTCTTGAAGGCGGGACGCGGGTCACGGCCCGGCTTCTCCAGCTCGCGCAGGATGTCCGTGACGGTGGGCAGACCGAAGGCCTCGGTGACGAACTGCTCGGGCCGCAGCGAGCGCAGCACGCCGGAGTTGCCGATCAGGGCCGCCACCTCGCTGCCCGCCGTCTTGGCCATGCCCCGGACCACCGGGTAGGCCTCGGGGTGCACGCTGGAGAAGTCCAGCGGGTCGTCCCCGCCGCGGATCCGCAGGAAGCCCGCGCACTGCTCGTACGCCTTCGGGCCGAGCCGGGCCACGTCCTTCAGCCCCTTGCGGCTGCGGAAGGGGCCGTTGGCGTCGCGGTGGGCCACGATGTTCTCGGCGAGGCCGCCGCTGATGCCCGACACCCGCGAAAGCAGGGGCGCGGAGGCGGTGTTGACGTCCACGCCGACGCCGTTCACACAGTCCTCGACGACCGCGTCGAGCGAGCGCGAGAGCTTCACCTCGGACAGGTCGTGCTGGTACTGGCCGACGCCGATCGACTTGGGGTCGATCTTGACGAGCTCGGCGAGCGGGTCCTGCAGGCGGCGGGCGATGGAGACCGCGCCGCGCAGCGACACGTCCATGTCCGGCAGTTCCTGCGAGGCGAAGGCGGAGGCCGAGTACACGGAGGCGCCCGCCTCCGAGACCATCACCTTGGTGAGCGTCAGCTCCGGGTGGCGCGTGATGAGGTCCCCGGCCAGCTTGTCGGTCTCGCGGGAGGCCGTGCCGTTGCCGATGGCGACCAGCTCGACGGCGTGCTCCTTCGCCAGCCGGGCGAGCTTGGCGAGGGACTCGTCCCACTTGTTCGCGGGCACGTGCGGGTAGATCACGTCCGTGGCCACGACCTTGCCGGTCGCGTCCACGACGGCGACCTTCACGCCGGTACGGAAGCCCGGGTCCAGGCCGAGCGTCGCCCGGGTGCCGGCGGGCGCCGCGAGCAGCAGGTCGCGCAGGTTCGACGCGAAGACCCGTACCGCCTCGTCCTCGGCGGCCTGGCGCAGCCGCATCCGCAGGTCGATGCCGAGGTGCACCTGGATCTTCGTACGCCAGGCCCAGCGGACGGTGTCGGCCAGCCACTTGTCGCCGGGACGGCCGCGGTCGCCGACGCCGAAGCGGCGGGCGATCATGCCCTCGTACGTGGACGGGCCGGGGACCTCGCCAGGCTCCTCCGGCTCCAGGGTGAGGTCGAGGACGTCCTCCTTCTCGCCGCGCAGCATGGCGAGGACGCGGTGCGAGGGCAGCGCGGTGAAGGGCTCGGCGAAGTCGAAGTAGTCGGCGAACTTGGCGCCCGCCTCCTCCTTGCCCTCACGGACCTTCGCCGCGAGCCGGCCGCGGCCCCACATGCGCTCGCGCAGCTCACCGATCAGGTCGGCGTCCTCGCCGAACCGCTCGGTGAGGATGGATCGGGCGCCCTCCAGGGCGGCCGCCGGGTCGGCGACGCCCTTGTCGGCGTCGACGAACGCGGCCGCGGCGGCTGCCGGTTCCACCGAGGGGTCGGCCAGCAGGCCCTCGGCGAGCGGCTCCAGGCCGGCCTCGCGGGCGATCTGCGCCTTGGTGCGCCGCTTGGGCTTGAAGGGCAGGTAGATGTCCTCCAGCCGGGCCTTGGTGTCGGCCGCGGCGATCCGCGCCGCCAGTTCGTCGGTGAGCTTGCCCTGCTCCCGTACGGAGTCCAGGACCGCCGCGCGGCGGTCCTCCAGCTCCCGCAGATACCGCAGCCGCTCCTCAAGGGTGCGCAGCTGGGCGTCGTCGAGCATCTCGGTCGCTTCCTTGCGGTAGCGCGCGATGAACGGCACGGTGGAGCCGCCGTCGAGGAGCTCGACGGCGGCCTTGACCTGCCGCTCCCGTACGCCGAGCTCCTCGGCGATCCTGCCTTCGATGGACGTCGTCACGATCGGGTCCCGCCTGCCTTCGTTTGCACTGGAAGGCTGCCAATTGTGGCAGGTGGCGGTGGCGGACGGCGGGAACCCTGCCCGTCAGGCCCTGCCCATGAGGTCCCTCGGGAAGGCCCCGGCGGTCACGGCCTTGAGGACGAGGGCGCCGCCGAGCTCGGTGAGGCGGGCCAGGCCGTCCGCGCCGAGGTGCTCGTAGGGCGCGGCGTCGAGGCGGTCGGTGTCGCTCTCCAGTCGCTCGCGCAGGGCCGTGCCCTCCTCGGTCAGCTCGCCGGCGGCGTCGAGGACGCCGCGCTCGCGCAGCCTGCCGGCCGCGGCGTCGAGGTCGTCCTGCGTCCAGCCGCGCATGGCCTTGAGCCACTTCGGGGTCATGCCCTTGCCGGTGGCGGTGTGGCTGACCAGAGCCTCCACCGGGTCCAGGCCCGCGAGGAGCAGGGCGGCGAGGTGTCCGTCGCCGCGGTGCTCGCGCAGCAGGGTGGTGGCGTGCCACAGCCGCAGGTGCGGCTCCTCGGGTACGGGGAGGTCGGCGTGGGCCGCGTACAGGGTGCGGGCGTGCCGGGTACAGCCCTCGGTGGCCCGCATCGCGAGGTCGGCGGCCTCGGCCACCTCCGGGGACTTCACGGTCTCGGCGCCGAGGAGCCGGGTCAGGGCGGCGTCGGCGGCGCGCAGCCGGGCGGCGAGGGCCTGCTCGGGGGCGACGGTGTCCCAGACGGCGGGCAGGTGCCGGGCGACGAGGTCGTGCCGGTAGTTGTAGAAGGTGGCGGTGACCGCGCCGGCCCCGACGGCACCCATCGCGGCGGAGCGGTGCGCCAGGTTGACGGCGACGGGGTCGGCTATCCCGAGGGCGGCGAACTCCGAGGCGATCTCCGGCGAGAAGTAGACGGTGGCGTGCAGCGGGTTGACGGCGGCGTGCCAGCAGCGTCGCGCGGCGAGCGGATGAAGGGTCATGCGCGGCACGGTACCGACTATTCGGTACGCCGGACAGGGCTGCCCCTGGGGCCCGTCGAGCAGGGGGTGTGTCAACGGCCGGGCAGCCGCCATGACCGGCTCCCCGCCCGCGCCTGCTCGGCGGGCACCTCCCGGACGAGGTGGTAGAGGTTCTCGAAATACTCCTGCCACCGGTTGGGGTCCGGCAGGGAGTTCTGTGCGCGCCGGGCCCGCTCCACCGCCACCAGCGGCTCCATCTTCTCCCACACCGTGATCACCGATCCGCCCAGGTATCCGGAGACGGGCTCGATCTCCACCACGCCGTGCGTCACGAGAGCCCCGAGGTTGTCGTAGTACCAAGCCAGTTCGCGGACGAGTTCCTGCCCTTCGACGGGAAGGCCTGCCAGCCCCAGCGACAGGTCGCAGGCGGGCAGTTCCTCATACACGAAGCTGCGCGCCCTTGCCAGCCGTACGCTGCGGTGTTCTCTGAACAGGTCCACCACCACGGGCAGCGTGTTGGCATGCTCCGTGAGCCGCAGCTGTCGCCACGACACCGCGCCCGATATTCCGAGCGCCACCAATGACACCGCCAACGCCGCGATCTCCATTTAGCCCCCTCCGGCCGACACTCACGATCCCCCGTTCCCCGCTCGGGGTCGCCCCACACCGCCGACCGGGCGCGGGGGCGACCGCGCGCCCGCAGGGGCGGGTGTGCGGCAAGGGGGCGTCGTGTCGATCCGGACGTTCCCGCGGGCGGGGCCGGGCGTTCGGCGGCGGCGTCGGGACCGGGGCTCCGGACGGTCGGAGCGCAGGCCGGAGCGGGTGTGCCGGGGCGGGCCGTACCCCCGCGGTCGGCCGCGGCACCGTCCCGCGCGCGTCCGCGTGACGGCCGAATGGCGATCGTGTGACAGCAGGGGCCATGGACATGACCTGAGCGGTCAAGGGTGAATACGGTCGAGCCACAAGGCCTTGGACCACTCTGTGAACCGATCTGTCTCCCCTACCACTTGGAGCCATTCGTGCACCGCAAAGTCATCGCCCCGAGCGTGCTCGCCGCTTCCCTCCTGCTGGTGATCCCGGCGTCGGCGGCGGGTTCGGGTTCGGGCGCCCCGGGTATCGGCGATCCCTACTACCCGGCCAGCGGCAACGGCGGATACGACGTGTCGCACTACGACCTGCGCCTGCAGTACCAGCCGAAGACGGACCTGCTGGAAGGCACGGCCACCCTGCTGGCCACCGCCAAGCAGGACCTGTCCCGCTTCAACCTGGACTTCGGCCTCCAGGTCAGCGAGATCCGGGTCAACGGGGTCAAGGCGAAGTTCGCCACGTCCGGCTCCCACGAGCTGGAGGTCACCCCGGCGAAGCCGCTGGCGCGCAACACCCCGCTGTCCGTCGTCGTCAAGTACGCCGGGAAGCCCTCCGAGCTGAAGGTGGACGGCTGGACAGCCTGGCAGCGCACGCCCGACGGCGGGGTCGCGGCGCAGGAGCCCGACTCGGCGGTCTGGTGGTTCCCGAGCAACGACCACCCGCTGGACAAGGCCACCTTCGACGTCTCGATCAACGTGCCCGACGGCACCCAGGCGATCAGCAACGGCGTGCTGCAGTCCCAGACCTCGCGGCTCGGCTGGACCCGGTACAACTGGCGTTCCAACAAGCCGCAGGCGACCTACCTCGCCACCCTCGCCGTCGGCAAGTTCGACATCACCACCGACAAGACGGCGAGCGGGCTGCCGATCCTCAACGCGTACAGCAAGGACCTCGGCGACAACGCGGGCGCGGCCCGCGCGAGCGTGGAGCGTACCGGCGAGGTCGCCGAGTGGCTGGAGGGGGTCTTCGGGCCGTACCCCTTCAACGCGCTGGGCGGCTACGTGCCGAACGTGACCGCCGGCTTCGCGCTGGAGACCCAGACGCGGCCGTTCTACGGCCCGGGGCAGTTCCGGGGCGGGGCCAACGTCTCGGTGGTCGTGCACGAGCTGGCGCACCAGTGGTACGGCGACAGCGTGTCCGTCGAGGGCTGGAAGGACATCTGGATCAACGAGGGCTTCGCCCGCTACAGCCAGTGGCTGTGGTCGGAGAAGGAGGGCGAGGGCACGGCGCAGGAGCTGGCCGACTGGGCCTATGCCCTGCGCCCGGCCGAGGACGCGTTCTGGCAGGTCAAGCCGGGTGACCCGGGTCCGGAGAACCAGTTCCACGGCGCTGTCTACGACCGCGGGGCCATCGCCCTGCAGGCGCTGCGCAACGAGATCGGCGACGAGAAGTTCTTCGAGATCCTCAAGGGCTGGCCGACCGAGCGGGCCTACGGCAACGCCAAGGTCGGGGACTTCGTCCGGTACGCCGAGAAGGTCTCGAAGAAGCCCCTCGCGCAGCTCTTCGAGACCTGGCTCTACACCCCGGGCAAGCCGGAGGCCTCGGCCCTCAACCCGTCGGCGGCCAAACCCGCGGCCCGCTCACTGCAGCAGTCCGCCCCGGCGAAGCCCGCCGCGGAGCCCAGGTCCTGGAAGAAGATCGCGGAGACCGACACGATCCACGACACCGAGCACGGCTCCGGGCCCGGCCACCGGCACTGAGTCCGCGCCGGCCCCGCGCACCGCGCACGGGCTCCCGCATCCGGCGGGGGCCCGTGTGTCCCATGGCAGTCAGCGGCCTCCCGCATGCCACGCGGCTCGCGCCCGGTAGGCGATGGGCAGGTACCGCAGCCGCTCCGGCAGCAGCGGTACGAGGATCCGTACGGCCGTGCTGAACCGCCGTAGCCTGCGCTCCTGGGCCGGGCTCCACTCCAGCCCGATCGCGGCGCGCGCCTCGGGCGGCATGTAGCCGACGGTGACGAAGGCCCGCAGGCGCAGGAACGCGGCCCGCAGCACCGGCCAGGTGAGCCGCAGCAGCAGGCGGGCGGCGGGCGAGCCGGCCTCCGGCCGGGGCAGCCGCACCTCGGTGGAGATCAGCTCACGGGCGACGGCGGTGGGCTCGATCTCCTCGGCCAGCATCCGGCCCCAGTAGGTCCAGTACTCCTCGATGCTCTGCGGCATGTCCCGGTCGTGCAGGCCGAGGATCCGCCCCACCTGGAGCCACTCCTGGTAGAGCTGCCGCTCCTGGGCGGGGGTGAAGCGGCGCAGCAGGTAGCGCCCGGCGTAGAGGTAGACCGGGAAGCCGGTGGCGTGCACCCAGGCGTAGCAGGCGGGGTCGAGGGAGTGGTAGCGGCGGCCTCGGGTGTCGGTGCCCTGGATGTCCTTGTGCAGGCGGCGCACCCGGCGACCCTCCTCGGCCGCCTCCTCGCCGCCGTACACCCACAGCTGGACCGAGCGCAGGGAGCGCTCGCCGCGGCCCCAGGGGTCGGTGCGGAAGACGGAGTACTCGTCGACACCGGCCGCGATCGCGGGGTGGGCGACCTGCATGGTGAAGGCGGCGGGCAGCATCAGCAGGGCCCTGACGTCACCGGCGATGGTCCACAGCACCCCGCCGGGCGGGGGCGGCTCGGGGTCGGTGCGGCGCGTGGCCGCACGTCCGGCGGGGTGTGCCGAGTACGTCTTCGTCATATGACAAGTATGCGAGCACCGGACGGCCGTCTCACGGACAGAAAGTCGCTGCACGGGTGTTACCCAGAGGTAACTGCTGCTGCTTGTATGACGGCGTCGATCTTCCCCCGCAGGAATGACGGAGACCTTCATGCTGCTTTCCACGCCCCGCTCGCGCCGCGCCGCCGCCACGGCCGTCGCCGCGGTCGCCGCAGGCGCGCTGGCCGCCACCACCGCGCCTGCCGCCACGGCCGCGGAGACCGCCGCCGCCCCGCGGCTCAGCGTCCTGTCGTACAACGTGTTCCTGATGAGCAAGAACCTGTACCCGAACTGGGGCCAGGACCACCGGGCCGCCGAGATCCCCAAGGCGTCCTTCTACCAGGGCCACGACGTGGTCGTGCTCCAGGAGGCCTTCGACAACGGCGCCTCGGACGCGCTGAAGGCGAACTCCGCCGCGCAGTACCCGTACCAGACCCCGGTCGTCGGCCGCAGCAAGAGCGGCTGGGACGCCACGGGCGGCGCGTACTCCGCCACCACCCCGGAGGACGGCGGCGTCACGATCCTGAGCAAGTGGCCGATCGTCCGCAAGGAGCAGGTCGTCTACAAGGACGCCTGCGGCGCCGACTGGTGGTCCAACAAGGGCTTCGCCTACGTCGTCCTGAACGTGAACGGCACCAAGGTGCACGTGGTCGGCACGCACGCGCAGTCCACCGACCCCGGCTGCGGCGCGGGCGAGGCGGCGGAGATGCGCGCCCGTCAGTTCCGGGCCGTGGACGCCTTCCTGGACGGGAAGAACATCCCGGCGAACGAGCAGGTCATCGTGGCGGGCGACCTCAACGTCGACTCGCGCACCCCCGAGTACGCGAGCCTGCTCGCGAACGCCGACCTCGCCGGCTCCGACAGCCGTACGGGGCACCCGTACTCCTTCGACACCGCGCTGAACTCGATAGCGAACTACCGCTACCCGACCGACCCGCGCGAGGACCTGGACTACGTCCTCTACCGCAAGGGCAACGCCCGCCCGGCGGGCTGGGAGAACAACGTGGTCAAGGAGCAGTCGGCGCCCTGGACGGTCTCCAGCTGGGGCACCGCCTACACCTACACCAACCTCTCCGACCACTACCCGCTGATCGGACGCTAGGCCTGTCGTCACCGCCCCGGTCAGGTGAGCGGGGATCCCGCTCACCGGGCCGGGGCGATCCGTCACGCCGTCTCGTGGGGCTCCTCATACAGGCCGTCGATCAGTGCGCCGTACTTGTCGCGGACCACGCGGCGGCGGAGCTTGAGCGAGGGGGTGAGTTCCCCGGTCTCGGGGCCCCACTCCTCGGTCAGCAGCCGGTAGCGCTTGATCTGCTCGGTCCGGTTGAGCCGGGCGTTGGCCGCCGCCACCGCGCGGGTGATCTCCTCCCGGACGGCGGGGTGCGCGGCGAGTTCGGACGGGGAGGCGGCCTCGATGCCCCGGGCGGCGGCCCAGACCGGGGCCAGTTCCGGGTCCAGGACCAGCAGGGCGACGAGGTAGGAGCGGCCGTCGCCGTACACCAGGGCCTGGCCGATCAGCGGGTGTTCCTTGACCGTGTTCTCCACCAGGGCGGGCGAGACGTTCTTGCCGTTCGAGGTGATGATCAGTTCCTTCTTGCGGTCGGTCAGCCAGAGGAAGCCGTCCTCGTCGACCCGGCCGATGTCCCCCGTCGGGAACCAGCCCTCGGTGTCCGCGGCGCTCTCCACCGAGCCGTCCGGCCGCAGGTAGCCGCCGAAGACGGTCGCCCCGCGGGTGAGGATCTCCCCGTCCTCGGCCAGCCTCAGCTCCAGCCCCTCGATCGGGCGGCCCACCGAGCCGAGCCGGAAGCCGTCCGGGCTGTTGACCGTGCACACGCCCGAGGTCTCGGTGAGCCCCCAGGCGTCCATGATGGTGATGCCCCAGCCGGCCCAGAAGCGGACCACGTCGATCGGCATCGGCGCGGTGGCGCTGGCCGTCCACATCAGCCGGTCCATGCCCGCGAGCCGCAGCAACGGGTCCAGCACCTGTTCCTTGGCCCCGGCGTACGAGGCTTCGAGTGCGGCCGGCACCTCCTCGCCGCGCTCCCGGTGGGCGGCCCGGGCGCGGGCCAGGTCGTTGGCGGCCTCGATGGCCGTGCGCTGCGCCTCGGGGAGCTGCGCGAGGACCGCGCGTACCGAGGCGGCGAGCTTCTCCCAGACCCGGGGTACGCCGAAGAACTGCACCGGGTGCAGCTCGCGGACCGCCCCCGACACGGCGGCGGGGTCGGCGCAGAGCCGGACGTGCGAGGCCCGCAGCAGGGGCAGGTAGATGCCGAGGACCCGCTCGGCTATGTGCGCGAAGGGCAGGTAGCAGATGTGCTCGGCGTGCTCGGGCAGTTCCACGTGCCGGTCGAGGCGGATCGCCTGGAGCATCAGGTTGCGGTGGGTCAGCCGCACGCCCTTCGGGTCGCCGGTGGTGCCGGAGGTGTAGACGACGGTCAGCGGGTCCTCGGGGCGGGTCTCGCGCCATGCCTTCTCGAAGGCGTCGGCGCGGTGGAGCCGGGCCCCGCCGGCGTACAGGGAGCCGTAGGTGGAGTGCCCGCCGGCCTCGGCGGCCTCGGCCACGACGAGACGCTCCAGCGGCACGTCCGGGTCCGCCAGCAGCGGCTCCCACCGCAGGAGTTCGCGGGCGCCCTCGACGACGGCGATCCGGGCCCGGCTGTGGCGGGCGATGTGGGCGATCTGCTCGGGCGCGGAGGTCCCGTACACGGTGACGGGCACGGCGCCGAGGTGGACGAGGGCGAGGTCGCTGAGCCAGTGCTCGGGGCGGTTGCCCATCATCATCAGCACGTGTTCGCCGCGCTCGACGCCGAGGGCGGTGTATCCGGAGGCGAGGACGGCGACCTGGCGGCGCGCCTCGCTCCAGGTGAGGGTCGTCCACTCGGCGGCGTCCGGGCCGGCCCGCCAGGAGAGGGCGGGGAGCTCCCCGTACTCGGCGGCGTTGCGGGCCAGCAGGGCCGGCAGGGTGATCTCTTCGGGTCGTCCGGGCAGTCGCAGGTTCGTGGTCATGGGCAGCTCCTGGCCGTTTCACATCGTTGGTGCGACAGCAATACTGTTGAACCCAAGCTGTGGAGCAGAGAGCGAGGCGCAGACGATGGCCGACCAGGCACCCGAGCCGATGCTCACCGTCGACGAGCTGGCGGCCAGGGCGGGCGTCACCGTGCGCACCGTTCGTTTCTACAGCACCCGCGGGCTTTTGCCCCCTCCCGTGATCGGCCCTCGCCGGGTGGGGCACTACGGGCCGGAACACCTGTCCCGGCTGGCACTGATCGAGGAGCTGCAGCACCAGGGCATGACCCTGTCCGCCATCGAGCGCTATCTGGACGCGCTGCCGGACGACCTGAGCGCCCACGACCTGGCGATCCACCGCGCGATGGTGTCCAGTTGGGCTCCGGACGCGGCCCAGGAGGTGTCGCGGGAGGAGCTGGAGAAGCGGGCGGGGCGGAGCCTGTCGGACACCGATGTCCGGCGGCTTACGGCGATGAACGTGCTCGCCGCCTCGGGGGACGGGTTCCGGGTGGACATAGGGCTGCTGCGGCTGGGGGTCGCACTGCTCGACGTGCCGATCGCCCACGAGACGATCCTGGCGGCGCGCAGGGTGCTGATGGAACACGCCAGGTCGGCGGCGCACGAGCTGACGGCGCTGTTCCGGGACGAGGTGTGGGGGCCGTTCACGGAGGGCGAGAGCGATCCGGAGCGGGTGGAGTCGATGAAGGCGCTGTCGGCGCACATGCAGCCGATGGTGGTCCAGGCGCTGGTGACGGCTTTCCAGCGGTCGCTACGGGAGGAACTGCGGGCGGCGTTCGTGTCCGGCGAGGCACCCGGCGGGCCATAGCCGCAGACCGAAGACCTGCTTTGGCGGGGCAGGCCCGTTCTCAGTACGCTGGAAAGGAGTCTTTGCGCCCGCCGGCCTGTGCCCTGAGCGGGTCGGCCCCAGCGGCCCCAGCGGATTCCGCCGCTCAAGGTGGCGGCAACCCCTGCACGTAACGGGCAGGTGTTCCATGGACCTCAACACCATCAGCGAAGTCGTCCGGCGACCGTCCGACCGGCCGGGCGCCGACTGGCGCGAGGGCGACGCATGGCTCGCCGGCGGGACGTGGCTTTTCTCCGCCGAGCAGCCGGGCCTGCGCCGCCTGGTCGACCTGACCGCCCTGGGCTGGGATCCCCTCGTGCCGAGCGGCGCGGGCCTGGAGATCGGCGCCACGTGCACCATCCGGGACCTGTACGCCTTCACGCCCCCGGCCGACTGGACCGCGGGCCCCCTCTTCGCGCGGAGCTGCGAGGCGTTCCTGTCCTCGTTCAAGGTCTGGAACTCGGCGACCGTCGGCGGAAACATCTGCATGTCCCTGCCGGCCGGGCCCATGATCACGCTCACGGTCGCGCTCGAGGCCGAGTACGAGCTGTGGGCTCCCGACGGGTCCGTGCGCACAGTCGATGCCCTCGACTTCGTGACCGGGAACAACCGGAACATCCTCGCCCCTGGGGAACTGCTGCGGCGCATCCGTGTTCCGGCGCGCGCCCTGCGGGGGCGCACCGCCCACCGCCTCTTCACGCTGACCCACCTGGGCCGTTCGACGGTCTTCCTCGTCGGTACGCAAACGGCGGGGAGGAGCGACCTGCTGCTCACCGTCACCGCCGGCACCACGCGCCCGCTGCGCATCGCTTTCGACACCGTTCCCGATGCCCGCACCCTGCAGCAGAGCATCAACGCCATCCCCGCCGACGTCTGGTTCGCCGACCCCAACGGAACCCCGGACCACCGCCACCACCTCACCCTCCACTTCGCCGAAGAGATCCGCCACGAACTCATGGCTGGGGGCCCGGCATGACGTACTCCGTGAACGGCAGGAGCTTCTCCGAGGAACCGGACCCCGGCCAGTGTCTGCGTACCTTCCTGCGCGCGCTCGGCCACTTCGGCGTCAAGAAGGGCTGCGACGCCGGCGACTGCGGCGCGTGCACCGTGTGGCTGGACGGCACTCCGGTCCACAGCTGCATCACGCCCGCGTTCCGCGCGGAAGGGCATGAGGTGACCACGATCGAGGGTCTCGGATCACCCGGCGACCTGCATCCCGCGCAGCGCCGGTTCCGGGACGCCCCGGGATTCCAGTGCGGATTCTGCACCGCAGGGATGATCATGACCTCGGCGACGTTCACCGAGGCCCAGAAGGCGGACCTGCCCCGGGCGTTGAAGGGCAATCTCTGCCGTTGCACCGGCTATCGGGCGATCGAGGACGCGGTGAAGGGCGTCACCGGCGTGCAGAGGGCCGCGCCGGGACGGGCCGTCGGAACGAGCGTCGGTGCGCCGGCGGCCGACGACGTGGTGACCGGTCGCGCCGAGTACACGATGGACACCCACATGGAAGGGATGCTGCACCTGAAGGTGCTGCGCTCACCCCACGCGCACGCCCGCATCGTCTCCATCGACAAGACCGCCGCGCTCGCGGTGCCCGGCGTGCATCGCGTCTACACCTGGGAGGACGTGCCGCGCAGGCGCTTCACCACGGCGATCCACACCGACCACCTCGTCGATCCGGACGACACCTACATCCTCGACCGCACGGTCCGCTTCGTCGGCCAGCGCGTCGTCGCGGTGCTCGCCGACACGGTCGGGGCGGCCGAAGAGGGCTGCCGGAAGGTGGCCGTGGAGTACGAGGTGCTGCCGGCGGTCTTCGACCCCGAGAAGGCCATGGCCGACGGGGCACCGCAACTGCACGGCTCGGAGGATCCGTTCGCCCGCGACTACGTCCACAACCTCCTGCTGGAGATCCACTCGCACATCGGCGACGTCGACGCGGGCTTCGCCGCGGCCGACGTGATCCACGAGGGCACGTACTTCTCACCGCGCGTACAGCACGCACACCTGGAGACCCACGGTTCGATCGCCTGGATGGAGGACGGGCGGCTGAACGTCCGCACCAGTTCGCAGTCCCCGTCGATCGCGAAGGTCAAGCTGGCCTACCTGTTCGCGCTGCGCCCGGACCAGCTCCGCGTGTTCTGCAAGCGCGTCGGCGGCGGTTTCGGCGGCAAGCAGGAGGTCATCTCGGAGGACCTGGCCGCGCTCGCCGCCCTCGACACCGGCCGGCCCGTCTGCTTCGAGTACACGCGCGAGGAGGAGTTCACCACGGCTTCGCCCCGGCATCCGATGAAGCTGACGGTCAAGCTCGGCGCGAAGGCCGACGGCACGCTCACCGCCTTCCAGGTCCGCAATCTTTCGAACACGGGCGCCTACGGCAACCACGGCGGCGAGACCTTGTACGCGGGCGGCTCCGCCGTCATGATCTACCGCTGCCCCAACAAGAAGTACGACGCCTTCTCCGTCTACACGAACACCGTCCCGAGCGGCGCCCTGCGCGGTTACGGAATGACCCAGCCTGCCTTCGCCGTGGAATCGGCGATGGACGAACTGGCCCTCGCCCTGCACATGGATCCGCTCGAACTGCGACGCCGCAACATCGTGCGCCCGGGCGAGCCGCTCGTCGCCCTGCACGACGGGCCCGACGACGTGGTGTTCCACGAGAACGGGCTCGGCGAGTGCATCGACCTCGTGGCCGGCGAGCTGGCCCGTACGGCCGACCAGCCCTCCCCCGGCCCCGGATGGGTCGTCGGGGTCGGCGTCGCCAGTTCCATGCACGAGACCGCGCCCCCGACCGAGCACGTCTCCGAAGCCTGGCTCACGCTCGGCGACGACCTCGTGTACGAACTGGCCGTCGGCACCGTGGAATTCGGGGAGGGCACCTCGACCGCGCACGTCCAGATCGCGGCCAACCAGCTGGGTACGACACCGTCGCGGATCCGCCTGGTGCAGTCCGACACCGACCGCACGGGATTCGACACCGGCGCCTTCGCGAGTGCCGGACTCTTCGTGGCGGGCAACGCGGTCCTCCGGGCGGCCAACGCGGTACGCGACCGCATCATGGACTTCGCCGCCACACAGACGGGCGTCCACGTCGTGATGTGCTCGATGGACGACGACGGCGTCGTCTGCGGGGACGAGCGCGTCTCGCTGGCCACGCTCGTCGCCGAGGCCCGGGCACGCGGCATACGGTTCACGGCCGCCCGCAAGGCGTACGGCTCGCCCCGCAGCATCACCTCCAATACGCAGGGCTTCCGCATCGCCGTCCACCAGGTGACGGGTGAGATCCGTGTCCTGTACAGCGTCCAGGCGACCGACGCCGGTGTGCTCATCAACCCGGAACAGGTCCGGGGACAGGTAGAGGGCGGTGTCGCCCAGGGCATCGGGTTCGCGCTGACCGAGAACTTCCAGATCGACGCGGACGGCGTCATGGCCAACCCGAACCTCCGCAACTACCGCATCCCCACCTACGCCGACGTGCCGCGCACCGACGTGCTCCTGGTGGGCTCGTCGGACTCCGTCGGGGCCATGCGGTCCAAGGGCATGGCGGAGTGCTGCATCAACCCGGTGGCCCCCGCGCTGGCGAACGCGCTCCGCGATGCCACCGGCGTCCGCTACCGCGAGCTGCCGCTCACTCCGGAGCGGATCTACGGCCGGCTCGTCGAGAGCCGGTCGGCGCGGACGGGCACGCGACGATGACGGCCGAACGGCAGACGGACGCCGCGGCGACGGTCATCCTCGGCCGCAGGGTCCGCCCCGGCATGGACCGGGAGTACGAGAAGTGGCAGGACGAGGTCAACGCCGCCGCCGCCCGGTACGCCGGACACCTCGGCGTCCAGGTGTCCCCGCCGACCACCGTGCAGCCCGACTGGGTGATCGTCTACCGGTTCGACTCGGTGGCCCACCTGCAGGCCTGGATGAACGGCGCGACCCGGCAACGGCTCCTCGACGCCGGCGAGCCGTACTTCGACGGTCCCGCGACCCAGCAGGTGATCAGCGGTGGCTCGCAGCCGACGGACCCGCTCGTGACCGTGGTGGTGACCCACCGCGTCCACCCCGACCACGTCGACGACTTCCTCGCGTGGCAGCGTCACATGAGCCAGGAGGAGAGCAAGTTCGAAGGGTTTCGCGGCACTGAGATCTTCCGCCCCATCGAGGGCATTCAGGACGAGTGGACCACCCTGTACCGCTATGACAACGCCGAACACCTGGACGCGTGGCTGACGTCGGCGAAGCGGCAGGAGGTGCTCGCCGAGGGGGAGAAGTTCAACGACTTCAAACTGCGCACGATCGACAACTCGTTCGGCAGTTGGTTCGCCTTCGAGGAGAACGGCAAGGAAGCGCCGCCGCCCTCGGAGACCAAGACCGCCGTCGCGGTCTGGGTCGGGCTCTACCCGACCGTCGTGGTATTGAGCCTCGCCCTGCATCCGCTGGGCATGCCGCTCTGGTTCGGGCTGCTCGTGGGCAACCTGCTGTCGAGCTTCATCATGAGCTTCTTCACGATGCCCCACTACGTGAACCGGCTGCTCAGGCGGTGGCTGTGGCCCTCACCGGACGATCCGCCCGCCAGGACCAACCTGGTCGGCGGCGCCGTCGTCGCCGCGCTGCTCCTGTTTTGGGTCGTCGTCTTCTACCTCGTGACGGAGGTGTTCTGGACGCTGCCCTGACAGCGGCCGGGTAGCTTCGTGTCATGGCAGTCATCCACCGCACCACGCTGACCCCGACCAAGCTGGAACTCCTCGCCGAATGGCTCCCGTCGCGGCCCTGGTACCAGGGGGCCACGGGCACCACCGGTCTCGCCAGGGCTGGCGGGTTCCGGCTCGACGACCCCGAGGGAGAGGTGGGCATCGAGTTCATGGTGGTCACCGACGCCGCCGGGGACGAGCCGGTGACCTACCTGGTCCCGCTGACCTACCGCGGGGCTCCGCTGAAGGGCGCCGAGGACGGGCTGATCGGCAGCTGCGAGCACGGTGTGCTGGGCCGTCGCTGGATCTACGACGGGGCCCACGACTTCGTCCTGGTCGAGCAGTTGCTGGCCCTGCTGGCGGGCCGTACGACGGCCCAGGCCCAGAGCGAGAGCGACACCCCCGACCCGACGGTCGAGGTCCGTACCGAGGGGGCGGGGGTGCCGGCGGGCCTGACCGGCCCCGGGACCGTGACGGACACCGCCGACGCGAGCCTCGTCACCGTGGGCCCGATGATGGAGGAGGGTTCCGTGTCGACCCTGACCGTGTGCCGGGTACTGCGCCCCGGTCCCGCGGGTGACGGCGCGGGGCGACGGGTGCTGGCCGGCTGGTCCGCGCCGGACGGCGCCCGGCAGCACGGGCTGTTCGCCCACCTGGCCGTGTCCGAGGCCTGATCGGAGGGACGCCCCGGGCCCGCTCGCGGGCGGGCCCGGGGCCGTCACCGGATCAGTCGGCGTAGGTCTCGCCGCGCTCGGCCTTCGCGATCAGCGAGGCCGGCGGGGTGAAGCGCGCGCCGTAGGTGCCGGCGAGCTCGCGGGCACGGGCCACGAAGCCGGCCAGGCCGCCCTCGTAGCCGTTGATGTACTGGATCACGCCGCCCGTCCAGGCCGGGAAGCCGATGCCCATGATGGAGCCGATGTTGGCGTCGGCGATCGAGGTGAGCACGCCCTCGTCGAGGCAGCGGACGGTGTCCAGGGCCTCGGAGAAGAGCATCCGCTCCTTCATGTCCTCGAACGGGATCTCGTACCCCGGCTTGGCGAAGTGCTCGCGCAGGCCCGGCCAGATGCGGGCGCGCTTGCCGGACTCGTCGTACTCGTAGAAGCCGGCCCCGCCGCTGCGCCCGGGGCGGCCGAACTCGTCCACCATGCGGTCGATGACCGCGTCCGCGGGGTGCTCGGTCCACGCCTTGCCCTCGGCCTCGAAGGCCTTGCGGCTCTCGTTGCGGATCTTGCGCGGCAGGGTGAGGGTGAGCTCGTCCATCAGCGAGAGCACCTTGGCCGGGTAACCGGCCTGGGCGGCGGCCTGCTCGATCGAGGCGGGCTCGGCGCCCTCGCCGATCATCGCGACGCCCTCGTTGATGAACTGGCCGATGACGCGGGAGGTGAAGAAGCCGCGCGAGTCGTTGACCACGATCGGGGTCTTGTTGATCTGGCGGACCAGGTCGAAGGCGCGGGCGATCGCCTCGTCGCCGGTCCGCTCCCCCTTGATGATCTCCACCAGCGGCATCTTGTCCACGGGCGAGAAGAAGTGCAGCCCGATGAAGTCGGCCGGCCGCGACACCCCTTCCGCGAGGCCCGTGATGGGCAGCGTGGAGGTGTTGGAGCACAGCAGCGCGTCCGGCTCGATGACGTCCTGGATCTCCTGGAACACCTTGTGCTTGAGGGAGGTGTCCTCGAAGACGGCCTCGATGACGGCGTCGCAGCCCGCGAGGTCGGCCGCGTCGGCGGTCGGGGTGATCCGGGCGAGCAACTCGGCGCGCTTGACCTCGGTGGTCCGGCCCCGGGAGAGCGCCTTGTCGAGCAGCTTCTCGGAGTACGCCTTGCCCTTGGCGGCGGCCTCGGCGGTGACGTCCTTCAGGACCACCTCGATGCCCGCGCGGGCGCAGGAGTAGGCGATGCCCGCGCCCATCATCCCGGCGCCGAGGACGGCGACCTTGCGGACCTTGCGGGGCTCCACGCCCTGCGGGCGGCTGCGGCCCGCGTTGACGGCCTGGAGGTCGAAGAAGAACGCCTGGATCATGTTCTTCGCGGTCTGCCCGGTGACCAGCTCGGTGAAGTAGCGGGCCTCGATGGTCAGGGCGGTCTCGAAGTCCACCTGGGAGCCCTCGACGGCGCAGGCCAGGATGTTGCGCGGGGCCGGGTACGGGGCCCCGTTCAGCTGCTTCTTCAGGTTGGCCGGGAAGGCCGGGAGGTTGGCGGCGAACCGCGCGTTGGACGGCGTACCGCCCGGGATCTTGTAACCGGGTACGTCCCAGGGCTGCTTCGACTCGGGGTTCGCGTCGATGAAGGCGCGGGCCTTGGCCAGCATCTCCTCGGGGGTGGCGGCCAGTTCGTGCACCAGGCCGTTTTCCAGGGCGCGCTGCGGGGTGTACTGGGTCCCCTGGAGCAGCACCTTGAGCAGCGCGTCGGCGATGCCCATCAGGCGCACGGTACGGGTGACACCGCCACCGGCCGGAAGCAGGCCGAGGGTGACCTCGGGCAGGCCGATCTTGGAGCCGGGCGCGTCGAGGGCGACGCGGTGGTGGGAGGCGAGGCAGATCTCGTAACCGCCTCCGAGGGCCGCGCCGTTGACGGCGGCGACGACGGGCTTGCCGAGGGTCTCGATCCGGCGCAGGGAGCGCTTGATCTCGGTGCCGGTGTCGAAGGCGATCTGCGCGTGCTCGGGGCGGAGCCGGATCATGTCCTTGAGGTCGCCGCCCGCGAAGAAGGTCTTCTTGGCGGAGGTGTAGATGATGCCGCGGATGGAGTCCTTCTCGGCCTCGGCGCGGTCGGCGATCGCCGCGATCGAGTCCTTGAAGGCCTGGTTCATCGTGTTGGCGGACTGGTCGGGGTCGTCGAGGATCAGGGTGACGACGCCGGTCTCGTCCTGTTCCCAGCGGATCGTGGTGGACTCGCTCATGGTCACTGCTTTCGTTTCGGAAGGTCCGGTGGGCAGGGGAACAGGGCTGATCAGAGGCGTTCGACGATGGTGGCGACGCCCATGCCGCCGCCGACGCAGAGGGTGACGAGCCCGTAGCGCTTGTCCTGGCGTTCCAGCTCGTCGACGATCGTGCCGAGGATCATCGCGCCGGTGGCGCCGAGCGGGTGGCCGAGCGCGATGGCGCCGCCGTTGACGTTGACCTTGTCGAGGGACAGGCCCATGTCCTTGACGAAGCGCAGGACGACGCCCGCGAAGGCCTCGTTGATCTCGACGAGGTCGATGTCGTCGATGGTCAGCCCGGCCTTGGCGAGGGCCTTGCGGGTGGCGGGGGCGGGACCGGTGAGCATGATGGTGGGCTCGGAGCCGGAGACGGCCGCCGAGACGATCCGGGCGCGCGGGGTCAGCCCGTTGCGCTCCCCCGCCTCGCGGGAGCCGATGGCGACGAGCGAGGCGCCGTCGACGATGCCGGAGGAGTTGCCAGCGTGGTGGACGTGGTCGATCTTCTCGACCCAGTGGTACTTCTGCAGCGCCACCGCGTCGAAGCCGCCGAGCTCGCCGATGTCCGCGAAGGAGGGCTTGAGCTTGGCGAGGGTGTCGGCGGTGGTGCCGGGGCGGACGAACTCGTCGTGGTCCAGGACGATCAGGCCGTTGCGGTCGGTGACCGGGACCACGGACTTCGCGAAGCGGCCGTCCTTGATGGCCGCGGCGGCGCGCTCCTGCGACAGGGCCGCGTACTCGTCGACGTCGCGCCGGGAGAAGCCCTCGATGGTGGCGATCAGGTCGGCGCCGATGCCCTGCGGGACGAAGCCGGTGTCCCAGTTGGTCATCGGGTCGGCGAACCAGGCGCCGCCGTCGGAGGCCATGGGGACGCGGGACATGGACTCCACGCCGCCCGCCAGGACCAGGTCCTCCCAGCCGGAGCGGACCTTCGCGGCGGCCAGGTTGACGGCCTCCAGGCCCGAGGCGCAGAAGCGGTTCTCCTGGACACCGGCCACGGTGTCCGGGAGCCCGGCGGCGATGGCCGCGATACGGGCGATGTCGGAGCCCTGGTCGCCGACCGGGCCGACGACGCCGAGCACGATGTCGTCGATGGTGGCGGGGTCCAGGCCGGGGTTGCGCTCGCGCAGGGCGTCGATGAGTCCGACGACCAGGTCGATCGGCTTGGTGCCGTGCAGGGCGCCATTGGCCTTGCCGCGGCCGCGCGGGGTGCGGATCGCGTCGTATACGTAAGCTTCGGTGCTCACTGGTCAAGCCTTTCGGAAGTGTCCAAGGGGAAGGTGTCCAGGGGGAGGTGTCCGGGAGAGGTCTCCGGGAGAGGTGTCCGGGAGAGGTCAGCCGAGCAGCGAACGGCCGATGATCTCCTTCATGATCTCGGTCGTGCCGCCGTAGATGGTCTGGATGCGGCCGTCGGTGAAGGCCCGGGCGACCCGGTATTCGGTCATGTAGCCGTAGCCGCCGTGGAGTTGCAGGCAGCGGTCGGCGACGCGTTTCTGCAGCTCGGTGGCCCACCACTTGGCCATGGAGGCGTGCACGTGGTCCAGTTCGCCGTTCGCGTGGTCCGTGATGCAGCGGTCGAGGAAGGTCCGGGTGACGGCGACCTCGGTGGCCATCTCCGCTATCTCGAACCGGATGTGCTGCAGCTTGGCCAGCGGCCGGCCGAAGGCCTCGCGCTCCTTGACGTACTGCGTGGTGATCTCCAGCAGGTGCTCCGCGGCGGCGATGCCGGCCATCGCGATGCCCATCCGCTCCTGTGCGAGATTGGTCATCAGGTGGACGAAGGCGCCGTTCAGCTCGCCGAGCAGGTTCTCCTTCGGGACGCGGACGTCGTTGAAGAACAGCTCGGCGGTGTCCTGGGACTTCTGGCCGATCTTGTCGAGGTTTCGGCCGCGCTCGAAGCCCTCCGCGCCGCGCTCGACGACCAGCAGCGACAGGCCGTGCGCCCCGCCCTCGGGGGTGGTCCTGGCGACCACGATCACCAGGTCGGCGAGGATGCCGTTGGAGATGAAGGTCTTGGAGCCGTTCAGCACCCAGTGGTCGCCGTGGTCCTCGGCGGTGGTCCGGATCCCCTGGAGGTCGGAGCCCGCGCCCGGCTCGGTCATCGCGATGGCGGTGATGGTCTCCCCGGAGCAGAAGCCGGGCAGCCAGCGGCGCTTCTGCTCCTCGGTGGCGAGCGAGGTCAGGTAGGGCCCGATGATGTCGTTGTGCAGGCCGATGGCCAGCCCGGGGGCGCCCGCGCGGGTGAACTCCTCGGCGATCACGGCGGCGTAGCGGAAGTCGGTGTTCCCGCCGCCGCCGTACTCCTCCGGCACGGCGAGGCCCAGCAGCCCCTGCCGGCCCGCGGCCCGCCAGGCCTCGCGGCTGACGATGCCGTCCTTCTCCCACTGCTCGTAGTGCGGCAGCACCTCCTTGCCGAGGAAGGTGCGTACGGTCTCGCGGAACGCCTCGTGGTCGGCGTCGAAGATGCGTCGTTGCATCGGGGCCCCTTAAGCGGGTCGGGGTGGATCCGGGTGGGTGAGGGGGCGGGCCGGGGACGGAGCCGGGCACGCCCCGGCCCGCTCAGAGCCAGCTCTTGACGGTTTCGATCAGCTTGGCCGGGTCGGGGCCGACCGGGGTGACGTTGAGCATGGTGACGCCCGCCTCGCGGAAGGCCTCGACGCGCTCGCGTACGTAGCCCTCGGGCCCGCAGAGCGTCATCAGCTCGCAGAACTCGTCCGGGACGGCGGCAGCGGCGTCGCGCTTGCGCCCGGCGAGGTACAGCTCCTGGATCCGGCGGGCCTCTTCCCCGTAGCCGTAGGCGACGGCCAGGTCGTTGTAGAAGTTCTTGTCGGCCGCGCCCATCCCCCCGACGTACAGGGCGATCTGCGGGCGCGCGAGGTCCCGTGCCGCGGCCGCGTCCGGGCCGATGGCGAGCAGGCCGCCCGCGACGGTCTGCAGCGGGCCGAGCTCCGGCGCGCGCTTGGCCGTCCCCTCGGCGAGCGGGCCGCCCCACACGGCGGCGGCCTTCTCCGGGATGAACAGCGTGGGCAGCCAGCCGTCCGCGATCTCGGCGGTCATCCGGACGTTGGCCGGGCCGAGCGAGGCGATGTAGACGGGGATCCCGGGGCGGACCGGGCGGGTGAGGATCTTCAGCGGCTTGCCGTGCCGGCCGCCCTTCCCGGGCGGCAGCGGCATGTCGGTGATGCCGTGGTGGTCGATCGTCTCGCGGCGCCAGATGCGCCGGCACAGTTCGACCGTCTCGCGCGTGCGGCCGAGCGGCTTGTCGTACGGCATCCCGTGCCAGCCCTCGACGACCTGCGGGCCGGAGGCGCCGAGGCCGAGCAGCGCCCGGCCGCCCGAGAGCGCGTCCAGGCCGGCGGCCGTCTGGGCGATGAGGCCGGGGGTGCGCGAGTAGACGTTGAGGATGGCCGAGCCGATCCTCAGCCGCTCGGTGCGGGCGGCGAGATAGCCCATGATCGTCGGGGAGTCGAACCCCCAGGCCTCGGCCACCCACACGGCGTCGAGCCCGGCCGACTCCAGCGCGGCGGCCTGGTCGGCGGCCCGGCGCGGGTCCCCGGCGTAGTCGAGCATCATGGACAGTTCCATCAGTTCTCCCTCTCCTTCCCGAGCAGGGCCGGCACGTCCCAGTCGGCCGCGACCGACTCGGCGTGCGCTCCGGGCTGCGCCGGGCCCGTGGTGACGGCGCCCGGGGTCGCCGAGAAGCGCGGCGCGGGCGCGGGCTGGACGATCCCGCCGAAGTCGGTGAAGGTCCCGCGGGCGGCCAGGTGCGGGTGGTCCGGGGCCTCGCGCAGCGAGAGCACGGGCGCCACGCAGGCGTCGCTCCCCTCGAAGACGGCCGTCCACTGCGCGCGGGTACGGGTCCTGAAGCGCGCGGCGACGGCCTCCCGCAGCTCGCCCCAGCGGGCGAGGTCCTTGCGGGCCGGGGCCTGGTCGCGGATGCCGAGGAGCTCCACGAAGGTGTCGTAGAACTGCTGCTCCAGCGCGCCGACCGCCATGTACTGGCCGTCGGAGGTCTCGTAGGTGCCGTAGAAGGGGCAGCCTCCGTCGAGGAGGTTGGCCCCGCGGCGGTCCTGCCAGCCGCCCGCCGCCATCATTCCGTGGATCATGGCGGTGAGGTGGGCGGTGCCGTCGACGATGGCCGCGTCGACGACCTGGCCGGTGCCGGTGGCGCGGGCGTGGTGCAGGGCGGCGAGGACCCCGATGACCAGGTAGAGCGAGCCTCCCGCGTAGTCCCCGATCAGGTTGGCGGGGACGGCCGGCGGCTCTCCCGGCTTCCCGATCATGCCGAGGGCGCCGGTGACGGCGATGTACGCGATGTCGTGCCCGGCGGTCTCGGCGAGCGGACCGTCCTGGCCCCAGCCGGTCATCCGGCCGTAGACGAGCTTCGGATTGCGGGCGTGGCACTCGGCCGGTCCGACGCCGAGGCGCTCGGCCACCCCGGGCCGGAACCCCTCGACGAGTACGTCGGCCCGCTCGACCAGGTCCAGGACGCGGGCGGGCCCGTCGGCGGACTTGAGGTCGACCAGGACGGAGCGTTTGCCGCGATTGGTGAGGTCGTAGGCCGGATCGACCGCGAGTCCGCCGCCGCCGGGCCGGTCCACCCGTACGACGTCGGCGCCCAGGTCGGCGAGGAGCATGGCGGCGAACGGTCCGGGGCCGATGCCCGCCAGTTCGACGACGCGCACCCCGGCGAGCGGGCCGGGCCCGCTCGCGTCCCGGTTCCCGTTCCCTGTCACTGCCATCGGGCCCCCAGCGGCTCTGGTGTGCATGGTGTGCGTGGTGTGCGGCTATGTGACACAACTGATGTAACACCAGTGATGCTAGGAACGTGTTCCATCGAACACAAGCCCCCGTGCGGGGCTCCCGGCGGATCGCCCGGCCCCGGAGTGTCCGGCTCCGCGCGATCGGGTGGGGTGCCGCCCCGGCCGTCCGCAGGTGGCGCGGGCGGCCCGCGCGGCGTCCCCGGAGGGACCTGCGGACTGTCGCCGGGGCACCGTGCTCCCCGGGGCGGCGCGCCGCACCCGCTCGCACTGACGGCCGGGCATCACGCTAGCCTCGGCCACCGAAACCCCCTGGGAGGAGCCGTTCATGAACGCAACTGTCCCGCACGACCGGCCGGAACGCGCCTACGACGTCGTACTGTTCGGCGCCACCGGGTTCGTGGGCGCGCTCACCGCCGAGTACCTCGCCGCGCACGCGCCCGCCGGCTGCCGGTGGGCCCTCGCCGGCCGGGACACCGCGAAGCTGGAGCGGCTGCGCGAACGGCTGGCCTCGATCGATCCGGCGTGCGCGCGGCTGCCGCTGCTGCGGGCCGACGCCCAGGACCCCGCGGCCGTGCGCGAGCTGGCCGCGTCCACCCGGGTGCTGGCCACGACGGTGGGCCCGTACATCTGGTATGGGGCGGAGCTCGTGGCCGCCTGCGCCGAGGCGGGCACGGACTACGTGGACCTCACCGGCGAGCCGGAGTTCGTGGACCGCATGTACGTCGAGCACGACGCACGGGCGCGGGAGACCGGGGCCCGGATCGTGCACGCCTGCGGCTTCGACTCGATCCCGGCCGACCTCGGGGCGTACTTCACGGTCCGGCAGCTGCCGCAGGGGGTCCCGCTGGCGGTCGACGGGTTCATGCGGTCCAACGCCTTCTTCTCCGGCGGCACCCTGGCCTCCGCGCTGACCGCGCTGAGCCGCGGCCCCCAGACCCTGGCGGCCGCGCACGCCCGCCGGCTGCACGAGCCCCGTCTGCTGGGGCGGCGGGCCCGCGGGCCGGTGGGGGCGCCGCGGTTCAGCCGGGAGACCGGGACCTGGGCGCTGCCGCTGCCCTCGCTGGACCCGCGGATCGTGGCCCGGTCGGCGGCCGCGCTGGAGCGGTACGGCCCGGACTTCCGCTACCGGCACTACGCCTCCGTCAAGCACCTGCCCGTCGCGGTGGGCGGTACGGCGGCGCTGGGTGCGACGGTGGCCCTGGCCCAGGTGCCGCCGGCCCGGCGGTGGCTGATGAACCGCTGGGAGCCGGGCCAGGGGCCGGACGCGGAACGCCGCGCGCGCAGCTGGTTCACCGTGCGGTTCGTGGGCGAGGGCGGCGGCCGGCGCGTGCTCACCGAGGTGGCGGGCGGCGACCCCGGCTACGGCGAGACGGCGAAGATGCTGGCCGAGTCGGCGCTCTGCCTGGCCCACGACGCCCTGCCGGAGGCGGCCGGTCAGCTGACCACGGCCGTGGCGATGGGCGACGCCCTGATCGCCCGCCTCCAGAAGGCGGGGATCACCTTCCGGGTGGCGGACGCCCGCTGACGGGCGGGCCCGCCGGCCGGGTGCCTCAGGAGGCCTCCCGCAGCGCCCTGCGGCACAGGGAGTCGGCGTGGCGGGTGGTCTCGGGGATCCGGAAGCGGGGGCTCAGCGCCAGGGCGTGCGCGCAGGCGTTGTCCAGCGAGACCCGGTGCCCGACGGAGACGTAGACCGGCTTGATCCCGTCCTGCGTGCGCAGCGCCCGCCCGACCTCGGCCCCGTCGGCCGCGAGCAGGGCGGCGGCGTCGCCCCGCCGGGCGCCCGGTTCCTCGTAGGTGAAGGTGAACGGATTCTTCGCGACGCCGATGGCCGGGAGCCCGGTGACCACCCCGAGGTGGCAGGCGAGGCCGAAGCCGCGGGGGTGCGCGAGGCCGTAGCCGTCGCAGACGACGAGGCCGGGCTCGTTCTTCAGGGAGTCGAGGGCGGCCAGTACGGTCGGCAGCTCGCGGAAGGCGAGCAGCCCGGGCACGTAGGGGAAGCTGACGTGCCCGACGGCGGTGGCCTCCTCGACGACCTCCAGGGTGGCGGCGTCGAGCACCACGGCCGCGGCGGCGACCAGGTCGCGCGCGTCGTCGTAGGCGACGTCCACGCCCGCGACAAGGCCGCGGCCGGGTGGCGGGCCGGGCTCGGTGAGCACGACCTGATGGCGCAGTTCGTCCTGTATCGCCCGGGCCTCGGCCTCGTCGGCGGGGGTCTTCACACTCGTCATGATGGAGCGAGAGTAGCCTGGCGATCATGTTCGTCATGGAGCTCACCTACACCGCCCCCGTCGAGTCCGTCGAAGAGCAGATGGACGCTCACATCGCCTGGCTGGACGGCTACTACGCCGCCGGCGTCTTCCTCGCGTCGGGGCGCAAGGTCCCGCGCGACGGGGGCGTGATCCTGGCCGGCGGGGTGTCCCGGGCCGAGATCGAGCGGATCGCGGCCGAGGACCCCTTCACCGTGGCGGGCGTGTGCGCCTACACCATCACCGAGTTCATCGCCACGAAGACCTCGGCGGACCTGTCGACGGTGCGGGAGAACCCGGTCGCGTAGCCGCACGGGAACGGCGCCGCCATGCGCGTACGTCCCGTACGAGCCGTGGCCCTCCGCCCGGGGCCCCTCCCAGCGGTGGCCGGGGAAGACGCACCGCACCGCACCGGACGCCGCGACCGGCACCCTTCCGGCCACCGCACCGGCCACAGCACCGGCCGCGCGGGGACGGCGCCGGCCCTGGCAGGCCCGCCCTCCTCCGCCCTCGTCCGACCCGTTCGGCGGGCTCGACCCGCCCGCCTCCCTCGACCCGCTCGACCACCCCTGCCCGCCGGAGTGTTCATGCAGCCCCGCCTCGCCGTTCCCGCCGATGTCCCCGAGCTCATACGCCTGCGCGCCGTCGCCCTCGACGCCCTCGGGGTCGATCCCGGGCCCGTCGACGCCGCCTGGCGGCAGGTCGCCCGCGCCTGGTTCCTCGAACGCGTCGGCGACCGTCCCGACATGCACTGCCTGGTCGTCGGCGGGGCTCCCGGCGAACCGCTGCTCGCCACCGGCATGGCCTGGGTCACCCACCACCTGCCCGGCCCCCGGTGGACCGACGGCCGGCGCGGCTACCTCGACGGGATCGTCACCGACGCGCCCGCCCGCGGGCGCGGCCACGGCCGCCGGATCGTCGACGCGCTGGTCGCCTGGCTCGACGGCATCGGCATCCACTACGTCCAGCTGCACGCCAGCCCCGACGGCGAGCCCGTCTACCGGGCCGCGGGCTTCACGGCCGGGCGCTACCCGGGCATGGACCTCGTCACCGCCCCGGCGCCCCCGGCCGCTCCGCCCGCTCCCGCAGGCTGATCAGCGCCGACGTTCCAGCCGCGCCACCCGTCCCTTCTCCCCCGCCGCCCAGCATCCCGTGTCGGCCGCGCAGTCGACCGTGTCGAAGGATCCCGCGTCCAGGGACCGCCAGCTGCGGCCGCCGTCCGTGGTCACATCGGTGCCCGTGGGCCCCACCGCGAGCGCCGTCCCCCCGCCGTACGGGAACCAGGCCGCGCCCGATCGGTAGGCCGGCGGCGGCGTCGCCGCCTGGCGCCAGGTGCGTCCTCCGTCGGCGGACACGGCCGCGGCCTGCGGGGAGGCCTGCCCGGTGCGGTAGTCACCGCCGACCGCGAGTCCCCTCGTACGGTCCCGGAAGGCCAGGGCGAAGACCCCGCGCGCCGGATCGCCCGCCGGGACGGTGGATTCGGCGACCCGCCAGGTCAGACCGCGGTCCGCGGAGTGCAGGATCCGGGCCTGCGCCCCTCCGCCGGTGGCCAGCCAGACGTCGCGCGGGCCGGAGCTGACCAGGCACTGGCCGCTCGCGGCGAAGCCCGCCTCGCCGGGCAGCGCCTCGGGCATGCCCGCGTTCGGCAGGACCCGCCAGTTCCGTCCGCCGTCGTCGGTGGCCAGGATGCGGAACTTCCCGTCCACCGGATCGCTCATCGCCAGGCCGTGCCGGGCGTCGGAGAAGGTGAGGCAGTCGTAGAAGGCGCGCGGGTCGGGGTTGCGGAAGGGCTCGGTCCAGGTGGCTCCGCCGTCCTCGGTGCGCAGCACCCTGGAGGCCTCGCCCTCCCCGATGGACAGGGCCACCGCGCGCCGCGCGTCGAAGGCCTCGATGTCGCGGAACTCCAGGGCCTCCGCGACCGCGCCGGGCGGCGAAACGTCACGCCAGCTGCGGCCGCCGTCCACCGTGCGCAGCACGGTCCCCTTGGAACCGGCCACCCAGGCCGTGGTCCGGCCGACCGCCGCGAGCCCGCGGAAGCGTACGTCCTTCCCGGTGTCCTTCAGCGCCCAGCCGGCGCCGCGTAAGTCCTGTGCCACCGGGGCCGGGTCGGGGGCCGGGGCCGCATCGGCCTGGGCGGGGGCCGCCAGTACACCCACGACCAGGGCTGCCGCGCACATGCCGATTCCGAGTTCCAGAAGTCTCATGGCGCCGGAAGCTAACGCACCCCGGATACGCCGTCCAGAGCGCCTTCCGGCCCCTGCCACCACACCCGCCACCGCCCTCGTTCTCAGGTCACAGGCTCGCGTCGCGGTGGGTCATGCCGCCGTCGAGGGCGGTGAGGAGCACGGGCAGGTCCGGCAGTTCGGTGGCGGCGACGGTGAGCGGATTGTCGGCGAGGACCGTCAGGCCGGCGCGGTGGCCGAGGGCGATCCGGCCCGCGATGTGCTCCTCGCCCGCCGCACGGGCGGCGTTGACGGTCATGCCCTGGAGTGCCTGCAGGGCGGTGCGGGCCTGCTCGGGGCCCGGCTCTGGATCAACGCCCGCCACCTCAGCCGCTACCGGCCCCTCCTGCGCGACCGGGTCGCCGAACAGGAGGCCGGCTGGCGCGGCCGGCTGGCGCGGCCGGCTGGCGCGGCCGGCTGGATGGCGATCTACGCGACCGACATCCTGCTGCGCCGGTTCCGCTACGACGGCCGGGCGCTGGCGGACGAGTCCCCCGGCAGCCCCTTCCGGTACACCGGCGGCGTCAGCCCGGCGGGCGCCCTCGCGCTCGCGGCCGGGGTGGGCGCGGCCGCCCTCTGCGTCGACACGCTCTACACCGGGCCGATCGCCTCGGCCCTGGGCGGCCTCGACCTCTCCCTGCCCGTCGGCATGGTCGTCTCCGCCGCCTTCTACGCGGCCTTGATGCGCACCCTTACGCCTGTGGAGTGATCGGTAACCAGCCCTTCTCCGAGGCGCCCGGAACCCGCTGCGGATCGGGGCCGCCTTCGGGCACATCCACCGTCCGGTCACTCTGTGCGATCACACGGATCGGTTCAAGCCAATCGGTGACACAGCTCACTCAACGGCCCATGCACGGATTTGCCGATTCCGGCGTCTATCGGGTTGCCGGGCCCACCCCACAGTCCGGCAGCAGATCCGCCGCAAGGGAGTGAGCCTTGATCACTGTCATCGAGCAGGCCGCACAGGCCCGTCTGGTCGCCACCGCGCCGAAGGTCGAGACCGTGCCCGTCACCCTCTGCTACGACCGCGCGGATCCGTTCGCCGTGCGCATGGCATTCCCCGCCCCGGCCACGCTGGAGGGCGTCGAGGTCTCGTGGACCTTCTCGCGCGAGCTGCTGGAGTCCGGGCTGGACCGCCCGTCGGGCTGTGGCGACGTACGCGTACGCCCGTACGACGGCGACCGGACCACCATCGAGTTCCACGCGACGGAGGGTGTCGCGATCGTGCTGATGCTGACGGCCGAGCTGCACCGCTTCCTGGAGCGGGCGGCGACCGTGGTGCCGCCCGGCCTCGAACACCTCTACCTGGACATGGACCACAGCCTGGCCGAGCTGATGCGCGACACCTGCTGAGTTAATTCGTTTGCGGGCGGCTGCGGCCGCCCGTAGCTTCGAAGACGGCCCATCACCGTCGAAACGGAGCAGGACATTGCTCGTCTGAGGTTCGAGACACCGACCACCACGCCCCACGGCTGAGCCGTCGGCTGTCTCCCCGCGTTGCACGCACCACTCACGCAACCTGGAGGCCTCCATGAGTAACGCCCCTTCTTTCATCACCTGCTCCGCACTGTCCTTCGACTGGCCCGACGGCACTCCCGTCTTCGACGGGTTCCAACTCGCCGTCGGCCCCGGCCGCACCGGCCTGATCGGGCTCAACGGCTGCGGGAAATCCACCCTGCTGAAGCTGATCGCCGGCGAACTGACCCCGACCGAGGGCCAGTCCTCCGTCGCCGGCTCGGTCGGCTACCTCCCGCAGAACGTCACCCTCGACACCGCGCTGCGCGTGGACGAGGCGCTCGGCATCCACACCACCCGGGCCGCGCTGCACGCCATCGAGGCGGGCGAGGCCACCGAGGCGAACTTCACCGCCGTCGGCGACGACTGGGACGTGGAGGAGCGGGCCCTGGCCACGCTCGACCAGCTCGGACTCGCCCGGATCGGCCTGGAGCGTACCGTCGGCGAGCTCTCGGGCGGCGAGTCCGTGCTGCTTCGGCTGGCCGCCCTGCTGCTCGCCCGCCCCGACGTCCTGCTGCTGGACGAACCCACCAACAACCTGGACCTGCGGGCCCGCAGCCGCCTGTACGCGGCGGTCGAGTCCTGGTCCGGGGTGATGCTCCTGGTCAGCCACGACCGGGAACTGCTGGAGCGGGTCGACCAGATCGCAGACCTGCGCGACGGCGAAGTCCGCTGGTACGGGGGCAACTTCACGGCGTACGAGGACATGCTCGCCGCCGAGCAGGAGTCCGCCGAGCGGATGGTCCGGGTCGCGGAGGCCGACGTACAGCGGCAGAAGCGCGAACTGGCGGACGCGCAGGTCAAATTGGCGCGGCGCAAGCGGTACGGGCAGAAGATGTACGACAACAAGCGCGAACCGAAGATCGTGATGGGTGCGCGCAAGCGCGCAGCCCAGGAATCGGCGGGCAAGCACCGGATCATGCACACCGAGAAGCTGGCGCAGGCGAAGGAACGCCTGGACCAGGCGGTGGAGGCGGTGCGCGACGACGACGAGATCCGGATCCAGCTGCCCGCCACCCAGGTCCCGCCGGGGCGGCAGGTCCTGACCCTGAGCGATCTGCGCCTGGCCCACGGAGCCGCCGTACCGGGTGAGTGGGAACTGCGGGGGCCGGAGCGGATCGCCCTGGTGGGCCGCAACGGCTCGGGCAAGACCACGCTGCTGCGCACGATCGCCGGGCAGCTGCCGCCGGTGTCCGGGGCGGTGGTGGCGCATGTGACGACGCGGTTCCTGCCGCAGCGCCTCGACGTACTGGACGAGAGCCGTTCGGTGGTGGAGAACGTGGCGCGGTTCGCCCCGCAGGCCACCAACAACCTGATCCGGGCCCGGCTCGCGCACTTCCTGTTCCGCGGCGCCCGGGCGGACCGCCCGGCCGGCACGCTGTCGGGCGGCGAACGCTTCCGGGCGGCACTGGCGGCCCTGCTGCTGGCGGAGCCGGCTCCGCAACTGCTCATGCTGGACGAGCCGACGAACAACCTGGACCTGTCGAGCGTGCGGCAGCTGACCGATGCGCTGGAGTCGTACGAGGGCGCACTCGTGGTGGCGAGCCACGACGTGCCGTTCCTGGAGTCGATCGGCATCACCCGATGGCTCCTGCTGGACGGCGAGCTGCGGCCGACGACGGCCGAGGAGGTCCGGGAGAGGCTGTGGTCGAGTGAGTGAGACCGGGCCGGTGCCGGGGCCGGTGCCGGGGCCGGTACCGGCCCCGGCGGCGGGGGCGGGGGCGGGGGCACCGCTGCCGCTGCCGCTGCTCGCGGACGTCTGTCCCGCGCTGGTGTCGTTCCTGGCTTCGCAGCTGGCGGCCGAGGGCGAGCCGGCCCTGGCACAGGCGGTGGCGCGGTTGCGGTTCCACGGCTGGTGCACATGCAGCCGGACCTGCAACCACCTCCGCACCGCACCCGCGGACCGCGCCGACAACGCCTGGATCCATCTCGACGAGAGGGACACCCCACTCGTCCGGCTGCAGCTCGACCACGGGCACACCTCGTTCGCGGGGATGGAGATCTGCGCATTCGAGCTGGGTCCCGCACCCGGGCTCGACCCCCATCGGCCTGCCTGCGCGTGAGCGGCGAGGGCCGGATCGCCGCGCCCCCGGGTGAAGCGGAACCGATTTCTTCCGTCAAAAACGGGGGCGGCAAACCACCTGTCGGCGTGATTTTGGCCCCTCAAACCCCTCTCACGCCCGCCGTAAACTGCATAGATAACTGGATGTAACCGGACATACACCTGCCGGGGGGTTGGCTGGCCTTGATGTCACGCTTAACCTACGACTCCGTAGGCTACGGAACCGTAGGTAGTTCGCTTTACACCCAGGAGTACCCGTGACGATCACCTCTCCCCACCTCGGCAGCTCGGAGGCGTGGACGGACGCCAAGCTGCTGTTCGCGCTGGAAGAGGTGGTCGAAAAGGAGCTCAACCGCCATCTGAAGGTCACCAAGGACTGGATGCCCCACGAGTACGTCCCGTGGAGCGAGGGCCGGAACTTCCCGGGCTTCTTCGAGGACGGCGAAGCCTGGGACCCGCAGCAGTCCAAGGTCACCGACATCGGCAAGATCGCGCTGGTCGTGAACCTGCTGACCGAGGACAACCTCCCCAGCTACCACCACGAGATCGCGTCGCTCTTCGGCCGCAACGGCGCCTGGGGCACGTGGGTGCACCGCTGGACCGCCGAGGAGGGCCGCCACGGCATCGTGATGCGCGACTACCTGCTGGCCTCGCGCGCCGTGGACCCGGACAAGCTGGAAGCCTTCCGCATGCAGCACATGTCGGAGGGGTTCGAGTCCGACAACCGCCACTCGATGCTGCACTCGGTGGCGTACGTGGCCTTCCAGGAGCTCGCGACCCGCATCTCGCACCGCAACACCGGCCACCAGTCCGGTGACCCGGTCTGCGACCGGATGCTGGCACGCATCGCGCAGGACGAGAACCTGCACATGGTCTTCTACCGCAACCTGCTCGGCGCGGCCTTCGAGCTCGCCCCGGACCTGACCATGCAGGCCGTGCGGGACGTCGTCGTCAACTTCCGGATGCCCGGACACGGCATGCCCGGCTTCGAGCGGATGGCCGCGCAGATGGCCATCGGCGGGGTCTACAACCTGCGGATCCACCACGACGACGTACTGAGCCCCGTGATCCGCTTCCTCAAGATCATGGACATCGACGGCCTCGGCCCCGAGGGCCAGAAGGCCCAGGAGGAGCTCGGGCTGTTCATGAACGGCCTGGACTCCGAGGCCCGCAAGTTCGACGAGAAGCTGGCCGCCCGCGCGGCCCGCCTCGCCGCCCGCAAGGGCTGACCGATTTCCGCTCGCTCGGGCGAGTGATGCCGATTGCCCTGGCAGAGCCGCGCTCTGCCAGGGTTTCGCGTCATGACCTCGCTCCAGGTGGACATCGACCAGCTGACCCGTCTGACACGCGCCCTAGACTCCTCCCTGGTCTCCCTGCGGGAGGCCCGGCGCGCACTGGACCACGTACGGCCCGACCAGCTGGGCACCGCGGACCTCGACGCGGCGTGTGACGGCTTCCAGGAACGCTGGGCCTACGGCACGCAGGAGCTGACCAAACGCGTCAAGGACGTACGGGAAGGCGTGGACCGCAGCGCCGCGGAGTACGCGGAGCTCGATCAGGCCGTCCGTGCGGCCTTCCTCCGGGCGGCGGCCGCGCGTGACTGAGCACGCGGCGCTGGGCTTCGACCCGGCCCCCGGAAATCCCGCGACGGTCCTGGCCCTGGCCAAGAAGCTCAGCGCCTCGGCCACCTCACTCGGGGAGGCCTCCCGGGTGGTGAAGGACCTGGTCTCCCACAGCTCGTCCTGGCAGGGCGAGGCCGCCACCGCCTTCCGCGCCTCCCTCTCGCATGACCTCCCCCGCTACCTCGGCGCGGCCCATACCTCCCTCGCGGAGGCGGCCCGCCGGCTCACGGGGTGGCACGACACCCTGGTCTCCCACCGCGCACTGGCCACCCGGTACGAGGCACAGGCCGCGGCGGCGAAGACGGAGGAGGCCCTCACCGATGCCCGCCGCCTGGCCCGCGAACTCGCCGCCGAGCACGGCGCGGCCGCCCGCCCAGTGGCCCAGACCCTGAACGCGGCGACGGACCGACTGGCCCCGAAGGAACCAGGCCTGCTGGCCTCCATCTGGAACAAGATCGTCGACGACCCGGCGGACGCGATGTCGAACGCGTCGGCAATCCTGGGCGCGATCGGGGCGGGCGTGGCCCTCGTCTGCCCGCCGGCGGGACTCGCGATCATGCTCGTCGGGAGCGGCCTGTCCTTGGCGGCTCTGGCGATGCACACCTCGGACCCGAAGTTCCGCAAGTCCCTGTCCGACGGCTTCACGAAGGGCCAGTTCGACGCGGACTTCTGGAAGAGCAGCGTGACGCTCCTCGGAGACACGGTCGGCGCGGTACCGGGTGTCGCAGCGGTCGCCTCCGGCGCCAAGGCGGGCACGGCAGCCGCCCGAGCGGCGATGGCCGCCGCTCCGGAAGGCAGCGCGGTGGTGGGGCTGGCTCCCGGGGCCACCGCGTTCAGGCAGGCGGCATGGAGCACCTCGGACGACCTGCGGCAACTGGACAGTCCACTCACCGGATGGGCCATGCGTTCATCGAGCCAGGACGCCAGAGACCGGGTGGGCGTGGCAGTGGCGGGTACCGGTGCGCTGACCGCCGCAGGAGACTACGGCTCAGACAGCGAAGCAGTCGAACAAGGCTCAACAGCAGTGGACGGCGCCCGAGGGGTTCTCGACGATGCTCCCTCGGCCATCAGGAAAACGGGCCACGTCTGGTCGGCGCTGCGGCCATGACAAAGGACAGTAACTCCCCGCCGGTCTGGTTCCGCCTGCCCCCGGGCTTCCATGACATCGGCCCTGGCGACGCAGCATCCTTGGAGGCGTTCGCGGAAGTCTTGGACAGCTCGGCCGCCCAACGGGAACTGTCCGAGCTCGTGGACAGCCTTGAGGAACTGGCGGGGCACGACGTCGTACACACCGCCCTCGGCTTCCATCCTGAGGAGCCGGTCGGGGTCACGACCTCACTGTTCTCCCTGACGATCCGGCGGGTCGAGCAGCCCAACCCCCGACTTACCGTGGCACGTACGGCTTTGGCCATCGCCCGCTCAACGCTGTGGACCAGCGCAGTCCGCAGGTTCATCGACCTGCCGTCGGCTCTTCCGTGCTGTCTCGTCGCCGGGATCATTTCCGTTCCAGATATCGAGCATCACCTGTTTCAGGCCAGGGTCGCGACGGTGCATCCGGATGGACTCCACTTGCTCGTCCTCGATCTGACGAGCGCGTGCACCGAGCATGCCGCCAGCTATACGGACATCCTCGAAGCGGTCGCGCACACCCTCCAGTTCACCGACCCCGACCCGAGTGTCCCGAAGGCCTCCGGGACCTCACGCATCCTGGAGGTACTCCTATGAGTGTCACGCTCACCGAGGCGGCCTGGGACCACCCTCCGACGGTGGTCGGCTACAAACGGCTGGCTGTCCGCCGCTTCAATTGGGTGCTCAGCCTCGGTGGTCCTCCACTGGCCGCCCTCGCCTGCATCGGCTTCGTTCCCTACGCGGGAATGGCCCTCGCCCTCATGATCATTCTCGTCATCCCCTACTTGCCCTGGGTGATCGTCGCCTACTTCCGCCGACGCCGGGTCGCTGCCGTCCTCCAGGCCTACCCCTGGCGCGAGTTGCCGTGCCGACACCCGCGCAGGCCGCCCGGAAGCCCCCGGACCATCGCCATCCCCTTCCGGGAGGACTTCACAGCCATGTTCCGGATCATCCCGTTCCCCGTACCCCTCGCAACGTTGGAAGACAAACACCCGGACCGGATCTGGTTCGCCGGAGACCCCCGCTTCGGTGGCGTCGTATCTCCCGTCGGGGGGCACTATCCCGTGCGCGTCGTGCCCCACACGCCGCGCCGGGAGGAGTGCGGTGGTGAGGGGTTCGACCTCGCGCGGCGTGTGGGGCTGGTCCGTGGGAGCGGGAAGGGGACGCGCACCTGATCAGCTGCGGCGGGAACGCAAGGCCTGGCGCTCGGCCTCCGAGAGGCCGCCCCAGACTCCGAAGCGCTCGTCGTTGGCCAGGGCGTACTCCAAGCACGACGTCCGCCCCTCGCAGGCCCCGCAGAGCCGCTTCGCGTCGCGCAGTGAGGAGCCGGGCTCCGGGAAGAAGAAGCCGGGGCCTGTCTGGGCGCACAGGGCGAGGTCGTACCAAGCGGTGTCAGTGGTTGCGGCAGTGGTATTAATCGACATGCCGGAGATCCTGACCGTCGCCGATGGACGTCCGATCAACGACTGATCAACAGCTCGTCATGACCCGGGTGCGGGTGCGCTGGCTATGACCGCGAACCGCGCCCCGAAGGGGTCCGCCAGCTTGGCGAACCGGCCGACTCCTTCCATGGACTCCGGGGTGAGGCGCACCTTGCCGCCCGCCTCTTCCGCCTTCGCCGCCGCCGCGTCACAGTCGGCCACCTCGAAGTACGGCGTCCAGTAGGGCCGTTCGGCATCCTCCACCGGGTCCGTCGAGATCGGCACCAGGCCGGCGAAGGCCTCCTCGTCCGACGTGCCGGCCGGCTTGGCCGTCGTGTACGTACCGCCCTCGTAGGCCATCTCGCCGGTCTCCCAGCCGAAGACCGCGCGGTAGAACTCGGCGGCGCCGGCCACGTCGCCCGTGTACAGCTCCGTCCAGCACAGGGTGCCCACGTCCGTCACCGCGCCCAGGCCGGCGTTCGCCCTCGGCTGCCACACCCCGAAGCCCACGCCCGCCGGGTCGGCGCATATCGCCATCCGGCCGTAGTCCAGGACGCTCATCGGCTCGAACGTCACCGTGCCGCCGGCCTTCGTCACGGCCGCGGCCGTCGCGTCCGCGTCCGCGCTCTGGAAGTACACCTGCCAGGCGCAGGGGCCCTGCTCCGCCGGAACGGTCATACCGCCCGCGACGGTCTTGCCGCCGAGGTGGAACATCCCGTACCCGCCGACCTCCTCGCTGCCCGCCTGGAAGTCCCAGCCGAACAGTGCCCCGTAGAAGTCGGCTGCGCCTCCGATGTCGGGTGTGCCGAGGTCCACCCAGTTCGGGGAGCCGTCCTTGTAGTCAGTGGTGAGCATGGTCCGCACTCCTTCCGGCCCCGGTTCTTCGGTTCTTCGAGGGCTGTCCTTCCTCTTCGAGCATCGCACCCGTCACTGACAGCGGACCCCTTCCTCCACCGAGTGAACGACCGTGCGTTCGGTAAGATGGCGCCATGGCTGACGGACGCGTGGAACGCGGCAACCAGACGCGGCGGGCGGTTCTCGACCGGACGATGAGCATCGCCTCCGTGGACGGTCTGGAAGGTCTGTCCCTGGGGAAGATCGCCGCGGATCTCGGCCTGAGCAAGAGCGGGGTGTTCGCGCTCTTCGGCTCCAAGGAGGATCTGCAGCTCGCCACTGTCCGTGCCGCCGTGGACGTGTTCAAGGACGAAGTGGTGCGGCCCGTACACCGTGACCCCGAGGGTCTCGCCAAGGTGTGGCGGCTGTGCGAGCGCTGGCTCGACTACTCCGGGCGCCGGGTCTTCCCCGGCGGATGCTTCTTCTACTCCGTCTCCGCGGAGTTCGATGCCCGCCCCGGCCCTGTACGGGACGAGATCGCCAAGGCGCGGTCCGACTGGACGCGCTACATCGAGCGGCTGCTGGACGAGGCGCGGCTGACGGGCGGGTTCCGGGACGCGTCCGACGCGGACGAGGTACCGCAGGTCGCCTTCGAGTTGACGGCCCTGATGGAACTGGCCAACGCGCACTCCGTCCTGCACGGCGACCCTCTGGCGTACGAGCGGGCCGGCCGGGGGATCCTGCGCCGACTGCGCGCGGTGGCGGCCGCTCCGGACGAACTCCCGGAACGACCGCCTGCGTTCAGCTCGCCTTCCTGACCCGGATCCTCACGCCCGTCGCACGGTCGCGGGCGCGGACACGGGCTCGGGTTCGGGTTCGGGTTCGGAAAGTGCGAAATCGACTGTTTTCGCGATGATGTCGGGGTCGGACAGGATGCGGCGGTGGCCGAGGCCCGTGGTCTCGATCAGGCGGGCCTGCGGGCCGTAGGCGGCGGCGATCGCGCGGGACTGGGCGGGGTCGATCACATCGTCCTCCGTGTCGTGGAAGAGGAGGATCGGCGCCCGCGTGCCGGGGAGGCGACGGCGGGCGTCGAGGCGGCGCCAGATGTCGGGGTCGCCGGGGAAGAGGCGGCGCTCGACATGGGTGCGCAGGGCGCGCCCGACTCCCTCGCCGAGGTTCAGCCCGGCCCGGAACCGCTCCACCAGGTAGTCGAAGTGGGCCACGCCCCCGATGCCGACGACGCGGTCGGCCTGCATGCCGTCGTGCAGCATGGAGAAGGTGGCGAGCACGCCGAAGGAGTGGGCCACGACGGCCGAGAAGTCGCCGTGCTCCGCGTGCAGTCGGCCGATGATGGCGCGGTAGTCGCGGATGGTGGAGGCCCGGCCGTCCGACTCCCCGTGCCCCGGCGCGTCGAAGGCGATCACGGTACGCCCCTGGGCGCGCAGGGCCTCGACGAAGCCGGCGAACCGCGAGGCCCGCGAGGACCAGCCGTGCACGAGCAGCACGGGCCGGTCCCCGTCCCCCCAGCGGTAAGTGGTCACGGCCGTGCCGTGTACGACCATCCGCCCGCTCTCCGCCCGCGCCATCACCTCCGCCTCCTCGGGCCGTAGTCGCGCGCGTCCGAGGGGGCGGACGAAGAGCGCGAAGGCCCGGGGCCCGGCCAGTCCCGGGGCTAGCCGGCTGGTGATGTTGAGGGTGGTGCTCAGGAGTGAAGCCATGGGGTGCATGTGCGGGTTCTCCGGAATTCTCCTCAGGGCAGCCAGATGCCGATGGCGAGCCAATGAGGGGATATTAGCACGACCGTTCGTGTTATTTCATGAGCCAACCCCCTCCCCGGGCAGCACCCTTCGCGGCCTGCCTCAGCGAAGTGCGCGCCAAGCGACGCAAGCGACTGCATCCTTTGGCCTACTGCGTTTTCGGTCCTGCGGAGGACGATCCTGCGGCACCGCCGCGAGAGGGTTGATCCGTGCGAACAACCATCGGATACACCGTCGAAAGCATCGGCTACGTCATAGGAGCCCAGGGGCTCGTCAGCTTCGCTTCGCAGACCTTCTTCGGCACGGAGTGGGGCTGGATGCACAAGGTCGTCGACCTTCCGTCCACCGCTTACCTCGGCGTCATCGCCGTGGGGCTGGCGCTCATCGCCGGCGGAGTGAAGACGCGGAAAGCGCCCGAGCGGCAGCAGGTCGCCTGACGCCAGACCTGGCTGCTTGCAGCAGATACAACGAAATCGTATAGTTCGAAAGCGTGAAGTCCGAAAGCGTGCCATCCGAATGGTCGGCCCTGCTGGCGCTCCAGCGGGCCACCCATGCCACCCTCCAGGTGCTCGCCACCGAGCTGGTCGACCTGGATCTCACGGCCTCCGAGATCAACGCGCTGGCCAATCTCGCCGACGGCCGCGGGCGTACCGTGTCCGAGCTGGGAACGGCCGTGGGGACCCGGCCGAGCACGCTGACCAGCGTGCTGGACCGCCTGGAGCGGCGTGGGCACATCACCCGGAGCGCCCGTCCCGGAGACCGCCGGGCGGTGCTCGTCGAGCTCACCGATTCCGGGCAGCTGGCCGCCGCGACGATCCGGCGGGCGATCGCCGACCTGGAGCGCCGCGCGCTCGGCGATCTGTCCGCCAAGGCCGTCGCCGGGCTGCGCGCAGCGCTGCAAGCGCTGACCGAGGTGACCCGATGACTGAACCCACCTTTGACACATTGATGGCCGAAGTGATGGCGACCGCCGGGCGGTTCGGCCACCGGGAGCATGTCCACCTGACCTGGCTGGCCGTGCGCCGCTGCGGCATACCCGCGGCGATCGGCATGGTCAGCGACGGCATCCGACGGACCGCCCGCTACGCGGGTGCGCCGCAGAAGTACCACGCGACCGTCAGCCGCGCCTGGGTGGAGCTGGTCGGGTACCACGCGGCCGAGTCCGGCGGCGACGACTACGCCGCCTTCGTCGACCACCACCCCGCCCTGCTCGACAAGCGCCTGCTGACGCACTACTACCGTCCGGCCACGCTCGCCGCCCCGCGGGCGAAGGACGGCTGGGTGGAACCCGACCTCGCCCCCTTCCCCGGGCAGGACGCCGCCGCGTAACACCCGCCTCCCGTGTCAGTCCTCGTGCTTCGCCCGGCTGGGCTGGACGCGCTTGGGCTCGCCCGGCATCTTCGGGTAGTCCGGGGGGTAGGGCATGTCCCCCAGGCCGTGCTCGTGTTCATCGCGGGCCGCGAGTTCCAGCACCGCGTCCAGGGAGAAGGCGTGCTCGTCCATGTCCGCGTGCAGATCGCCCAGTTCGGCGAAGCGGGCCGGCATCGTCACGATGTCGAAGTCGCGGGGCTCCGCGTCGTCCACCTCGTCCCAGCGCAGCGGCGCCGATACCGGCGCGTGCGGGCGGGGGCGTACGGAGTAGGCGGAGGCGATCGTGCGGTCGCGTGCCGTCTGGTTGTAGTCGACGAAGATCCGCTCGCCGCGTTCCTCCTTCCACCAGGCCGTCGTGACCTTGCCCGGCATGCGGCGTTCCAGTTCCCGGCCGAGGGCGATGGCGCAGCGCCGGACCTCGGTGAAGGTCCAGCGCGGCTCGATCGGCACGAAGACGTGCAGTCCGCGGCCGCCCGAGGTCTTGGGCCAGCCACGCAGGCCCAACTCCTCCAGCAGGGCTCGCAGTTCATGGGCGGCCGCCACGGCGTGGTGGTAGTCGGTGCCCGGCTGCGGGTCCAGGTCGATCCGGAGCTCGTCGGGACGGTCGGTGTCCTCGCGCCGCACCGGCCAGGGATGGAAGGTGAGGCACCCCAGGTTGGCCGCCCACAGGACGGCGGCCGGTTCGGTGGGGCAGATCTCGTCGGCCGTGCGGCCGCTCGGGAAGGCGATGTGGGCGGTGGGGATCCAGTCGGGAAGGTTCTTCGGTGCCCGCTTCTGGAAGAAGGACTCGCCCTCCACCCCGTCCGGGAAGCGCTCCAGCGTCGTCGGCCGGTTGCGCAGGGCGCGCGTGATGCCGGGCGCGACCGCCAGGTAGTACTCGGCCACGTGCCGCTTGGTGAGGCCGCGCTCCGGGAAGTACACCTTGTCCGGGCTGGACAGCCGTACCTTCCGCCCGCCCGCGTCCAGCTCGATCGCATTACCGGCAGCACCCATGTGCGCCACGGTAGGCGGGCCCGGTCATGTGCGCATACCGGGCAGGTCCGGACGTACCACCGCAGAATCGAAGGCATGGATCTGCCAGTGATGCCGCCCGTGAAACCGATGCTCGCCAAGTCCGTCGCAAAGATCCCGCCCGGGATGCAGTACGAGGCCAAATGGGACGGCTTCCGGGCCATCGTGCATCGCGACGGCGACGAGGTCGAGCTCGGCAGCCGCACGGGTAAGTCCCTGACCAGGTATTTTCCCGAGCTGGTCACGGCTCTCAAGAACAACCTGCCCGCCCGTTGCGTCATGGACGGTGAGATCGTCATCGTCCATGGCGGGCGCCTCGATTTCGACCGGCTGACCGAGCGGATCCATCCTGCGCAGTCCCGCGTCGCCCTGCTGGCAGAGACGACCCCCGCCAGCTTCGTCGCCTTCGACCTGCTCGCCCTGGGCGACGACGCGCTGCTCGACACCCCGCTCGCCGACCGCCGTGCCGCCCTCGTCCGCTCCCTCTCCACCGCTCGGCCCCCCGTTCATCTCGCGCCCGCGACCACCGATCCCGCGCTCGCGCAGGAGTGGTTCGAGCGATTCGAGGGCGCCGGGCTCGACGGGGTGATCGCCAAACCCCTCGATCTCCTCTACCGGCCCGATGCCCGCCTCATGTTCAAGGTCAAACACGAACGTACCGCCGACGTCGTCGTCGCGGGTTTCCGTTTCCACAAGAGCGGTCCGATTGTCGGATCACTGCTGCTCGGCCTGTACGACACCCACGGCACCCTCCAGCACGTGGGCGTGTGCGCCGCCTTCCCCATGAAGCGTCGCGCCGAGCTGGTGGAGGAACTCGAACCCCTGCGGATGCCCGACCCGACCGGCCACCCCTGGGCCGCCTGGGCCGAGGAGTCCGCCCACGAGAGTGCCCGGCTGCCCGGCGCGCAGAGCCGCTGGACCGGCAAGAAGGACCTGTCCTGGGTGCCGCTGCGCCCCGAACGGGTCGTCGAGGTGAAGTACGACCACATGGAGGGCGACCGCTTCCGGCACACCGCCCAGTTCCACCGCTGGCGCGCCGACCGGACGCCCGAGAGCTGCACCTACGCCCAGTTGGAGGAGGTCGTCGGCTACGACCTCGCCGAGGTGCTCGGCCCCACCGCCGGCGCCGCCGATACCGACGGCGCCCCCGGCTGAGCGGCCACCACCACGCAGACACCACGCAGGCACCACCCCGCCTCAGCCCGCCTCAGCCCGCCTCAGCCCGCCGTCAGCTTCTCCCACTCCTCCCGGTCCGGCCCCGTCGCGTTCGGCGCGTAGTGCGGCCGGGCCGCCAGCCAGCGCGCCACCCTGGCGCGGATCTCCGGATCCGCGTACGCGCGCTCCGGCGGATCCGCCAGGTGCCGGACCCTCGCCCGCGCCCGCATCACCTCCGGATCCTCCAGCGCGCAGTCGAACAGCGCGGACACCTCGCGCGCCGTCCCGCCGCGGACCGCCCGGGTCGCGAAGCGCTCCCCGATGGCCGCATCCGCGACGACCTGGAAGTCGAACCACGGCTTCAGGATGCGCTCCGCCCAGGCGTGGTGATCGGCGGCGTACCGCGCCGATCCCGGGTCCAGGTGCGCCGTACGGGCCACCCTGCGCGCGGCCCACAGCGCGAGCGAGGTGCCCTGCCCGAGGGTCGGGTTGGTGTGCGTGATCGAGTCCCCGACCGGCACCAGCCCGCTCACCACCGGGCCCGCTTCGTCGACCAGCGCGCTCCACCGGTTGTCCAGGCTCGCCGTGGCCAGGACGCCCGACAGCGGCTCGGCGCCCAGTCCCAGCCAGGCCGCGCCGGGCGGGAAGGCGCGCGCCGCCGCCTCGAAGACGGCGGGGTCGCGCAGCGCCGACCGTGTGGAGTCGGCGGTGTGCACGAACAGCGTCACGGCGAACACCCGGTTGTCGGCCGGGAAGACGGCACATCCGGCGAAGGGCCCGCCGGTCACCGCCCACGGCCTGCGCGGCCCCTCGTCCATGCCCGCGGGCAGCCGGTACCAGCGGCAGAAGTACGCGAGCCCGGTGCGGTGCCGTTCCACGACGGGCGCCCGGCAGCCCGCCTCGGCCAGCCTGCGCTCGGTGCCGCCGCGCCGCCCGCCGGCGTCCACGACGAGGTCCCCGGGGTAGCTCCCGCTCTCGGTGGTCACTCCCGTCACCTGGATCCCGGCACCCTCGGCCGCCTCCGGGACCGTGATCAGCCCGGTGACCGGCTCCCCGTACCGGACGACGACCCCCGGTTCCGCGCGCAGCGCCGTGGCCAGCGCGCTCTCCAGCACGATGCGGCGGGCCTGCAGCATCACGAGGTCCTCGTCGCCCGGCCGCGCGGGCGGACGTACGTCGAACCAGTCCAGCTCGTGCCGTTCGCGGGCGCCGAGCCGGAGCATCTCCTCGTGGACGTCGGGCAGATCACCGCGCAGGACGTTGCGGGCGGCTCCGAGCAGCACGTGCGGCTGGGCCGCCTGCGGTACGGTCGGCCGCCGCCAGCCGAAGAAGTCACGGTCGAGCGCCGTGCCCGGGGCCCGTGTATCGCGCTCGAAGACCTCCGCCGTGTGTCCGCGCCGCGCCGTGAGCAGCGCGGTGGCGGCCCCCGCGACACCTCCGCCGATGACCAGCACATGTGCCATGGAGCGTCCCCCCGAGCCGTTGGACCGTACGACGATCACACCGCCCAGAGCCTGCGCGAACGGAAGCCGACCGAAACCCGCACAGATGTCCGAGAATCGCTCCAGCGCTCGTCCCCGACGCCCCAGACTCCCCCGACTCCCCAGACGCCCCAGATGCCCCGTCCCCGTCCCCGCTCGTCCCGCTCAGCGCGCGCACCCGCTCACACGCCGGCGCCTGCGCGGTGGGCCTGAACAGCCCGCCGGGTCTCCGCCTCGATCAGGTCGGTATTGATGGCCATCGCCGCCCGCACCCCCTGGGCGGCCGCGCCCGGGACCTTCTCCAGCGGTGAGGTCACATTGCCCGCGACCCAGACGCCGTGCAGGGCGGTGGCTCCGGTGTCGGGATCCGACCCAACGCAGGTGCCGATCGTCCGGCCGTCCCGTTCCACCACCGTGGTCGGCAGGCCGAGGCCGGTCAGGACACCCGAACGGGCGGTGAACCGCGGGGCGACCACCAGGGCCCGGCACTCCACCACGGCGCCGCCCGCCAGGGTCACGCCGGTCAGCCGGTCGCCCTGGACCCCGAGCCCGGTCACCTCGCCCTCGACGACCCGGACGCCGAGGGCGGCCAGCAGTTCCCGGTCCTCGGCGGTGAGCCGCCAGGTGTGGGCGAGCAGGGTGGTCCGCCCGCTCCACTGCCGCCAGAGCTGCGCCTGGTGCACGGCGAGGGGCCCGTCAGCCAGCACCGCGATCGGCCAGTCCCGGACCTCCCAGCCGTGGCAGTACGGGCAGTGCAGCACGTCCCGCCCCCAGCGCGCCCCGAGTCCCGGCACGGCGGGAAGCTCGTCCACCAGGCCGGTGGCGACCAGCAGCCGGCCCGCCCGGACGGTCCTGCCGTCCCCGCAGCGGACCAGGAAACTCCCGTCGGGCAGCCGGTCCGCGGCGACGGCCGTGCCCGGCCGGATCTCCCCGCCGTAGCCGGTCACCTCCGCGCGCCCCCTGGCCAGCAGTGCGGCGGGGCTCTCCCCGTCCTGCCCCAGGTACCCGTGCATGTGCGCGGCCGGGGCGTTGCGCGGGCTGCCGGAGTCGATGACCAGTACCGAACGGCGGGCCCGGACCAGGGTGAGTGCCCCGGCCAGCCCTGCGGCCCCACCGCCCACGACCACCACGTCGAAGGAGCTGTCCCTTGCGTTGTCCATATCTGCGAGGGTCAGCCCACGGCGGCCCGCTTGACAAATGTTGTTGCCGAAGTGGCAAATGGATCCATGGCCACCGAGGAGCAGGACGAGGAACTCGCCGGCGTGCTCACCGCCGTGGGTCCGCGGCTGCGCGCCCTGCGCCGGCAGCGCGGCACCACGCTGGCCCAGCTCAGCGAGACCACCGGCATCTCGCTCTCGACCCTCTCCCGGCTGGAGTCCGGGCAGCGCAGGCCGACGCTGGAGCTGCTGCTGCCGCTGGCCAGGGCGCACCGGGTGGCGCTCGACGAGCTGGTCGGCGCCCCGGAGACCGGGGACCCCCGGATCCGCCCGCGCCCCTTCGTCCGGCACGGCAGCACATATGTGCCGCTGACGCGGAACTTCAGCGGGGTGCACGCCTTCAAGCAGATCCTCCCGCCCCTCGACGGTCCGCCGCCCGAGCCCGAGCTGCAGGTCCACGAGGGCTACGAGTGGCTGTACGTGCTCTCCGGACGCATCCGGCTGCTGCTCGGCAGGCACGACCTCGTCCTCGGCCCCGGCGAGGCCGCCGAGTTCGACACGCGCACCCCGCACGCCTTCTTCAACGCGGGTCCGCAGCCTGCGGAGTTCCTCAGCCTCTTCGGTCCCCAGGGCGAGCGGATCCATGTCCGGGCCCGGCCCACCCCTCCATCGGAAGGACGTCCATGAGCACCACCCACGAACGCCCCGAGCGGGCCGTGCCGCAGCCCCATGCCGTGGTCGGCGTCGGACTGGTCGTCCTGGCGGCGGACGGCCGGGTGCTGCTCGGCCAGGCGCACGACGGCCGCTGGGAGCTGCCTGGCGGCAAGGTCGACCCCGGGGAGGGCTTCGAGCAGGCCGCCGCCCGGGAACTCGCCGAGGAGACGGACCTGAGGGCGGCCCCCGAGGCGATCCGGGTCCTGTCCGTGCAGATCCAGGCGCAGTCCGGCCTGACCCGGCTGACGGCAGCCGCCGTCACCACCTCGGCGGAGGGCGTCCCGGCCGTCACCGAGCCCCACAAGATCACCCGCTGGCAGTGGTTCGCCCCCGCCGAGATCCCCTCGGCCCTCTACGCCCCGTCGGCGGCCGTGCTGCGCGCCTGGCGCCCGGACCTCACCACGCTGCCGCACGTCCCCTCGTACGACTACCCGATCTCGGGCCCGGCACCGACCGCCTGAACGTCCGCCGCGCGCCCGCCCGCCCGGACGGCCCGGTGCCGTGGCCGACGGGCCTTCCCGGCCTCGCTAGCTGGTGGCGGTGAGGACCGTCACCGCGGTCACGGCCACCATCGCGGCCTGCATGTCCCGGATGGCCGCCCGGACGCTCTCGGCCGCCCACTGGCCGGCGGCTATCTCCGCCGTCCTCGCGGTCACCTCGTCGGAGCGCCGGCCGGGGAAGGCAAGCCGGTGCAGCTTGGCCGAGTGGATCAGGGCGATGAGGCCCGCCGTGCGCTCGTCCGGCTCGGCGCCGCCGAGCACGACGTCGCGGAGCCGCTCGCGCAGGGCGCGCTCGACCGTGCCGTCCGCCTCCGGGTAGCGGCGCTGCGGGAACACCCCGAACACCTTGTGCACCTGCGCCACCACCAGCCCGCGCTCGCCCAGTCTCTCCAGGGCGGCACCGACCGCCTTGGGCTGGTCCTTCGTCAGCCAGTCCGTCACCCGGCGCTTGCCGCGGCCCCGCAGCCAGGCCTCCATCAACCGGATCCGGCCGTCGAGCAGTTCTTCCCCGGTGGACTCGGTGTTCCTGAGCTCCAGGTACTTGCCCGACACCGACACCCGCTCCGCCATGACGAGTTCGAGCAGGAGCGCGCCCGCCACGGCCCAGCCCGCCGACTGCCGCTGCCGCGCCGCCCCGGACTCGTCGTCCAGGGACAGCAGCATGATCTCCTCGGCCAGTGTGATCCTCACGAGCGGCCCCCCGTCGTCCGTCTGCCGGTCCGGCTGTCCTACTGCCTCGCAGGGGATGACGAGCGACCGACCCGCGAGGTTCCCTTCCGGGCCCGGGTCTACCGCCGCACCACCACCTTTGGCGCGAAGTTGCCCTCCCCCAGGTCCTCCGCGAGCAACCGCTTGGCGATCGCGTCCGCCGCCACCCTCAGCTCGGCGCTCCGCGGCCGCCCCCGGTCCTTCTCCAACTGGTCCCCGAGCCACCGGGCCCACGCCTTCGAGATGACGCCGGCCTCCCGCTGCCCGGCCGCGGTGAGGGTGACGAAGCCGTCCTCGCGGCTGACGAAGCCCTCGTCCGCCATCCGCTCGTAGACCGGGATCAGCACCTCCGGTGGCAGGGACCGGCGGCCGGCGATCAGTCCGATGCTGGCGTGGCCGACGGTCCGGGTCATCAGCTCCACCTGCATCACCGCCCAGGCGCCCGCGATGTCCAGCCGGGTGTCGGAGCCCTCGACGATCCCCCGCGCCGTGTCCGTGCCCATGTTCCGTACGAGTTTGCCGACGGCCAGCTCCAGCAGCTTGGCCGAATCCCCGGAGGCCGTGGCCGGTGAGCCGAACCCGTCGCCCATGTCCGTGGACCCGGCCCGGGCGCTGTCACGCAGCCGCACCTGCTTGAGGAAGAGCGCCACGACGAAGCCGAACACGGCGACCGGAACGGTGTACAGGAACACGGTCTGCAGGGCCTGCGCGTACGCGTCGATCACCGGGGCCGCGACCGCCGGATCGAGCTGGTGCACCCCTTCCGGGGTGGACGCAGCCCTGGCCAGCTGCTCCGGATCCTGCCCGGAGAGCCGTGCCGCCTCCACGTACGCCGCCTCCAGTCCGGGCCCCAGGTGGTTCGCGTAGATCGTCCCGAAGACCGCCGTCCCGAAGGCGCTTCCGAGCGTACGGAAGAAGGTGACGCCGGAGGTGGCCGTGCCCAGGTCGGCGTAGTCGACGGTGTTCTGCACGGCGATGGTCAGCACCTGCATGGACAGGCCGATGCCCGCACCGAGCACGAACATGTACAGCGATTCGAGCAGGGTGCTGGTCCCCGGCCCCATCCTCGACAGCAGGTACAGGCCGACGCCCATGACGGCGTTGCCGACGATCGGGAAGATCCGGTACCGGCCGGTCTTGCTCACGACGTTGCCGCTGAAGACCGAGGCGATGAGCAGGCCGATGACCATGGGCAGGGTCCGGACGCCCGAGATCGTGGCCGAGTCCCCGTCCACGTACTGGAGGTAGGTCGGCAGGAAGGTCATCGCGCCGAGCATCGCGAATCCGACGACGAAGCTCAGTACGGAGCACACGGAGAAGACCGGATTGCGGAAGAGCCGCATCGGCAGCATCGGTTCAGCGGCGCGGGTCTCGGCCAGGCAGAACAGCGCCAGCGCGACCGCGCCGCCCGCGAACAGGCCGATGATGACCGGCGAGGTCCAGGCGTACTCGTTCCCGCCCCAGCTGGTGGCCAGGATCAGCGCGCTGGCGCCGACGGCGACCAGCGCGATGCCCAGGTAGTCGATCACCGGCTTGCCCGAGGCCCGGACCGCCGGGATCGTCCTGGCCGCCGCGATGACGACGAGGATCGCGATCGGGACGTTGACGTAGAAGCACCAGCGCCACGTCAGCTGGTCGGTGAAGAACCCGCCGAGCAGCGGGCCGATCACGGTGGCGACCCCGAAGACGGCGCCGATCATGCCCTGGTACTTGCCGCGTTCGCGCAGGGGCACCACATCGGCGATCAGTGCCATCGCGGTGACCATCAGGCCGCCCGCCCCGATGCCCTGGACGCCGCGCCACACGATCAGGAAGGTCATGTTGCCGGACAGGCCGCACAGGAAGGAGCCGCTGATGAAGACGATGGCGGAGATCTGGAAGATCAGTTTCCGGCCGAAGAGGTCGCCGAACTTGCCGACCAGGACCGTCGCCACGGTCTCGGCGAGCAGGTAGGAGGTCACCACCCACGACATGTGGTCGCCGCCGCCCAGATCCCCCACGATGGTGGGCAGCGCGGTCCCGACGATCGTCTGGTCGAGCGCCGCCAGCAGCACGCCGAGCATGATCGTGCCGAAGATGACGTTGCGCCGCCGCCGGTCGATCTCGGGGGGTGCGGGGGCCGTGGCGGGGGCAGTGGTCACCCTCGCACTGTCACAGCGCGCCCGCCGGGGCGCATGCGGCGCCGAGCCGAACGGGGGACGCGCGCCGGGCCGAACCGAGGATCCCCGCCGCCCCGGCCGGGCGGGCCGCACGCGCCGGGATCAGCGCAGGTAGGCCAGGCCCGGGTGCTCCGCCGCGTATCCGTCGAGCAGCCGCCGGGCCACCCCCACCGAGTCGACCAGCGGATGGAGTGCGAAGGCCTTGACCGCGGCCGCCCGCGAACCGCTCGCGGCCGCCGCCAGGATCTCCCGCTCGACCGCCTTGACCGCCGTCACCAGCCCCACCGCGTGCAGGGGCAGCTGTGCGACGCCCACCGGGTGGGCGCCGTTCGCGTCGACCAGGCAGGGCACCTCGATGACGGCCTCGGCGTCGAGGACGGACAGCGTCGAGCGGTTCCGGACGTTCAGGATCAGCGTGGCCCGCTCGTCGCGGGCGATGGCCCGCATGAGCGCGAGCGCGACCTTCTCGTAGCCCCCGGATTCGAGGTCGCTCTCCTCGCGCTCCGGGGCACCGGCCGCCTCGCGGTTCTCGGCCATGTACGTGGCCTCGCGCTCGGCCCGGGTACGGTCCCAGGCGGCCAGCGCCGCCCCGGCCGGCGCGCCGGACCGGCCGGCCTCGGTGTAGAAGCCGCGCTGCTGGTCGCGCAGGAAGGCCCCGCGCGTCTGCTTGGCCTCCTGGTACGCCCGTACCGTGTCACGGTTGAAGTAGTAGTAGTGCAGGTACTCGTTGGGGATCGCACCGAGCGAGCGCAGCCATTCGGCCCCGAAGAGCCGGCCCTCCTCGAAGGACTCCAGGGCCTCGGTGTCGGCCAGCAGCCGGGGCAGCTCGTCACGGCCGCCGATGCGCAGCCCGCGTACCCAGCCCAGGTGGTTGAGGCCGACGTAGTCGATCCAGGCCTCCTGCGGGCGGGCGCCCAGCAGCCGGGCGATGCGCCGGCCGAGGCCCACGGGGGAATCGCAGATGCCGATCACCCGCTCGCCGAGCTCCTCGGCCATGGCCTCGGTGACCAGCCCGGCCGGGTTGGTGAAGTTGATGACCCACGCCTCAGGGGCGGTACGGGCGATCCTGCGGGCGATCGCGCGCGCCACCGGCACGGTCCGCAGGCCGTACGCGATCCCGCCCGCGCCCACCGTCTCCTGGCCCAGGACTCCCTCGGCCAAGGCGATCCGCTCGTCCGCGGCGCGCCCGTCCAGGCCGCCGACGCGGATGGCGGAGAACACGAAATCGGCCCCGCGCAGGGCCTCGTCGAGGTCCCCGGTGACCGTGACGGCCGGGGCGTCCACCGCCGGATCGGCCGCAGACGCGGCCGCGGCCTGATCCCGGAGCACACGGGCCATGGCGGTGAGCCGCGCAGGGTCCTCGTCGTACAGCGTCACATGGGACACCCTGCCCTCGGCTCGGTCGCCGAGCAGAGCTCCGTAGACGAGCGGTACCCGGAAGCCGCCCCCGCCGAGGATCGTCAGCCGCACGCCCCTACCGCCTTTCGCCAGTGCAGATCCCGTTGCCGGCGCCACCGTGACGGCCGGTGCCACGATCGATGACACGATCGGTGACACGAAAAGCCACGGCACACGTCCGCCGGCACCAGTCTGCCCCGGTCGGTCACTCCACCGGCGACGGCACGGCGCGCAGCCTGGCGCCCTGCTGCTGCGTGAAGCCGGCACCGCCGCGGACGGGGCCCCTCGGTGCGCCCGTGGGCGTCGACAGGATCAGGGTGATCCGGGTCAGCCCCATCTCGCCCAGCATCCGGCTGGTCTCGGCCACCATCCGGCACCGCACCAGCCCCCACCGCGGGTCGGGGTGGCGCACGGTGCGCACCGCCCCGTCGAGCTCGGCTGCGTCGATCCCGTGCGTGCTCAGCCAGTGCGGCACCCCGTACCGGTAGGCCGCCTCCATGAACGGGTCACGGGCCACCTCCTGGCGGATGCTGCGCAGCCCCTCGTCCTCGGGAGCCCCGGCCAGCGCGGTCGCGAACTGGGCCAGCAGCGGTACGCACCAGGCCGGTTCGTGGTCCTCCAGCACGGCGGCCGCGTCCGGGTGGAACAGCACGAAGCGCAGGAAGTTGTCGTCCGGCAGGGCCGTCGGGTGCGGTCTCACCGACTGGAAGAGCTGGTCGAAGGCCGAGTTGGTCAGGGCGACGTCCCAGCGGTGGTCCACCAGGAAGCTCGGGTACGGCACGGACTCCATGAGGGCCGCGTAGTCGCACAGGTAGTCGCGGTGCGCCGGGTCCTCGGGCAGCCGGTTCTCCTCGGCGGCCCGCCACGTGGGCGGCGGATCGCGGTCGACCATGACGCGGAACAGCCAGAAGCACTGGCGTTCGCTCATCTCCAAGGCCTCGGCCAGGGCGAGGAGTTTGCGATCCGTCCACTCCTTGACCAGACCTCTTTCCCAGTTCCCGTACGCGCGGACGCTGATGCGCAGCCGGGCGGCGAGGTCTTCCTGGCTCAGGCCCAGCTCCTCGCGGCGCTGGCGCAAAATCTCCTTGCGTCGCTCCGACCGCACGGCGCCACGGGCGGGTTCCTCGCCCGCCAGACGCTCTTCACCGGCTCGGGCGAGTCCATCGGACGGGCCCACCGCTGCGAGATGTGGCACTGAGAGCTCCCCCTCCTCCGGTCTGGATCTTCATTTCCGTGTGGCGATCCTGCTACCGACTTCATTCGAGTGTCAACTATTGTGGCAATTCCAGCCTCTTGACAGCTCATTCCCGCCACAGCTGTGGCACGTTCTAGCCCTTCCGGGCGAGAGCGGCTAGATTCCAGAAGCCGACCATGTGCCCATACCGACTTCGCGCGATCTAGGAGAACCACTGGTGACAGACGGCTTCCCGGCTCCCGTCGCGGTGGCCGACGCACCCATGGCAGCCACCATCACGCGGGTCGCCGAACTCGCGGGCAAGATGGGCCGCGACCTGAACCAGGTCTTCGACCTGCGGCGGCTCTCCGAGGCCTCCGGCGTACCCACGGACGTGGTCAGGAACCTGCTCGACGGCAGGCCGGCCGGCGAACCCGATCTGCAGACCCGGTTCCTCCAGCGTCTCGACCTGCTCCGGCGGACACGTGTCAAACCGAACGGCCGCCGCTACACGCAGCAGGAGATCGCGGACGGCGCCGGCATGTCCCGGCAGCAGGCCGGAGCACTGATCAACGGCGACCGGCGGCCCACCATGGAACACTGCGACGCGATCCAGCGGTTCTTCGGAGTGCACGCGGGGTTCCTCACGGCGCACGACTCCGACGCCCTCACCGACGCGCTCCAGCGGACCGAGCAACAGCTGCTCCAGGACTTCGCGGGGCGGGCGCGGGAAACCGTACCGGCCTCGGCCGCATCGGCGGGCGATCCACTGGCAAGACTCCTCCAGAACCACGGTGTACGGGGCATCGCCTGGCGCGCCGCCCAACTGCCCAGCGACAAGCACCGGGACAAGGTGACCGAATGGCTGGACATGCTCCTCGAAAGCGTCAAACCGAACGAATCCTGACCCAGTCGAAAGTCTGGGTCTGATCCTTGAGTCCTGATCCGGATCCGCGCCGACGGGGAGAACGGTGAGCATAGGCAGAGAGCAGCGGCGGTTGTGCGGGGAGCTGGTGGCCGGGATCCGGCTGACCGCGCCCGTGGAGCCCGTGGACCTCTACGCTGCCCTCTGCGAGGGCATGAGCAGACACCGAGGCCGCCGGGTGGACTTCCGGATGGCCTCGTTCCCGCCGCGGACGGCCAGCGGCCTGTGGCTCGACATGGCGGATCGCGATCTCGTGGTCATCGAGGAGCGCACCGCGCCGGACCACCAACTGGTGATCCTGGGCCACGAGCTGTGGCACATGAAGGCCGGCCACTGCAGTCACCACGTCGACGGCGCCGCCGTCGCCGCGCGGCTGCTGACCGACGAGGCCGACATCGGCGAGACCGTGCGCCGCGTCGCCGCGCGCACGCGCGCCGACGTCCGGGAGGAGACCGAGGCCGAGACCTTCGGCTTACTGCTGGGTAGTCGGTGTCGGAACTGGCTCGCCGGATCGGCCGGCCACCGCGCTCCGGTCCAGCGTGATCAATTGGCGGGCCGGATCGAGGCTTCGCTGGGCTACCGGGGGCACAGGAACGAACGTTGAACGGTAAGGACTACTACATACCGGCGGCCGCGATGGCGGTCTCACTCGCCTTCAAGCTGCCGGCCCTGCGGCACAACTGGCGCGACCCGCTCCTGCGATCGGTCGTCGCCCTGCTGACCCTGGCGGGAGCGGTGTTCACCTTCGCCGCCCCGCCCACGATCGCCGCGGTCAACCGCTGGACCGGGATCGTCAACGTCTCGGCCCCCCTGGTCTACTGCCTGATCACCGCTTTCAGCGCCTCCTGCCTGATCCTGATGGTCAACTGGCGGGGCGGCCCGCCCGAACAGACCCGACGCGTCTCGCGCCGCTGGATTCTGGGCTACAGCGTGGTGGTCGTCGCCCTGATCGTGCTCTTCGCCCTCGGTGAGACCCCGGCGGAGCGGCTGCGCGACTTCGACACCTATTACGCGAACACGCCCTACATCGGCCATATGATCGCCCTCTACCTGCTGGCGCACCTCGTGGCCGCGGTGGTGATGGTGGTCCTGTGCTGGCGCTGGTCGCTCCAGGTCCGCGGCTGGCTGCGGGTCGGCCTGGTGATCATCGTCGCCGGCTACATCTTCAACCTCGCCTACGACGCCACCAAGATGACCGCCGTCGTCGCCCGCTGGTCCGGTCACAACCTGGACGACCTCAGCACCTACGCCGCTCCGCCGCTCGCCTCCCTCGGTGCGCTGATCAGCGCGATGGGCTTCGTGGTCCCGCTCGTCTGCCAGCGTTTGTCGGACCACTGGCAGACCTGGGCGACGTACCGCCGGCTCGGCCCGCTCTGGCACGAGGTGCAGATCTCCGCGCCCAGCGGCACGCCCTCCGTGCAGATGGCCTGGTGGTCTGCCGCGGAACTGCGGGTGATCCAGCGCGAGTCGGACATCCACGACGGCTTCCTGCACCTCGGGCCGTACTTCGACAAGGGCCTCGGCGACGACTCCTACGAAAGCGCCGTCGCCGGGGGTGCCGACGAGGAGACGGCCCGCGCCGTCGCCGAGGCCGTCATGGTCGCGGCCGCCGTACGGGCCCGCTCCGCCGACCCCGACGGAAAGATCATCGGAGAGGACGAGGAGACCGTCCTCGACACCGCCGACGGTCCGCGCGACCTGCTGCGGATCTCCGACGCGCTGCGGCACTCACCGGTGGTGCAGGCGGTCCGGCGAGAGGTGACGGTGTAGCGGCGGACGAGTCCGCCCGGCGACCGGTCAGCGGCTGGCGACGGACGCCGTCGCCGTGGCCGGGAACAGGTCCTGGAACGGTGCGGCCGAGTCGATCCCCTCCCGCCCGTACGGCGCGTCGAAACTCCACACCATGAAGAGCAGGAACACGATCAGCGCGCTGAACAGTCCGGCGAGCAGCAACTCCCGCCCGGAACGGCGGATCTGCAGGGTGAAGATCAGCCCAACCGTGACCAGCCCGCCGACCAGCAGCCCGAACCACACCACGCCCGGCAGCGTGGACTCGGAGCTCTGCGTCCGCGAGTGCCGCGCGTCGTCGGCCGCCGCGATGTGGTCCAGCAACGGCTGGTAGGCCTGCGCCTGGAGCTCGTTGGCCGGGCTCTGGTGCGTGACGTCGGTGCGCAGCTTGCCGAGCAGTGCGGCGCCCTCGGCCGAGGCGCCGTCGCCGGAGGTCAGCAGCGGCCAGTCCACGGCGACGGTGTGGGAGACGTACGCGTCCACCTCGCCCCGGATCCGGTCGCGGACGGCCGCCGGGTAGACGTCGGCGCGCTGGGTGACCTCGTACAGGGCCTGGGCCTCACGGCGCACGCTGTCCTCGGCGGCGCCGCGCGCCTCCCAGACGCCCGCGATGGCCAGGCCCAGCACGATCGCGTAGACCACGCCCACCATCATCGTCATGTACTCGATGACATCGGGGGTTTCGCTGGTGTCCTCGTCGTCGGCGGCCCGGCGGTGCCGGATCGCGGTGATGGCGAGGACGAGGGCGCAGACGAGCGCCATGGCGATGGCCAGGACCAGCCATTCGGACACGTGGATTCTCCCGGTGTGGATCGGTGGATGGGTGGATGGGTGGATGGGGGGATCGGTGGATGGGTGGATCGGCGGACGGGGGTGTGGAGGGGCCGCGGCGGTCAGCTGCGGCTCTTGGAGCGGGGGCGCAGTGCGGCGGCGGCCAGGACGGCCGGGGTGGTGACGACGACCATGAGCATCACGGTGGACATCCCGCCCGGGCCGCGCCGCTCCAGGGCCACCGAGCGGTACGGACGCACGTGGAAGGCGCTCACCCGTGCGGCGGCGGCCCTGGCCGCGGGCGGGGCGGGTGCGCCGGCCGACGCCGGTTCCTCCCGGACCTCGGGACCAGCCACGGGCTCCGGCGGCTGCGACCCCCCGGCCCTTGCCTCCGCGGAACGCTCCACGGCCGCGCCCGGCGGACGCGGCCGCGCGGGCCCGGCCGGCCGCACCGGCCGCACCGGCCGCCCCGTGGGGGTGGCGGACTCCGCGGGCCGCCCCGGGTGATGCACGGTCGGCCGCTCGGCGCCGGGCACGGCCACCCGTACCGAGGGCCACCCGGACGGCGGCCGGAAGACCGGCCGCTCCGGCTCCCCGGCCGGCACGCACAGGTCGACGCGGGCTCCGTAGCCGTCGCCGTCGTCCTCGCCCGCGACCGCCACATGGCCCTGCAGCGGGCAGAGCACCGCCACCAGGCCCGCCCCGGCGAAGTACTGCCAAGCGGTCACCGCGCGCCTCCCGAAATCCGCAGCAGAAGTAAGGGCTACCGCTGAAGAAACGATCAAGGGGCGGCTTCGACACGCCGCGGACGGGTGCTGATCCCCGATGCGGCATGATGTCGCCATGGGGACCGAGGGGGCGAACGCCCGTCTGATCGCAGGGCGCTACCGGCTGGACGCCAAGCTCGGACGCGGTGGCATGGGCATCGTGTGGCGCGCCACCGACCAGTTGCTCGGCCGGAACGTCGCCGTCAAGGAGGTCGCGCTCGACCCCGCGCTGTCCGAGGAAGAGGCCCGGCACCAGCGTGAGCGCACGCTCCGCGAGGCACGGGCGGCCGCACAGGTCAAGCACCCCCACATCATCGTGGTGCACGACATCGTCGAGGACGGCGAACTCCCGTACATCGTCATGGAACTGGTAGAGGGCGGTTCCCTCGCCGACCGGCTCTCCCGGACCGGCCCGGTGGACGTCGCCGAGGCGGCCCGGATCGGGATCGCGCTGGTCGGCGCGCTGCGCACGGCGCACGCGGCCGGGGTGCTGCACCGGGACATCAAGCCGGCGAACGTCCTGCTGGAGGCGCCGGGCGGGCGGCCCGTGCTCACCGACTTCGGCATCGCGCAGGTGTCGGGCGCCACGACGCTGACCACCACCGGGTCCTTCGTCGGTTCCCCCGAATACACCGCGCCCGAGCGGATGTCGGGGCAGACGCCGGCGGGGCCCGAGGCCGATCTGTGGTCGCTGGGGGCCCTGCTGTGCGCGGCTCTCAGCGGCGCCTCGCCCTTCCGGCGGGACTCGCTCGGCGGGATCCTGCACGCGGTGGTCTTCGACGAGATCCGGCCCCCGGAGGCGTGCGGCCCGCTGCTGCCGGTGGTGCGGGGGCTGCTGGAGCGAGATCCGGCCGGGCGGCTCGGCGCGGAGCGGGCCGAGCAGATGCTGCGGGACTGTGCGGAGGCAGCGGCGCAGTACACCCCGACGCGGTACGCCCCGGCCCCGCACAGCCCTGCGCAGTCCGCTGCGGCCCCGAAGGACCCCGCCCCGCAGAACCCGGCCCCGGGCCCCGCCCCGGCCCCGGCCCCGCACACCCCGGTCCCCCACAGTCCGACGCAGCCCGGCGCGGCCCCGGAGTCCGCGCCGACGCCCGTATCGGCCCCCGTACCGGCCCCCGCGCCCGGGCCCGTACGCACCCCCGGGAAGCGGCGGCCGGGGGCGGCGCTGATCGCCGGTCTGCTGGTGGCCGCGATCGCCGGTGCGGGTGTGTCCGCCGCGCTGCTCATGAACGACGGGGAGCACGGAGGGCAGACGTCCACGAGCGGGGCGGCCGGCCGGCCGCACGCACCCACCTCCGCCGCGACCGGCGAGAAGATCGACACGGTCTCCCCCTCGTCCGACGACAGGCCCGCACCCGCCGGCTACCGCGTCGTCACCGACCCGGAGGGATTCTCGCTCGCGGTCCCGCTCGGCTTCACCCGCAAGGTGGAAGGTCCGCGGATCTTCTACATGTCACCCGGTGAGACCTTCCGCATCGGCATCAAGGTGGCCGAGCCCGAGTCGGGCGGCCCGCTCGCCGTCCATCAGCGCGCCCATGCCAAGGGGCCGGGGACCAACCCCGGTTACCGTGACGCCGAGGTCGTGACCACCTCGCAGAACGGCCGGCAGGCCGCCCTGTGGCTGTTCACCTGGGACGGATTCTCGACGGCCGAGGGCCCCCGGCACACCCGCGACCTGTGCTGGGAGGAGGACGGCCGCCTGTACGACGTGTGGGTGTCCTCACCGGTCCGCCAGGGCGACGAGGCCCGGGGCTACTTCGACACCGCGGTGCGTACCTTCGTACGCACCGGCGGCTGACACCCGCCGCCGCGCCCCGGTTCACCCGCCAGGCGCAGCCCACCACGGCACCCGCCCCTCCCCCGCTCCATGATCGGGGGAGCGGACCGGCGGCCCCTCTCAGGGGATGGTGGCGGATGGAACCGGACCCTCGGCTACGACCGGATGGTCGCCGTCGGCACGGCCATCCTGGGGGCGGGGATCGGTGTCCTGTGCTGCACCGCGAACCCCTTCGCGACCGGCGTGGCCTCGGCCGTGACCATCGGCGGTGTGGCCCCGGCCAAGGTCGGCCACGACAGGTACCTGCGCTCCGTCTGGCCCCTGCCGGCCATCCTCCTCGTACTGATCTGCGGCTTCCCGGCCCTGGGCGCACTCATGTGACGGCACGTCACCGCCCCGCAGGGATCGCGGCCCGGCGTCTCACCTAGGCTGGGGAGACATGTCCGACTCCCCGCCCCTCCCCCAGCCCGCCGACCCGCCACCGGTCGCCGTCCTGGCCGCGATACGCCGGCCGCTGCGGTTCCTCGGCTCGTGGTGGCCCTGGCGGTGCTGGGCGTACCTGGGCAGCGGGTTCCTCATCGGCTATCCCGTACTGCTCGTCCTCGTCCTGCTCCTCGGGTTCGGGGTGGCACTGGCGGTGGTCGGGATCGGGCTGCTGCTCCTGCTGGGCGGCGTCGTCGCCGTGGTACCGCTGGGGGCGCTGGAGCGGTGGCGGCTGCGGTGCGTGGAGCCCGGGCCCGTGCCGGACCCGCACGCCTCCCTCGCCGGGGCCGGGCCCGCGGCCTGGCTGCGGACCCGGCTGCGGGAGCGGGCCACCTGGCGGGAGTTCGCGTACGCCACCCTGCTCGGACCGGTCTTCGGGGCGGCCGGGTTCGCCGTGGTCACGCTGCTGGCCTTCGCCCTGGTCCTCGTCGCGACCCCGGCGATCGTGTGGGGCATCGCCCCGGACACGGTGATGCTGATCCCCGGCCGGCCGGTCTCCGGGCCGCTGGAGGCCCTGGGCGGCACGGCCGTCGGACTGGCCGGGATGGTGGTGGCGGCGTACGCGGGCGCCCTGCTCGCCGGGGCCCAGGTGAAGACCGCCCGCCTGCTGCTCGGACCGCGCGTGGAGGCCGACCGGATCCTGGAGCTCACCCGCTCCCGGGTCCGCCTGGTCGACGCCTTCGAGGCCGAACGGCGGCGCATCGAGCGGGACTTGCACGACGGCGCACAGCAGCAGCTGGTCGCCCTCAGCATGACCTTGGGCCTCGCCGAGCTGGAACTGCGCGGAATCCCGCAGGCGGCCGGCGCCGCCGCCCTGGTGACCCGGGGGCGCGGGGAGGCCAAGGTCGCGCTGGAGCAGCTGCGCGACCTCGTACGGGGTATCCACCCGCAGGTCCTGACCGACCACGGGCTCGCGGCGGCCGTCGCCGAGGTGGCCCTGCGTCATCCCGTACCGGTGACCGTGGACCTCGACGTGCCCCGGCTGGCCGAACCGGTGGAGATCACGGCGTACTTCACCGTCACCGAGGCGCTCGCCAACGCGGCCAAGCACAGCGGTGCCTCGTGCGTCGCCGTCGTCGGTAAGGTCGAGGGCGACCGGCTCACTCTCACCGTCACCGACGACGGCCGCGGCGGCGCCGATCCCGGCGCGGGAGCGGGCCTGGCAGGACTCGCGGACAGGGTGGCGATGTTGAAGGGCAGGCTGGTGGTGTCCAGTCCGGTGGGCGGACCGACCCGACTCCGGGTGGAGGTCCCGTGCTCCGGCTGATCCTCGCCGAGGACTCCGTACTGCTGCGCGCGGGGCTGACGGAACTCCTCACCCGGGGCGGGCACCAGGTCCTCGCCGCCGTCGGGAGCGCCGAGGAGCTGGTGCGGGCGGTGGAGGCGCAGCGGCCGGACGCCGTCGTGACCGATGTGCGGATGCCGCCCGGCTTCCGCGACGAGGGTCTGCGGGCCGCACTCGAACTCCGCTCCCGGGACGCCGCGTTGCCCGTGCTCGTGCTCTCGCAGTACGTGGCCACGGCCTACGCCACCCAGTTGCTCACGGGGGCCTCGGCGGCCGGGCTGGGCTATCTCCTCAAGGACCGGGTCGGCGAGGTGGCCGAGTTCCTCGACGCCCTCCAGCAGGTCGCCGAGGGCCGTACGGTCATCGACCCGGAGGTGGTACGGGTCCTGCTCAGCCGGCAGTCCGAGGAGCGGCCGCTGGCCCGGCTGACCCCGCGCGAGCGGGAGGTGCTGACCCTGATGGCCTCGGGCCTCAACAACCAGGCCTTGGCGACGCGGCTGTTCATCACCGAGGCCGCCGTCGTCAAACACGCCTCCAGCATCTTCATGAAGCTCGACCTGGACGCCACCGAGGGCAACCGCCGGGTCTTGGCGGTCCTGGCCCATCTGTCGGGCCAGGAAGCCTAGTGGGGGGGGGGGGGGGGGGGGGGGGGGGGGGGAGAAAGGGGGGAAGGGGGGGGGGGGGGGGGGGGGGGTGGTGCAGTTTTTTGGTTTTTTTTTTTCACAACCTCTTTCGTTTCAAGGCTTTTTTTGTGTTAGCCACCAACAGGTGG
>NZ_JBVIAH010000001.1:308132-421224 GCF_055574035.1 Streptomyces sp. NPDC030021
TTAGCGTGGGGCGCAAAGGGGGACAATTGTGGGTGTGTGGGGTGTTGGTCCTTTGTGTGGGGCGGGGGGGCGGGGGGTGGGCATGGAAGGGGTTGTCCGCCCACACCACTAGGCAGCCTCCGGCCTAGCCGGTCACGCCCGGGTCCCGCCGCGCGGCTCTGGTCAGCAGGGCGGCCGGCAGGGTCGCGAGCAGGAGGGCTCCGACCGCGCACCAGAGGGTGGTGGTGTAGGAGTCGAGCAGCCGGGCGAACACGTCGGTGTCGTCCGAGACCTGGTTCATGCGGCTCATCAGGACGGTGCCGAGCACCGCCCCGCCGATCGACTGCCCCAGGTGGTGGGCCGCGCCCAGGGCCGCCGAGGCCGCGCCCGCGTGCTGCGGGGCCACTCCGGCGGTCGCGACGGCGTAGAGCGGGACGAGGGCCAGGCCCAGGCCGACGCCGGTGAGCAGCATGCCGGGCAGCACCCCGGTCGCGTACGTGGCGGCGCCGCCCGCACCGGCCAGCAGGGCCAGCCCGAGGGCCGTGACCACCAGGCCCGGCAGGAGCAGGACGCGCGGCGCGAGGCGGGGCAGCAGGCGCGCGGAGACCTGGGTGGCGGCCACGAGGGCCGCGGCGGCCAGGGGCAGATGGGCCGTCCCGGACACGCCCGGGCCCTCGCCGCGGATCTGCTGGGCGAAGAAGCCCAGGGCCGGGAGGAGGGCGACCACGGCGACGCCGGTGCAGAGGAGGACCAGGAGGGAGGCGAGGCGGCTCCGGTCGGCGAGGACGTACGCCGGGAGCAGCGGGCCGGACGTCCTGGTCTGCCACCACAGGAAGGCGGCGAGCAGCACGATGCCGCCCACGATCAGCAGCAGACTCAGGGCGACGCTCCAGCCGACCGTCTCGACCTCGGCGAGACCGTAGGTCAGGGCGGCGGATCCCGCCGTGCCGAGGAGTACGCCGAGTCCGTCGAACCGGGCGCCGGTGCGGCCCGGACGGTCGGGCAGCAGAGTGAGCGCGCCGATCAGGGCGAGCACGGCGAGCGGAACGACCGACCACAGGGCCCAGCGCCAGTCCAGGGTCTCGGCGAGCCACCCGCCGGTGAACACGCCGAGTGCACCGCCGCCCGCGGCGACCGCCGCGTAGATCCCGAAGGCCCGGCCGCGTTCCCGGGGGTCGGTGAATCCGGTGGCCACCAGGGACAGCGCGGCCGGGACGAGCAGGGCGGCGAAGGCGCCTTGCAGGGCACGGGCGGTGATCAGCAGCCCGGAGCCGCCGGCCGCGCCGCCGAGCACGGCGGCCGCCGCGCATCCGATCAGTCCGGTCACCAGCATCCGCCGGGCCCCGAGGAGGTCGACGAGGTGCCCGCCGAGCAGCAGCAGTCCGCCCAAGGCGACCAGGTAGGCGCTGAAGAGCGGGCCGAGGCCGTCGGCGCCGAGGGCGAATTCGGCATGGATCCGCGGTCCGAGCAGGTTGAACTGCGCCGCTTCGACCAGCACCAGCAGCTGTGTCAGGGCGAGGACCGCAAGGCCCCACCAACGCCTCGGGTGCGGGGGCGCGGGCACGGACGGGTCGCCGGGGACGGGGCCCGGGGGCGGGCCGAAGCCGTCCGCGGGACCGAAGTGGCCGGGGGCCGTGGGGGCGTACGCGGGCGGCGGGGGCGGTGTCCGGTACGGGGAGGCGTCCTGCCGGGACTGCGACGGCACGAGGCGGGGATCCGGCGTCTTCTCGGCGGGCGTCTTCTCGGCGGGGGTCTCCTCGGTCGGGGCCCCGCCGCCGACTCCGGCGCCTGCGGGAGATGCCGGGGCGTAGTCCAGCAACTGTGCGGCATGTCGGCCCAGTTGGGCCAGCACCTTGCCCGGGAGCCATTCCCCGGCGGCGTCCGCCGCCGTACGCTCCGCCACCTCCTCGGGGGTGGGACGCCGGGCCGGGTCCTTGTGCAGGCACGCGCCCACGAGGCCGGCCAGCGACTCCGGTACCCCGGTCAGGTCCGCCTCCTCCTCGGCGATCCGGAAGAGGTGGGCGTTCAGACCGGTGTCCTTTGCGCCGAAGAGCATGCGTCCCGTGGCGGCGTACACGAGGACTGCACCGAGGCAGAAGACATCGCTGGCGGGGGTCAGTTCGAGACCTCGGACCTGTTCCGGGGACATGAACCCCGGCGAGCCGATCAGCATGCCGGTGCGCGTGTGCAGACTGTCCCCGGTCAGACTGTCCATCGCCCGCGCGATGCCGAAGTCGATGACGCGGGGCCCGTCGACGGTGACGAGCACGTTGGAGGGCTTCAGGTCGCGGTGGATCAGGCCCGCCTCGTGCACGGCCCGCAGCGCGAGGGCGAGCCGGTTGGCGAGGGTCCGCACCGAATCCTCGGGCAACGGACCGAACTGCCGGGCGACCACGGTCTGCAGGTCGGGCCCCGGGATGTACTGGGTTGCCACCCAGGGCACGGCGGCCTCGGTGTCGGCGTCGAGCACCGCCGCCGTCCAGCTGCCGCCCACCCGCCGCGCGGCGGCCACCTCGCGGGCGAACCTCCGGCGGAATTCGGGGTTCCCGGCGAACTCCGTCTGGACCACCTTCACGGCAACGGTACGGCCGCCCTCGGAGCGGCCCAGATAGACCAGGCCCATGCCACCCGCGCCCAGCCGGGCGATCAGGCGGTACGGTCCGATACGGTTCGGGTCTTCGGCGATCAGCTGATCCACGGACCGAAGGATAGTGCAACTATCCAATGTGCGGGGGCCATCAGGCGAAATGCCCTCCCGGCCGCTCGCCGCGCACCTCCGGCCGCCCGTCCGACGGCCGGAGCCGGAGCCGGAACGAGCCCGTCACCACGCGCGAGACACCGGGCACGGCCACCGAGCGGGCCCAGACCGACAGCAGGACCGGCAGCGCCAGGTACCCGAAGCGGCCCGCCGGGGCCAGGAGGAAGGCCAGCGTGAGGCCGAGGGCCAGGCGGTCGGCGGCGGCCGCCACCGTACGCGGCGGCCGGGCGAGCAGGGAAAGGGCCACCGCGAGACCTCCCGCCAGCAGCAGGCCCACCGTCAGGTACCAGCCCCAGGGGCCCAGTTCGGCCAGCAGGTGCCCGGGCAGCGGGCTGCTCGCCGGGGTCGGCACCTCCGCCCGCCCGGTGGGGAAGGCGAACACCTGGCGCCACAGCTCCGTCGGCTGGAGCAGCGCCGCCGGCAGCACCAGCAGGGCCGTGCCGCCGGCCGCCACCAGCGCGCAGCGCACCGCCGGCCGCCCGCCCCGGCAGACCGCGAGCAGGGCGACGGTCACGGCGACCGCGGGCAGCGCCGTCCACTTCAGCGCGCACGCCCCGGCCAGGGCCGCCCCGGCCAGGGCGGGCCGCCCGGCGGCCGCGGCCGCCAGCGCCAGGCAGCAGAGCCCGGCCAGCGGCAGGTCCACCCCGCTCACCGCCAGGGGCAGCGCCACCACGGGCGAGGCCACCAGGACCGGCAGCAGCCGGCCGGGCCCACCGCCACCCAGCAGCCGCCGGGCCGCCCACAGGCAGCCGAACAGCACGGCCGCGCACCAGATCCGGGCGTCCCCCAGCAGCCGCACCGCCCAGCCGTCGCCGCTGCCGTCGCCCCCGAGCAGCGCCCGCGGTATGCCGAACAGCGCCATGCCCGGCAGGTACGGGGTGTACTCCTCGACGCGCGCGGGCCGGTCGACGTAGAGCCGGCCGGACTCCAGCAGGAGTCGCGCGGACCGTTCGATGACCGTCACCTCCGACTGCCCCTGCCCGGTCAGGACCAGCCACAGGAGCGGTACGGCGACGGCGCCCAGCAGGGCGGTGGCGAGCGCCGCGCGGCGGCGGCCGAGTGCGGTGGCCGCGGCGGCCCCGAGGTACCCGGCGGCGGCGCACCAGCCCCACAGCCGGTGCGGCGCCAGCGAGGAGAACAGCGGGAAGGACAGCGCCCACGCGGCGCCGAGCAGCCAGCCGGTGGCCCACCGGGCGGTACGGGAAAGGGTCATGGGCCCATTCCAGCCGCGCGGCCCCGGCCGGGTCTGCACAGCCAGGTGGACGGTCCGCGGTGGGGTTTCCCCTACCCTTCGCCCCTCCCCCGCCCTCCCCGCGGGCATGCGAAAGGGGCACGGCCCCATCGGGTCGTGCCCCTCACTCAGGTGTCACCGGGCCCTGAGGAGGCCCCGAGCCCCGGGCCCCAGGTCTCAGGCCTCGGGTCTCAGGCCTCCGGGTTACCGCCGAACCGCTCGCGGTAGGACTCCAGGTCCTCCTCGGTGACCCGCGCGAACAGCACGGGCGGGACGGTGAACGGGGTGCCGGCCGGCACGGCGTCCAGGGACCGGGCCTGCTCCGGCGTGATCCACGTGGCGGTGTCGTCGGCGAGCGCGAACGAGGAGCGGATGGCGCGCGCCGAGGCCGGGATGAACGGCTCGGAGACCACCGAGTAGAGGTGGATGAGGTTCATCGCGGTGCGCAGGGTGAGCGCGGCGCCCTCCAGGTCGGTCTTGACCTGCGTCCAGGGGGCCTTCTCGTCGAGGTAGGCGTTTCCGGCCGACCACAGGGCGCGCAGCGCGGCCGCGGCCTTGCGGTACTGGAGGGAGTCCATGTGGCCCTCGTACTCGGCCAGCAGCTCGGCGATCTGCTCGCCGAGCTTGGCCTCGGCCTCGCCGGCGGGGCTGCCCGCGGGGGCCTCGTCGCCGAACTTCTTGCGGGAGAAGGTCAGCACGCGGTTGACGAAGTTGCCGAGGGTGCCGCCGAGATCCTTGTTGACCGTGGCCTGGAAGTGCTCCCAGGTGAAGGACGAGTCGTCGGACTCGGGTGCGTTGGCGATGAGGAAGTAGCGCCAGAAGTCGGCCGGGAGGATCTCCAGCGCCTGGTCGGTGAAGACGCCGCGCTTCTGCGAGGTGGAGAACTTGCCGCCGTAGTACGTCAGCCAGTTGAAGGCCTTGACGTAGTCGACCTTCTTCCACGGCTCGCGGGTGGCCAGTTCGGTGGCGGGGAACATCACCGTGTGGAACGGGACGTTGTCCTTGGCCATGAACTGGGTGTAGCGGACGTCCTCGGCCTCGTACCACCACGACTTGTAGTCGCGGTTCGCCGGGTCCAGGTCGGACCACTCCTTGGTGGAGCCGATGTACTCGATCGGGGCGTCGAACCAGACGTAGAAGACCTTGCCCTCGGCGGCGAGCTCGGGCCAGGTGTCGGCCGGGACCGGAACACCCCAGTCGAGGTCGCGGGTGATGGCGCGGTCGTGCAGGCCCTCGGTCAGCCACTTGCGGGCGATGGAGGAGGCGAGCTGCGGCCACTCCTCCTCGTGCTCGGCGACCCAGGCCTCGACCTCGTGCTGGAGCTTGGACTGCAGGAGGAAGAGGTGCTTGGTCTCGCGGACCTCCAGCTCGGTGGAGCCGGAGATGGCCGAGCGGGGCTCGATCAGGTCCGTGGGGTCCAGGACGCGGGTGCAGTTCTCGCACTGGTCGCCGCGGGCCTTGTCGTAGCCGCAGTGCGGGCAGGTGCCCTCGACGTAGCGGTCCGGCAGGAAGCGGCCGTCGACCGGCGAGTACACCTGCCGGATCGCGCGCTGCTCGATGAACCCGTTCTCCTGCAGCTTCCGCGCGAAGTGCTGGGTGATCTCGCGGTTCTGCGCGGAGGAGCTGCGGCCGAAGTAGTCGAAGGACAGCTCGAAGCCGTCGTAGACCGCCTTCTGGGCGTCGTGGGCCTGCGCGCAGAACTCGGCGACCGAGATGCCGGCCTCCTTGGCGGCGAGTTCGGCGGGGGTGCCGTGCTCGTCGGTGGCGCAGATGTACAGGACGTCGTGGCCGCGCTGGCGGAGGTACCGGGAGTACACATCCGCCGGAAGCATCGACCCGACCATGTTGCCCAGGTGCTTGATCCCGTTGATGTACGGAAGCGCGCTGGTGATCAGGTGTCGAGCCATCCTCGGATGCTCCATTTCCTATGTGCGGTACAACGTGACGTAACGGATTGTGAATGCGGTTCATCGTATCGAACCGCCGCGAAGCCACGCGCCGCATTTGTTCATGGGTGGACGTAAAGCAAAAGCGAGGGCAGTGACCTCTCCGTCACGGCCCTCGCGATCGGGCCCATGTTACAGCCGGACCGCGGCGCACCCGACCGGCGCCCGGGCGACGACCGCGGCCACAGCGACGGCCTCGGCGACAGCGGCACCTGCGGTGGCACCGGCAGCGGGCATATGCATACGTGCTGGCTGGAGCCGTGCGTGATCGAGATCGATCACGAGTCGATCATCCGCGACGCATTGCTTCCAGGTTTCTTCTCTGCGCCCTCCGAGTGCGCCCGCGCTGCTTTCCTGTTCAGCGCACAGGGGATGAGGTGGAGCGGTGAACGATGGCGGACCGGAGGAGTCCGGTGGGGCCGTGGGACTACCGAGTCGGCGTCGGCGGCCGACTCCCATGAGCCAGTGGGATCCGACGGCGCGCCTGTCGTACTGGGCCTTCCACGCCAATCGGCGGCCCGCGTACATGCGGTTCGCGTATCTGCAGCTGGGCTCCGACGCGGCGGCGGAGGAGGCGGTGGACGCCGCTTTCGACTCGATCATGGGTGAGTGGCTGCGGATGCTCCACATGGACCGCCTCGACGCCTACGCCTGGACCGTCCTCAAGCACTGCCTGGTCGACCGGCAGCGCCGGCGCCATCCGTGGCAGCAGCGGCCGGAGCCGATGGACATCAGCGCCTTCGAGGCCGCCCTCAAGGAGGCCCACGCCGATCAGTACGAGGTGCTGACCGACACCATCCGCTTCTACTCCGCCGTCTCCCGGCTCGCCGAGCGGCAACGCGACTCCGTACTGCTGCGGTACGGACTCCAGTGCACCCCCGGCGAGGCCGCAGCCGTGATGGGCGTCGACGAGGCCACGGTCCGCTCCTACCTCGGACAGGCCCACCGGCGGCTCGCCCGCCTGCTCGCGACGTCCGCCACCTCCGCCGCATCGCCCGAATCAGCCGAATCAGCCGAATCAGCCGAATCATGAGGCGCTACGAACGGCAGGAGCTGCAGGACGGCGACCCGGTCCCCCGCTCCCTGGCCGAGTTCCTGGCCCGGGCGGGCGTCCGCGACCGCTACCGGCACTACGACCTCGGCGCCGCCGAGGCCCGGCTGCTGCGCGCCACACCGCACCCGCCCGCCTCCGGACACCGCGCCCGGCGCCGGTCGGTGCACGGCTGGAGCGACCCCGCCCGGGACTGCCCGCTCGACGCCGAACGGGCCCGGCGCGACCTCAAGGCCGTCTGCCTCGCCTCCGCGTGCGCGCCCAAGGCCGGGGCGCACCTCGACTCCTTCCGCACCGACGGACACACCGACCTGGCCGGGGCGGTCGTCTTCGGCTGCCTGCTGCACCTGGCCGGGCTGCGCGAAGGGGCGCGCTTCTGGTGGCAGTTCGCCGCCGGGTCGGGGAGCCCGCGGACCTCCGCGGCCGCGTACTGCCTCTTCCTCGACCACTCCCGGCGCGGCGAGCACCACGACGCCCGGCACTGGGCGCGCGAGCTGGGCCGGCACGGGTTCCGGCCGGGCGGCCGGCGGGATCTGCGGGAGGTCCGGCTGTGCACGCAGGCGGCCGTGCTGCGCTACGTCGACCAGTTCGAGGATCCCGACCTGGGCCCGGTGCCACTGCCGAGGCCCGGGCTGTCCGGGGTGCTGGCCGCGTTCCTGCCGCAGCCCGTCACCGTGTCGGCCCCGGCGCCCCGGCCGGTGGCCGCGCTCCGCCCGGCGGCCGGACCGCTGCGCCACCCCGCGCTGACGGCGGCGAACCGCGGGACCGCCGCCCGGGCCGGAACGAGCGAGGCCCTGGCGGAGGCGCGCCGCGCGCTGGCGGTCGTACGCGTCCTGGAGCGGCACCCGTTGGGGGTCCGGGCCGACCGGCTCGCCCGGGAGTCCGGCCTCGCCGAAGGGGAACTTCGGCCCCTGCTGGCGATGCTGTGCGAGGAGGAGTACGCGGTACGCCCGGCCTTCGGGGTGTTCGGGCGCGGCCCCGCGCTGGACCGGCTCGCCGCCCCCGGCGGGCACGGCCTGGCCGGGCAGCTCCAGCGCACCCTGGCCCTGGCCCGGGACAGCGCGGGCGCCGCTGTGTACCTCGGCCGGTACGCCGAGGGCGAGGTCCGCATCACGCAGATGGCGGACGGGCCCGCGACCCCGCCGGTGCGGGAGTGGGTCGACTTCCGGGCCGCCGCGCACGCCAGCGCGGTCGGCAAGTGCCTGCTGACGCAGCTCGACCACGACGGCCGCGCCGACCACGTGGCCCGGCACCGGCCCGCGCGGCTCACCCGGCGGACGATCACCGACAGCCGGGTCCTGTTCAGCGCCCTGGACGCGGTGGCTCCGGGAGCGCCCGTGTTCGACCTGCGCGAGTACTCCCCCGGGGTCGTCTGCGCGGCGGTCCCGATCGCCACCGGGGACGCCGCCGGGAGCCTCGCGCTCTCGCTGCCCGCGAGCCATGCCCACCGGCTGGGTGCGGCCACCGAGACCCTGCGCCGCAAGGCCGTCCCGGTGCTCCTGGCCCTGCTCCTGACGGGCGCGATCCCCCCGGACGCCCCGGCGGCGGCCGCCGCGGAGCAGACTCCGGCCGACCGGCCCGGGCCGATGCGGGCTCCGGTCACCCCGGTCACTCCGGAGACCCTGCGGCACCTGCGGCGGCTCTTCCGTACCCCGCTGGCCGGGGGCACGGCCGCGGCGGGCGGCCCGCACCTGGTCAGTGACACCGCCGCCGCCGCGGCGTATCTCTTCGACGCCGCCGCCCCGGACTCCGGCCAGCCCCGCCTGTCGCTGCCCCACACGTTCACGTCGGTCGTCCCGGGCAGCCTGACCGCCCCGACGGGTCTGGTGGTCCTGGGTCCGTGACCGCCCCGGTCCTGCCCGGCCGGTCCGGCCGGACCGGGAAAACAGCAGGAGCCCCACACGATGTGTGGGGCTCCTGCTTCTTGTGTCCGAGGGGGGACTTGAACCCCCACGCCCGATAAAGGGCACTAGCACCTCAAGCTAGCGCGTCTGCCATTCCGCCACCCGGACCAGGTGGTCGGCCCCGGTTTCCCGCGGCGACATGGACAACAATAGCAAAGGATCGGCGGGCTTCCGACCACTTATCCGGGCGGTGATCCTCCGCCACGCCGGGCTGACCTGCACGCATGCACCGAAGGCCGTAGCGGGACGGACCGTCTCGCCGCCGCCGGGGGCGGGCCGGTCCCCGGCGGCGGGGAGCGGGGATGCCACGCGGCCACTTCCGGATGCTGATACCGGCTGGACATCAGGGGGAGCCGGGCGGTCGGATGTCTGCGCACACATCCGGGGGGAGCCGCGCATGGAATCCGAGCACCGCGTCAGCACGCTGGAGCTGTTCTTCGACCTCGTCTTCGTCTTCACCATCACGCAGTTGACGGTGCTTCTGGCGGACGACCTGAGCCTGCGGGGCGCGGGGCAGGTGGTGCTGATCTTCACCGTCCTGTTCTGGATGTACGGGGGCTACGCGCACCTGACCAACCAGGTGCCGCCGGACCGGACGGTCCGGCGGGTGCTGCTGATGCTGGCCATGGGGGCGTTCCTGGTGTGCGCGCTGGCCGTGCCGACCGCGTTCGGCGCCGGCGGGATCGCCTTCGGCCTCGGGTACGTGTTCGTGGTCCTCGTGCACAGCGCCCTCTACACGCAGGCGCACGGGTTCGGAGTGCTCTGGTTCGCGCTCCCCAACATGCTGTGCGCGCTGTCGGTGCTGGCCGCCGGGTTCTTCGACGGGCCGCCCGCCTGGGGGCTGTGGATGCTCGCCCTGCTGATCCAGTTCGCCGTGCCGCAGCTGGTGCAGCGGGTGGCGGCGAGCGGGGCGGAGCCCGCCGAGGCCGTGACCGCGGTGACGACCGTCAGCGACCAGCTCGGCGGCATGAGCTCCGGGCACCTCGTGGAGCGGCACGGGCTACTGCTGATCATCGTCTTCGGCGAGTCCGTCATCGCGATCGGCATCGGGACCGGCTCGCTGCCGCTGTCCCCGGGGATCGCCGGGGGCGCCTTCCTCGCGCTCGCCGTCGCGTCGGCGCTGTGGTGGATGTACTTCGTGCGCGACGAGGGCCGGGCCGAGGAGGTCTTCGCCGAGACACCGCCCGAGAACCGTTTCAAGCTCGCGATGCTCGCGTACTACTACGCCTTCCTGCCCATGCTGCTCGGGATCGCCGCCTTCGCGGCCGGTGTCAAGAAGACCATCGGGCACCTGGGCGAGCACCTGCACACCGGACCCGCACTCGCCCTCGCGGGCGGGGTCGCCGTCTACCTCGCCGGTGACCTGGCCTTCCGGGCCGTCCTCGGGATCGGCCCGGCCCGGTTCCGGGCGGCGGCGCTGGTGCTCGTCCTGGCGACGGTCCCGGTCGGCACGGGCGCCTCCGGGCTCTGGCAGCTGGTGGCGCTCGTCGTCGTGCTGCTGGCGACGCTGGGAGCCGAGGTCCGCTGGACCCCGGGCTGCACCGCGACGCCTACGGGCAGCTGATGACCTGGCCCGCGTAGGAGAGGTTGCCGCCGAAGCCGAAGAGGAGGACTGGGGCGCCGGAGGGGATCTCGCCGCGCTGGACCAGCTTCGACAGGGCCATCGGGATGCTGGCGGCCGAGGTGTTGCCGGAGTCGACGACATCGCGGGCGACGACGGCGTTGACGGCGCCGATCTTCGCGGCGAGCGGCTCGATGATCCGCAGGTTCGCCTGGTGGAGGACGACCGCCGCCAGGTCCTCCGGGGTGATCCCGGCCTTCTCGCACACCTTGCGGGCGAGCGGTGGGAGCTGGCTGGTGGTCCAGCGGTAGACGGACTGGCCCTCTTGGGCGAAGACCGGCGGCGAGCCCTCGATCCGGACCGCGTTGCCCATCTCCGGGACCGAACCCCACAGGACCGGGCCGATGCCCGGCTCCTCGCAGGCCTCGACGACGGCCGCGCCCGCTCCGTCGCCGGTGAGCACGCAGGTGGTGCGGTCGCTCCAGTCGGTGATCTCGGTCATCTTGTCGGCTCCGATGACCAGCGCGCGGGTGGCGGAGCCGGCCCGGATGGCGTGGTCGGCGGTGGCCAGGGCGTGGGTGAAGCCCGAGCAGACGACGTTGATGTCCATCACGGCCGGGCCGCCGCCCATGCCCAGCTTGGCGGCGACGCGCGCGGCCATGTTGGGCGAACGGTCGATCGCGGTGGACGTGGCGACCAGCACCAGGTCGATGTCGTCCGGGGTCAGGCCGGCGCCGGCCAGAGCCTTGCCCGCCGCCTGGTAGGCCAGCTCGTCCACCGGTTCGTCCGGGCCTGCCATGTGGCGCGTGCGGATGCCGACGCGGGAGCGGATCCACTCGTCGGTGGTGTCGACCATGGCCGCGAGGTCCTCGTTGGTGAGCACTTTCGCGGGCTGGTAGTGCCCTAGCGCCACCACGCGTGAACCGGTCATGGGCGGGGTCCCCCCTTGTACGGAAGTCAGGATCACCCAGCTTTGCCTGCTACTGGTGGGTACGTGTGCGTGTGACCCGACAGGATTCCGGCCCCGGATTTTGGAGCTTCCCGAGGATCCACCTGCCGGGGGCGTCGCAGGAAGCGGAACCGCGACAATGAGCTTGTCGGAAACGCGCGGGAACAGAAGGGGTGTGCTGATCACCATGGGACGGGTCACCGAGCGTCGTCGTGTCGTCCGGATCCGGAACGGCGCGGCAGGTGTCCGGCCGGACACGCTGGTGGCCGAGGAGCCGCTGGAGATACGGCTGAACGGCAAACCGCTGGCCATCACGATGCGCACGCCGGGCGACGACTTCGCCCTGGCGGTGGGCTTCCTGGTCAGCGAGGGGGTGCTGGCGGCCGCGTCGGACGTGCAGGCCGTCACCTACTGCGAGGGGGCGACAGAGGACGGGGCGAACACCTACAACGTGGTGAACGTCCAGCTGGCCGCCGGGGTCCCGGTGCCGGACATCACGCTGGAGCGGAACGTCTACACCACCTCCTCCTGCGGCCTGTGCGGGAAGGCCAGCCTGGACGCGGTCCGTACGGCGACCCGCTTCCCGGGGCTCGCCGCCGATCCGGTACGGGTCCCCGTGGAGGTCCTGTGCGCGATGCCGGACCGGCTGCGCGAGGCGCAGAAGGTCTTCGACCGTACGGGCGGGCTGCACGCGGCCGGTCTGTTCACGGCGCAGGGCGAGCTGCTCGACCTGCGGGAGGACGTCGGCCGGCACAACGCGGTGGACAAGATCGTGGGCCGGGCGTACCAGTCCGGGCGGCTCCCCCTGACGGGCGCGGTCCTGCTGGTGTCGGGCCGGGCCTCCTTCGAGCTCGTGCAGAAGGCCGTGATGGCGGGCATCCCGGTGCTGGCGGCCGTCTCGGCGCCGTCCTCGCTGGCGGTGGACCTGGCACTGGAGTCGGGGATGACGCTGGTGGGCTTCCTGCGGGGGCCGGACATGAACATCTACGCGGGCGAGGAGCGGATCACGGTGTAGCGGTCCTGCGGTAGGTCTCGCGGCCCGCACCCCGTTGACCGTGGAAGTAGGCCTGCACATCGCTGCCGTCTCCCGAGGCGCCACTCTTCCCGGTGCCGACGAGTGTGAAGTAGTCCCCGCAGTACGGCACCGCCGACGGTCCGTCGAGCGTGAACTTGATGAGGATTCCCGGCATCTCGTCGTCCATCCAGTCGATGGTCCAGCTGCCCTCGGCGGTGAGCGCGGCCTGCGCCCGGCTCGGGGTGCACGTCCAGCCCGAGGAGTCCGCGAGGCGGGCCCGACCGTCGGCCGTTACTTCGAGCCGGGCTCCGTGGTCGCCCTGCCAGGTGCCGGTGACGTCCTGCGCCGTCAGCGGCACGGAGGGGTCGCCGCCTTCGACGGACAAGGCCACCTTCACGGTGACCAGGACCAGCAGACCGAACAGCACGAGCACCGCGCGGGCGAGGTTCTGCACGTCATCGCCCCAGGCGGCCGCGGCGCGCGGAGTCCTTGGCCGGCTTCGGGGTCGGCGGGTCGATGCGGTGCAGGTCCAGGGTGGGCGGGAGCGGGGTGGTGCCCGGGCCGCCGGATTCGGCCCAGGCGATGATCTGGTCGGTCGCGGTGTCGTCCAGGGCCCAGCCGAACCAGGTCGCGCGGGCGCCGCGGCGGCGGGCCTCCGTGGTGGGCTGGACCACGATGACGTTGGCCTGGGCGCAGGGCCCGAGGCACTCGCTCGTCCGGACGGCCAGGCGGCCCCCTGAAGCGGCGGCGGCCTCGCGCAGCCGGGCCAGCTGACCGGCGTGGTCGGAGCCGGGGTTCTTGCGGGGGTCACCGCAGCAGCAGCCGCGGCAGACCACCAGCGTGCAGGGGCGTTCGGCGTGGGCGGCGAGCGGGCGTATCCAGGTCACCACCGAACGTTAACGGGCCCGGGGCGCGGGCCGTTGGCGCGCGGGCGAGACGTCCGCCACACGGTCGGCGGTGAGTTCGGGCAGCGGGTCCTGGGCGCGGCGCCGGGCGATGACCGCGCAGACCATCAGCTGCATCTGGTGGAAGAGCATCAGCGGGAGCACGGCGAGGGCGGCATGGGCCCCGAACAGCACGCTGGCCATGGGGAGTCCGGCGGCCAGGCTCTTCTTCGACCCGGCGAACTGGATGGCGATGCGGTCCGCGCGGCCGAAGCCGAGGCGGGCGGCGCCGTACCAGGTGGCGAGGAGCATGACGGTGAGGAGTACGGCCTCCACCAGCATCAGGGCGGCGAGCCGCGGGAGGCTCACCTGGTGCCAGATGCCCGCGACCACGCCCGCGCTGAAGGCGGCGTAGACGACGAGCAGGATCGAGCCGCGGTCGACGTAGCCGAGGACCTGCTTGTGGCGGACGAGGAAGCCGCCGGCCCAGGGGCGCAGGGCCTGTCCGAGGAGGAAGGGCAGCAGGAGCTGGAGGGTGATCTTGAGGAGGGAGTCCAGGGAGAAGCCGCCCGCGTCGCCGCCGAGCAGGGCGGCGGCCAGGAGGGGGGTGAGGACGATGCCGGCCAGGCTGGAGAAGGAGCCCGCACAGATCGCGGCGGGGACGTTGCCGCGGGCGATCGAGGTGAAGGCGATGGAGGACTGCACGGTCGAGGGGACCAGGCAGAGGAAGAGCAGGCCGCCGTAGAGGGGGGCGGTGAGCAGGCCGGGGACGAGGCCGCGGGCGGCGAGGCCGAGGAGCGGGAAGAGTACGAAGGTGCAGGCGAGCACGGTGAGGTGGAGCCGCCAGTGGCGCAGGCCGTCGAGGGCCTCGCGGGTGGAGAGCCGGGCGCCGTAGAGGAAGAAGAGCAGGGCCCCGGCCGCGGTGGAGGCGAGGTCGGCGGCGGTGGCGGCCGGGCCACGGGCGGGGAGCAGGGCGGCGAGGCCCACGGTGGCGAGCAGGGCCAGGATGTACGGGTCCAGGGGCAGCCGGGCGGGGAGGTGCGGGCGGCGCATGCGGGGGTGCTCACTTGCTGTCGGGGCGGGGTTCTCCCTTCATGGTCGGCGGTGGGTGTTCATCGGGAAACCCGCACACCGCACTCACTGCCATCGCGATCCGTGATGAGCGGCTACCGTGGCGGTATGTACGACCCTGTCCAGCTGCGGACCTTCCTCACGGTGGCCCAGACGCTCAGCTTCACGCAGGCGGCGGGGCGGCTCGGCGTGGGGCAGTCCACGGTCAGCCAGCACGTGCGGCGGCTGGAGGAGGCGACGGGGCGGCCGCTGTTCGTCCGGGACACGCACAGCGTGGGGCTGACGGAGGACGGCGAGGCGCTGCTCGGCTTCGCGCGGACGATCCTGGAGGCGAACGAGCGGGCGGCGGCCTTCTTCGCGGGGACGCGGCTGCGCGGCCGGCTGCGGTTCGGGGCCTCCGAGGACTTCGTGCTGACGCGCCTTCCGGAGATCCTCGAAGGGTTCCGGCACGAGCATCCCGAGGTGGATCTGGAGCTGTCGGTGGAGCTCTCCGGCACACTGCACGAGCGGCTGGACGCGGGGCGTCTGGACCTGGTGCTGGCGAAACGGCGGGGGCCCGGGGACGAGCGGGGCCGGCTCGTCTGGCGGGACCGGATGGTGTGGATCGGCGCGGACGGGCTGCGGGTGGACCCGGAGCGTCCTGTTCCGCTGATCGTCTTCCCGCCGCCGGGCATCACCCGCGCCCGGGCGCTGGAGGTGCTGGAGCGGGACGCGCGGGCGTGGCGGATCGCGTGCACGAGCGGCAGCCTGAGCGGCCTGATCGCGGCGGCCCGGGCCGGGCTCGGCGTGATGGCGCACGCCCGGGGGCTGATCCCGCCGGGGCTGGTGCGGGTCGGCGGACTGCCGGAGCTCGGGCCGGTGGAGTTCGCCCTGCTCCGCGGGCCGCGTCCGTCGGCCGCGGCCGAGGCGCTGGCCGCGGCCGTGCTCTCCGGCGCGGACCGGCTCAGTCGCACGTCAACGGCGTGAACACCGCGATCACTGGGGAGGTCTTGTGGAGGTATCCGAAGGCCGGTCACCCCCTGTTGACCATGAGGTACGTTCACCGCGGCGCGCGGAGAGGAGCGGGGCCTTGCGCGAGATCACCGTCCCACCCGTCGTCACGGGCGCACCCGTCGGCGGCCTGGCCGACATCGTCTTCCAGCACGCTCGCGAGGAGCCGGACCGGGTGGTTCTCGGCCGGAAGACCGACGGGGTCTGGCGGGACGTGACGTCCCGGGAGCTGGCCGCCGAGGTGCTCGCGCTCGCCCGGGGGCTGCTGGCCCAGGGGGTGCGCTTCGGGGACCGGGTCGCCGTCATGTCCCGCACCCGGTACGAGTGGACCCTCTTCGACTTCGCCCTGTGGGCGATCGGCGCCCAGCCCGTCCCGGTGTATCCGACGTCCTCCGCCGATCAGGTCCACTGGATCCTCTTCGACTCCGACTGCACGGCCTGCGTGGTCGAGGACGAGAACCAGGCCATGACGGTGGGGTCGGTCATCGACCGGCTCCCCCACCTGCGCCGGCTGTGGCAGCTCGACGCCGGGGCCGTGGACGGGCTCGTCACCGACGGCCGCGGGGTCGCCGAGGACGTCGTGCACCGCCACCGGGGCGCCGTGACGCCCGACGCGACCGCCACCGTCATCTACACCTCCGGGACGACGGGCCGGCCGAAGGGGTGCGTGCTCACGCACGCCAACTTCATGTACGAGACCGACACCCTGGTCAGCCGCTGGGAGTCGGTCTTCCAGGCCCGGCAGGGTGAGGAACCGTCCACCCTGCTCTTCCTGCCGCTGGCGCACGTGTTCGGGCGGATGGTGGAGGTGGCCGCCGTCCGGGCGCGGGTGAAGCTGGGCCACCAACCGGTGCTGGCGGCGGCCGAGTTGCTGCCGGACCTCGCCGCCTTCCGGCCGACCTTCGTGTTGGGCGTCCCGTACGTCTTCGAGAAGATCTTCGCGGGCGCCCGGCGCAAGGCGGAGGCGGAGGGGCGTACGGGCCCCTTCGACCGGGCGGTGGAGACGGCCGTGCGGTACGCGGAGGCGCGCGAGCGCAAGGCCTTCGGCGCCGGGCCGGGGCCCTCGGCCGCGCTGCGCATGGAGCACCAGCTCTTCGACCGGCTCGTCTACGGGAAGGTCCGCGAGGCGATGGGCGGCCGGGTGCGGCACGCCATGTCGGGCGGGTCGGCGATGTCGCGCCGCCTGGGGCTGTTCCTCGACGGGGCCGGGATCACGGTGTTCGAGGGGTACGGGCTCACCGAGTCGTGCGCGGCGGCCACCGCGAACCCGCCCGGTGCGACCAAGTACGGCACGGTGGGGCGGCCGATCCCGGGCAGTACGGTGCACATCGCGGACGACGGGGAGGTCTGGCTGCACGGCAGCCACATCTTCTCCGGGTACCTCAACGACCCCCGCGCCACGGAGGCGGTCCTGCGCGGCGGCTGGCTGGCCACCGGGGACCTGGGCCGGCTGGACGCGGACGGGTACCTGACCATCACCGGGCGCAAGAAGGACATCCTGGTGACCTCCAACGGCAAGAGCGTCGCGCCCGCCGCGCTGGAGGAGCGGGTCCGTTCGCATCCGCTGGTGTCGCAGTGCGTGCTGGTGGGCAACGACCGGCCGTACATCGCGGCGCTGCTCACTCTGGACATGGACGGGATCGCGCACTGGCTGTCGCTGCGCGGCCGGCCGCAGCTGCCGGCCGCGCAGCTGGTGGGTGACCCCGAGCTGACGGCGGAGGTGCGCCGGGCGGTGGTGGCCGCGAACACCCTGGTCTCGCAGGCGGAGGCGATCCGCACCTTCCGGGTGCTGGGTGAGCAGTTCACGGAGGAGCGGGGGCTGCTGACCCCCTCGCTGAAGCTCAAGCGCCGGGCGATCGAGAAGGCGTACGCGAAGGAGGTCGCGGCCCTGTACTCCTCCTGAGCCGGGTCCGGCGGCGGGCCGTCGCGGCAGGTCCGGGCCGTCCACCGAGTGCTCACACACGGAACTGACGGATCGTCATTTCCATTCGCCGACAATATTGACGATCCGTCAGGTCACGCACAGAATGCGGGGATTCCAACCGGAGGGGATCCCCGACATGTTGCGACCGATCCGCACCCTGGCCGCCGCGGCGGCGGCCCTCGCGCTCGTCTCCGCCTGCAACTCCGCCTCCACCAACGGGACCTCCCCCGGCAAACCCGGCGACGCGCCGGGCAACTCCCGCGGGGTGAGCGCCGATTCGATCAAGGTCGGCGGGATCGTGTCGATGACCAGCGCCAGCGGCTACAGCAAGAAGGACACCGACCTCGGCGCCAGGGCCCGCTATCTCCGGGCCAACGCCGAGGGCGGGATCAACGGACGCACGATCGACTACCTCGGCGCGGAGGACGACGGCCAGGACCCCGCCAAGAACCTCGCGGCCGCCCGCAAACTCGTCCAGCAGGACAAGGTCTTCGCCGTCTCCCCCATGAGCTCGGTGACCTTCTCCGGCGCGGACTTCCTGGAGCAGGAGAAGGTCCCCACCTTCGGCTGGGGCACCCTGCCCGCCTTCTGCGGCTCCCGGCACATCTACGGCTTCAACGGCTGCCTGGTCCCCGCCCCCGGCGGCACCCTCAACCAGACCTGGCCCGAGGGCATCGGCCAGATCCTCGGCGGGGCCCCGGGCAAAACGGTCGCGATCATCGCCAACGACAGCGACGCCGGCAAGTTCGGCATCCGGACCTTCCAGCAGGGCTTCACCAGCGCCGGGTTCAAGGTCTCCTACGCCAAGGCCTCCGTGCCCGCCACCGCCGTCCCGAGCGACTGGTCCGCGTACGTGAAGGAGATCCTCACCGGCAATGACGGCAAGGCCCCGGACGCCGTCGTCTCCGTCATGCAGACCCCGAACAACATCGGACTGTTCACCGCGCTCAAGCGCAGCGGCTACCAGGGGCTGCTCTCCGACCCGACCGACTACGACCCCGGGCTGCTCGCCAAGGACGCCACCAAGCAGGCCCTCGACGGGGTGCACGTGCTGCTGCAGTTCCAGCCCTTCGAGTCGGCCGACCCGAAGATGGCGCAGTTCAAGGCCGACATCAAGGCGGCCGCGGGCGGCCGGGAGGTGCCGCTCAGCATGCACATGTTGACCGGGTACATGTCGGCCGACCTCTTCCTCTCCATCGCGCAGAAGGCCGGCGAGAACCTGACCGTCGAGTCCTTCCAGGCCGCCGCGCAGGGCTTCTCCGACACCGGCACGCTCGTCGGCGACCGCGCGTTGCCCAAGGGGCAGAAGGACAGCTTCGGCTGCGGGGCGCTCGTACAGCTGAAGAACGGCGCGTACGAGGTCTCCGTACCGTTCAAGTGCTACGAACCCATCCCCTTCAAGTAGGGCCGCGGCATGGGGGATCTGCTCGTCTTCGTGCTGAGCGGTCTGGTCTCCGGCGCCCTGTACGCACTGCTGGCCACCGGGCTGGTGCTGTCGTACTCGGCGTCCGGACTGTTCAACTTCGCGCACGGGGCCACCGCCTACCTGTGCGCGCTCACCTTCTACGAGCTGCACTCGGGGCTGGGCTGGCCCGCCGTCCCGGCCGCCCTGCTGGTGGTCTTCGTACTGGCCCCCGGTCTCGGCTGGGGGCTGGACCGGCTGATGTTCCGGCGGCTCGCCCGGGTCGGCGAGACCGCGCAGATCGTGGCCACCATCGGGCTGCTGGTGGCACTGCCGGCCGCCGGTCTGTGGGCGGTGGAACTACTGGCGGAGGCGGGCGCGCCGGTGAAGCCGGCGGAGAACCAGTTCGGGCTGCCGGGGGTGGGGCCCAGCCCGGCGAGGTCCTGGCAGCTCACGGACGGCGTCGGCATCGACTCGGACCAGCTGATCACCTGGGTGGTGACGGCGCTGGTGGCGGTGGCCCTGTGGGTGCTGATGCGGCACACACGGCTGGGGCTGCACCTGCGGGCCGCCGTCGACAACCGTTCGCTGACCGAGCTGCGCGGCATCAGCGCCGACCGGCTGTCGTCGGTGGCCTGGATGATCGCATCGGGCCTGGCGGGGCTCGCGGGTGTGCTGGCCACCCCGCTGCTGGGGCTGTCGGCGCACGACTTCACCCTGTTCCTGTTCGTGTCGGCCACGGCGGCGGTCATCGGACGGTTCGCGTCCGTGCCGCTCGCCTTCGCGGGCGGACTCGGGCTCGGAGTGCTGCAGAACCTGGTGGCCGGGTACGCGTCCTTCGCCGAGTCCGTCACCGGCTTCCGGACGGCCGTGCCCTTCCTGATCCTGTTCGGCGGGCTGCTGGTGCTGACCCGCGCGGCACGTACGGCGGGGGTCGCGGCCGTGGACGCACCGCCGGTCGACCACCTGGCCGGAGCCTCGTGGGGGCGGCGGTGGGGGGTGTGGGCGGCGGGCGCGGCGGCCCTGTGCGTGGCGCTCTACACCGTGACCACCCCCTTCTGGAGCGGCCTGCTGGCGCAGGGGCTCGCCATCGCCCTCGTGTTCATGTCCTTCACGGTGGTGACCGGGCTCGGGGCGATGGTGTCGCTGGCGCAGGGCACCTTCGTGACCGGCGCCGCGCTCGTGGCCGGGCTGCTCATGAGCCGGGGCTGGCCCTTCGTGGCCGCGCTGGCGGTGGGCACGTGCGTGGCGGCCGTGCTGGGGGCGCTCGTCGCGCTGCCGGCGCTGCGGCTGGGGGGCAGGTCCCTGGCCCTGGCCACGCTGGCGCTGGCCTTCCTGGCCGATCAGGTGCTGTTCCAGCTGCGCTGGCTGCGCAACGGCGATGCGGGGTGGCCGATCCCGCGGCCGGTGTTCGGACCGGTGGACCTCTCCGACGACCGGGCTCTGGGGGTGGCCCTGGTGGTCCTGGTCGCGCTGGTGGCGGCCGGGCTGACCGCGCTGCGGAACTCGCCGTCGGGGCGGGCGATGCTGGCGGTCCGGTCGGCCCCGGCGGCGGCGGTCGCCTCGGGGGTCTCCGTACTGCGCACGAAACTGCTGCTGTTCACGCTGTCGGCGGGGCTGGCCGGGTTCGGGGGCGTGCTGTACGCGTCGTACAACACCCGGATCACGGCGACGGACTTCACGGCGATGACCGGGCTGGTGTGGCTGGCGGTGGTCGTGGCGGCGGGCGTGCGCAGGCCGCAGTACGCGGTGGTGGCGGGGCTGGTGTTCGCCGTCGCCCCGCGGCTGCTGTCCGACTACGTGACCGAGTCCGCGCACCTGCCGGTGATCCTCTTCGGCCTGGCCGGGCTGGCCCTGGCCAATGACCCGGACGGGTACTGCGCGGCGGTGCCGGTGCGGCTCGCGCGGCGGCGCGCCACCGATTCCCGGGGCTCCGCCCCGGACCCCGCGCCTCAAACGCCGGCGGGGCTGAATTCGCCCGGCGAACCCGGCGTCGCCCTGGAACTGCGCGGGGTCACCGCCGGGTACGACGGGGGGCTCGTGCTGCACGGGGTCGATCTCACCGTCCGCGCGGGCGAGATCCTCGCCGTGCTCGGGCCGAACGGGGCCGGGAAGAGCACCGCCTGCCGGGTCGCCGCCGGGCTGCTGCTCGCCACGCGCGGGGCGGTGTACGTGGGCGGGCGGGACGCGACCCGGGACGGGGCCGTACGCCGGTCGCGGGCCGGGGTCCTGCTCGCCCCCGAAGGCCGCGGGATCTTCCCCGCGCTCACCATCGAGGAGAACCTGGCCCTGTACCTCCGGGACGCCGGTGCCCGGGCCGCCGTCTACGCGCGCTTCCCGCGGCTCGCCGAGCGGCGCGGGATCCCCGCCGGAGCGCTCTCGGGCGGGGAGCAGCAGATGCTGGCCCTGGCTCCGCTGCTCCAGCGGCCGCCCGCGGTGCTGATCGCCGACGAACCCTCGCTCGGGCTCGCCCCGCGCGTGGTGGAGGAGGTGTACGCGCTGCTCACCGAACTCCGCGACGCCGGGACGGCGCTGCTCCTGGTGGAGGAGAAGGCGGCCGAGATCCTCGGGATCGCCGACACCGTGGCCTACCTCTCTCAGGGCCGGGTCTCCTGGTGCGGCCCCCGGGCCGAGGTGGAGGCGGACCGGCTCACCGAGGCCTACCTGGGGATGGCGACATGAGCGAGGGCGGGTACGTGCTGGAGGCCCGCGGGGTCGGCGTGCGCTTCGGCGGCGTCCGGGCGCTGAACGGGGTGGATCTCGGGGTCCGCGCGGGCGAGGTGTGCGGGCTGATCGGGCCGAACGGCGCCGGGAAGACCACGCTGTTCGACGTGCTGTCCGGAATCCGCCGCCCCGACCAGGGGCGGATGCTGCTGGACGGGGCGGACGTCACCCGCCGCTCCCCCGTCTGGCGGGCCCGGCACGGGATCCGCCGGACCTTCCAGCGGCAGCAGTTGTTCGGGCAGCTGAGCGTGGCCGACAACGTGCTGGTGGCGCAGGAGTGGCGGGGCGGCGGGGGCGGGCCGGCCGCCGATCTCCTCGCCCTGCCGGCCCGGCGGGCCCGGGAGCGCGAGCGCCGGACCCGCGGCGAGCGGGTGCTGGCCGACTGCGGGATCGGCGCGCTCGGGGCCTCGTACGCCGGCGGGCTGCCGGTCGGGCAGGCCCGGATGGTGGAGCTGGCCCGCGCGGTGGCCGATCCGCCGCGGGTGCTGCTGCTGGACGAGCCCGCGTCGGGCATGTCCGCGCCCGGGCGCGACCGGCTCGCGGAGGTCGTGCGGCGGCTGGCGGAGCGGGAGGGCTGCGCGGTGCTGCTGGTCGAGCACAACGTGGCCTTCGTGATGGAGCTGTGCGCGCGGGTCGTCGTACTGGACCTCGGGACGGTGCTGGCCGAGGGCACCGCGGCCGAGGTGCGGGCGAACCCGCTGGTGCGGGAGGCGTACCTCGGGTCCGCTTGAGGGTGCGTACGGAACCGATGGCGGGAATACGTTGCACGAGCGGCTGGTTATCGCCCCTCGTGCGACGCTCCACCACCGCCGCACCGACGAACCACGAACCACGAACCGACGTGAGGGAACGACCAGACGTGAACCAGGTCCCCGCCATCAAGCTCAACAACGGCACGCTCATGCCCCAGCTCGGCTACGGCGTCTGGCAGGTGCCGGACGCGGAGGCGGAGCGCGCCGTCGGGACCGCCCTCAAGGCCGGATACCGCAGCATCGACACGGCCGCCATCTACGGCAACGAGGCGGGCACCGGCAAGGCCGTCGCCGCTTCCGGGCTGGCCCGCGAGGAGCTGTTCGTCACCACCAAGCTGTGGAACGGCCCGAAGCAGAAGTGGGGCCGGGACCAGGTGCTGCGCGCCTTCGACGACTCCCTCGCCAAGCTGCGCCTCGACCATGTCGACCTGTACCTGATCCACTGGCCGCGTCCGATGCGCGACGATTTCGTCGCGATCTGGAAGACCTTCGAGGAGATCGCGGCGAGCGGGCGTGCCAAGGCGGTCGGCGTGTCGAACTTCCGCCCGGCCGACCTGGAGCGGATCGCCGCCGAGAGCGAGCTGGTCCCGGCCGTGAACCAGGTCGAGCTGCACCCGCTCTTCCCGCAGGCCGAGCTGCGCGCCGTGCACGCCCGGCGCGGGATCGCCACCGAGGCCTGGTCCCCGCTGGGCCAGGGCAAGGAGTTGCTGACGCTCCCGGCCGTGGCGGCGATCGCCGCCGCGTACGGCCGCAGCGCCGCGCAGGTGGTGCTGCGCTGGCACCTGCAGCACGGGAACATCGTGATCCCGAAGTCGGTGACGCCCGCGCGCATCCGGGAGAACCTGGACGTGTTCGGCTTCGAGCTGGCGGCCGCGGACATGGCGGCGCTGGACGCCCTGGGCGCGGGCGCGGCGGGCCGCCGGATCGGGCCGGACCCGGCCGAATTCGACGTGTGACGGGATCCTGGTCGGGGTCCGGGTACGGGTACGGATCCCGGCCCGGGTACGGGTCCGGGCGGCCCTTCCCGCGGGTCAGACGCGTACGAAGCTCCGTATGCGGTACGTCGGCTCCGCGCGCGGGACGTCCTGGTCCGGCAGCAGTTCCAGCCGGGCCGCCAGCTCCTGCGCGGTGATGCCGCGCGGGACGATCCGGGAGGCGTACCGGCCCGCAAGCAGGGACTCGGCGGAGCCGCGCGGGGTGCGGCCCTGGCCGTGGCCGGTGAAACGGGCCTCGCCGACCGGAAGCAGGCCCGCCCGGGCCGCGTAGGCCTCGACCTCCCCGGAGGCGTCCGAGGGGGTCGGGGTCAGGTGCGCGGCGAAGACGGCGTCGATGTCGCTGCCGACGTCGTGCGCCGAGTCCTTGTCCACGGTGGCGAGGAAGACCCCGCCGGGCCGCAGCACCCGGGCGGCCTCGGCGATCACCGCCGGCACCAGTCCCGGCTCGCGCAGCAGGTGCAGCAGCCACACCGCGCTGACCGCGTCCAGGGATTCCGAGCGGACCGGCAGCCGGGCCGCGTCGGCGAGGGTCACCGGGATGCCGCGCCGCAGCGCCGTCGCGGCCATGCCGCGGGAGGCGTCCGCGCCCAGGACGCGCAGGGCGGGGCGCCTGAGCCGGCTGGTGACGATGCCGGTGCCGCAGCCGAGGTCGAGGAGGGTGTGCGCGTCCGCGGGAAGCAGCGCGAGGACGGCTGCGGCCGCCGCCTCGGCGCGCGGGACGCCGCCGCGGGTGGTGTCGTAGGCCTCGGCCTCGGCGTCGTAGTCGAGCAGGGATCTCACGGACGGTATGTGCGTGGTCATCAGCTCGCGCCGTGGGCCGGGGCGAGGGCCTCGACGCGTTCGGCGAGTGCGAAGTCGGACTCCGTCACCACACCGCCGGCGTCATGGCTGTTCACGGAGAGCCGGACCGTGTTGTAGCCGAGGGTCAGGTCGGAGTGATGGTTCAACTCGTCCTGGACGGTGGCGATATGGACGACGAGGGCGCTCGCGGCGAAATGCGTGCCCAGCCGGTAGGTGCGGAAGATCCGGTCGTCCTCGAAGGACCAGCCGGGGAGCTCCCGCAACCGGTCCTCGATCTCCTTCTGTGACAGCGGCTCACTCGGCATGCACCGGCTCCTTTTCCCCGTGACGTGTAGTCAAGGTTCCCACAGTGCACACCGGACCAATCCTTTCGCGCCATAGTGCGCTCGGGTACTTCTACGCCTTCCAGGTCCGTCGCACCCCCCATATGCTCCTGCGCCGAACACACTGTTACCAGCGGTAACGAGGGGGCATTCGCCATGACGGGCACAGGAAGTTCCAGGCGTACGTTCATCGCGGGCGCGGGCGCGGCGGCCGCCGCCGGGGCGGTCCTGGCCGGGGCCGGGGCGACCCCGGCGGCGGCTGCCGGACCACCGCCTGCCGGACGGCGTGTCGCGGTGCTCGGCGGCGGGGTGGCGGGCCTGACGGCGGCGCACGAACTCGCCGAGCGCGGCTACGCCGTGACCGTGTACGAGCGCCGGGCCCTCGGCGGCAAGGCGCGCAGCATGGACGTACCCGGCAGCGCCCGCGGCGGGCGCCGGCCGCTGCCCGCCGAGCACGGCTTCCGCTTCATCCCCGGCATCTACCACAACCTGCCCGACACCATGCGGCGCATCCCCTTCCCCGGGAACGCGGCCGGGGTGTGGGACAACCTCGTCGCCCCGCGCGAGATGATGTTCGCCCGGGCGGCCGGGCGCGAGGACCTGCGCGGACCCATCCCCTGGCCCGGGCACTCCCCCGCCGAGCTGACGCCCGAGGAGATCCGGCGGGCCCTCGGCGGCATCCTGCAGACACTGGTCCGGCTCCCGCCGCACGAGACGGCGTACTTCGCCGACCGCGTGCTGGTCTTCCTCACCAGCTGCGACGAGCGGCGCGAGGAGGTCTGGGAGCGGACGCCGTGGTGGGACTTCGTGCGCGCGGAGCAGATGTCGAACGAGTACCGGCGCATCCTCGCCGTCGGCATCACCCGCAACATCGTGGCGACCAAGGCCGAGGAGGCCTCCACGCGTACGGTCGGCACCCTCGGCGAGGCCTTCGTCCTCAACCTGCTGGGGCGCGGGGCGGACGGCCCGCCCGACCGGATCCTCAACCTGCCGACCAACGAGGCCTGGATCGACCCCTGGGAGGCCCATCTGCGCTCCCTCGGCGTGGAGTTCAGGATCGGCTGGACCGTGCGGGAGGTGCGGTACGCGGGCGGCCGCGTGAGCGGGGTCGCCGTCGAGGGGCCGGACGGCGCCGCGCAGACCGTCACCGCCGACCACTACGTGAGCGCGCTGCCCGTCGAGCATGCCCGCCGCACGTGGAGCGCGGCGCTGCGGGCCGCCGATCCGATGCTGGGGCGCTGCGACAAGCTGGAGACGGACTGGATGACCGGCATCCAGTTCTATCTGACCGAGCGGGCCGAGCTGGTGCACGGCCACCTCAACTGCATCGACTCGCCCTGGTCGTTGACGGCGATCCAGCAGGCCGAGCACTGGCCGTCCCGCGACTTCCCGGCCGACTACGGCGACGGGGCGGCGGTCGACTGCCTGTCGGTGGACATCTCCGAGTGGGACAAGCCGGGGATCCTGTACGGGAAGACGGCCAAGCAGTGCACGCGCGAGGAGGTGGCGCGCGAGGTGTGGGCGCAGCTGAAGGCCTCCCTCAACGACACAGGGCGAACCCTGCTGACCGACTCCGCGCTGCACTCGTGGTTCCTGGACCCGGGCGTGGACGGGCTCGGCACCCCGCACCCCACCAACCAGGACGAGCTGCTGATCCACCCGGTCGGCACCCTGCACAACCGGCCGAGCGCGGGCACCCGTATCCCGAACTTCTTCCTCAGCGGGGACTACGTCGCCGTCGACATCGACCTCGCGACGATGGAAGGGGCCAACGCGTCGGCGCGCGCGGCCGTCAACTCCCTGCTGGACCGGGACGGTTCCGGCGCACCGCGGTGCACGGTCCACCCGATGTACCGGGCGCCGGAGCTGGAGCCCGCCAAACGGCACGACCGGTGGCGCTACCGTCTCGGCCTGCGGAACGTCTTCGACCTGGGCTGACCCTCCTCGGCTAACGTCGTGCGCATGACGACGACGAGTGTGGGCACCCTGCTCCGCGCCTGGCGGGAGCGGCGCGGCATCAGCCAGCTGGAGCTGGCGGGCCGCGCCGACTCCTCGTCCCGGCACATCAGCTTCATCGAAACGGGCCGGTCCCGGCCGAGCGAGGAGATGGTGCTGCGGCTCGCCGGCCATCTGGACGTGCCGATGCGGGAGCGCAACTCCCTGCTTCTCGCAGCGGGTTACGCCCCGCGCTACGCGCACACCGCGCTGGACGACCCGGCGATGGAGACGCTGCGCGAGGGCATCGCCCGCCTGCTGACGGGGTACGAGCCCTATCCGGCCCTGGTCGTGGACGCCGTGTACAACGTCGTCGCCGCCAACCGGGGCATCGCGATGCTGCTGGACGGACTGCCGGAGCACCTGCTGGCCCCGCCGCTGAACGCCATGCGGATCACCCTGCACCCCGAGGGCCTGGCCCCGCGGATCCACAACCTCAAGGAGTGGCGCGGGCACCTGCTGGCGCAGATGGAGCGGCAGATCGCGCTGGCCCGCTCCGAGCCGCTGCGCGCCCTGTACGAGGAGGTGTCGGCCTATCCGGTCGCCGAGCGCCCGGGCGGCAGCGCTCCGGAGGAGCCCACCTCGTACATCGCGCTGCCGCTGGTCATCGAGCACGACGGGCACCTGCTGTCCTTCGTGTCGTCCATCGCGACCTTCAACACGCCGATGGACGTGACCGTCGCCGAGCTGGCCATCGAGACGATGCTCCCGGCCGACCCGGCGACGGTGAAGTACCTGCGCTCACTGGGCGGCTGAGCCCGAGCGCAGGGCGAGCTGCTGGAGCACGGCGAAGCCGGCCACGGTGACGGCCTGCACCGGGATCCACAGCAGCCCGGCAGTGGTGGGCTCGAACCAGAGCGCCGCCGACGCCAGACTGAGGGCGGCCCAGGCGTAGTTCGTCTCGATGACGAGCTTCACGGGAAGGACGGGCGGCTGCCGCCGCGAGCCGAGCCATCCGACGGCGGCCCCGTACGCGACGAGGAGGATGCCGAGCTCCAGCAACAGCGGCTGCCCGACCCCGAGCAGCCGGCCGAGCGGGGCGGAGAAGGCGACGTACGCGATCCCGTTGGCGGTGGTGACGAAGGAGTCGAGGGCGAGGAACCGGCGCAGCGCGGTCTGCGGGACGCGGTTGCGGGCGAAGCCGGTGAGCGGGGTCGCGGACATGCGAATCAGCCTCCATCGAGGTCGAACGGCCAGGTGGGACACGGATCCCGGGACCGAGTGCGCGGCCCCGGAACCCGATGCGTCCACTGTGCCGGGGCCTGCGGGGAGGGTCGATTACCTCCGAGGTAACGGCCCCACCCGGGGACGTCCAGGGCAGGCCACGGCTCCGGCCGGCTCCCACCCCACACCGTCCGGCCCAGAGGCGGCCCGGAAGCAGGGCCGTCCTGGCGAACACACCGCTGCCCCCCTTCCCCATGATTCGCCGCTGGATCCGGTGCCGTACCGGCACGTGGAGGAACAGAGCTCGTGTGAGACGAGAAGTGAGACCACGGATCTGAAGGCGTGGCACAGTGTCGTCATGAAGGTGTGCGGCCGACCCCGGGTGTGCTTGCTGCCCGCTCGACCCCGGGGTTGACCTGTCATCAGCTCCTTCTGAACGGCCCGGTCATCCGTGAGGGTGGCCGGGCCAGTTGCTGGTCACGGTGACGATGAGCGAGCCGATCTGGACCGCAAGGGCGACCAGAGGCTCGATGCGGCCGACGGTCTTGAGAGCGTCGGCCAGGCGCCGCCGCAAGCGGGGCCACCAAGGCTCGTCCTCGTGGGGGTCGTGCGCGTCGTGCACGGTTCTCCTTCCTTCAGAGTGACCACCTGCCTGAAGCCGCGCTGCCCCGAAGCGCATCTACAAGGGGGCGCACCCGGCTTCCGGCTTGGGTGAGGAACGAATCCAGTACACGGGCTGCACATTGATCCTTCCAACGTGTGAACAGACTGCGGAAAGAATGCCGAACAAGGCGCTGACCTGCGCCTGCAACATCAACTTCACCGAACGGGGCACGCTGCGGCTGTTGTTCCGGAACAATCGGCGGGGTACGAACAACGGGGGGCATCCGTGGCAGGCCGCAGGCTCAAGGACTTACCGGACGACGGATCGGCCCGCACCCGGCTTGCGCAGCGCATGCGCGTGCTGAAGGAGCAGGCCGGGGATCCCACCTACGTCGAGATCAGCAAGCGCACGGGCTATTCGCGTACCGCCTTGTCCGGCCTGTTCAACGGTCAGGCACCCAGCCGTGAGCTCCTTCAGGACGTCGTGCAATGGCTCGGGGGAAACCCGCGGGAGTGGCTGGCGTTGCTCGCTCAGGTCCAGCGCGAGGAGGAGCCCCAGCGGGAGTCCGCCCCCGGACCCGCGGAGGAACTGAAGCGTGCTCGCGAGGAGATCGCCGCGTTGAAACTCATGATCGCCAACCCGGACGATGCCGGGTTCTGGGCGGATCGCAAGTTGACCGCCGCGACCGACCAGGCCCGTAGCGCGTCGGACATGGAGCGTCAGGCCTCGGAACTCCTCACGCAGGTGCAGACCCAAATGCGTCGACTGGAGGACATGCGCACCAGCATCGAACGGAACGGCGACGAGATGATCCGCAACGCGATGACACAGGCCACCCTCAGCAAAGAGCGTGCACAAGTGGAGGCAACCGAGCTGATCCGCGATGCGGAGAACACGGCCGCTCACATTGTCGAAAGCGCTCGGGCGCAGGCGGAACGCATCGGTGCCGACGCCCAGACCTACGCCTCCAGCCTGCACGGGCGGGCCGGCGAGCAGGTCGACGCCCTGTTGCGGGAAGCTGATGCAGTGGCCGCAGACGCACGGCGCGATGCCGACCGGCTCAAGGCGCGCGCACGTATCGAAATCCAGCGGATGGTTCGCGACACCCAGGAAGCCCTCCACCGCGTCGGCAAACCGAACATCGCCCAGACGTTGGAGCAGCTGTTGATGGATTTCGCGATCGGCGACATCCATCCCGAGGACGGTCCATCCGGACGCCATCGCCGCTCCGCACTACCCGCATCCGTTCCCCGCCCCGAACTCACCGCCTGAAGCTGCTGACAGAGGGGATGGGACCCTCCCCACGCTTCCCACGACGTACTGCGCCCACCTACGGCGCCCCGCCAGAGGCATCGGTTCTGACAGGAAGCCGACCGTTCAGGCCGGGCCCACGACGCGCCCCGAGCGCGACCGCCGCCGCCCGGCTCCGCCCGGAAGCGCCGTCTCAGGAGTGGTCCTTCAGCGCCTCGTAGGCTCGCTCGATCTCGCCCAGGTACTGCTCCAGGCCGAAGCGGACCTCGTCGACGGTGGTGTCGTCGCGGTCCGCGTACATGAGGTCGGACCAGATGACCGTCTCGCCACGGAGCCGGACCTGGATGGTCAGCCGGTCCGGCCCTGATTCGGGTGGTTCGGTCGCCACGTCCGCGCCGCGCGGCGTGTCCGTCGGATAGAGCGGCCCGCCCGGGCGGAGCAGCTGCCTCGGGCCGAGACCGGCCATCCTGCTGTCGCTGCGCGCCACCACGTCGAGGCCGTCGACGAAGAGGTAGGTGTGGACGGCCGCACACACCGGCGGCCCGGGGCACGCGCTGATGAGCAGCGTGCTCTTCTCGTTGTCGCTCTGCCTGTCGGGCGCGGTGGCCCTCAGCGCACGCGGGGATCTACGCGGCATCCGCCTGATGTGAGGTCATGGGGCGATCTTAGCGGCTGCGCGCCGCCCCCGATCCGCCGGCCGCGCGCCCGGCCAACACCTGCTGTCCGGGCGGAGTTTGCCGTGCAGCTTCGGGGCGGGGTGATGCCAACCCTTTTTGAGCTGTACGGCAGGAAACGTTGGGGTTCCCCTGGTTCGGCCAGAGGCGGGAGGCTAGGCTTCACGGAGCCCGAATCACTCGAACGCCTTGTCGACATATGGAGAATCCGCCGGTGCGAGCCGCCGCCCGACCCGATCTCGGCGCCATCTGGCGCCGCACCTGGGCACTGGCGCAGGAGCACGGGCAGGATCCGGCCGAGGTGCTGGCGGTGGAGCGGCTGAGTCATCTGTCCGGGGTCGAACCCGGGCGCGTACCCCAGGTGGTGGCGGGCACCGCCGTGGAGGCGCCGCTGGAACGGCGGGTGCACCAGCGGTTCCTGCGGCTGCGCGCGACCCGGCGCGACAAGCACGGCCGGGAGTGGCCGCTGGCGGCCATCGCCGACGACTTCGACGCCCCCGGCGCCTCTCTCGGGCCGCTCAACGCCGGTACCGGGCTGCCCCGGATGGGTCACGCGGCCGGTGTGCAGCGGTTCTTCGGCGTCCATGCCGGTTTCCTCCTGGCCGACAGCAAGAGCGCGGTGGAACGGGTCCTCGCCCTGTCCGCGACCACCGTCTCGGACGGCCGGGACGACCTGGAGCACCTGTCGTACCTCACCGGCATGACCCCGCAGGCCATCCGGCTCACCCTCGACGGGAGGCCGCCCCGGCTCCCGCTCAAGGAGCAGGTGCACCTGCGGTTCGAGCACCTGCGCCGCACCCGCGTACGGGAGGACGGCCAGCCCCACTCGCTGGCGGCCATCGCCAAGTCCTTCGACGCGTCGGGGCAGTCGCTGACCCGCCTCGCCCAGGGCGAGGGCCTGCCGAACCTCGCCGCGGCCGCCGGGATCCAGCGTTTCTACGGCGTCGAGGGCGGCTTCCTGCTGGCCGACGACACCGAGGCGCTCTCCAGCGCCCTCGCCCTGATCGAGGGGGAGTTGGAGTCCGCGGTGCGGGACCGGGAGAACCCGATGCTGGCGGTGCTGCGGGCGCACGACGTACGCAGCATCGTCACGCGGGCCGGGCGGCTGTCGCCCCAGGGCTGGAAGTCACTGGCCGACCACTTGGACGACCTCCTCGCGCGCGAGGGGCAGCTCGGAGTTCCGGGCACGAAGAGCGGGGCGCCGACCGAGGGCGCCGCCGCCGAGGGAGAAGCACCATGAGGACCACACGGGCCATGCGCAAGCTGGGCTCCGAACTGCTGGAGGGCGCGCGCCTGACGCCGCCGGCCGATGCCAGGGAGATCATCGGGGCGCTGTGCGCCGCCTACTCCGAGCGGCGTGGCGGAGAGCGGAAGGTCGATGTCCATTTCACCTCCTTCCCGCCCGACACCGCGAGCGGGCTGTGGCTGGAGCTGGACGACGTCGACCTGATCGTCGTCGAGCAGCACACCCGGCCCGAACACCAGCTCGTCATCGCGTGCCACGAGTTGTGGCACCTGGACGAGGGCACCTGCGAGAGCCTCGGTCCGGGCATGCTGGTGGCTGCCCGGCTGGCCGGACGCCCCGGCCGCCTCGCCGATCTGCTGACCTCCGGCTCCGGGCTGGACGCGGTGGTCCGGCAGGCCGCCGCCCGCGCCGACCACGGGGATCCGGCGGAGATCCGGGCCGAGACCTTCGGCCTGCACCTCGGCAACACCCTGCGCTCCTACCTGCCCTCGCCCCGCGAACAGCAGCTCCCCGAGGCCATCGAGCGCATCAAGTCCTCACTCGGCTGGGGAAGCCCCGTGCCACGCCGTGACCCGCACCAGCCGGTCGCCGCATCCCTCACGCCGATGCCCTCAGCACGGCCTTGACAGAGAGCACGCCACGATGAACCAGTCCACCCCGCCCCGCCACGCAGTCGTCATAGGCGGCAGTCTGGCCGGCCTCCTCGCGGCGGCTGTCCTCGCCGAGCACGCCACGGTCACCGTCATCGACGCCGACCCGCTGCCCGAGGGTCCGGCCCCGCGCCGTGGACTCCCGCAGGCACGGCACACCCACCTCCTGTGGTCGGGCGGTGCCCGTGCCATCGAGCGGATCCTGCCCGGCATCACCGACGACTGGACGAAGGCGGGGGCCCTCCGCCGCAGCCTGCCCACCGACCTGGTCACCAAGACCGCCCAGGGCTGGATCCCGCGCTGCGGGGAGAAGCAGTTCAACATCTCCTGCAGCCGCGATCTCCTCGACTCGGTGGTCCGCGCCCGGGTGACCGGCCTGAAGGGGGTCTCCACGCTCCAGCGGAGCCGGGTCCGCGCCCTGGAGGGCACGGCGTCCCGGGTCACCGGCGTCCTCGTCGACACCCCGGAGGAAGCGGGCCGGCTGCTGACGGCCGACCTCGTGATCGACGCGAGCGGTCGCGGCTCGCGCGCCCGGACCTGGCTCCAGGCGCTCGGCGTCACCGGCATCCGGCAGGCCGAGGTCGACTCGGGGCTCGTCTACGCGACGAGGATCTTCGAAGCCCCGGCCGGAGCCCACGAGATGGGCTTCCCCATCGTCAACGTCCAGTCCGACCCCCGGGTGCCCGTCCCGGGCCGGACGGCCACGATCGTGCCCATCGAGAACGGCCAGTGGCAGGCCACCCTCTCGGGGACCCGCGGCGGCCAGCCGACCAGCGACCCCGACGCGTTCATCCCGTTCGCCAAGGCCGTCCGCGACCCGATCGTCGGGGAGCTCCTGGAGGGCCGCAAGCCCCTGACGGACGTCGCCGTCACCCAGGGCACCGCCAACCGCCGGATCTACTTCGAGAAGGCCGAGCTGCCCGACGGCTTCTTCGCCGTCGGCGACTCCGTCGCCACCTTCAACCCGCTGTACGGACAGGGCATGAGCGTCGCGGCCCAGGGGATCCTCGCCGTACGCACCCTGCTGCGGGCGAAGGGACTGGAGCATCCCGGGATCGGCCGTGAGGCGCAGCGCGCCATCGCGCCGCACGTCAGCACCGCCTGGGAGCTCGCCACGTCGCAGGACATCCTGTATCCGGGGGCCACCGGGATGAAGCCGCGCGCCGGCACCGGTCTGCTCAACGGGTACGTCAGCAGGCTGATGACGGGGGCGACCACCGACGAGGCGCTCACCGCCGCCCTGTTCAAGGTCCTCACCATGAGCACCGCGCCCACCCACTGGCTCCATCCGTCGGTGGTCTGGCACGTCCTGCGCGCTTCGGACCGGGGCGCGCTGAAGGCGCCGCCGCTCACCGCCGCCGAGCGGGCCGTCGCCGGGCTCGACCGGGCGCCCGGCGCGAAGCCCGGCGCGACCCCCGGAGCCGGAACCGGAACCGGCACCGGCACCGCTGCCGAAACAGGGACAGGGACGGGGACAGGGACGGGCGCCGACGCCGTCGGACAGGCCCGATGAGCGGCAGAATGCTGCCGCTCCTGCCCGCGTCCCTGATGGTCCTGGCGCTGCTGATCAAGCTGCCGAAGCTGCGCCGGGACCGGGACCGGCCGCTGAACCGGACGGCGTGCGCGCTGCTCGCCGTCGGGGCACCCATCAACTTCCTGGCATCGCCGTCGACCATCGCCTCGGTCAACCGCCGCACCGGCGTGGTCAACTTCTCCGCGCCCCTGGTGTTCGGCCTGTGCACGGTGTTCTCCGGGCTGTGCGTCGTCCTGGTCCTGCAGTGGCGCGGCGGGCCGCCCGCGGCCGTGCGCCGGTCCACCCGGCTGACCACGGCCCTGTTCGGCACCGCGACCGCGGCCATCGTCGTCCTGTTCGTGATCGGCGACGCACCGGTGGAACGGCTCCAGGACCTGGACACGTACTACGCGACGACGCCGTGGATCCGCGAGATGATCGTCTGCTTCCTCGTGGCGCACACCATGGGCACCTCGGCGCTGACCTGGCTGTGCGGCAAGTGGCTGACGCGCGCGGACCGCGCGCAGCGCCCGCTGCGCACCGGGCTGGCCCTGATCGTGGTCGCCGGGCTGATGGACCTGGCCTACCTGGCCGCCAAGTGGGCCTCGGTGGTCGCCCGCTGGACCGGCCACGACCTGGTGTTCCTGTCCACGGACGTGGCGCCGCCACTGGCCGGGGCCGCCGGGCTGCTGCTCGGTGCCGGGTTCGTCGTGCCGCTGGTCGGCGGGTCGGCGACATGGGTGGCCCTCGGCCAGTACCGGCGGCTGCGCCCGCTGTGGAAGGCCCTGCGCGGATTCGCCGCGACCCAGGGACGGACCGTCCCGCTGGCCTGGTGGTCCCCGGTGGGGATCCGGCTCATCCACCGCGAGTCGGTCATCGACGACGGCATCCTGGCACTGGCCGGCTGGTTCGACCCCCGGGTGCGCAGCGCCGCGTACGAGGAGGCCCGGGGCCGGGGCATGGGCGAGGCGCGGGCCGCCACGCTCGCGGACGCGGCCGTCCTGGCGGCCGCCTGCCACCGCAAGGCCGCCGCCGCGCGCGGATCCGTGCCGGGGCCGGCCGCGATCCCGGAGCCCTACCGTCTGGGCCGGCGGCCCCTGACCGCCCTGGCCGACGCGTTCCGTACCTCCGACATCGTCGCCGCGGCCCGTGACGCGGACACCGCCGGCACGCCGGACCTGAACCCCGACCCGGTCGGCGTGTGAGGCGCACAGCCCCGGGGAAACGCGACGCCCCGGACCGAGGGCCGGGGCGTGCGTGCGTGCGCGTGTGAGCGCGGGCGTGCGTCGTACGCGGGATCCGCGCGGTGGGATCAGAGCTCCGCGAGGTCCAGCCCGGCCTGCGCGGCGGCCGCCTGCACGGTCTGCTCCAGCAGTACGGCGATGGTCATCGGGCCGACACCGCCCGGCACCGGAGTGATCAGCGAGGCCCGGGCGGCGGCCGACTCGAAGTGCACGTCGCCGACGTTGCCCTCGTTGTAACCGGCGTCCAGGACCACCGCGCCCGGCTTGATGTCCTCGCCCCGGATGAACTCGGCCTTGCCGACGGCGGCGACCAGCACGTCCGCCTGGCGCACGATGGAGGGCAGGTCCTGGGTGCGCGAGTGGCAGTAGGTGACGGTGGCGTTCTGCTCCAGCAGCAGCATCCCGGCCGGCTTGCCCAGGATCGCGCTGCGGCCGACGACGACGGCGTGCTTGCCGGTCAGGTCCACGTCGTAGGCGGCGAGCAGGCGCATGATGCCGCCGGGGGTGCAGGAGACGAAGCCCGGCAGCCCGAAGCCCATGGCGGCGAAGGAGTGCATGGTGACCCCGTCGACGTCCTTGCCCGGGGCGATGGCCTCGAAGGCGGCGCGCTCGTCGATGTGGTGCGGGACGGGGTGCTGGAGCAGGATGCCGCTGATCTCCGGGTCCTCGGACAGCGCGGTGAGGGTGGCCACCAGCTCCTCGGTGGTGGTCCCGGCCGGCAGCTCGACGTGGCGGGAGGTGATCCCCGCCTTGGCGCAGCGGTTCTGCTTCATGCGGACGTAGGTCACGGAGGCCGGGTCCTCGCCGACCAGCACGGTCGCGAGGCAGGGCGCGGTGCCGGTGCGCTCGGTGATCTTCGCCGCGTAGGCGGCGGTCTGCTCCGAGATGCGGCGGGCGAGGGCCGTGCCGTCCATCAGCTGGGCGGAGCCGGCGGCAGAGGCGGGGGCAGTGGCAGTCTGGGCAGTCGTCACGGGGTCTCCTGAACGTCGCTGCGGATCGCGGTTCGCCCAGGCGCGCGGCAGCCGACGTACCGGAGGTCCACAGGTACGCCGGGCCGCTCCCCGGTGGTGATCCACCCGAACGCCAGTCACGGCCCGCCGACCACTGTAGTCGACATATCCGGTGGTTGTCGGGCGTCCGACCTGGGACGATCAATACATGACGCGTACTTTCGACCATCTTGTCGCCGAGGCCGAGTCCGTCTCGGTGGACGGCTGGGACTTCTCCTGGCTCGACGGCCGGGCCACCGAGCAGCGCCCCTCCTGGGGGTACCAGCGGCTGATGGCCGAGCGCCTGGCCCAGGTCCGGTCCGCGCTGGACATCCAGACCGGTGGCGGTGAGGTCCTGGCCGGGTGCGCTCCGCTGCCGCCGCTGACGGCGGCGACCGAGTCCTGGCCGCCCAACATCGAGAAGGCGACGCGGCTGCTGCACCCGCTGGGCGCGGTGGTGGTCGCCGACGCCGACGAGCCGCCGCTGCCCTTCGGCGACGCGGCCTTCGAGCTGGTGACCAGCCGGCATCCGGTGACCATCTGGTGGGAGGAGATCGCGCGGGTCCTGACGCCGGGCGGCAGCTACCTCTCGCAGCAGGTCGGTCCGGCGAGCGTCTTCGAGCTCGTCGAGTACTTCCTCGGCCCGCAGCCGGAGGAGGTCCGGCGCGCCCGGCACCCCGACGACGCGGTCGCCGACGCCGCCGCGGCCGGCCTCGAAGTCCTCGATCTGCGCTCCGAACGTCTGCGCACGGAGTTCCACGACATCGGAGCCGTGATCTACTTTCTACGGAAGGTGATCTGGATGGTGCCCGGCTTCACGGTCGGGCAGTACCGGGACCGGTTGCGTGAGCTCCACGAACGGATCGAACGCGAAGGTCCGTTCATCGCTCACACCGCCCGCTTCCTCATCGAGGCCCGTAAAACGGGCTGATCTGAAGGGCGGACGGATCTGCGCCGGATCGGGTTGCGTGGCCACAGCGTGGCGCAGGTCACTCAATTCAGCGCGTAACGAATCGACTCGGGCATGCGATGAACCGACAGGTGTCCTCGCGCGGCCCGGAATACAGACCCCCCTCGGGTCTGTTTCCCGAGTTCGCGCGATGATGTCCCGCCCACCCTTAATCTGTTCGCAACGAGAGGCTCCTTGTGTCGCTCAGCCCGTCCCGTACGTTCCCTCCGGAGATCGCCGAATCCGAGGCCCTTGTCGCGCTCGTCGAGCGCGGCCGCGAGCAGGGCCACATCAACGGTGACGACGTGCGCCAGGCCTTCGAGGCCGGCCGCATCCCGGTGGACCAGTGGAAGCGGGTCCTGCGCAGCCTGAACCAGGTCCTGGACGAGGAGGGTGTCGCCCTCCACGTCAGCGCGGCCCCCGCCACCAAGGCTGCCGCCAAGAAGCCCCGCAAGGCTGCCGCCGCCCCGGCCCGCACCGTGGCCAAGAAGGCCACCGCGGCGCCGCGCCCCATCGGCGCCCGTAAGACCGCGGCGACGGCCGTCACCACCACCGCCACGGCGATATCCGCTTCGTCGGCCGCAGCCACCGGGGACGAGGCGTCGGCCGAGGCCGCCGCCGAGCCGAAGAAGCGCACGGTCAAGAAGACCGCCGTGAAGAAGACCGCCGTGAAGAAGACCGCGGCGAAGAAGACCAGCGCCAAGGACGCCGACGAGGGCGAGACCCCCGTCGCCGAGGGCGAGGACTGGGCTGCCGAGGACCTCGCCGACGAGGCCGAGGACGAGGCGCCCAAGGCCGGCGGCACCCAGGGCTTCGTCCTGTCCGACGACGACGAGGACGACGCCCCGGCGCAGACGGTCATGGTGGCCGGTGCCACCGCCGACCCCGTCAAGGACTACCTCAAGCTCATCGGCAAGGTGCCGCTCCTCAACGCCGAGCAGGAGGTGGAGCTCGCCAAGCGCATCGAGGCGGGTCTGTTCTCCGAGTACAAGCTCGAAGAGGAGGAGGACCACAAGCCCGCCTTCAAGCGCGAGCTGGAGATCCTGGTCGAGGACGGCCGCCGCGCGAAGAACCACCTGCTGGAGGCCAACCTCCGCCTCGTGGTCTCCCTCGCCAAGCGCTACACCGGTCGCGGCATGCTCTTCCTGGACCTGATCCAGGAGGGCAACGTCGGCCTGATCCGCGCGGTCGAGAAGTTCGACTACACCAAGGGCTTCAAGTTCTCCACGTATGCGACCTGGTGGATCCGGCAGGCGATCACGCGTGCCATGGCCGACCAGTCGCGCACCATCCGCATCCCCGTGCACATGGTCGAGATCATCAACAAGCTCGCCCGCGTGCAGCGCCAGATGCTCCAGGACCTGGGCCGTGAGCCCACCCCGGAGGAGCTGGGCAAGGAACTCGACATGACCCCCGAGAAGGTCATCGAGGTCCAGAAGTACGGCCGCGAGCCGATCTCCCTGCACACCCCCCTGGGTGAGGAGGGCGACAGCGAGTTCGGTGACCTCATCGAGGACTCCGAGGCGGTCGTCCCGGCGGACGCGGTCTCCTTCACCTTCCTCCAGGAGCAGCTCCAGTCCATCCTGGGCACGCTCTCGGAGCGCGAGGCGGGCGTGGTCTCCATGCGCTACGGCCTCAACGACGGCCAGCCGAAGACGCTGGACGAGATCGGCCGCGTGTACGGGGTCACCCGTGAGCGCATCCGCCAGATCGAGTCCAAGACCATGTCGAAGCTGCGCCACCCGTCGCGTTCACAGGTGCTGCGCGACTACCTCGACTGAGCCGATCTCCTCCAGCATGCCCCTGACCTGCGGACCCGCGGGTCGGGGGCGTTCTGCATCCTGCCCGAGGGCAGGTCAGGCCAGGCGGAAGACGGGTCCCCGTGGGGTGAACGACAGGGAGGCCCCCTGGGGGATCAGGTAGGCGTGTTCGCGCCGGATGCGCAGCGTGTCGCACCAGCCGTCCGTGATCACCAGGACCGGGGCGCCGGGCGGGAAGTCCTCCGCCCGCTGCAGCAGGTCGATGCCCGGCTGCAGCTCGGTCCCACCGCGCCCGCGGACCCGTACCCGGCCCGCGATCTCGGTCGGGGGCAGATAGCCCGCGTCGTACGGCGCGGCGTCGCAGAAGACGACGCGTGCCGCCGGTACGTCGCGGGCTTCCGCGTACGAGGCGATCGCGCCCAGCGCCTTGCCGAGCAGGGCGGCGTTCATCGACCCCGAGGTGTCGAGGACCACGCCGAAGGTGCAGCGGGCGACTTCCTCGGGCGGGAAGGAGCGGCCCGCGCGCGGGATGTCCGGGGTGGACGCCTGGCGGCGCGCCGGGCGCGCGAAGCTCCGTACGGGCTCGGGGCGCGGTACGTACTCGTCGAACCAGCGGGCGAGCCGGGCGTCCCACGGCACGGGCGGGTGGGCCAGGGCCCGGATCTCCTGGATCAGCCCGGCGGGCAGCAGCCCGCGCTCCCCGTACGTGTGCAGGTCGAAGCCCTGGACCAGGCCGCGCCGGTAGAACTCGTCCAGGTCGGCGTACGGTGCGCTGCCCGGGTGGGGCAGCGGGTCGCCCAGGATGTCCCCGCGGCCCTTGCCGCGCAGGGTGGCGAGGCGGCGCATCCGGCGCAGGTCGGTGGTGATCCGGTCGTAGACCTCCTCGACGGAGAGGTCCTTCACCTCCGGGTCGTACAGCAGCCCGGCGGGCATCTCGCCGACGCCCATCTCCACGAGCCAGCCGTTGACCACGTAGTCGGCGGCCACGTTGTGCAGGTACGGGTCCCGGGCGCCGCGGCGCTCGCCGTGGCGCAGGGCGGCGTGCAGCATCTCGTGGGCCAGGATGAATCGCCATTCCCCCTCCTCGAAGCTGCGCAGCGGGTTGACGTAGATCTCCCCGGCGGTGGCGCTGACCGCGGCGATGTCGATGTCCTGGGCGCGGGCCAGCTCGGCGTCGGCGACGATCTTCAGGCCGCTGGCCAGGCCGCCGAGGAGCGGGTACGAGGAGACGAACCAGTTCAGGGCGCGGTCCCACGGGCGCTGCGCCACGCGTTCTCCCGTGACCCGGTCGCGGCGCCCGCCGGCGACCTCCATGGCGGCGGAGACGCTGCGGGTCAGGGCGTGGGCGAAGGCGGTCTCCCAGTCGGGGACCGGGGTGGAGTTCCATGCGTGCCAGGTGACCAGGAGCTGGTCGGGGTGGTCGCCGGCGGTGCCGCAGAGTGCGTGGGCGGCGGGGATGCCGTCCCGGCGCCAGCGGGCCGCGAGCAGTTCCTCGTCACCGCCGGGGTACGCGGCCGGGAGGTCGTCCGGGGGCCGGACGGACGGCTGGGTCAGCAGGAAGCGGTTGACGACGGCGCAGCGGGCGGCGAGGTCGAAGCGGTCGGGCTGCACGCGGTCCCGGTCGGCCGCGGCCGGGACGTGGCCGAAGCCGAGGTGGAGCAGGGCGTGGGCGAGGGCCCAGGCCCAGGTGCCGGGCTCGGCGCGCAGGCCGGAGCGGACGTGGAGGACGCCGTTGGAGTCCACGGCGACCAGGCCCGCGGCGGGGGTCCCGGGGCACTTGGGCTGCTCGCACACGCTCCCGCCGACGGCGGCGAGGGCCGGGTTCCGCTTGACCAGGGCGAGCCCCTCGGCGAAGGCCTGGGCGGCGGGGTCGGGCTGGGTCTTCTTCTTGGGCCGGGGGCGCGAGGCGCTCACCGGCGGGCCTCGACCAGGCGCGGCATGTCCCGGGCGGCCTCCACGAGGAACCAGGAGGGCAGCACGGGCAGGCCGTCGGCGTCGTCGGCGATGACGGTCTGCGCCACCTCCACGGAGATCTCGGCGAGCTGGACCAGCAGCGCCTTGGCCCGGTAGGCGGTCTGGCGCAGGGCGGGCGAGACGTGCTCGCGCTGCGCGGGCAGCTCCTTGACCAGGCGGCCCCGGAAGGCCTCGGCAAGGTAGTAGAGCAGGTCGCGGTCGGCGGGGCGGGTGGGCCAGGAGGCGTCGCCCTTCATGATCGCCTCGATGCCGAAGCTGTGCCGCACGATCTTGGCGTAGCCGCAGAAGGAGACGGCGTGCGCGGGGGTGAGGGTGCCGTGCGCGATCACCTTGAGGATCTGCTCGTCGAGTTCCGTGCCGAAGGAGTGCAGGGCGTCGGAGAGCATGTGCCAGGAGCGCGGGGTGGAGAAGAGCTCCTCGGTCTTGGGCGGCTGCGACCAGAGGTGGTCCGGGCGGTCGGTGAGGTAGTCGGTGACCCAGGGGTGGATGCCGTGCTCGCCGGCCCAGACCAGCCAGTCCTGTGCGGACGCCTGGAGGTGGACGTGGGTGAGGCGGTTGACCAGCGCGGAGGCGATCGGCCGGGCCAGCGCGTTGTCGGTGGCCCGGTTGCCCGCGCCGATGACGATGGAGCCGGCCGGGAGCTCGTAGGAGCCGATCCGGCGGTCGAGGATCAGCGAGTAGAAGGCCTTCTGGACGTCCGGGCTCGCGGCGTTGAGCTCGTCGAGGAAGAGGCAGTACGGCTCGTCGCGGGCGATGGCCTCCGGCGGGCAGAAGACGGACCGGCCGTCGCGGATCTGCGGGACGCCGATCAGGTCCTCGGGGGCGAGCTGGGTGCCGAGCAGGCTGACGCACTCCAGCCCCAGCGCGTCGGCGAACTTCCTTACGAGCGAGGACTTTCCGATGCCGGGAGCCCCCCAGAGGAACACGGGCCGGACGGTGGCGAGGCCGAGCAGCAGTTCGGGGATCTGGGCGGGGGTGACGGTGACGGCAGCCTGCACGGGCGTGGATGTCCTCGGGGGTGTGGCGGGTGTGTGGTACGGCCAGTGTCACCGCACCGCACACCGCGGGGCATCCGGTTTTCCCCCGGCCGCGATCCGTCAGGTTTCGAGGAGGTGCTTGAGCTTCTCCTCGCCCCGGGGCATCTCCTTGCGGACCATGGGCCTGACCACGAGGGGTACGAGGGCCCGGCCCACGCCGTGGCCCTCGAAGTCGACGTCCAGGGTGAGGCGGGAGCGGGTGCCGCCGTCGAGGGGTTCGACAGTGCCGCGCACATCGGGTCGTACCGGCCCGTCGACCCCGTGCACGTGCCAGCTCCTCGGCGGATCGAGCTCCACGAACTCCATGGTCGTGGGGACCCGCCGGCGGCCGATCTGCCGGGTGACGAGGACCCTCGAACCGACGTGCACGGGGAGATCGCCGATCGGGACGGCGGATACGGCGCTGTCCTGCCACTCCGGCAGGTGCGTGGGGTCCGTCAGGTACGCGTAGACGTCCTCGGGCCTGCGGTCGATGTCGATGCTCTTCCTCATCGCGGACATGGTGCTTCCTTGGCGCCCCCTGACCGGCCCCTTCCTCCACGCTACTCCGCGGGGGACGCGGCGGCGCGGTGCTTCCGCGCGGACATGGCGGCGTAGACGAGCACGCCCGCGAAGAGGAAGAGCACGCCCTGGTAGACGGCGGCGTAGCCGGAGCCCGCGACCAGCCACATCGAGAAGCCGAAGGCGAGGGCGGCGAGGACGCCGTCGCGGGCCAGGCGGCCGGGGTGGACCCGCTCACGCTGCCCGGAGAGCAGGAAGTAGATCTGCGCGGCGGTGGCCAGCAGGTACGGGACCGTGGCCGTGAAGGTGGTGATCAGGACCAGGCTCTCGAAGACGCCCTGGGTTCCGGCCGTGTAGTTGTAGACGGTGAGGGCGGAGGCCAGGGAGACGGTGACGATCACGCCGACGACGGGGACGCCGCGCTTCTTGGTCTCGAAGGCCTTCGGGAAGAGCCCGTCCTTGGCGGCGGCGTACGGGGTCTGCGCGCTGAGCAGGGTCCAGCCGTTGAGGGCGCCGAGCATCGAGATCACGGCGGCGCAGGCGACCACGGTGCCGCCCCAGGTGCCGCCGGCCCCTCCGTCTGCGGAAAACATGGCGTTGACGGCGTCGGTGAAGGGGGCGGTGGAGGCGATCAGCCGGTCGTGGGCGACCAGGCCGAAGACGGCGACCGTGCCGAGCAGGTACACGGTGGCGGCGCCGACCGTGCCGAGGACGGTGGCCCGGCCGACGTTGCGGGCCGGGTCGCGGACCTCGCCGGCGCTGACGGTGGCGGACTCGACGCCGAGGTAGCTGAAGAGCAGGATCGCCGCGGAGGCGGAGACGGCGCCGGCCGCGCTCTGGTCGGTGGCCCGGAAGGGGCCGAGGTTGGCGGGGTCGAAGAAGAACAGCCCGCCGACGGCGACCAGGAGCAGCGGGGCGAACTTCAGTACGGTGGCGACGACTTGCACCGCGCCGACGTAGCGGGTGCCCGCCAGGTTGGAGAGGGCCGGGAGCCACTGGACGGCGAGGGCGGCCAGGCACATGGACCACTTGTGCTCGCCCGCGGCGGGGAACAGCACCGTGAGGTAGCCGACGGCGGCCACGGCCAGGGCCGCGTTCGAGACCCAGGCGGTGATCCAGTAGCTCCATGCGGCGAGGAAGCCGGCGAAGTCGCCGAAGGCGGCGCGGGCGTAGACGTAGGGGCCGCCGGTCTGCGGGTGGCGTTCGGCGAGCCGGCCGAAGACCAGGGCGAGGGCGATCGCGCCGGCGGTGAGGACGGCGAAGGCGACGAGGCTGATGGTGCCGAAGGGGGCCACCGAGGCGGGGAGGAGGAAGATCCCGCCGCCGATGATGTTGCCCATGACCAGGCAGGTCGCGACGGGCAGGCCGAAGCGGCGCGCGTGGGGGGCGCGGCCCTGCTCGGGGGGTGCGGCGGCCTCGGCGGGCAGGGTTGCGGTGCTGGTCATCGGTGGTGCGCCTCTGGATGTCTCACATGCTGGGCAGGTCAACACATGGTTGACCACCGCGAAAGCGCCACAAAATCAGCGGATTTCGTCCCGCGCGGGCACCCCTGCGGAAGGAAGGCTTCCGCTATTTCCCTCCCCGGGCGGGGTTTCCTCCAGCGGCCGCCCCGCGGGCTCGCTCGCGGGCGCCCGCCCGGCGGGGTCCCCCGCCGACCGCTCCACCGGCGGAGCCAGGGGCGCGGTCAGGGGCGCGGTCAGGGGCGCGGTCAGGGGCGCGGTCAGGGGCGCGGTCAGGGGCGCGGTCAGGGGCGCGGCCACCGGTACCTGCGGCCCGTCCGCCTCCCGCAGCCATCGCCGCAGCACGGCGTGCACCGCCTCCGCGCCGGCCAGTTCCTCGCCGGGCCCGGGGTCCGACAGTTCCGCGGGCCACATCAGGAACGGATGCCCCTGCTCCCCGCCCAGCCCGCCGTGCGAGCCGATCTGTTCCTCGAAGGCGTGCACCCCGCCGGTCCGCGGGTCGTACGCCGAGTTCACCATGACGTCCGCCACGTGCGGGAAGGCGTCGGTCCGGCGGACGGCCTGCGCCGCGCCCGGGCCGAAGGGAGCCAGCAGTTCCTCCGCCTCGCCCGGGACGTCCAGCCGGGCCATCCTTCCGTCCCGGCCCAGCACCACCCCGTCCACCAGCAGGAATCCCACGCCCGGATGGTTCGCCAGCGTGGTCAGCAGGGCGGGGTGCGCACGCTCGACACGCGCCCGCGAAGCCCGGCCGGGGATGTCCGGGAAGGAGATCAGGCCGAGGTTGCCCGAGGCCAGCACCACCGGATCGGAGCCCGGGCCCGGGTGCGCCTCCTCGCCCTCCTCCACCGGCCGGTGGAGCGCCGCGAGCACGGCCGCCCGGGCCTCGGCCCCGCTGCGGGTACGGCCGGCCCGGCGCGGGACCGGCAGGCCGCAGCCCGCCCGGACCAGGTCCTTGAGGGTCAGCCCGTACCGGCCGAGGAAGGTCTCCCCCGGGCTCTGGCCGTGGTCGGAGAGCAGCACGATCCGGTACCGGCGCGGCGCGTGCTCGGCGACCCGGGCGATCAGCGCGAGGCTCCGGTCCAGGCGCTGCAGCACCCGGTCGGTGTCCCGGCCGCGCGGGCCCGAGTGGTGCGCGACCTCGTCGTAGGCGACCAGGTCGGCGTAGACCGCGGTGCGCCCGGCGAGCATGTCGCCGATCACGGCCGCGACGACCACGTCTCTTTCGACCACGGTCGCGAAGGCCCGGATCAGCGGGTACAGCCCGCCGCGCGACACCCGTGGCCGGTCCCCGCGGATCCGCGCCCGCAGTGACTGGACGACCTCCCGGACCACCTCGGCCGCGAAGGACCCGGCCGTACGGACGGCGTTGGCCGGGTCGGAGAAGTACGCGAAGTAGCCCGCGCGGGACCGGTTGGCCCGCCCCCGCCGGGCCGAGACCGACAGCACCAGCGCCAGCTGGTCGGCGCCGCCGCTGAACAGGTTGCCCCGGCTCGCCCCGTCCAGCGTGAGCAGTCCGCCGTCCCCGGTGCGCCCGATGGCCCGCCGCTGGAGCTCGGCGGCGCTGGTCGGCCGGTTGCAGACCATCACCTCGCCGGTGTCCTTCTCGTACCAGCGGAAGGCGGGCACGTCGAAGTTGGAGCCGTGCAGGATCCCGAGCTGGCTGGCACCGGTCTGGCTCGACCAGTCCGTACGCCAGGACCGGGCGCGGTGGCTGTCTTCCAGCAGGCCGGCGACGGTGGGCATCAGCCCGCTGCCGCACGCGCGGCGCAACTCCTCGTACCCCACCCCGTCCAGCTGGAGCATGAGCAGGCCCGGCGGTGCTTCGGCGGCCCGGGACGGGCCCGCCCTGCCCTGCCTGCGGCGGCGCCGGTCGGCGAGCCGGTAGAGGCGGCGCCGGTAGGCCTCGTCGTCGCGCACGGCGAGGGCGGTGGAGGTCGCCGACGCCACCGCGGACATCACGGCGGCGACGACCACCGCGGTCTCGGGGGCCACCTCGCTGCGGCCGTCCGGGATCAGGCTGAGCGCTATCAGCAGGAGCGAGCCGTTGAGGAAGAAGACGAGCAGCCCGAGCACCAGGGCGGGCACCAGCAGCAGGGCCCGGACGAGCACCGGCCAGACCAGCGCGCTCAGCAGACCGAAGGCCCCGGCGGCCCAGGCGGCGGTCAGCCCGATCTGCGTGATGCTGTCACCGTCGTCGGACTGGAGCCGGAAGTCCGGCAGGATCCCGGCGAGGGCGAGCATCGTGAGGGTGGACACGGCCCAGACGAGGAGCACCCGTACCAGGGCGCTGCCCGCGGTCCGCCACCGTCCTCGCCCCACGCCGCCACCTCCCGCGCGCCCGTCCCGCCTTCCAGGCTCGCACAGCCCGGCGCACCCGGTCGGGCGAAGCGGACGGCGCACAGGGGCGCATGGCGGGCGGGCGGGGCGGGGCGGGCCGGATCGGGCGGGCCGCGCGTCCCGGCCCGGTCAGGTGCCGTCGTAGCCGGCGGTCGGCATGGACAGCCTGCGGTGCACCTCGGCCTTCATCGCGGAGGTGTACCGGGGCTCCTCGCCCCCGGCGGTCTCCAGCCGTACGCCGCGCCGCTCGCACTCGGCGGTGAACTCCTCGACGGAGCGCAGCGCGCGGGCCAGCACCCGGTGGTTGGCGGCGACGAAGAGGTCGACCTGCCCGGTGTCGACGTCGGACCAGAGCCCGCAGTGGTCGGCGCGCAGCCCGTACACCAGCAACTGCTTCGTCACGACGTAGCCCCGGTCGGCGGCCCAGCGCGCGCACATGGCGTGCTGGCCGCGGGTGTCCACGGCGAAGGGGTCGGCGTCGAGGTCTTCGAGCGGGGCCAGGCTGGTGATCGCGGCCACGCGCAACTCTTCCATGCCGCCGGACCCTACTCCGATACTCCGCCGTAGAGGAGGGGGCGGCCGAGATCCGGTTCCGAGCGGCCGCGCGGGGCAGACTTTAGGGGGTGTCATGTCGATCAGGCCGGATCAGGGAGCGGTGGTCGGTGCCGTGGATCGCAAGGCGGACGAGGGAGGCGACGCGGAGCGTCGCCGACCGAGGACAACGCGGCGAGGCGCGGTGCCGACCACCGCGAGCCCGGCCTGATCGGCAAGACACCCCCTAGGCTCGTGAGCGAGGCGCGAGGGAGGGAGGGCCGGGTGCCGGTGGAGATCACCTGGTGGGGTCATGCCACGTGCACCGTCGAGGACTCCGGGGTCCGGCTGCTCACGGACCCGCTGTTCGCGCGGCGGCTCGCGCACCTGCGGCGGCGGCGCGGAGCGGTGCCCCCGCCCGAGGCGGCGGTGGCGGACGTGGTGCTGGTCTCCCATCTGCACGCCGACCACCTGCACCTGCCGTCGCTGGCCCGGCTCGCGCCCGGCACCCGGCTGCTGGTGCCGCGCGGGGCGCGCCGGGCCGTGCCGGGGCTGGCGCGGGTGGCCGGGCTGCGCGGGCTGGCCGTGACGGAGGTGGTGCCGGGCGAGGAGGTCCCCGTACGGGACGGCGTACGGGTCCGGGCGGTCGGCGCGCGGCACGACGGACGGCGGCTGCCGTTCGGGCCGCACCGGTGCCCGGCGCTCGGCTACGTGGTGCGGGGCGCGGCGCGGACCTACTTCGCCGGGGACACCGGGCTGTTCGACACGATGGCCGAGGAGGTCGGGCCGGTGGACGTGGCCCTGCTGCCGGTGGGCGGCTGGGGGCCGTACCTGGGCCCGGGGCACCTGGACGCGGGGCGGGCGGTGCAGGCGCTGGCCCGGCTGGCGCCCGCGGCGGCGGTCCCGGTGCACTACGGGACGTACTGGCCCGTCGGGATGGACGCGGTGCGGCCGCATGAATTCCACGCGCCGGGCGAGGAGTTCGAGCGGCTCGCGCGGCAGGTGGCGCCCAAGGTGACCGTACGGGTGCCGCAGCACGGCGAGCGGGTGCGACTGCCGTGACGTGGCGCGAGCTCGCGGCGGCGGCCGGCCAGGTACCGCCGGAGAGCACCCAGCAGGCGGTGGGGTACCCGGCGCTGTTCCTGCTGGTGGCCCTGGGTGCGCTGGTACCCGTCATCCCGACGGGTGCGCTGGTGAGTTCGGCGGCGGTGGTGGCCTTCCACCACCAGTCGCCGCCCTACGGGGTGCTGCTGGTGTTCGCGGTGTCGGCGCTGGCGGCGTTCACCGGGGACATGACGCTGTACTGGCTCGGGCAGCGCGGGGTGCGCTCACGTGGCGGTTCGCGCTGGCTGGAGACGCTGCGCGGCCGGGCCGCACCGGAGCGGCTGGAGCAGGCGCGGACGCGGCTCGACGAGCACGGGGTACTGGTCCTGGTCCTGTCGCGGCTGGTCCCGGCGGGCCGGATCCCGGTGATGCTGGCCTGCCTCCTGGCGCAGATGCCGTTGCGCCGCTTCGCCCGCGGCGACGCCCCGGCCTGCCTGGCCTGGGCGGCGACGTACGGTCTGATCGGCATCCTGGGCGGCACCCTCTTCGCGGAGCCCTGGAAGGGCGTGGCCCTGGCGGTCGGCGTGGCCCTCGCGATCAGCACGGGCCCCTCGCTCTGGCGCCGCCTGCGGCCCCGCCCCTGAGCCGGCCCTCACCGCCTGCCTGGCTTTACGGGGCCTTGCGCGGCCTTGCGCGGCCTTGCGCGGCCTTGCGGGGCCTTGCGGGGCCTTGCGGGGCTTACCGGTCCCGGTCGTGTCCCGGGCGGGCGCCGGGCGGTGGGAACGCGAGGCCCGTCGGCGTGTTGAGGCCGGTGGAGGCGAGCGTGACCTGTCCGCCGCCGCCCGTCTCGCGGACCCGCACCACGTCCCGCACGTCCGGCGGATCGGCCTTGCCCCGCTCGACGGTGCCGACGACGGCCCGGCAGGTGCCCTGCGGAGTACGCAGCAGCACCAGCGCGCCGGGCACCATGGGCTTCTTCGCCACGCGTTCGACGGAGGCCGCGCGGGGGCGGAATCGGGACGGGTTCCGCCGGGGGCTGGACCTCAAGTGCGGTTGATTTCCTAGGGTCTTGTCCATCGCACCACACCGCATCACGCCGCACACCGACGGGGAGCCGACTCACCATGGAGTACTCGCACGACGACGCCGAACTGATCCGCCAGCCCATCGGCTACTGGAGCTGGGCCGCCTACGACGCGATCGTGAGCCGCACCCGCGGCGCGCTCGCCGGGCTCGGTACCACCCAGCCGCAGTGGTGGATCCTCGCCCGGGTCGCCCTGGCGGGCGACGAGGTCATGACCCGGGACGGGTTGACCGAGACCCTGCGGGGCTACCTCGCGGTGGGCGAGGAGGCACTGTCCGAGGAGATGGACACGGCCATCGTCCAGGGCTGGATCACCCAGGACACCGGAGGGCGCCTGGAGATAACCCCCGAGGGGCGGGAGTTCTTCGACAAGGCCGCGGCCCTGCAGAAGGACCTGTGGGACGAGCGGCACGCGGGCATCTCCGACGAGGAGTACCTGATCACCCTCAAGGTGCTCCAGCGGTTCATCCACAACGTGGGCGGTCAGGCCTGGCACCACTGAGCCCGGGCGGCGCCGCTCACCCGCCGGTCCGGGAGCCCTCCGGGACCAGCGTGCGGGAGGCGCCGATCGGCAGGTCCCAGAGGTCCTCGCGGGGCGGGCCGGCCCGGTGCCAGGCGGCCAGGGTGCGGTGCAGGGGCTCCATGACCGGCTCCGCGGAGAGGACGAAGGTGGCCCAGTGCACGGGGGCCATCCGGCGGGCGCCGAGGTCGAGGCAGGCCAGGCCCGCCGGTACGAACAGGGGTGTGTGCCGGGGCAGCCGCTTGAGGGTGGGGGCGTCGAGGTGGTCGTAGTGGTGGTGGCTGATCACCACCGCGTCCACCGGCGGCAGCTCCTCCCAGCACACCCCGACCGGGGTCATCCGGGCCGGGGGCGGTCAGGCCAGCCCGGTCAGGACTGATCCGAGGAGTTCAAGGGAGTCGCGTACGTGCGGGAGCGCGAGCGGATCGCGGGCGGTGAGGGCGGCCAGCCGCTCCTGCGGGGTGGCGCCCAGCAGCGGCCCGGTGGACAACCGCACGCGCAGCGCGCCCAGTTCGTCGGCGAACCGCTGCCCGCCGGGCGTGGGCGCGCCGAGCCGGCCGCCGAGCCAGTCCTCCAGCTCCATCGCGTCGCCGACCCCGTGCCGGGCGAGTCCGGCGCGCAGCGGGGTGAGGTCGGCGTACAGGTGCCGACCGGCCTGCGGGGGCCGGGCCAGTGCCCCCGCCTCCAGCAGCCGCCGGTGCGCGGCGGCGGCCACCACCCCGTGCAGGGCGGCGGCGGCGTGCGCGCGCCCGGCGACGGCGTCGGGTTCGTCGAGGGCGTGCGCGGCGGCCCCCGCGACGGGTCCGGCGACCATCGCCCCGGTGGCGGTGAGGACGTCGAGGGTACGGGCGCGCAGCCAGGTCCCGCGCGGGGTGTCGGGGAAGCGGACGACGGCGGCGGGCCAGCCGGCCGGCAGCATCGCCCCGGACAGGTCGATGAGGACGGCCGCCTGCTCGGGGAGCATCTCGGCGGGGCTCAGGACCAGGGTGTCGTGGGGCCGGTGGACGGTGTCGCGCCAGCTCTCGTCACTGACGACGAACAGTCCGGCGGATTCGGCGGCCTCGCAGGCCTCGCGCAGCATCTCGGGCGGCGGCACGGTCGCCGTGGGGTCGTCGGCGACCGACAGCAGCAGCACGCGCGGGTCACCGCCCTCGGCGCGCACCCGCCGGACGGTCTCCAGCAGGGCGTAGGGGTCGGGAATTCCGCCGCACTCGGCCGGGGTCGGCACGTGGTAGGCGCGCCGTCCCAGCAGCCGGACCTGCGGGGTCCACCAGGCGGGACAGGGCCGGGGCAGCATCACGTCTCCCCCGTACGCCCCGAGCAGGGACAGGAGCAGCGCGGGGGCTCCGGGGCCCGCGGCCACGTTCTCGGGGGAGGTGGCCAGCCCCCGCCGTCCCCAGTGCCGGCAGGCGGCCGCCCGTACGGCCTCGCCGCCGCCCGGGGGCTCGGGGGCGGCGCGTCCGGCGGCCGCGGCGAGGACGGAGAGCAGCTCGGGGAGCACGGGCAGGCCGGGCTGGGGGGCGGGCGGGCCGTACCGGACCGGGCCGCGGCCCTCCGCCGCCGTGCGCTGCATCCCCGCCACCGCTTCCCGCCTTCCGCGCTCGCCCTGCCACGCCCGCCGGGCCCCGCGACGCACCGCGATGCCCCACGGCACCCCGCCAGACCTGACCTTTATACGATTATTTAGTGCTGTATGCCTGTTATGCGGGATGCCCGCCCCTGCGCGTAAGCCCCGCGCACCCCACCCCGCACGTCAGCCCTTGCGCCCCACCATCGCCAGGAGCCTGGTCTGCGCGTCCGCGCCCGCCGGGACCTCCACCGGCTCGGCGTACGCGCCACTGGCCGCGAGCCCGTCGGCGTACGGCATGATCTCCTTGATCGAGAACTCGACGAGGCTGTCGGGCAGCCGGTCCTGCGCGCCGATGCCCCGGGCGAGGTCCCAGGTGTGCACGACGCAGTCGGCAGTCAGCTCCGAGCAGTACGCCGATCCGAGCACGGGCCCGTAAGAAAGGCGCACGGTCCGGTCCATTGCGCCGGACGCGGCGAAGGCGGCGTGCGCGGCGGCCGAGGCCCGGTCCCAGGCCGCGACCGGGTCGTCGCCCAGCACGTCGCCGGAGAACCTGCCCGCCAGCTCCTCGACGGTCCGGCCCTCGGTGACCAGCGGCGGGATCCAGAGCTGCTCCGCGGTGACGTGGTTGACCAGCTCCCGCACGTTCCATTCCGTGCACGGGGTCGGCTCCCCCCACTGGTCGCCGCGGACGTCACGCACCCGCTCGCCGAAGAGCCTCAGCGCCTCGGCGTGCCGTTCGAGCAGCGTGTCCGTCATGACCCTCACCGCCCTCTGCCATGGGGATGTATCCCCCTGCAGCCACTCTCCTCGCACCCGCATCGACCTGCCACCGCCCCACCCGATCTCCTTGGCACGCACCACCCCTGTCCATATGTCAAAACGGTGATCTCAAATGACGAACTGATCGTCTACGGTGGGGACAACGCTTCGACGACGAAACGAGGAGGGGTCCGGCCATGACCGCCGCCAGGGAAGACGCCGCCAGGGAAGCCACCGCCAAGGAGACCGCCGTCTACACGCACGGCCACCACGAGTCGGTGCTGCGCTCGCACCGCTGGCGTACCGCCGAGAACTCCGCCGCGTATCTGATCGGCGAGCTGCGCCCCGGGATTCGGGTGCTGGACGTCGGCTGCGGCCCGGGCACGATCACCGCGGACCTGGCGGAGCTGGTCGCGCCGGGCGGCCACGTCACCGCCGTCGACGCCGCCGAGGACGTCCTGGAGCAGGCCCGTGCGTGCGCCGAGGAGCGGGGCCTGGGCGACGCCGTGTCCTTCGCCACCGCGGACGTCCACGCGCTGGACTTCCCGGACGACTCCTTCGACGTGGTCCACGCCCACCAGGTGCTGCAGCACGTGGGCGATCCGGTCCAGGCGCTGCGCGAGATGCGGCGGGTGTGCCGGCCGGGCGGGATCGTGGCCGCGCGCGACGCCGACTACTCGGCGATGACCTGGTACCCGGCCGCGCCGGGCCTGGACGACTGGCTGGGCCTGTACCGGCGGGTGGCCCGCGCCAACGGCGGCGAACCGGACGCGGGCCGCCACCTGCGGGCCTGGGCCCGGCAGGCCGGTTTCACGGACGTGACCTCCTCGGCAACGGCCTGGTGCTTCGCCACCCCGGAGGAGACCGCCTGGTGGTCGGCCCTGTGGGCGGACCGTACGCGGGCCTCCGCGTACGCCTCCGTCGCCACCCGCGGCGGCCATGCGACGGCCGCGGAGCTGGCGGCCGTCGCCGACGCCTGGCACGCCTGGGGCGCGGACCCCGACGCGTGGTTCTCGGTCCTGAACGCCGAGATCCTGTGCCGGGCCTGACGCCGGGCGGACTCGCCCGCGGGAGTGTCGGCCCGTCGATATAGCGTGTGCACGTCAATACGCATGACACGCACACCGGGGGACACACCCATGACCCAACCGCCGCAGGGACCCTCGCCCCAGCAGGGGTCCGCCCAGCCGTCGGCGGCGCCGTCCCGGAGCGGGGGCATCGGCGTCCGGAAGGCCCTGGGGATCATCGGGGCCGTGGTCGTCCTCGCCGCCGTCGCCGTCGGCTACTTCATGAGCCAGGACGGCGCCGACCGCGCCGAGGCCGGCGACTGCCTCAGGAACAACGGGGACCCGGTCTTCCCCGACCTGCGCGTGGTCGACTGCGCCGACGCCGACGCCGTGTACAAGGTGGTCCAGGTGTTCCACGACACGGTGGACACCGCCAGGTGCCAGGGAGTGTCGGACATGGGCTACGAGGAGCAGGCCGACAGGGCCCGGCACAAGTCCGGCAAGCGGTTCGTGCTCTGCTTCGACGGGATCAAGAAGAAGTAGGCGGCCGCATCCGGAAGTCGTAGCGCGCGGGCAGCGGGCAGTCGGTGAGGGTGGACCAGACCGCGGCGAGGGTCTCCTCGCCCTCCCGCAGGTCCGGCAGTTCGAAGCCGTCCTCGAAGACCCGGCGGGCCGCCCGCACGTGCCCCTCCGCCGCGAGGAGCCGGGCCGCGAGGAGCCGGAAGCGGCCCTGTTCGCGCAGGGCGGGCCGCAGCCGGTCCCAGACGGCGCGGGCCTGCGGCAGCCGGCCCGCCGCGAGGAGGGCGGCCATCGCCTCCTGGCCGAGCGCCGACTCGGCGGCCGTCCACGGCTCGCTGCCGCGGCTCTCCACGGCCAGGTCCTCGAAGGCCGCCGCGAATCCGTCGGCCGCCCTCTCCGCGTCGCCCGCCAGGGCGTCCGCCACCGCCAGGCACCGCAGCAGCGGCCACCGCGAGGGGGCCAGCGCCAGCCCGCGCTCCCAGCTGCGTACCGCCTGGGCCACGTCCCCGGCATGCCACTGGGCCACGCCCAGGTGGTACTCCGTCAGCGGATCCGCCGGGGCCGTCTCCAGCATGTCCCGCCAGTGCGCGGCGACCAGGCTCGGCCCCGGCGGAACCACCCGCCGCGGGGCCGGCAGGACACCCGTGCGCCAGAGCTGGAGCCACGGCTCCTGCTCCTCCCCGAGCGTGTCCTCCGCGAAGGGGGTGCCCGGCAGCTCGAAGCCCCCGCACAGCAGCTCCAGCGCGCCCCAGCCGGAGCCCTGTGCCAGCCGCTCCCCCGGCTCGGTGTCGGCACGGCCGCGCCACGCCTCGTACGCCGCGTCCACCCGCTCCCGCGGCAGTACGGCGTCCAGCGCGCCCTCGGCCGCGCCGCGGGCCGCCGCCCAGTCCGGGCCGTGCACCTGCGCCGGATCCGCCGACAGCGGCCCGTACGCCTCCAGCCAGCTGAACTCCGCCCCGCCCTCCAGCCGTACGTGCTCCAGCTGCGTCCGGGCCAGCCCGGCCTGGATCTCCGCGTAGCCGCCGGTTCCCGGCTCGGTCAGCCACTCCTGCCAGCGGCGGCCACCGCCGCCCGCGCCCCACACGAACAGCTTGCGCCCGCGCAGCCGCGCGGTGGAGGTCTGCACGAGCCCGTGTCCGGCGGCGTCCAGGGCGGCGATCCAGGGCCGGGCCCCGCCCCGGACCTCGTAGAAGAAGTCGGCCGGATACTCGCCGCGCAGCGGGTACGTGCGGTCCGTGCCCTCCCACTCCGGTACGGGGATGCGGCGCAGCGCGCGCTCGTAGCCGAAGTGCCAGGCCTCGTCGGCGGGGGCGAGCACCCGGGTGCCGGGGTCCTCCGGGACGGCGATGTTCGACCACCAGTACACGGGCGCGGGCCGCTCGTGCGGATTGCGCACGCGGACGCCGACGTAGAGGAACTCCGAGTCCTCCGGCAGCCACAGGTCCACCTGGAAGGGCAGGTCGCGCAGCCGTTCCCACTCCCACAGCCGGACCATCACGCCCCCGTCGGGGGCCGGGACGAGCGCGGCGTGCACCGGGGCGCAGGACAGGGTGGTGTGTCCGGTCGCACCGGTGTTCCACTCGATGCCGCCGGAGAACCAGGCCCCGTTGAGGGCGAAGTTGGCGGGCTGGAACACCGGGTTGCGGTAGAGGAGTTCACGGCCGGTCGGCAGGTGCACGAGCGAGTGGACGCGCCCGCCCAGGCCCGGGAGCACGGTGACCCGGAGGTGGTCGTTCTCGATGACGATCGACTCGAACTCCCGCTCCGCGCGCTCCCGTCCGTACCCGTCGCGGATCCGTACGGGCAGGAGCGAGCGCAGTGGCTCGTAGCCGATCTGCCGTGCCATGTCGCGCGGCATCCCCTCGCGCGCACGCTCGTCCAGTACGTGCGCCTCGTCGGGCGCGCGCAGGGCGGGCAGCGGGTTGTCCGAGCCCAACGGGGCTGCGGGGAGGGTCAGTACGGCGCGTCGGGCGGTGGTGGCCATGAGGGAAATGGAACACGCCAGGGCGGCCGGTGCACAGGGGTTCCGCGGATCACCACCGGTCAGGATTACGCAAAGGCGCCCGCGACCAGGTCGGCGAGGAGGGCGCCCGCACGTCCGTCCGGGTCCAGGTCCGGGTCGTAGATCGTGACGTTGAGCCCGGCGCAGCGGGGCGAGCCCACCAGGACGGCGAGCAGTTCGGCGAGTTCGTCGGGGAGCAGGCCTCCGGGGTCGGGGCTGTCCACGGCCGGCATGACGACGGGGTCCAGCACGTCGGCGTCCAGGTGCACCCAGAACCCGGCGGTCTCCGGCGGGTGCAGTCCGTCCAGGGCCGCCCGGGCCACCGGTCCCGCGCCGCGCCGGCGGATCTCCCCGACGGTGGCGACGGGAATCCGGGCCGCGTGCAGCTCGGCGAGGTCCGGGTCGCCGTCGCGCAGCCCGAAGAGCCGTACGTCCTCGTCGCGCAGGTAGGGGCCGCGCCCTTCCAGGTCGGCGAGATCCGCCTGGCCGCGGCCGGTCGACAGGGCCAGCTCCTCGCCGCCGGCGGCGCCGACGGGTCCGTTCACCGCCTCGTTGCCGGGGTGGCGGAAGTCGGCGGAGCCGTCGATCGCGGCCAGACCGTAGCGTCCCAGGCGGCGCATGGCGAGGGCCGCACCGAGCTGGATGGAGCAGTCGCCGCCGAGCACGACGGGGAACTCCCCTGCCCGCAGGTGCCGTTCGATGCGGTCGGCGAGGGTGACCGTGTACGCGGCGAGGGCCTCGGCGTGGAACACGCCGTCGCCCTCCCGCCAGTCTCCGCGGTCGTAGCGCGGCGGCACCACCACCCCGCCCTCGACGGCACCGAGCCGGGCCAGCAGGCCTTGCTCGCGCAGGGCCCCGGCGAGCTTGTAGACGCCGGGTACGGCGCCGGGCGCGGGCGGGCGCAGCCCGAGGTTGGAGGGGGCGTCGAGGAGCACGAGGGTTCGCATGCCCTCATCCTGTGCGATGCCACCCCGCGGGGCCCGGCATTTCCCCGGCGCAGCCGCAGCACTCGTCGTCACGCCAGGCACCGTCCACGTGAGGAAGCCTGGTGAGAGCCCCTGCGGGCGGTGCGGCCCGAGGCCGCTCTCCGCGTCGGGGGCGTGGCTGCTCGACGACCGTCAGTACCACCCTTCACGGTCGTCCAGAGCAAGCTCTGCGACAGCCGCGTCCTGAACGTTCTCGACGTTGCGAATGTAGGGCACGGCATTGGGGTTGTGAGTGCAGAAGGTGACGGTGGCGGTCAGGAGGTCATCGTCCTCTCCACCCAGGGAAAGGATGACGTACGACCTTACTTCCTGGTCCCCGAATTTCCGCTCCGCTTCGACGAGACAGGCGAAGACATAGGCGAGGCATCTCCTGAGGAGGGGGCCGGTCCGATCGGACTCCGCCGCCGGGAGATCGTAATCGATCATGCCCCGTCCATTGATCGACGTCTCCTCCTGGAGCACGTCGAAATACGAGCCGGCCAGCTCGGGGACAAGTCCGGTCAGCACGCGGGCGCCGTTGGGAGTGTACGACCAGCCTTCGACCGCCACCTCGTGGAACATGGGCGGGATGTCACGGTCCGTGAGTTCCGCGACGGGGTACTCCGCCAGCAACCGGGTCATCTTCTCATTGGTTCTCATGACTATCCCTCACCGAGAGCGGAGAGGCCCTTTCTGATTGCGCCGATGAATCCCGGACTGTTCCCTACGGCTTTTTCGATGGAACGCGGAAGCCCATCAAACTTCCCCGTCTCGAAATCATACTGATACTTCGCCCCCTTGGATGACTGGTCCTGGAAATGCAGCTGCCCGTCACGTCCGCCGGGCTGGGGGTTCTCCACATCGATGCGGTACGGCCCGTGGTTCCACAGCGTCTTGCTCGTTATCTGCGTGCCGTTGGCCCCGATCATTCCCTTGGCATCAGGGTCCTTGATGCCGTACTGATCGCGCATCTCCTCGACACGCTTACGTACGACCTCAGGGTGGTACGGGTCCTTCTCGAATCCTGGCTGAGAGGTGTAGCCCTCCCGGAGCGGCGTGTACTTGGGTGCGAGGCCGAGAGGATCGAACCAGGTCAGGGGGTTGTGTACGTAGGCGGACGGATTGGGTGCCGCCGCCAGCCCGATGGGGTCAAGGGTGAGGTATCGCGCCGCTTCCGGATCGTAGTGGCGGAAGTAGTTGTAGTGCAGTCCGGATTCGGGGTCGAAGTACTGTCCGGGGAAGCGGAGCGGTGTATACGCCGTACTCGAGCTGCTCCAGGTCGTGGTGCCCCACAGCGTGCTGCGGGATCGCCACACCACATGGCCGGATTCGTCGATGAGTTCACCGGGAGTGCCGACAAGGTCCGTGACAAGGGCGAAGAAGCGCTCGTCGACCACCTCCTCCGCGTCGTCCGCCGTGAGGAGGCGTTCGGTCTGCGCCAGCGGACGCAGGCCGTTGTGGTCCCAGGTGGTGGCCACCGGATGGGGCATCTCGGGTGCAGTGGCGACCTGTTCGCACAGGGTGCTTCCGTCCCAGGTGAAGGTCACCTGTTCCATCACCGTGGCCCCGTCCTCCCCGAGTCGCTGTTTGGCGATCCGGCGGCCGAGCGGGTCGTAGAGGTACTGCCACATCGTGCCGTCCGGCGTCGTCACCTTCGACAGGCGGTCCTCCGCGTCCCACACGTAGTGCCAGGTGTCTGCCTTGCGTGAGATCCGCTTCTTCCGCCGGACCGTGACCCGACCGAGGTCGTCGTGCTCGTAGCGGACGCCTCCGGCCTCGACCAGCGCGGTACCCACGTACGAACGGCGACCGGTTGCCTCTTGCGCGGCATGCGAGTGGGGCCAGTGGGCCTCGGTCTGGTTCCCGGCTTCGTCGTAGGCGTACCGCTCGGCCCAGTTCGCGGCCCGTACGGCGGTCACACGTCCGCCTGAGTCCAGGTCGAACCTCTTCGTCCCCGACCGATCGTCGGTAAGGGCGACGAGATGTCCGTCGGCGCGGTAGGTGTAGTCGCGCCGCTGGATGCCGCGGCCACGGCTGCTGACCTGCTGGCTGGTGAGCCGGCCCATGGCATCGACCTGCGACACCAGCGAAAGCGACTCCCCGATGTGGCGGGCGGTCTCGTGTCCTGCGGCGTCGTGCTCGAAGGTGACCGCGCGCTCCGACGTCGTGAGCGAGACGCAGCGGCCCGCAGCGTCGTAGCTCCAGCGGCTGACGACACCGCTGGGGGTGGTGCGGCTCACCCGACGGCCGAGCAGGTCGTACGTGTACCGGACCGTCCGGCCGTTCACCGTCTCGTGGTGGAGACGCCCGTGGCGGTCGCGGATGACAGCGAGCGTCGCATCCGGTCCCACGGCCTGCGTGACCTGGTCGAACAGGTCGTATTCGAAGCTGGTCGTACGGCCGTCGGCTTCCTTGGAGACCACGTTGTCGAGCACATCGCGCGCGTAGCTCACCACACGGCCCGCCGCATCGGTCCGTGCCGTGAGTCGGCCGGCGACATCACGTGCGTACGAAACGGTCCGACCGTCGAAATCGCTCTCGGACACCAGGCGGCCCACGGCGTCGTACTCGTAGTCCCAGGTCAGGCCGTTGGGGTTGCGTACCTGGGTCAGACGGAGCTCATGGTCGTGCAGGAACTCGTATCGCGCCCCGTCGGCGCCGGTACGGGCCGTCATGAGGTCGAAGTGCGTGTACTCGAACCGGGACACCGCGCCCATGGCATCCGTGTGGGTGAGGCAGTTCCCCTCTCCGTCGTACGTCCACCGCTGCTCGGAGCCGTCACCGTCGACACGGTGGGCAAGTCGGCCCTCCGGTGTCCACTCGAAGCGGGTGGTGCTGCCGACCGGGTCCACCAGGACGGTCGGGCGTCCGAATCCGTCGCGCTCGATCCGGGTCGTGTGGCCGAGGGGGTCGACGACCTCGATGGGCAGCCCCGCCTGGTTGTTGCGGATGTGCGTCGTGTTGCCCAGCGCGTCGGTGACAGCGGTGGTACGGCCACCCTCGTCGTACGTGTAGCGGGTGACAGCACCGGCAGAGTCCTCGATCAGGACCCCGTTGCCGCGCTCGTCATAGTGCCGGCGAACGGTCGTCCGATCGGGATGGGTGATTCGTGTCGGTCGCCCCATCGGGCCGTAGTCCGCCGACAGTTCCCGGCCGTCCGGCCGTATCACGGATATGGGGTGGCCCGCCCCGTCGTACGTGAAGCGTGTCGTGCGACCGAGGGGATCCGTATGGGTCAGCAGCCGGTTGTACCGGTCGCGCTCGAAGCGCGTGCCCTCGCCGTGCGGATCGATCTCCGCGCAGATCTGATGGGCTTCGTTGACGAGGTAGCGGTGAACGGCCCCGCTGCTGGTGGTCGCCGTCGTGACACGCAGACCCGTGCCGGGGTCGTGTCCGTACTCCAGGCGCAGGGCGACGTGGCCCTCCGCACCGCCCTCGGCGACGCAGCGGTCATGCTCGTCGTAGGAGTACTCGTAGCGGCTTTCGTTGGTGTCGGTCCATGACGTGACCCGGCCACGGTCGTCGTAGGTGAAGCGCAGGGGCAGCCCTGAGGAGTTGATGACATCGGTCAGATGGCCATCGGTGTAGCCGTAGCGGAGTATCTCCTGGTCACGGCCGTCAGGTGCGGCACCGGCCAGGTGAAGCGCCGTGATCCGTCCCTGGTCGGCGGTCAGTTCCAGTCGGTAGCCGCCGTGGTGAACGATCGAGCTGGGCGCGTCGGAGAGGGCATCGTATTCGAACGCGATCCAGTTTCCGTTGGGGTCGTCGATCTGGACGAGCCGGGCCTCATCCGGATCATGCGGCGCGAAGCGCCGCACCCGGCCGGTGTCCGGATCCGTGATCGTGTAGTCCCCGTTCGGCTCGCGGTCGAGTGACCACCGCGGCCCATGGGTCGGCAGGACGGGTACACCGGGCGCGGGGTGGGGGTAGCTGAGGAGCAGGCCGTCCTCGGAGACGAAGACGAGCCCTTCCGAGTCGATCTCCAGGCGCTGGTCGGCGGTGGACGACCAGGAGGGACCGAACCAGCGGCCGGCGCGGTAGTCGGACGCGACCCTGCGGCGGAATACGAGGGGCAGTGTGCCGGGGAGGACGACATCGGTCTGGGGCAGGTACATGGCGCCGGTGGCCAGGTCGATCGGGTCCGACGGGTCCGTCTCCGCCGCCCTGTGCGTGCGGGAGGGGTCGGCCGGGTCTTCCACGGCCCGGCGCGCGGGGCCCTTGATGTCGTCGAGGTGTTTGGCGGCGGAGGCGACCTTCTTGGCAGTGCCCAGGCCCTTGGAACCGACAAGTTCGGGTATGAGTTTGCCGATGCCTTCCGAGGGGTCCTTCATGAACTCGTCGAGCATCTGCTTGCCCGCGCCCATGGGGTCGTTGGCCATGACGACCAGGCCGGCCGCGGTCGAGTTCAAGTTGGTCAGGTACTCGGCCGGGTGGGTCAGGTTGTAGGGGTCCATCGGGTTCAGGCCGCGGGCGAAGTTGACCACGCCGGCCGTGCCCTTGATGACACCGCCGACCAGGTGGGTGGAAGCAAGGTCGAGGTAGTCGAGGCCGTCGCTGAGCTGCTCGGCGTACGAGGGCTTGGGCGGAGCCGCGTCCCGGGCCGCACGGACGGCCGCCGCAGCGGTGTCGGCCTGTTCGTTGCGCTGTGTGCGGGCGCTGTTGAGCTTCTCGTTCGCGGCCTTGGCCATCTCCTTCCCGGGGTCGGGGTAGTCGTCCGGCGGCCGCGGCGGCAGGTGGTCCGACTTCGCCTTCAGGGCGTCGTTGTAGGTCGTGCGGAGCTTCTCGTGCGCGTCGTAGGCGTCCTGGGAGGCCTTCAGTGCCTTGTTGTAGTCCTCCAGAGCCTCGTTGGCCTTGCCCTGGGCCCACTCGACGGTCTCGGCGAACCGGTTCATCGCATCGGCGGCCTTGCCGAACGCATCGGCCGCGTCGAACCAGCGCGGCGGCTCCTTCGCGACGGACTCGCGGAACGCGGTGGCGGCCGCGCCCTTGAGTCCGTCGGGCTCAGCGAGGTTCTTCAGGCCGTTGCCGACGGATTCGAAGGCCTTCCTGAAGTCGTTCAGGTGGGCGACCTGTTCCCGGATCTTGGCAGGACTGCCGTAGACCAGCTTCTTCGGGTCCTCGGTCTGCCCGAGTTCGAGCTCGGCGACCTCCGCGCCCAGCTGGTTCGCGGCGGAGCGGCTCTTGTCGCGGAGCCAGTCGCCCGCGTCGTGCGCGCCGACTTCGTCGGCCAAGCCGGCAGCCTTGTCGCCGCCCCACTCGACGAAGTCACCGACGTCCTCGGCACGGTCCTCGACCCAGTCCTCCGCCGAGTCCGGTACCCAATCCCGCCAGCCCATCTAGCCCTTCCCCCCGTTGCTCACGCCGGACTGGTCCAGCAGGTCCTTCAGTGAACCGATCTTCCCGTTCGAGGTCACCGTGTCCTTGGTGTCCGACCAGGTCTGCTTGATGTCCTGCTCACCCTTCTCGAACGACTCGGCGCTGTAGTCGGGCTTGTAGACGTCCGCGCGGAAGATGTCGCCCCACTTCTTCTGCTCGATCTCGTCCTCACTGGCATACGGATTTCCGTACGCGGCGTTCGCGACGACCTTGAAGGCGCCTTCGAGGTACTGGTCCTCCTCCCACATCGTCCCCGCCGCGATCCCCAGGTTCGCGGCCAGCGTCGACGCGTCCTGGATCAGAGCGCGCACGCCCCACTCCCAGCGCTCGCAGAAGTCCTCGAAGTCGGCCGCCAGTCCGGCGTGTCCGGTCTCCATCCCCGTCATCGACAGGTTCTCGAAGCCGGCGCCCTGGGAGGCGCCCGCCGCGTCCCCGGACTCGCGGAGCTCGGATATCGCCGCCCGCAGGCCGGACTGAATCGCCGCGACCGCCTGCGGGGAGACTTCGAGGTCGCCGTCGCCCGCCATCAGGCCACCGCCCCTTGGCCGCCGTCGGCGCCCGGTTCGACGTCCACGGCGAACGCGTCCGGGACGATCCCGGCCACCGGCGGGAACAGCATCGACCCGTCACCGTCCGCAACGTCGACGGCAACTCCCGTCGGACGGTCCGACATCGGCACGACCGCATCCAGCAGCCGGGCGCCGAGCATCGCCAGGTACGGCCACTCTCGGCCGTCCTCCCCCCGCGCGCGTGCAAACCGGGCGAGGGACTCCTCGTCCGTGAACGCGTACACCCAGCGGATCCCACCCGACACCGCCGACATCAGACCACCGGCGGCAACAAAGCGACGTTCGGCATCCGCATCGACATCGGTCGTGGTGAGCGGCACGAGGAGGGCAGTACGGCGGAACTCCCCCACCAGGCGCGCCGGATCCCCCCGGCCTTCACGGTAACTGGCTATCTGTTCGGTCAGTCCCATGACGCCGGTTCCCTCCGCATGATGCACACGCAAAGGACGAACAATATCTTGATCGCACAATCCGATCGACATCGCCGCCGGGCGGTGGCACCATCACCGCGTGATCATGGACGAGACGACGCGGACGACGGTGCTCCGCCGGGCCGCGGTGAACAACGCAGCGTGGTGTGACGCGGTCTGTCGGGCGCACGGGCTGACGCCGGGCTACGACGGCGAGCGCCTGTGGTTCAGCACGCGGCGGACTCCGCCGATGTACCCCGATGCCGTGACCCTGGAGCCGGCCGTATCGGCGGGGAGCGTGGTCCGGGGCGTCGACACCGCCTCCCCCGGCTGCTCGGTGAAGGACAGCTTCGCCGACCTGGACCTGGCCGGGGACGGCTTCGAGGTGCTGTTCGAGGCGCAGTGGATCCATCGGCCCGCCGGGGCGCCGCTCCCCGAGGCGGAGGGGGAAGCGGCCGGGCTGGAGTGGTCCGAGGTCGCGGACGCCGAGGAACTGGCGGCCTGGGAGGCCGCCTTCGACGGCGGGGACAGCGTCGAGGGCGACCGGCTGTTCCGGCCGGCCCTGCTCGGCGAGGGGATCGTCTTCCTGGCCGGGCGCGCCGAGGGCCGGATCGTCGCCGGGGCCGTCGCGAGCACCGGCGGGGGCGTGGTCGGCGTGTCCAACCTGTTCGGGGCCGCCTGGGCGGGTGTCCTCGGTGCGGTCTCCGCCCGGTGGCCGGAGCTGGACGTGGTCGGCTACGAGCACGGGGAGGACCTGGAGGTGGCGGTCCGGGGCGGCTTCGCCCCCATCGGTCCGCTGCGGGTCTGGCTTTTTGCTCAGTGATCAACTTCGGGTGAGACTGGCGCCGTGACATCGCATCAGACAAGCCGACTCATCGGCGCCATATTCGGACTCGTCTTCGTCGTGGCGAATGCCGGAGCCCTGCCCACGGCCGCCGCCGTTCCCCTGCGCCTCCTGGCGATCGCCTCGTTCATCTGGCTGTTCATCGCGCTGCGGCGGGCACGTACGTCCCCGGCCGACGGCGTCGGCGGCGACACCCGCCGCGGTGCGGCGCCGAGGATGTTCGGGAAGGGCTACGTCCTCGTGGTGGCCGCCGAGGTGGTCGCCGCGCTGGCCGGTGTCCTCGTCATCAACCTCGTACTGCACGTCCCGCAGGCCACGGTGGCCTGGATCGCTCTGGTCGTCGGCCTGCACTTCTTCGGTCTCGCGGTCGTCTGGCGCATGCCGGCGCTCCGGCTGCTGGCGGCCTCGATGGCCGCCTGCGGCGCCGCCGGTCTGCTCCTGGCCGCCGGCGGGGCCTCCCTCGCCGTCATCGCGACCGTCGCGGGCATCGCCCCCGGCGCCCTGCTGCTCGGCTCCGTCCGGTGGAGCCTGCGCACCCCTTAGCCGGTCTCCAGGTCCAGCCGTGGCACGTCGGTGCGTTCGATGCCGAAGACCTGGGCGTAGAGCGACAGTTCGGCCTCCAGTGCGCGGATCATGGTGTCGGCCCGCCGGAAGCCGTGGCCCTCGCCCTCGAAGGTCACGTACGCGTGCGGCACCGGCCGGCCCCGCAGGGCGTCGAGCAGCCGTTCCGCCTGGGCCGGCGGGCAGACCGGGTCCTCCAGTCCCTGGAGGAGGACGAACGGCGCGGTGATCCCGTCGGCACGGGCCACCGGGGAACGCTCGCGGTTGAGCACGGCCAGGGTCTGCGGCGGCCCGGCCAGGCTCTCGACGTAGCGGGATTCCAGGTCGTGGGTCTCCCCGGCGAAGCCCAGCAGGTCCAGCACCGGGTAGATGATCGCGGCACACGCGTACAGGTCGGTGGCCGCCAGCGAGGCCGCCGCCGTCCAGCCGCCCGCGCTGCCGCCCCGGATCGCGAGCCGGGCGGGGTCGGCGGTGCCCTCGGCGGCCAGCGCGCGGGCGACCGCCGCGCAGTCCTCCACGTCCACCACGCCCCACTGCTCGCGCAGCCGCTCCCGGTAGGCACGGCCGTAGCCGGTGGACCCGCCGTAGTTCACCTCGGCCACGCCGATGCCGCGGGAGGTGAAGTAGGCGATGTGCAGGTCGAGTACGGGCGGCACGTGGTCGGTGGGTCCGCCGTGCGCCCAGATCACGTACGGGGGCAGTTCGTCGGCGGCGGCCCGGCAGGCCGGGTGGTGCGGCGGGTAGACGTGCGCGTGGATGTGGCGGTTGTCGGGGCCGAGGAAGGTGCGGCTCTGCGGCTCGGGGTAGTAGGCCGGGTCCACGGGGTCCGGGCGCTGCCCACCGACCGCCCGGGCGTGCCCGGTGGCGGTGTCCAGCTCGACCACCTCGTACGCGCTGCGCGGGCTGGCGGCGACCCCGTAGACCCGGGTGCCGTGCACGGCGAGGGTCGGCTGCCAGGCGGTCCACGGCCCGGCGGCGTCCACCAGGTCGCCGCTCTCCGGGTCGAGGATGCCGAGCACGGAGGAGCCCTGTCCGTGCAGGACGGCGACGAGCCCGGCCCCCGAGCCCGCCGGGTGCGGGGTGTCTCCGGGGAGCGGTGCGAGCCAGCGCAGCCCCGGCTTCCACAGCGGGCCGCCGAACTCCTCCTCCCGCGGGCAGAGGTTGATCGCCCAGCCGGTCCGCGGGTCCACGCTGTACGGGTTCCACCAGCCGCCGCGGTCGCTGACCGCGAGGAGGGTCCCCTCGGCCGTCCACTCGACCTGGGCGACGGCCTCGTCGGGGCCGCCGAGTACGGTCCGGGCGTCGGCGAGCTCCCCGTCGCCGGTGACCTCGGCCACCCTGAGCTCGGTACCGTCCCACGGCATCAGCGGGTGGTCCCACACGAGCCAGGCGGCCCGCCGGCCGTCCGGGGAGAGCCGGGGCCCGGTGGTGAACCGGTACCGGTCGTGCGTCAGCTCCCGCACCGCGCCGCGGTTCCCGGCCGCCGAGCCGTCCAGCGGTACGGCGGCCAGCACCCGGCGCACATCGGTCGGCGCGGGCCCGGTGAACTCCTCCAGCACGCACCACACCTCGCCGCCGCGCAGCACCGGGTCGGCCCAGCGCAGGCCGCCGCCGGTCCGGGAGACCGGGGTCAGGGGCCGCGGCTCGGGGCCGCCGGGGGCGTCGGGCTCGTACGCGTACAGCCGCTGGTCGGCGAAGTGGACGAAGACCAGCAGGGGGCCGCCCGCGGGCCGTTCGACCCCGGCCCAGGGCAGGCCGCCGTACTCGGTGACGCGGCTGCGCACGTTCCACGGGGCGGGCAGTTCGGTGATCTCGGGCCCGCCGTCGGCGAGGCGGCGGCGCACCAGGGTGCGGCGGCCGGCCTCCTCGGGCCGGGGTTCGGTCCACCACACCTCGGGGCCGACCGTGCCGAGGTACTCGGGCCGCCCGTCCAGGGAGGCGGCGAGGCCCGCGTCGATGGGTGAGGGCCAGCTGCCGTAGGGCCGGGTCTCCGCCGCCATCACCGGGCCCCGTTCACAGGGTCCGCAGCGCGCGGTCGAGGACGCGGACGCCGAAGTGCAGGGCCTCGACGGGCACCCGCTCGTCCACGCCGTGGAAGAGGGCCCAGTAGTCGAAGCCGGGCGGCAGCTTCAGCGGGGAGAAGCCGTAGCCGGTGATGCCGAGGCGGGAGAACTGCTTGGCGTCGGTGCCGCCCGCCATGCAGAAGGGGATCACATGCCCGGCCGGGTCGAACCGCTCGACCGACTCGCGCAGGATCCCGAACGTCCGGCCGTCCACGGGGGCCTGGAGGGCGACCTCCCGGTGGTGGAACTCCCACCGCACGTCGGGGCCGGTGAGGGCGTCGAGGGTGGCGGCGAACTCGGCCTCGCCGCCGGGCACGGTCCGGCCGTCGACGTAGGCGGTGGCGTGCTCGGGGATCACGTTGAGCTTGTAACCGGCGCTGAGCATGGTCGGGTTGGCACTGTTGCGCACGGTGGCGCGGACCAGGGCGCCGGCCGGTCCGAGTGCGTCGAGGAGCTCGTCGACGTCGAGGCCCGGCCGCCGCGGGTCCACCGACAGGCCCTGCAGGGAGGCGAGTTCGGTGATGCAGGCGGTGACGGTGTCGGTGAGCCGGACCGGCCACTCGTACTCGCCGATCCGCGCGACGGCGGCGGCGAGCCGGCTGACGGCGTTGGCCCTGTTGGGCTTGGAGCCGTGGCCGGCGGTGCCGTGCGCGGTCAGCTTCAGCCAGGCGGTGCCCCGCTCCCCCGCCGCGACCGGGTAGAGGGCGCGGCCGCCGGGGCCGCCGTGCACGGTGAAGGCCCCGGATTCGCTGATGCCCTCGGTGCAGCCTTCGAAGAGGTGCGGGTGGCGGTCGGCGAGGAAACCGGAGCCGTCGACCGCGCTGTCCTCCTCGTCGGCGGTGTAGGCGAGCACGATGTCCCGGCGCGGCTTGACTCCCGCGCGAGCCCAGGCCCGTACGACGGCCAGCACCATCGCGTCCATGTTCTTCATGTCGACGGCGCCGCGCCCCCAGACCACGCCGTCCCGCACCTCGCCGGAGAAGGGGTCCACGCTCCAGTCGGCGGCCTCGGCCGGGACCACGTCGAGGTGGCCGTGGACGAGGAGGGCCTCGGCGAAGGGGTCGGTGCCCTCGATCCGGGCGACCACGTTGGTGCGGCCGAGGGTGCGCTCCAGCAGGAGCGGCTCCAGGCCGGCGGCGGCGAGCCGCTCGGCGACGTACTCGGCGGCGGGGCGCTCGCGGCAGTCGCCGCCGCCCCGGTTGGTGGTGTCGATCCGGATGAGGCCGGAGGTGAACTCGACGGCCTCGTCGAGAGCCGCCTCGTCCACGACGCCCACCGCGCCCGCCGGGTCCGCCCCGCGCACGGTGTCCACCGGGTCCGCGGTGTCGACGGCGCCGGCGCCCGCGCCCGCGGGGATCTCGGCGTTGATTGCGCACATGTCAGCCATACTGCTCCTCCACGGCCGCCGAGACGACCGTCGTGACCGCTTTGAAGGCCCGGATCCCCTCGTACATGGTTTCGCTGGTGTACGCGACCTTGCGCTCCCCGGACCGCTCCACGCCGGGGACCACCGTCGCGGACATGGCCAGGTGCGCGGCGTCGAACTCCAGCTCCACGGTGAAGGGGCCGCCGCGGACCGGATCGTGGCGCACGGCGAGGGCGGTGGCCTCCTTGGCCGCGGCCCGGATGTCGGCGGCGGTACGGGCCGGGGTGCGGCACACGGCGGCGTAGCGCGAGACGTGGTCCTTGACGGCGACGGTCGCGGCTCCGGGGGCGTATCCGGCGGCGTCGACGCAGGTGAGGTCGTCGCCGGTGACCAGGACGACGGGGACCCCGTACTCGGCGACGACGTGTGCGTTGAGCAGCCCCTCGCTGGCGCGCGTCCCGTTGACCCAGACTCCGGTGATGGAGTTGGCGAGGTAGGTGTGGGCGAGGACCCCCTCGGAGCCTGCTCCGGTGTGGTAGCCGACGAAGGCGATGCCGTCGACGTCGCCGTGCTGGACGCCCTCGACCATGGAGAGGGTCTTGTGGCGGCCGGTGATCATCTCGGCGCGGGCGTCGAGCTTCTCCAGGAGCAGGTTGCGCATGGTCCAGTGCGCCTCGTTGACGAGGACCTGGTCGGCTCCGCCGTCGTAGAAGCCGAGTACGGCGGCGTTGACGTCGGAGGTGAACATCGCGCGGCAGCGTTCCCACTGCGGGGTTCCGGGCAGCACGTCCGCGGGCCAGGTGACGCCGGTGGCGCCTTCCATGTCGGCGGAGATGAGGATCTTCATCGGGCCCCCGGGCGGTCGGTTGCGCTCAGGGTGCCACCCTAGCCGCCGGGGCCCCCGGTGGCCGTGGGGCTCACGCCCCGGCGCGGCGCGCGGCGGGTGACCCTCGGCACGCGGCCCGTCGGCGCGCGGCCCCTCGGCCCCGGCCGTCGGCTGTCGGCCCGAGGGCTGCGGCCCGCGGACCCGCCCGGTTCACCCGATCCGGTGAGGCCGCTGTCCCGGCCTCACCGTCAACGCCGTTGCTCAGCGCTCCACTTCGGTGGCCAGGTTCTCCAGCACGGAGTCGTAGATCCGGCCGAGGCCCTTGGGCGCGAAGGTGCGCTCGAAGAAGCCGCCGATGCCGCCGGCGCCGTTCCAGACGGTGGTGACCACGGCCTTGGACTTGCCCTCACCGGCCGGGGTGACCCGCCAGGTGGTGACCATGGAGGAGTTGCGGTCCTTCTCCACCAGTTCGCCGTCGGTGGGCTCGCTGACCTCCAGCAGGCAGTCGCGTACGCGCTTGCTGGTGGCCTGGAGCTTCCAGTGCACCAGGGTGCCCTCGCCGTCGCCGCCCTCGCGCACCTCGTACTCGCTGAAGTGCCCGGGCAGCAGCTTCTCGCGGGTCCCGGTGTAGTCCGCCAGCGCGTCGAACACCGTCTCCGCGTCAGCCGCGATGATCCGCTCCGTGGTGGCCTCGACCTGCGCCATAGCTGTTCCTCCAGCAGTTGTGTCCGCTCGTCACGGCGAAGCCAACCACCTCCGGGGCGGTGGCCCAAATCCGGGTCAGACGTGGCAGCGGACGGACACGAGCAGGGTGTCGGCGGGCAGCCGGGCCAGGTACGCGCCCGGGGCGCCCCGGCCCGCCCCCGGCGGGGCGTGCGGGCAGGTCTCGGGGTCGTCGCAGGCACCGTGCAGCGGAGGCTCGCCGTCCTCCCACCACCAGCCGTCAAGGGTGAGGAGGTTGGTGGCCCCTTCGAGCCAGCCCGCACCACGGCAGGCGAACTCCTCTCAGGTGCACTCACCGATCGACCCCAGGGGGTCGAAGAAGAAGTCGAGGAGCACGGGGCGCAGCTTCTCCGCCTCGGGGTCGAGGCGCAGCCCGGAGGCCCAGTCCCGGAAGGCGCCGGCGGGGTCTGTGCGAGGTACTGCTTGTAGGCCGCCGCGCGCAGCGCGGCGTCGTCGGAGTAGGTCGCGTCCGGCCGCCGCTCGGGGCGGAAGTCGGCCCACGGCCGGGAGGGCGGGTGCGCCCGGGCCACCCCCGCCAGCCGTCCCAGACGATGCGCGCGAGCCCGGCCGCCCGCTCCCAGGGCTCGGTCACCTCCAGCAGCCCGCGCGGGCCGCCCGCGCACCAGCCGGGCAGGCTGTCCTCGCGGGTGCCGTCCCAGCGCGGGTGGTCGTGGATGAGCCGGGGATCCTCCTCGTGACCCGGCCGGATCCGGTACCCGGTCCGCTCCGCGCCTCCGCGCCTCCGCGCCTCCGCGTATCCGCCAGCCGTCCCAGATCCGCAGGTCGACGGAGATGTCGCCGTCCCTGAGGACCCAGAAGGGCGCCAGCGCCTCGCCGACCGCTTCCTCCAGCCGGTCCCGAGCCCCGCCCGGAAGGCACACCGTGAGCCTGTATCCCGCCATGGGGCGCAGCCTCACGCGGCTGCCACCGCTTCGACCAGCGAATATCCCGGCCCGCACGATCATGGGAACATTTGTTCTATTCTCGGGCGCCAGAGCTACCGAGGGAGGCGCTCATGCGCTGGGAGAACCTGGCCGAGGGGTCCGCGGGGCCGGCCGCGCTGTTCGGGGCCGACGCCGTCGTGACCCGCACCATCGACACCCCCGAGTTCCGGGGGATCACCTTCCACGAGGTGCGCGCCCGGTCGATCGTCAACCGGGTGCCCGGCGCCTCGCGCATGCCGTTCGAATGGACCGTGAACCCCTACAGAGGTTGCAGCCACGCCTGCGTGTACTGCTTCGCCCGCAAGACGCACAGCTACCTCGACCTCGACACCGGCATCGGCTTCGACTCGCAGATCGTCGTCAAGACCAACGCCCCCGAACTGCTGCGCCGCGAGCTCACCTCTCCCCGCTGGACCGGCGCGCACATCGCCATGGGCACCAACGTCGACTGCTACCAGCGCGCCGAGGGCCGCTACCGGCTGATGCCCGGGATCATCGAGGCCCTGCGCGACCGCGCCAACCCCTTCTCGATCCTCACCAAGGGCACGCTGATCCTGCGCGACCTCCCCCTGCTGCGGGAGGCCGCCGAGGTCACCGAGGTCGGCATCTCGGTCTCGGTCGGCTTCACCGACACGGGGCTCTGGCGGACCGTCGAGCCGGGCACCCCCTCGCCCGCCGCCCGGCTGGGCGCCGTACAGACGCTCACCGATGCCGGGATCGAGTGCGGGGTGCTGATGGCCCCGGTGATCCCCTTCCTCGGGGACTCCCCGGAGCAGCTGCGGGCGACCGTACGGGCCGTGGCCGAGGCCGGCGCGACCTCCGTGACACCCCTGGTACTCCATCTGCGGCCCGGGGCGCGCGAGTGGTTCACGGCCTGGCTGGGCACCCACCACCCCCACCTGGTCCCCCGGTACGAGCGGATGTACGCGGGCGGGTCGTACGCGCCCACCTGGTACCAGCGCCGGATCACCCGCCAAGTCCACGAACTGGCGGCCGAATTCGGCATCGGCCCGGCCCGGCGGGGCGAGGCCCGCAAGATCGTCGCACCGGAGCGTCGGGACGGCTCCGCACCCGCCGAAGCCACGCAGCTCAGCCTCCTGTGACGGCCGGCGCGACCTGAACGGTCATCACATCGGGCCAATCGGCGGCCCAATCCCGCCTTCCAGGCGTGGTTTCCGGGACGATTCCGCCCAGAACCCTCGGCTGGGAGGCCCCATGCTCCACCCCTTGAAGAAGCGCGCCGCTGTCCTGCTGTCGATCTCCACCGTTGCCGCCACCGTCGCCGCCGCCCTCGCGAGCCCGGTCACGGCCGCGCCCGCCGCCCCGGCCGATCCTGCCGCCCAGGCGCCGGCGCGGGCCGCACTGCGCTGGACCGGCTGCGCCACCCCGCGGTACCCCACGCTGCAGTGCGCGTCCCTCAAGGTGCCCCTCGACCACGCACGGCCGGACGGCCGGCAGATCGCCCTCGCCCTGACCCGGGTCCCCCACACCGGCCCCACCTCCCAGGGCCCGCTGCTGGTCAACCCCGGCGGCCCGGGCGGCAGCGGCCGCAGCCTGGCCGGTTACATCGCCTCCGCCCTGCCCAAGGAGGTGGCCGCCCAGTACGACGTGATCGGCTTCGACCCCCGGGGCGTCGGCAAGAGCGAGCCCGCCCTGGACTGCGCCGCCGGGCACTTCAAGCCCGCCCGGCCGGACTCCGTCCCCATGGACGAGGCCACCGAGCAGGCCAACCTGGACCGGGTGCGCTCCTTCGCCGAGTCCTGCGGGGCCAAGCACGCGGACGTGCTGCCGTACATCGACACCGTCTCGGCCGCCCGGGACATCGAGGCGCTGCGGGGCGCCCTCGGCGCGGAGCGGATCAGCTACTTCGGCTACTCGTACGGGACCTACCTGGGCGCGGTGTACGCCAAGCTCCACCCGGGCCGCGTGCACCGGCTCGTCCTGGACTCCGTGGTCGACCCGGGCGGGGTCTGGTACGAGGACAACCTCGCCCAGGACCTCGCCTTCGACGCCCGCCACAAGGCCTTCCTGGCCTGGGTGGCCCGGTACGACGCCACCTACAAGCTGGGCACCGACCCGGCGGCGGTCGAGGAGGCCTGGTACGCGATGCGCGACGCGCTGCGCGAGAGTCCGGCGGGAGGCAAGGTGGGCCCGGCGGAGCTGGAGGACACCTTCATGCCGGGCGGGTACTTCAACGGCTACTGGCCGAACCTGGCCGAGGCCTTCGCCGCGTACGCGGTGGCCAAGGACCCGAAGCCGCTGGTGGCCGCCTACGAGCGGTTCGGCGCGGTGGAGCCCTCCGCGGGCAACGGCTACAGCGTCTACACGGCGGTCCAGTGCCGGGACTCGGCCTGGCCGAAGGACTGGAACCAGTGGCGCGCGGACATGTGGCGCACCCACGCCAAGGCTCCGTTCATGACCTGGAACAACGCCTGGTACAACGCCCCGTGCGCGTTCTGGCCGACCGAGCCGCTCCAGGCACCGGACGTGACCAACGCGGATCTCCCGCCCGCTCTCCTGCTCCAGGCGACGGACGACGCGGCGACCCCCTTCGAGGGGGCGCTCAGCATGCGGGAGAAGCTGTCGGGGTCGGCCCTGGTGGTGGAGGAGGGCGGCGGCAACCACGGCATCGCCCTGAGCGGCAACAAGTGCCTGGACGAGAAGGTGTCGGCCTATCTGACGACGGGCAAGGCCGCGGACGCCACCTGCCCCGCCCAGGCGGCCCCGAAGCCGACCACCGCCACCCGCGCCGTGCCCGCCTCCGCGGGTGGCGCGGCCCTGCACGGCCTGCTCGGCTTCCGGGGCTGACGCCCCACCGGTCGGGGCCGGAGGGCAAGCGGGCAAGCGGGCAAGCGGGCAAGATCGTGCCCATGACCACGACACCGTCGCACCGAAGCCCTCTCACCCGTATCGCCGCGCCGGAAGGAGTCGCCCCGAGCCCCCACTACAGCCACGTCGTCCAGGGCACGGGGCACTTCGTCGCCGTGTCCGGACAGTGCGCGCTCGACGAGCGGGGCGAGGTCGTGGGCGAGGGGGATCCGGCAGCCCAGGCCCGGCAGGTGTTCGAGAACCTGCGCCGGTGCCTGGCGGCGGCCGGGGCGACCTTCGACGACGTCGTGAAGCTCACCTACTTCGTCACGGACGTGGCGTACCTCCCGGCGGTGCGGGAGGCCCGCGACGCGGTGATCCCGGCCGACCGCCTCCCGGCCTCCTCGGCGGTGCAGGTCTCGGCGCTGTTCCGGCCCGAACTCCTGGTCGAGATAGAGGCCTTCGCGGTCATCGCCGGATAGCGGGCCGCGGTCACCGGCCCAGGTTGCGCAGCGCGGCCGTCGCCGCCACGGCCAGCCGGGGGTGGGACTGGGCCCGGGTGAGGACCTCGCGGGCGCGGGGGTCGGCGAGGGCGCCGAGCCCCTCGACGCAGGCGAGGGCCACCCGCCAGTACGGGTCGTGCGGGGACAGCAGCCGCGACAGGGTGGCCATCAGGGCCGGTACGGACTCGGGGGCGCGCAGGGCGGTGAGCAGCCGCACGGGCTGCAGGGCGTAGGCCGTGCGCAGGCCGTTGGTGGCGAGGGCCGCCGCCGCGCGGGCGGTGCGCGGGTCGTCCAGGACGGCCAGCGCCTCGGCGGCGGCCGCGCAGCGCGCCGGGTCGCGGTGATTGAGGAGCAGGACGAGGGATTCGAAGGCGCGGCGGTCCCCGGCGAGGCCCAGCCGGTAGGCGGCCAGTTCGCGGGCCCACAGGGGCAGGCCGGCCGAGGTCAGGGAGGCGGCCAGGGCGTCGGGGGCAGCCGCGAGCAGCACTTCGTACTCGGGTGACGGTCCCGCTTCCGCCCGCAGGCGCTCCAGCACGTCGTTCACCCGGCCACCCTAGGGGGACACAGCGGTCGCCGTGCCGGGTTTCGGGACATCGGAGACAGTCGGTTGATCGATGATCGATGATCGGTACATTTGGGCGGTACAGGTCACATCTCCCAGCCCTGGCGGACCAGTTACCAGCGGGTTACTGTCGTTGCAACACGTACGAGGGCGGCCTGGTGACGCAGCCGCCTCGTGCCGGTCGGTTCGTTTCTTCACGGTGTGACCCCGGGACAGGGTTCCGCCGTTTCCGCCCCAGGGACTCGCTCCCCGCGGGCTCCTCTTCTCGGGCCCGCTCACCCCGGGTCCTTCACCGCACGGCTCTTCCGTACGGCATCCGCGCGCGCTGTGCGCCGCGCGCCCCTCAGTCGTCACCCTCTTCCACTGGAGTCCCTCGATGGACCGTCAGTCCAGTCAGTCCACCCTCCAGACCATCGCCGTCGTCGGCCTCGGCACGATGGGCACCGGCATCGCCGAGGTCCTCGCCCGGGCCGGCCGCGAGGTCATCGGCATCGACATCAGCGAGGCCGCCGCCCACCGGGCCGCGACCGCCCTCGCCGCCGCCACCGCGCGCTCCGTCGCCCGGGAGCGGCTCACCGAGCAGGAGCGGGCCGACGTGCTCGCCCGCTTCCGCACCTTCACCGACCTGGGGGCCGCCGCCGAGGCCGATCTGGTCATCGAGGTCGTCCCCGAGTCGTACGAGATCAAGCAGCAGGTGTTCCGCGAGCTCGACGCGATCGTGCGGCCCGACGCCATCCTGGCCACCGGCACCAACGCCCTGTCGGTGACCCGCATGGCCGCCGAGTCCCTGCGCCCCGAGCGCGTGCTGGGCCTGCACTTCTTCAACCCGGCCCCGGCGATGAAGCTGGTCGAGATCGTCTCCTGCGTCCTGACCGCCCCGCCGGCCGTCGAGGCGGTCACCGAACTGGCCCGCGAGCTCGGCAAGGAGCCCGTTCCGGTCGGCGACCGGCCCGGCTTCGTCGCCGACGGCCTGCTCTTCGGCTACCTCAACCAGGCCGCCGCCATGTACGAGGCGCGGTACGCCTCCCGCGAGGACATCGACGCGGCGATGCGGCTCGGCTGCGGGCTGCCCATGGGCCCGCTCGCGCTGCTCGACCTGATCGGCGTGGACACCGCCCGTACCGTCCTGGAGGCCATGTACGCCTCCTCCGGCGACCGCCTGCACGCCCCGGCCCCGATCCTGGGCCAGCTGGCCGAGGCGGGCCTGACCGGGCAGAAGTCCGGCCGCGGCTTCTACACGTACGAGGCGCCGGGCAGCTCGGTGATCGTCCGCGACCTGCAGACCCCGCTCGACGGGTCCCTGGTCGGCAGCGGCCGTCCCGTCAGCTCCGTCGGTGTGGCCGGCTCGGGGACCATGGCGAGCGGGATCGCCCAGGTCTTCGCGCAGGCCGGTTACAGCGTGGTGCTCGCCGCCCGCAGCCAGGAGAAGGCCGAGGCCGCCAAGGCCGCGATCGGGAAGTCCTTGGGCCGTGCGGTGTCCAAGGGCCGCCTGACCGAGGAGGGTGCGGCCCAGACCCTGGACCGGATCACCCCGGCCGGCTCGCTGGACGCCTTCGCCGAGGTGGACCTGGCCGTGGAGGCCGTCGCCGAGGACCTGGCGGTCAAGCAGGAGCTGTTCGCGGCGCTGGACAAGGTCTGCAAGCCGGGTGCGGTGCTGGCCACCACGACCTCCTCGCTGCCGGTGATCGCGGTCGCCCGCGTGACCTCGCGTCCGCAGGACGTGATCGGCATGCACTTCTTCAACCCGGCCCCGGCGATGAAGCTGGTCGAGGTGGTCCGGACCGTCCTGACCGCCGACGACGTGCACGCCACGGTCCGCGAGATCTGCCTCAAGGTGCGCAAGCACCCGGTGGACTGCGGCGACCGGGCCGGCTTCATCGTGAACGCGCTGCTGTTCCCGTACCTCAACAACGCGATCAAGATGGTCGAGCAGCACTACGCCGACATCGACCAGATCGACGCGGCGATGAAGCTGGGCGGCGGCTACCCGATGGGCCCGTTCGAGCTCCTCGACGTGGTCGGCCTGGATGTCTCGCTGGCCATCGAGAAGGTCCTGCACAAGGAGTTCCGCGACCCCGGCCTGGCCCCGTCCCCGCTGCTGGAGCACCTGGTGGCGGCGGGCTGCCTGGGCCGGAAGACCGGCCGCGGATTCCGTGAGTACGCCGCCCGCCGGTAATCCGTCGGGCCACGAGCCGGATGCGTGGGGAGGGCTGCTCGGGCCCGCCGGACCCTCACGGCGGGCCAACCCTCACGAGCCCAGTGCGGGCTCTCCCCCGCATCCACCCCTCTCCCACCCCCCGCAGGCGCGCTCCCCTGCACGAATGAAGTACTTTCGCTCTATGTCCCAGCCCGCCAAGACCTCGCCCCGCGCCGCCGCGTCCTCCGACACCCCGGAGAGCCCGGCCGGCACCAAGGCGGCCGCTCAAAGGCTCAAGATGCGCCGCGAGCTCGCCGCCGCGGCCATGGAGCTCTTCGCGACCAAGGGGTATGAGGCGACGACGGTCGACGAGATCGCCGCGACCGCCGGGGTGGCGCGGCGGACCTTCTTCCGGCACTTCCGGTCCAAGGAAGAGGCGATCTTCCCGGACCACGACGACACCCTGACCCGCGCCGAGGCCGTCCTGGACGTGGCCCCGGCGCACGAGCACCCGCTCGACACGGTGTGCCGCGGGATCAAGGAAGTCATGAAGATGTACGCCGCCTCGCCGGCGGTGTCGGTGGAGCGCTACCGGCTGACCCGCGAGGTGCCGGCGCTGCGGGAACGGGAGATCGCCTCGGTGGCCCGGTACGAGCGGCTGTTCACCCGCTACCTGCTGGCCCATTTCGACGAGCACGACCACCACGACGGCAACGACGACCCGCTGCTGGCCGAGGTGGCCGCCTCGGCGGTGGTGACCGCCCACAACCACGTGCTGCGGCGCTGGCTGCGCGCGGGCGGCCAGGGGGACGTGGAGGCGCAGCTGGACCACGCCTTCTCGATCGTCCGGAAGACCTTCGGTTCGGGCATCGGCGCGGGCCGCACGCTGAGCACGGCCCCGGCCGCGCCGGCTGCCGTCCGTACGCAGGGCGAGGTGCTGGTGGCGGTGGCCCGCACGGATGCCCCGCTGGACGAGGTCATGCGGACCATCGAAGAAGCCCTGCGCGCCAAGTAGAAGTCACTCTCGTCACAGCGGCCGCTCCCGATCCGGGGGCGGCCGCTTTCGTATGTCCGGCTTGCCCCTACTCGCGGGTAACTTTGATCGATCATCGCTCATCGGTGCAGGTCAATCGGCAAATGAGAGAAAGTTTTGGCACGCGGTGCCTTGCCGGGTGACACGGGGTGCCATACGTTGAAGACGTCCGGATGTCCCCGCGACCCACGCCCACACGGCACGGAACGCGCCCCGGATCGCCTGCGTCACCAGGCACCGCACGCCTCACCACGGGCGTCGCCCAGCAGCACCGCACCAGCCGGACCGACGGCACACCTGCACCACGCACCCCCGTTCCCCTCAGCGCACCCTCATCAGCGCTAGCCGGAGGCTCTACCGTGAAGGACATCCTGGACGCGATTCAGTCGCAGTCCGCCACCGCCGCAGACTTCGCGGCCCTGCCGCTGCCCGACTCGTACCGCGCGATCACCGTGCACAAGGACGAGGCGGAGATGTTCGCGGGGCTGACGACACGCGAGAAGGACCCGCGCAAGTCCCTTCACCTGGACAACGTCCCGGTGCCGGAGCTGGGCCCGGGCGAGGCCCTGGTCGCCGTCATGGCCTCCTCGGTCAACTACAACTCCGTGTGGACCTCGATCTTCGAGCCGGTGTCCACCTTCAGCTTCCTGGAGCGCTACGGGCGCCTGTCGGAGCTGACCAAGCGCCACGACCTGCCGTACCACATCATCGGCTCCGACCTCGCGGGCGTCGTGCTGCGCACCGGCCCGGGCGTCAACGCCTGGAAGCCGGGCGACGAGGTCGTCGCCCACTGCCTCTCGGTCGAGCTGGAGTCCTCGGACGGCCACAACGACACGATGCTCGACCCCGAGCAGCGCATCTGGGGCTTCGAGACCAACTTCGGCGGCCTGGCCGAGATCGCCCTCGTCAAGTCCAACCAGCTGATGCCGAAGCCCGGCCACCTGAGCTGGGAGGAGGCCGCCTCCCCCGGTCTGGTCAACTCCACCGCCTACCGCCAGCTGGTCTCCCGCAACGGCGCCGGCATGAAGCAGGGCGACAACGTCCTGATCTGGGGCGCCAGCGGCGGCCTCGGCTCGTACGCGACCCAGTTCGCGCTCGCCGGCGGTGCCAACCCGATCTGTGTGGTCTCCAGCCCCGAGAAGGCGGACATCTGCCGGGCCATGGGCGCCGAGGCGGTCATCGACCGCAACGCCGAGGGCTACAAGTTCTGGAAGGACGAGCACACCCAGGACCCGAAGGAGTGGAAGCGCTTCGGCAAGCGCATCCGCGAGCTGACCGGCGGCGAGGACGTGGACATCGTCTTCGAGCACCCGGGCCGCGAGACCTTCGGCGCGAGCGTCTACGTCACCCGCAAGGGCGGCACGATCGTCACCTGCGCCTCGACCTCCGGCTACAACCACGAGTACGACAACCGCTACCTGTGGATGTCCCTCAAGAAGATCGTCGGCTCGCACTTCGCGAACTACCGCGAGGCATGGGAGGCGAACCGCCTGGTCGCCAAGGGCAAGATCCACCCCACCCTGTCGAAGGTCTACTCCCTGGAGGACACCGGACAGGCCGCCTACGACGTCCACCGCAACCTCCACCAGGGCAAGGTCGGCGTCCTCGCGCTGGCCCCCGAGGAGGGCCTGGGCGTGCGCGACCACGAGCTGCGTGCGACGCACCTCGACGCGATCAACCGCTTCCGTAACGTCTGAGACCGTTCAAAGGCCTAAGGGACAGCCTGAGATGACAGAGCGCCAGAAGGACCGTCCGTGGCTCATGCGGACGTACGCCGGCCACTCCACGGCCGAGGCGTCCAACGAGCTGTACCGCCGCAACCTCGCCAAGGGCCAGACGGGTCTGTCGGTCGCCTTCGACCTGCCGACCCAGACCGGATACGACCCCGACCACATCCTCGCCCGCGGCGAGGTGGGCCGGGTCGGGGTCCCGGTCTCCCATCTGGGCGACATGCGGCGGCTGTTCCAGGACATACCCCTGGAGCAGATGAACACCTCGATGACGATCAACGCCACGGCCATGTGGCTGCTGGCGCTCTACCAGGTGGCCGCCGAGGAGCAGGGCGCGGACATCGCCCAGCTCCAGGGCACCACCCAGAACGACATCGTCAAGGAGTACCTCTCGCGCGGGACGCACGTCTTCCCGCCGGGGCCGTCCCTGCGGCTGACGACGGACATGATCGCGTACACGGTCAACCACATCCCCAAGTGGAACCCGATCAACATCTGCTCGTACCACCTCCAGGAGGCCGGGGCCACCCCGGTCCAGGAGATCTCGTACGCGATGTCCACGGCGATCGCGGTCCTCGACTCGGTGCGCGACTCGGGCCAGGTGCCCCAGGAGCGCTTCGGCGAGGTCGTCGCCCGGATCTCCTTCTTCGTGAACGCGGGCGTCCGCTTCATCGAGGAGATGTGCAAGATGCGCGCCTTCGGCCGCATCTGGGACAAGGTCACCCACGAGCGCTACGGCATCGAGAACGCGAAGCAGCGTCGCTTCCGTTACGGCGTCCAGGTCAACTCCCTGGGGCTGACCGAGGCCCAGCCGGAGAACAACGTCCAGCGCATCGTGCTGGAGATGCTCGCGGTCACCCTCTCCAAGGACGCCCGCGCCCGCGCCGTGCAGCTGCCCGCCTGGAACGAGGCGCTGGGTCTGCCCCGGCCCTGGGACCAGCAGTGGTCGCTGCGCATCCAGCAGGTCCTGGCGCTCGAGAGCGACCTGCTGGAGTACGACGACATCTTCGCCGGATCCCACGTCATCGAGGCCAAAGTCGACTCCCTGGTCGCCGACTGCCTGGCCGAGATCGACCGGATCCAGGAGATGGGCGGCGCCATGGCGGCCGTCGAGTCCGGGTACCTCAAGTCTCAGCTGGTCTCCTCGCACGCCGAACGGCGGGCGCGGATCGAGGCCGGCGAGGACAAGATCGTCGGTGTCAACTGCTTCCAGCAGACCGAGGAGAACCCGCTCACGGCCGACCTGGACGGCGCCATCATGACGGTCGACGGCGCCGTGGAGGCGCTGACCGTCGAGCGCATCGGCCGCTGGCGCGCCGAGCGGCAGGAGTCCTCGGACCGCCAGGGGAACGGCGACCCGTTCGTCTTCCCCACCACCCAGCAGGCGCTGGAGCGCCTCAAGGAGGCCGCGGCGGGCACCGAGAACCTGATGGAAGCCACGCTGGAGTGCGCCCGCGCCGGTGTCACCACCGGCGAGTGGGCCGGCGCCCTGCGCGAGGTGTTCGGCGAGTTCCGCGCCCCCACCGGAGTCTCCTCGGCCCCGGTCGCGGTCACCGCCGAGCCCGGTACGCCGATGCACGAGGTCCGCGAGAAGGTGTCCCGTACGGCCGACGAGCTCGGCTCGGGCCGGCTGCGCCTGCTGGTCGGCAAGCCCGGCCTGGACGGGCACTCCAACGGCGCCGAGCAGATCGCCGTCCGGGCCCGTGACGCCGGCTTCGAGGTGGTCTACCAGGGCATCAGGCTGACGCCGGAGGAGATCTCCTCCGCGGCGCTGGCCGAGGACGTGCACTGCGTGGGACTGTCCATCCTGTCCGGCTCGCACAGCGCTCTGGTCCCGGACGTCCTGGAACGGCTGCGACTGGCGGGGGCGGGTGACATCCCCGTCATCGTCGGGGGCATCATTCCCAACGCCGACGCCGTGACCCTGAAGGCCGCAGGTGTCGCCGCGGTCTTCACGCCCAAGGACTTCGGCATCACGGAGATCATCGGCCGTATCGTCGACGAGATCCGCAAGGCAAACAAGCTCGCCCCCCTCGACATCGACAACGAATTCGTTGCAAGCACGGAGGTCCCCGCATGACCACGCCAGTCCACCCGGTGAACCGCCTTCGCCCGCGTCGCTCCTGCCTCGCGGTGCCCGGCTCGAACCCGCGGTTCCTGGAGAAGGCCCAGGGCCTGCCGGCCGACCAGGTCTTCCTGGACCTGGAGGACGCCTGCGCGCCGCTCGCCAAGGAAGGCGCCCGCCACACGATCGTGGACGCGCTGAACAACGGCGACTGGACCGGCAAGACCCGCGTCGTGCGCGTCAACGACTGGACCACGCACTGGACGTACCGCGACGTCGTCACGGTGGTCGAGGGCGCGGGCCAGAACCTCGACTGCATCATGCTGCCGAAGGTCCAGGACGCCCAGCAGGTCGTGGCGCTCGACCTCCTGCTGACCCAGATCGAGAAGACCATGGGCTTCGAGGTCGGCAAGATCGGCATCGAGGCGCAGATCGAGAACGCCAAGGGCCTGGTGAACGTCGACGAGATCGCCGCCGCCTCGCCGCGGCTGGAGACCATCATCTTCGGCCCGGCCGACTTCATGGCCTCGATCAACATGAAGTCCCTGGTCGTGGGCATGCAGCCGCCCGGCTACGGCGCGGACGCCTACCACTACATCCTGATGCGGATCCTGATGGCGGCCCGCATGCACAACCTCCAGGCGATCGACGGTCCCTTCCTGCAGATCCGCGACGTGGACGCCTACCGCGAGGTGGCGGGCCGGGCCGCCGCGCTGGGCTTCGACGGCAAGTGGGTGCTGCACCCGGGTCAGGTCGACGCGGCCAACGAGGTCTTCTCCCCCTCGCAGGAGGACTACGACCACGCCGAGCTGATCCTCGACGCGTACGACTGGTGCACCTCGGAGGCCGGCGGCAAGAAGGGCTCCGCAATGCTCGGCGACGAGATGATCGACGAGGCCAGCCGCAAGATGGCCCTGGTCATCGCGGGCAAGGGCCGCGCCGCGGGCATGCAGCGCACCAGCAAGTTCGAACACCCCTCGACCGAGAAGACGGCGGAGGCCTGATCCCGATGCAGTTCGGACGCACGTACGAAGAGTTCGAGGTCGGGGCGGTCTACAAGCACTGGCCCGGAAAGACCGTCACCGAGTACGACGACCACCTCTTCTGTCTGCTGACCATGAATCACCACCCGCTCCACATGGACAGCAATTACGCCGAGAACACCACCGACTTCGGCAAGAACGTGGTCGTGGGCAACTACATCTACTCCCTGCTGCTCGGCATGTCCGTGCCGGACGTCTCCGGGAAGGCCATCGCCAACCTGGAGATCGAGTCCCTGCGGCACGTGGCGCCGACCTTCCACGGCGACACGATCTACGGCGAGACCACGGTCCTCGACAAGACCCCGTCGAAGTCGAAGAACGACCGCGGCATCGTCTACGTGGAGACCAAGGGCTACAAGCAGGACGGCACCCTCGTCTGCGTCTTCCGGCGCAAGGTGATGGTCCCGACCGAGACGTACATCAAGGAGCGCGGCGGCGAGCAGCCCGGCCGCCCCACGCTGAAGGAACAGGGGAAGTAGCCATGGCCCGACTCGCCCAGACCGCCGGGCTGACCGACGTCCAGCGGGAGATCCTCAAGACCGTCCGGGAGTTCGTCGACAAGGAGATCATCCCGGTCGCGACCGAGCTCGAACACCGTGACGAGTACCCGCAGCAGATCGTCGACGGCCTCAAGGAACTCGGCCTCTTCGGCCTGATGATCCCGGAGGAGTACGGCGGCCTGGGTGAGTCGCTCCTCACCTACGCCCTGTGCGTCGAGGAGATCGCCCGTGGCTGGATGTCCGTCTCGGGCATCATCAACACCCACTTCATCGTGGCGTACATGCTCAAGCAGCACGGCACGCAGGAGCAGAAGGACCACTTCCTCCCGCGCATGGCCCTGGGCGAGGTGCGCGGCGCGTTCTCGATGTCCGAGCCGGCGCTGGGCTCCGACGTGTCGGCCATCTCCTCCAAGGCGGTGAAGGACGGCGACGAGTACGTCCTGAACGGCCAGAAGATGTGGCTGACGAACGGCGGCAGCTCCACCCTGGTGGCCGTTCTCGTCCGGAGTGACGAAGGACACCCCGAGGGCACCGCGCCCCACAAGTCGATGACGACCTTCCTCGTCGAGAAGGAGCCCGGCTTCGGTGAGGTCCGTCCCGGCCTGACCATCCCCGGCAAGATCGACAAGATGGGCTACAAGGGCGTCGACACGACCGAGCTCATCATGGACGGACTGCGCATTCCGGCCAATCGGGTACTCGGCGGTCAGACGGGCCGAGGGTTTTACCAAATGATGGACGGGGTCGAGGTCGGCCGCGTCAACGTGGCGGCGCGTGGCTGCGGCGTCGCTCAGCGTGCTTTCGAACTGGGTGTCTCCTATGCCCAGCAACGTCACACTTTCGGCAAGCCGATCGCCGAGCACCAGGCGATTCAGTTCAAGCTGGCCGAGATGGCTACCAAGGTCGAAGCCGCCCATGCGATGATGGTGAATGCAGCACGCAAAAAGGACTCTGGGGAACGAAACGACCTCGAAGCAGGGATGGCGAAGTACCTCGCCTCCGAGTACTGCAAGGAGGTCGTCGAGGACGCCTTCCGTATCCACGGTGGATACGGATTCTCGAAGGAGTACGAGATCGAGCGTCTCTACCGGGAGGCTCCGATGCTGCTGATCGGTGAAGGTACCGCCGAGATCCAGAAAATGATCATCGGGCGACGCCTGCTCGAGGAGTACCGGCTTCAGGGCTGAAAGTCCCTTTTGCAGCGAATCATCCATGGGTTCGTTGCGAAAGGATCACTGGCAGTGACTGGCTGACCGTCATCGACTCGGCTTCTGGCTTGCCCAGTTGTTGCGCGCAACCGATAGCATTCCAGTAAAGCCGCCGTCCCGTCCCCCCGTTTACGGCGCGGCAATCACCCGCTACGAAGGTCATCCATGCCCCACAGCCAAACCTCTGCACCTCGCGACAGCCTCCTTGGCGTACGCCTCGCGCGCGGAGCATCGCCGTGGCTTCTGCCGACCGTCGCCACCGCGGCGCTCAGCCTCACCCGGGCCCGCAAGTCCGGACGCTGGGCCGCGGCGGCCGTGCCCGCCACCGCGCTCGCCGCGGGCATGCTGTGGTTCTTCCGCGACCCCGAGCGTGAGATCGCTCAGGGCCGTGTCATCTCGCCCGCCGACGGTGTGGTGCAGAGCATCATGCCGTGGAAGGACGGACGGACCCGGGTCGCGATCTTCATGAGCCCGCTGAACGTCCACGTCAACCGCGCGCCCCTCGCGGGCACGGTGACGTCCGTGGAGCACATCCCCGGCGGATTCGTCCCGGCGTTCAACAAGGAGAGCGAGAACAACGAGCGCGTTGTCTGGCACTTCGACACCGAACTCGGTGACATCGAGATGGTGCAGATCGCCGGCGCCGTCGCCCGTCGCATCGTGCCGTACCTGCCGGCCGGAACCAAGGTGGAGCAGGGCGAACGCATCGGTCTGATCCGCTTCGGCTCCCGCGTCGACATCTACCTCCCCGAGGGCGTCGAGGTCGCGGTCGAGGTCGGTCAGGCCACCACCGCGGGGGTGACACGAATTGACCGTGACTGACCCTGAGACTCCGGCCGCCGGCTGGGTTCCCGAACCTGCCGAGGAGGAGTCCGCCGAGGACGACATGCCGCTCTCGCTGCGGCTGTCGATAGCGGACACCCTCACGCTCGGTAACGCCACGTGCGGATTCATGGCGGTGTACTTCACCACCACCGGAATCCTCATCCCGCACCTCACCGGCAGTGGCGAATCGGGCATGGCCCGCAACAGCGCCGCGACGGCGGTGATACTGATGCTGCTCGCCGCGGTCTTCGACCTCTTCGACGGCATCGTGGCCCGCAAGCTGCGCAGCTCGCCGATGGGTGCCGAGCTGGACAACCTGTCCGACCTGATCAGCTTCGGCCTCGCGCCGGCCTACTTCGTGCTCGTCTACGGCATGGTCGCCGTCGACGCGCACCAGAAGATGTCGGCGCTGGCCGCGATCGTGGTGCTGCTCGCCGTGGTGCTCAGACTCGCGAGATTCAGCTGCGTGACGATGAAGGACGGCATGTTCCAGGGCATGCCGAGCCCCTTCGGCGCGCTCACGGTCGTCTCGATCGTGCTGCTGGAGCTGCCGTTCGTCCCGACGCTGCTGGCGATCATCGGGGTGGCCTGGCTGATGGTGAGCCGGGTCGAGTACCCCAAGCCGCGGGGTGTTCTCGCCGTGGCGATGCTCTGCTGGATCATCGGCGCGATGGGGCTGCTGGCGGCCTGGGCGTTCGACGCCCCGGGCGGTCAGCTGCTGCTCCAGACGGGCTGCGCCCTGCAGATCGCGATGGCGGCGACCATTCCGCTCTTCGCGACGACCCGGAAGGCCAACACCTTCCGGCACAACCGCCGCGAGGCCCGCGCCACGACGCTGCGCTAGCTGTACCGGAGAAGGCCCCGGATGCCGATGGCATCCGGGGCCTTCTGCCGTTCCCGGGGCCGGTGGGCGGGTACGGGGGCCGTGGAGGCCGGGGCCGGGGTCGGCGGCGGGGTGGGGAGTGTCCGGGGTAGGCATGATTTATGGCCCCTGAGCCGGGTCGCACAGGACCCCGGCGGTCCGGGCCAACAAATCACGTTTTACACCCCGGACACTCCCCACCCCGCCGCCGACCCCTCCCACACCTCCCAGCCCCCGTAGCCGACACAGAGGGACCCGTACCTGGCCCGGTGTGCGGATGGACCCCGGGCGGGGTCGGGGCCGGTGGTGGGGTGGGGGTTGTCCGGGGTGTAAAACGTGATTTGTGGCCCGGACCGCCGGGCACTTTTCGTTCCGCCGGGGGGCCATAAATCATGCCTACCCCGGACGACCCCCGCCCCGCCGCCGGACCCGGCCCCGCCCCCACCACCGCCGGGACCCGGCTAGCCTTGATGTCGGAAAACCGCCAGCCTGGCGTAACCGGAACCCCGAAGCTGGACGCATGCACACCGACACCGAGCGCTGCGTAAGGGCCGTGCAGTCGAAGGACGCCCGCTTCGACGGCTGGTTCTTCACCGCCGTCCTGACCACCCGGATCTACTGCAGGCCCAGCTGCCCCGCCGTGCCGCCGAAGGTCGAGAACATGACCTTCCTGCCCAGCGCGGCCGCCTGCCAGCAGGCCGGGTTCCGCGCGTGCAAGCGCTGCCGGCCCGATACGAGTCCCGGTTCCCCCGAGTGGAACGCCCGCGCCGACGCCGTCGCGCGAGCGATGCGGCTGATCCAGGACGGCGTCGTGGACCGGGAGGGGGTGCCTGGCCTGGCCACACGGCTGGGGTACTCCGCCCGCCAGGTCGAGCGGCAGCTGAACGCCGAGCTCGGGGCCGGTCCGCTGGCCCTGGCCCGGGCCCAGCGCGCCCAGACCGCCCGGCTGCTCATCGAGACCTCCGAGCTCCCGATGGGCGATGTGGCCTTCGCCGCCGGGTTCTCCTCCATCCGGACCTTCAACGACACGGTCCGCGAGGTCTTCGCCCTGTCCCCGAGCGAGCTGCGGGAGCGGGCCGTCAAAGCCGGCCGCAGCAGGAACGCCCCGCCCCGGATCCCGGGGACGATCAGTCTGCGGCTGCCGTTCCGGGCCCCGCTGAACCCCGACAACCTCTTCGGGCACCTCGCCGCGACCGCCGTCCCCGGGGTCGAGGAGTGGCGCGACGGCGCCTACCGCCGCACCCTGCGCCTGCCCTACGGCACCGGTGTCGTCGCCCTGACCCCGCAGCCCGACCACATCGGCTGCCGGCTCGCCCTGACCGACCTGCGCGACCTCACCATCGCCATCAGCCGCTGCCGCTGGATGCTCGACCTGGACGCCGACCCCGAGGCGGTCGACGAGCAGCTGCGCTCCGATCCGCTGCTGGCCCCGCTCGTGGACAAGGCCCCCGGGCGCCGTGTGCCCCGTACGGTCGACGCACCGGAGTTCGCCGTGCGGGCGGTGCTGGGCCAGCAGGTCTCCACTGCGGCGGCGCGCACGCACGCGGCCCGGCTGGTCGCCGCGCACGGGGAGCCGGTCGAGGACCCGCTGGGCGGGCTGACCCACCTGTTCCCCTCCCCGCAGGCGCTCGCCGGGCTGGACCCGGAGGCGCTGGCCCTGCCGCGCAGCCGGCGCGCCACGCTGACCACCCTGGTCTCGGCGCTCGCCGACGGCTCGCTGGCGCTCGGCCTCGACAGCGACTGGGAGGCGGCGCGGGCCCGGCTGACGGCGCTGCCCGGCTTCGGCCCGTGGACCACCGAGGTGATCGCGATGCGGGCGCTCGGTGACCCGGACGCATTCCTGCCGTCCGATCTGGGGATCCGGCGGGCGGCGCAGGGGCTCGGGCTGCCGTCCACCCCCTCGGCACTCACCGCGCGGGCGGCCGCATGGCGGCCCTGGCGCGCGTACGCCGTCCAGTACCTGTGGGCCACCGACGCCCACCCCATCAACCACCTGCCCGCCTGAGGAGCACCAGCGATGCGATCCACCATGACCAGCGCCAAGACGCACACCGTCCTCGACAGCCCCTACGGCCCGCTGACCCTGGTCGCCACGGACGGGGTCCTCAGCGGCCTCTACATGTCCGGGCAGCGCCACCGGCCGGCCGAGGAGTCCTTCGGGGAGCGGGTGGCCGCCGCCGAGGAGCCCTTCCCCGAGGTGGCGCGCCAGCTGACCGCGTACTTCGCCGGGGAACTCACGGAGTTCGACCTCCCGCTGCGCCTGGAGGGCACCGATTTCCAGCGCAGCGTCTGGGACCAGCTCGTGCGGATCCCGTACGGCGAGACGTGGTCGTACGGGGAGCTCGCGGCCAGGCTGGGCAAGCCCAGCGCCTCGCGCGCGGTGGGCCTGGCGAACGGGAAGAACCCGGTCGGCATCATCGTGCCCTGCCACCGGGTGATCGGCGCGTCGGGCGGGATGACCGGCTACGGCGGCGGGCTCGACCGCAAGGTCCGGCTGCTGGCCTTCGAGTCCGGAGAACAGGCCTGAGTTCTGTCCCGAAGGCCGGTCCCGAAGGGCGGTCCGGCCCTGCCCCATTCCGAAATGCGGAGTTTTTGAAGCGGTTGTATGAATGGAATACCGCTACATGATCGGAGTCGGGCATGGACGACTATCCGCTTCTCAACATCTTCTGGACGATGCTGTACCTGTTCCTGTGGATCATGTGGTTCTTCCTGCTCTTCAAGGTCATCACGGATATCTTCCGTGACCACAGCCTCAGCGGCTGGGGGAAGGCAGGATGGCTGATCTTCGTACTCCTGGTGCCCTTCCTGGGCGTGTTCGTCTACCTCATCGCCCGGGGAAGGAGCATGGGCGAGCGGGACCTGAAGCAGGCCCAGGAGAACCAGGCCGCCTTCCGGGACTACGTCCAGAAGACGGCGGGCTCCGGAGGCAGCGCGGACGAGCTGCACAAGCTCTCCGCCCTCAAGGACAAGGGCGACATCACGCAGGAGGAGTTCGACCGCGCCAAGGCCAAGCTCCTGGCGTGACCCGACCCGGCCGGGTCAGACGACGAGGAGCGGAACGAGCAGCGCGAAGGCGGCTCCGGCCTCCACGGCGTAGCCGTACAGCGAGGGGTGCTGGACCGGGGCGGCGAGCAGGACCACGCTCTGCTGGGTGGCGGCGGCCGCCACCCAGTCGGGGTCGGCGCCGAGGTTGCCCTGGTACCAGCCCTCGCAGGAGCCGGGTCCGGTGACGGCGAGGAGGTCGTCCTCGCGGCGGTAGAACGCCTGCCAGCCGGCGGCCGGGACGGACCAGCGCTCGAAATCGGTGAACTGCGCCCAGCCGCCCTCGCGTATCGCGGTGTCGAAGAGCCAGACCGGGGTCCCCTCCGGAGTGACTTCACCACCGGCCTGCTGGTCGGTGGTGAAGTGCACCATGGGAAGGGCGTCGGGCCCGTCGGCGGTGCTGGGCCAGGCGTACATCGTGATCATCTGCTGATTCTGTCCTGGTCGGGGTAAGTCCGGTGTTACGGCGCGCCCGGTCACGAGGTGACCGGGCGCCGGCCGTTCTCCAGCTCCGCGGTGCCCTCGCCCGACTGCACGATCCGGTACGCCTCTTGGGTGCGCAGTCCGAGCGATTCGGTCAGGTAGGCGGTGAGTTCGGCGGGCTCGACCAGCCGCCAGGAGATCAGCTCCTCCTCCTGCAGCGTGACGGAGGCGAGCTGGGCCTCGTCGAGTACGCCGCCGTCGTAGACGTAGGCGACCAGCGGCGGGCGGCCGGGGCCCAGCACCCAGTCGACGGCGAGAAGACGGCCGAGGGGGAGGTCGAGGCCGATCTCCTCGGCGCTCTCGCGCCGGGCCGCGGTGCGCGGAGACTCGTCCTGGTCCGACTCGACGGTGCCGCCCGGCAGGGTCCAGCCCTCGCGGTAGTTGGGCTCGACGAGCAGGACCCGGCCTTGGGCGTCCCGGTAGAGGGCGGCCGCGCCGGCCAGCACCCGGGGCAGGCTCGCGATGTACGTGGCGTAGTCATCTGCGGTGGTCACGCCGCAACCCTACCGAGGCGTCGCGGCCGGGCCGTGCGGGGTGTTCGGTCCCCTCGGGTCCAAAGATGGCCAAATGATGATTGCTTTACTGATGATATTGTTACCGATCGCCCGGGTCACTTGCTTCTGCCCTGTGGCACCCAGGGCTCCGGTAGCTGGTGCGCCTCCGCGTCGTCGGCCTGGTGTCCACTGCCGACGTCCTGCTCTCGGCAGGTCAGATCGTCAGGCACCCGCCGGCGGTCTTCCGCACTCGGAGATTGAAGACAAGCCCCTCCATGCAGAACGCAGCAGCCCCGGCACGCGACGCAGCCGACCGGTCGGCACCCGTGCTGTCCGTCGTGATCCCGATCTACAACGAGCAGGAGGCCCTGCCCCTGACCGTGGCGCGCCTGCGCCCGATCCTGGACGGCATGGGGATCAGCTACGAGGTGGTCGGCATCGACGACGGCAGCACCGATGCCACTCCGATGATCATGCAGAAGATCCGCCAGGAGTGGCCCGAGCTGCGCATCGTGCGCTTCGCCCGCAACTCCGGGCACCAGGCCGCGCTGACCGCGGGCATCCACCGGGCCTACGGCGCGTACGTCGTGAGCATCGACGCCGACCTCCAGGACCCGCCGGAGAAGATCGTCGAGATGTACGAGCTGGCCCGCGAGAAGAACCTGGACATCGTCTACGGCGTCCGCGGTGACCGCGGCACCGACACCTTCTTCAAGCGGCGCACGGCCGGCGTCTACTACTGGCTGATGCGCAAGCTCGTCGGCAAGAACATGCCCAACCAGGCCGGCGACTTCCGCCTGCTCAGCCGGGCCGCCGTCGACGCTCTCAAGTCCCTGCCCGAGCACCAGCCGGTCTACCGGCTGCTCGTGCCGTGGCTCGGCTTCAGCAGCGGCGAGGTCGTCTACGTCCGCGAGGAGCGGGTCGCCGGCAGCACCCACTACCCGCTGTCCAAGATGGTCCGCCTGGCCCTCGACAGCATCACGAACTTCTCCGCCAGCCCGCTGCGGCTCGCCACCTGGCTCGGCCTGCTGAGCTTCCTCGTCTGCTTCTGCCTGGCGATCTACACGACGCTCCAGTACGCGTTCGGCTCGACCGTGCCCGGCTGGTCGTCGCTGTTCATCGGCATGCTCTTCATCGGCGGTGTCCAGCTCATCTGCGTGGGCCTGCTCGGCGAGTACATAGGCCGGATCTACTCGGCCGTCCAGGCCCGGCCCGCCTACTTCGTCGGCTACGACTCCGCCGAGGACGCCGCAGCCGCCGACCGCGACCAGCGGGTCTCCGAGTACGCGGCCTGATCCCTGGCGCCCCGGTCCGGGGCGCTCCCGGCCGCCCCCATCCGGGGCGGCCGACGCATAGCAGGTAGGGAAGAACAAGACACATGGGTACAACTGGCAGCGCCACGCCCGAGCGGACCGACCTCGGAGCGCGGCCGCTGAGCGGCTCGTCCCCGTCCCCCGCGACCGACCGGCCCGGACCGCACGCGTTCTGGCGTTTCCTGCCGGCGGCCGCCGCGTACCTTCTCCTGGTCTCCCTGCTGCTGGCCTCGGACACCCCGGTCGGCGACATCGCCCGGTACACCTTCTACGTGCTCTGGGGCGTCATGCTCCCCGGCACGCTGGTCTTCCGGGCCCTGCGCCGGCGGCCGCACTCGCTGGTCGAGGACCTCGCCTTCGGTGCGGTCACCGGCCTCGTCCTGGAACTGGCCGCCTGGGCGGTCCTCGTCGGGTCCGGCGCCCAGGGGTTCGCCCTCGCGTGGCCGCTCGCCGTGGTGGTCCCCTTCGCCGCCGTGCCGAAGCTCCGCCGGCACTGGCGTCCGCGCGGGTACACCAGTCCCTCGCTGGGCTGGTCCTGGTCGGTCTCCGGGACGGTGATGCTCAGCAGCGTCTACTTCCACCAGGTCTTCCTGTCCCTCTACCCGGTGCTCCCGGACAAGGAGGACAGCAGGCTGTTCGGCGACATGCCGTACATGCTGTCGCTCGCCGCGAACGCGAAGCAGAACGTCCCGCTGACCCTTCCCCAGGCTTCCGGCGAGCCCCTGTACTACCACTGGTTCACCTTCGCCCACATGGCGATGACCGACATGGTCGGTCACCTCGACCTCGCGGTGATCGAGTCCAGGCTCATGGTCCCCGCGCTGGCGGCGCTCGGCATGGTGATCACCGCCGTGGTGGCTCGGCGCCTCATCGGGCGGGCCTGGGCGGGGCCGCTGGCCGCACTGCTGGTCTTCGCGGTCGCCGAGTTCACCGCGATCTATCCCAACCCCGTCCCCACCTGGACCTTCGGCGCCCCCGCCGTCCGGCTGATGTCCTGGTCGAGCCTCTCCCAGACGTACAGCCAGCCGCTGCTGATCGCGCTGATGGGGGTCGTCGGCGACGCCCTGCGCCGGAGCCGCAGGGACGGCGAGGCGGCCGCGGACGGCGAGGGCGGTGAGGGCGGCGACCGGGTCCCGCTCTTCGGCCGCGGGGTGTACGTCCTCGTCGCGCTGTTCGCCCTGGCCTCCACCGCGGCCAAGGCGAGCACCCTGCCCGTCACCCTGGCCGGCCTGGCCCTGACCGGCCTCGTCCTGCTGATCTCCACCCGGCGCATCCCGTGGCACGTGGTCGGGCTGGGCGCGATCCTCGGCGGAGCCCAGCTCTTCGCGACGGCCGTCATCTTCAACTTCGAGAGCTACGGCCTCGAAGTCATCCCGTTCGGCAACATCCGCGGCTACTGGGCCGATCCGGGGCACCTGCGCTCACCGGCGTTCCAGGCCCTCGTGGTCGTGGGCACCCTGGCCGCCTTCGTGCTCAACCACCAGCTGAAGCTGCTCGGCATGATCCCGCTGATCTCGAAGCGGCGCTTCCGGCTGGAACCCGTCCAGTGGTTCCTGCTCGGCGCCTCCGTGGCGGGACCGTGTGCCTATCTGGCCGTCAACGGCTACAACGCCAGCTACTTCACGCTCGCCGCGCTGCCCTTCGGGGCCGTGCTCTCGGCCTGGGGCTTCTGCGAGACCTTCGAACGCGCCGCGCTCGGCGCACGGGGCAAGGCCGCACTCGCCTTCGGCGTGATCGCCTTCTCGGCGCTGCTCACCTTCGGGATCTACCGCTACTCCGGCCGCTGGTCGGCCTACGTCCTGCGGCTCGCCGGGGACGAGCGGAGCGCGGCCACCCCCTACTCCGTGTTGCTGCCCGCGCTCGCCCTGGCCGGCGCGCTGGCCCTGGCCGCCCTGGCCGGCGCGGTCCTGTGGCGGCTCGGCGGCCGGGTCTTGCCCGCGCTGCGCGGCCGCGGCGCGATCGTCCTGCTGACCGCCGCCCTCACGGCCGGCACCCCGGGGCTCTTCCACGACGTCCTGCAGTCCCGGGAATCCCTGTGGTCGTACTCCTGGGTCATGCCCGGCTCGCAGGTGCAGGCGGCGCGCTGGATCCGTGCCCACAGCGAGCCGTCGGACGTGCTGGCGACCAACAGCCACTGCTGGGAGCTGGAGGGCCCGCTGCCCGCCGGGGCGTCGTGCGACAACGTCCGCTCGCAGTGGCTCAGCGCGTACTCGGAGCGGTCGGTGCTGATCGAGGGCTGGGCGTACGCGCCGCGCGCCATGGCGCTGTCGGGCGGCTCGGCCGCCTACGGCGGCCCCTTCTGGGACCAGGAGCTGTTCCGGCTCAACGAGGACGCGGTCTACCGGCCGACGGCCGAGATCCTGGGCCGGCTCCACGACCGGCACCACGTCCGCTACGTGGTGGCGCACCGCCCGTCGGGCGCCGAGTCGCCGCTCCTGGCCGAACTCGCGAAGAAGGTCTACGACAACGGCCGGATGGCGGTGTACGAGCTCTCCTGACGGGCCGCAGGACCCGCCCGCCGGATCAGGGCCCGGGGAACCCGAGGTGTCACGCCTCCGGGGTCCCCGGGCCTTCGCCGTCCTCGTGCTCCCGCCCCTTGGACCCGGCCACGCGCCGCAGCCGCGGGTGGCGGGCCGCCCCCTGTTCGGTGATGGCGTCGCCGACCATGGCCCGGACCGCGTCCCGCATCCCGTGCAGGGGGTGGTGGCGGGCGGGTCCGGCGCCGGGGTCCGTACGGAGTTCCTTCACCAGGGCCCAGCAGAGCATCATCATGACGATGACGAAGGGCAGCGCGACCAGGATGGTGGCGGTCTGCAGGGACTTCAGGCCGCCCGCGACGAGCAGGACGGCGGCGACGGCGGCCATCAGCACGCCCCAGGTGACGACGAGCCAGGTGGGCGGGTTGAGGGAGCCGCGGCTGGTGAGTGAGCCCATCACCAGGGAGGCCGAGTCGGCGCTGGTGACGAAGTAGGTCATGACCAGGACCATGGCGACCCATGAGGTGACCGCGGAGAGCGGCAGGGCGTCCAGCATCGCGAAGAGCGAGGCCTCCGTACCGTCCTTGATCTTGACGGCGAAGTCGACGGCGCCTGTGGAGTCGAGGCGGATGGCGGTGCCGCCCATGACGCAGAACCAGACCACGGTGGCCCCGCTGGGGACGAGCAGCACGCCGATGAGGAACTCGCGGATGGTGCGGCCGCGCGAGATGCGGGCGATGAAGGTGCCGACGAAGGGGGCCCAGGAGAGCCACCAGGCCCAGTAGAAGATCGTCCACGCGCCGAGCCACTTGGAGTCGGTGAAGGCGCCGGTGCGGCTGGCCATGGGCACCAGCTCGCTCAGGTACCCGCCGATACTGGAAGGGATCACGTCGAGGATGTAGACGGTGGGGCCGAGCACGAAGACGAAGAGCATCAGGGTGGCGGCGAGCACGATGTTGATGGTGCTGAGCCACTTCACGCCCTTGTGCAGGCCGGAGAAGGCGGAGAGGACGAAGGCCGCCGACAGCGAGCCGATGATGACCAGCTCGACCGTGACGGAGTCCTCGATGCCGGTCGTGAGGCTGAGCCCTTTGGAGACCTGGAGCGCCCCGAGGCCGAGGCTGGTGGCGGTGCCGAAGACCGTGGCGAACACGGCCAGCAGGTCGATGGCCTTGCCGAGCCGGCCGTCGGCCCGTTCCGCTCCCATCAGGGGGACGAAGGCGGAGCTGAGGCGGTTGCCGCGGCCCTTGCGGAAAGTCGCGTAGGCCAGGGCGAGGCCGGCGATGCCGTAGATCGCCCAGGGGGTGAGGGTCCAGTGGAAGAAGGAGTACTCCATGGCCGCGAGGGCGGCGGCGCCGGTGCGGGGGGCCGCCCCGGAGGCCGGGGGCGGGGCCAGGTAGTGGGTGAGCGGCTCCCCCACCCCGTAGAACATCAGGCCGATGCCCATACCGGCGCTGAACATCATCGCGATCCACGCGAGGTTGGTGAACTCGGGCTCGGAGTCGTCGGCGCCGAGGCGGATCCGGCCGAACCGGCTGATCGCGAGGACGACGCACATGACGAGGAAGACGTCGGCGGCGATCACGAACAGCCAGGCGAAGTTGCCCAGCACCCAGGAGAGCGCGGTTCCGGAGGCCGTGTCGAAGGAGTCCGCGGCCAGGGCCGCCCAGGCGACGACGGCCAGCACGGCGATCACACCCATGGTGACGACGGCCTGGTCGGGCGCGCCGTCCGCGGGGCCGCCGGATCCCCCTCCCGGGGTGTCCGGACGTGGCCGTTCCAGTGATTCCGCGCTCATGCGGCCACACTATGCGGGCGTATATCCCTATTTAGGGGCATGGCGCGCCGGGTGTGGCCCAGGCCACTCATGGGCATAGGAGGATCCTCCGGATAAGCTCATGGCGGCGCGACTGCACTGTTCGATAGCAAGGGAATAGCAAGGTGACGGACGGAGCAGTAACTGAGGCCGCGCGCGTGCTCATCGCCGCGGACAAATTCAAGGGCTCGCTCACGGCCGTTCAGGTCGCGGAGCGGGTGACGGCCGGCCTGCGCAGGGCCGTACCGGACGTGGAGATCGAGACCCTCCCCGTCGCGGACGGCGGCGACGGAACGGTCGCGGCAGCCGTGGCAGCCGGCTTCGAACGCCGGGAGGTACGGGTCACCGGACCCCTCGGCGACCAGGTCACGGCCGCCTTCGCGCTGCGCGAGGGCACAGCGGTGGTCGAGATGGCGGAAGCCTCCGGGCTGCAGCTGCTGCCGGCGGGCACCTTCGCCGCGCTGACGGCGACCACGTACGGCTCGGGCGAGCTGCTCAAGGCCGCGCTGGACGCGGGCGCGCGCTCGATCGTCTTCGGCGTGGGCGGCAGTGCCACCACCGACGGCGGCGCCGGCATGCTGGCCGCCCTGGGCGCGGTGTTCCTGGATGCGAACGGCGAACCGGTGGGTCCGGGCGGCGGTGCGCTGGCCGAGCTGGCCTCGGCCGACCTGTCCGGAATCGACCCGCGCTTCGCGGAGGTGGAGTTCGTCCTCGCGAGCGACGTGGACAACCCGCTGACCGGCCCGAAGGGCTGCGCCGCGGTCTACGGCCCGCAGAAGGGGGCGTCGCCCGAGGACGTGGCGACGCTCGACGCGGCGCTGGCGCACTTCGCGGTGGTCCTGGAGAAGTCGCTCGGCGCGAAGGCCGCCGAGTGCGCGGTGCTCCCGGGTGCCGGTGGCGCGGGCGGCATCGGCTACGGGGCCCTGCTGCTCGGCGCGACGTTCCGTCCCGGCATCGAGCTGATGCTGGAGGTGCTGGGCTTCGCCCCCGCGCTGGAGCGGGCCACGCTGGTCATCACCGGTGAGGGCTCCCTGGACGAGCAGACCCTGCACGGCAAGGCCCCGGCGGGTGTCGCGGCCGCGGCGCGTGCGGCGGGCAAGCCCGTGGTGGCCGTCTGCGGCCGGCTGCTCCTGACCCAGGAGGCGCTGGAGGGGGCCGGCATCCGCAAGGCGTACCCGCTTACGGCCCTGGAGCCCGACCCGGCCAGGTCCATCCCGAACGCGGGTCCCCTGCTGGAGCAGGTCGCCGCCAACATCGCCGCCGACGTCCTCTGACGCGGCCGCCTCCTTCGAGGGCCCCGACCCCCTTGTCCCGGGGCGGGGCCCTCAGCCTTTCCGGCTCCGCCGCATCCGGCCTCGCCGAGCCATTTCAGCTTCGCCGGGCCAGACCCAGCCTCGCCGGCGTTTGAGCAGGGGGCACCTCCCAGCGGTAGCTGCGGGAGGGTCCGGGCAGAGCCCGGTGCCCGGCGGAGCCGGGTTTCCCGGGGCTCCGCCCCAGACCCCGCGCCTCAAACGCCGGCGAGGCTGAGATGGCCGCCGGCGAGGCCGGGTTGGACGGGGCTACCGCAGGAGGTCGGACGTGGTGACCACGCGGGCGAAGCCGCCGCCGTGGAGGTTCACCGCGGTGGCGGTGGCGAGCTCGTCCGCCGTCAGGGCGAGGCCCCCCGGCCCGGCGAGGTCGAAGGTGTGCGTGGCGTCGAGCGGGACGAGCACGTCGTAGCCCAGGTTCCCCGCCATCCGGGCCGTGGTCTCGACGCACATGTTGGTCTGGATGCCCACCAGCACCAGCTGGCCGATCCCCTGGGCCTTGAGCCAGTCGTCCAGGTCCGGGGTGCCGTAGAAGGCCGAGTTCACGGTCTTGGTGATCACCAGGGCCCCCTGGCTCCGCTTCTCGACCAGGTCCTTGAAGGCATGGCCGGGGTGGTCGGCGGCGAGGACGGAGCCGGGCTGTACGGACGCGTGCCGGACGAGGACCACCGGGCGGCCGGCCGCCTGCCATGCGTCCATCAGGGCCGCGATGTTGTCCTCGGCCGCCGGATTGTTGCGGGGCCCCCAGAAGGACTCCTCGTCGAAGCCCTTCTGCACGTCGATGACCAGCAGGGCACTGTCGGGGGCGATCTCGATCGCGGTCGTTGTCATGGCTCCATGCTGTCCGCCGGGCCGCGGGCCCGACAGCGCCCGCGAGGCCCCGTACCGATGGGATCCTGCCAGACTGGCAGTTCCGGCCCCCTGGCAGACTGGCCGGATGCGCCGTGTCGCGATCGTCGTCCAGCCCGGTATCCGCAGCTTCGACCTCGCCGTCATCACCGAGGTCTGGGGCCCCGACCGCAGCCATGCCGGTGTGCCGGGCTTCGAGCTGCGCCGGTGCGCCCTGGAGCCCGGTCCGATCCCGCTGCCCGGCGGGCTGACCCTGTCCCCCGACCGGGGGCTGGACTGGCTGGCCACCGCGGACCTGGTCGTCGTACCGGCGCTGGCCGAGCCGGCCGATCCGACGCCCGGGCCGGTCCTCGCCGCCCTGCGCGAGGCGCACGGCCGGGGCGTGCCGGTCGCCGCCCTGTGCGCCGGGGCGTTCATCCTGGCGGAGGCCGGTCTGCTGGAGGGCCGCCGGGCGGTCACCCACTGGTGGCTGGCCCCGCAGCTCGCCGCGCGCTACCCGGGGATCGTGGTCGAGGACGCCCCGCTCTACGTCGAGGACGGCGGGCTGTGGACCTCCGCCGGGGTGGCTTCCGGGATCGACCTGTGCCTGCACCTGGTCCGGGAGGCGCACGGCGCCGAAGCCGCCGCCGCCATCGCCCGCTCCATGGTGACGGGCCCCTTCCGCACCGGGGACCACGCCCAGTACCTGGACCGGCCCGTCCCGGCCGCGGACCGGACGGCCGAGGCGCTGGCCGCCGTACGGGCGCGCGCCCTGCGTTCGCTGCACGAGCCCCTGTCCGTGGCGACCATGGCCGGCTGGGCCGGGATGTCCCCGCGTTCCTTCGCCCGGCACTTCGCCGCCGCGACCGGCGCCACCCCGCACCGGTGGCTGCTGGGCCACCGGCTGGACGCGGCCCGCAAGCTGCTGGAGCGCACCGACCATCCGGTGCCGGAAGTGGCCCGGCGGGCCGGTTTCGCCAGCGAGGTCACCTTCCGCCAGCACTTCACCGCGTACGTCGGCCTCGGCCCGCGCGCGTACCGTGCGGCCTCCTCCGCACCGGCAGCCGCACCAAACCCCCCGGACAGTGTTAGAAAGGGCTCATGACCGGACGTTTTGGTCGCCAGCCGACCGGGTGGGGCTCGCGGCTGTTCGCGCGCCTGTCCCGGTGGGCACACAGCGTCGCCGGTCAGGTCTTCGCCCTCCAGGCGATGATCGTGCTGCTGCTGATCGCCGCCGCTGCGGCGGCCCTGGTGTTCCAGGCCCAGTACGACAGCGAGCGCGACGCCCGTCACCGCTCGCTCGCGGCGGCCGAGTCCTTCGCGCACTCCCCCGGTATCGTGTCGGCGCTGCTCTCGACGGATCCGACCGCTCTGCTCCAGCCGCTGGCCGAGGCCGCCCGCCGGGGCTCGGGCGTCGACTTCATCGCCGTCATGAACACCGACGGGATCCGCTACACCGACTCGCAGCCCGAGCTGATCGGCCGGCGGGCCACCGGTGACCTCAGCCGCGCCCTCGCCGGGCATGCCTTCACGGAGACCTTCCGGGGCGAGCCGAGCGACGCCGTCCGGGCCATCGTCCCGATACGGAACTCCGACGGCGTCGTCATCGGCCTGGTCGGCACCGGCATAGACGTCGAGAACGTCTCCCAGGTCGTCGAAGGCCAGCTCCCGCTCCTGCTCGGTGCGGCCGCGGGCGCCCTGCTGCTCGGCACCGGTGGCGCCGCCCTGGTCAGCGGCCGGCTGCGGCGCCAGACCCGGGGCCTGGGCGCCGCCGAGATGAGCCGGATCAACGAGCACCACGAGGCCGTCCTGCACGCCGTCCGAGAGGGCGTGCTCATCATCGACGCCGGCCAGCGGCTCGTCCTGGCCAACGACGAGGCCCGCCGGCTGCTCGGCCTGCCGCCCGACCCCGAGAACCGGCACGTCACGGACCTCGGCCTCGACCCGCGCACCGCCGAACTGCTCGCCTCCGGCCGGGTCGTGACGGACCACGTGCACCTGGCGGGCGACCGGCTGCTCGCCGTCAACGTACGGCCCACCGCGCAGTACAAGGGCATGTCCACGGGCAGCGTCGTGACCCTGCGCGACTCCACCGAGCTCGCCGCGCTCTCCGGCCGGGCGGAGGTGGCCCGTGGCCGGCTCCAGCTGCTCTACGACGCCGGTGTGCGGATCGGTACCACCCTGGACGTGGTGCGCACCGCCGAGGAGCTGTCGGAGGTCGCCGTCCCCCGGTTCGCGGACTTCGTCACGGTGGAGCTGCTGGAGCCGGTGCTGCACGGTGACGAGCCCTCGCTGGTCACCGGTGTCTACACCGAGATGCGCCGGGCCGCCATCACCGGCGTACGTGCCGACTCGCCGCTCCAGCCGGTGGGCGACATCATCCGGTTCGTCGTGCCGACGGCCCCGATGGCGGCGGCCCTGGACGCCGGGCACGCGGTGCTCGCGGCCGACCTGAACGCGGCCATGGGCTGGCGGGCCCAGGACTCCCAGGGCACCCGGGTGGCCCTCGACTACGGGCTGCACTCACTGATCTCCGTACCGCTCCGGGCCCGGGGCGTGGTCCTGGGCATGGCCAACTTCTGGCGGGCCGACACCCCGGAGCCGTTCGACGAGGAAGACCGGTCCTTCGCGGCCGAGCTGGGTGCGCGCGCGGCCGTCTCCATCGACAACGCCCGCCGCTTCACCCGCGAGCACGCGATGGCCGTGACGCTCCAGCGCAGCCTCCTGCCCCGGGTGCTGCCCGCCCAGAACGCGGTGGACGTGGCCTTCCGCTATCTGCCCGCGAAGGCGGGGGTGGGCGGGGACTGGTTCGACGTGATCCCGCTGCCGGGGGGCCGGGTGGCGCTGGTCGTCGGCGATGTCGTGGGGCACGGGGTGCACGCCGCGGCGACCATGGGCCGGCTGCGGACCGCGGTGCACAATTTCTCCACCCTGGACCTGCCCCCCGACGAGCTGCTCGGGCACTTGGACGAGCTGATCAGCCGGATCGACCAGAACGACACCGGGAGCGGCCTCGCGGGCGGGGACGGGGAGGGCGGCGCCGAGGACGCCTCGGACGGGGTCGCCGAGCCGGCCGGGGTCACCGGTGCCACCTGTCTCTACGCGGTCTACGACCCGGTCTCCGGGCGGTGCCTGATGGCCAGCGCCGGCCATCCCGGGCCCGCGCTGATCCGGCCCGGAGCGGACGTCGAATTCCCCGAGCTGCCGGCCGGGCTGCCCCTGGGCGTCGGTGGCATGCCCTTCGAGGCCGCCGATTTCATGCTGCCCGAGGGGAGCCGGCTGGTGCTGTTCACCGACGGCCTGGTGGAGGACCGCGACCGGGACTTCGACGCCGGACTGCACCTGCTGGGCGAGTCGCTGGCGCGGCCCGGCCGCAGCCCCGACCAGGCCTGCTCGGACGTGCTCGCCGCGATGCTGTTCCCGGTGCCGAGCGACGACATCGCCCTGCTGGTCGCCGACACCCGGCGGCTGGAGGCCGACCGGATCGCCGAGTGGGAGGTGCCGGGCGAGGCCTCGGCCGTCTCGCGCGTGCGCAACGCGGGCGCGGCGCAGCTCGCCGCGTGGGGGCTGGAGGAGATCTCCTTCTCCACCGAGCTGATCCTCAGCGAGCTGATCACCAACGCCATCCGGTACGGGAGCGCGCCCGTGCGGGTGCGGCTGCTGCGCGACCGCAGCCTCGTCTGCGAGGTCTCCGACGGCAGCAGCACCTCACCGCACCTGCGGTACGCGGCGACCACCGACGAGGGTGGGCGCGGGCTGTTCCTCGTGGCCCAGTACGCCGACCGGTGGGGCACCCGTTACACCGAGCGCGGCAAGGTCATCTGGGCCGAGCTGCCGCTGACCGGGGGCCCTGAGCCGCGGGCGGCGGACCCGCTGGACCTGGACGCGCTGGAGGACCTGGCCTGGTGAGCCGGCCGACCGGGTTCGGGGCCTCGGGGCCGGGGCCCTGGCCGGGGGCCCTGGGGCCCGGGGTCACACCGGCCGGGTACGGGCCAGCAGCACCGCGACGTCGTCCTGCTGGGCGCACGGCAGCATCAGCCGCAGGATCCCCTCGCACAGTTCCTCCAGGGGCTGCTCCACCCCGTTCAGGGCCCCCGCCAGCTGAGCCATCCCCTGGTCGAGGTCCCGGTCCCGGGCCTCGATGAGGCCGTCGGTGTAGAGCACGAGCAGGCTCCCCGGCGGCAGCCGTACCTCCTCGGTGCGGAAGTCCTGCCCGCCCGTGCCCAGCGGGGTCCCGGGCGGGCCGTCGAGGAAGGCGATGACCCCGTCGGGGGTGACCACGGCGGGCGGCGGGTGGCCGGCCCGGGCGATCACGCAGCCGCCCGACGCCGCGTCGTGGACGGCGTACACACAGGTGGCCATCTCGTCCTCGCCCAGGTCGGCCACGACGGCGTCGAGCGAGCGGAGCAGCTGGGCCGGGGGCACGTCGTGGCGCGCGAGGGTCCGTACGGCCGTGCGCAACTGCCCCATGACGGCGGCGGCGTGGACGCCGTGGCCCATGACGTCCCCGATGACCAGCCCGGTCCGGCCGCCGGGCAGCGGGATGACGTCGTACCAGTCCCCGCCGACGTCGTGGTCGCTGGCGGGCAGGTAGCGCCCGGTGAGTTCGAGGCCCGGGACCTCGGGCAGCGCGCTGTTGGTGAGGCTGCGCTGGAGGGTGAGGGCCGCCTGGCGCTGGAGGGTGTACATCCGGGCGTTGTCGATGTTGAGGGCGGCGCGGGCGACCAGCTCGTCGACGACGATGCGGTCCTGCTCGTCGAAGGGTTCCCGCTCGCGCGTGCGGGTCACGGCGACGGCGCCGAGCACGGTGCCGCGGGCGACCAGCGGGACCAGGCGGGCCGAGCCCAGGGTGGCGAGGTAGGTGCGCAGGGCCTCGGCGCGCGGGGAGGTGATCAGTGCCGGGATGTCGGCGAGGTAGAGGTCCATGGGCCGTCCCTCGGCGATGACCTGCTCGTAGGTGGTGCCCATGGGGATCTGGAAGGTCTGGCCGGGGGCGAGTTTCGCGGTGGGGGCGGTCGGGTCGGGGAAGTGGGCGGCCAGCCGGCGCAGGACACCGCGTGTGGAGGCCGCGTGGACCGGGCCCTCGTCGGGGAGCAGGACCGCTTCGAGCAGCTGGACGTCGGCCGAGTCCGCGAGCTGCGGCACCAGCACGTCCACGATCTCCTGGGCGGTCTGGTGGAGGTCCAGGGTGGTGCCGATGCGGGTGCCCGCCTCGGCGAGCAGGGCGAACCGGTGCCGGGCCCGTTCGGCGTCGGCCTGGGCCTGCTGGCCCTCGGTGATGTCGATGAGCGAGGCGATCACCCCGAGGGCCCGGCCGGAGCCGTCCAGCAGCGGGGCGTACGAGCAGGACCAGGTCCGGTCGTGCTCCGGGTCGGCGGGGGTCCGCCCGGTGCGGCGGACGTCGACGACGGCGGTGCCCCGGTCGAGGACCTGCTGCATCGTCGCTTCCAGCGCGAGGGCATTGACCCCGGGGACCACCTCGCTGAGCCGTTTGCCGAGGTGCTCGGCGGCGGAGACGCCGTTCATCCGGGCCAGGGCGTCGTTGACGCGGAGGAACCGCAGGTCGGTGCCGAGGGTGGCGAGACCTATGGGCGACTGGGTGAACAGGCTCTGGAGGGCGGCGAGGGAGTCCCGCATGTGGAGCACCTCGGAGGTCTCCACGGCGATGAGCATGGCCCCCGTCCGGCCCTGCGGGTCGGCGGCGGGGACGATCCACATCTCCATCGGGACGCGGTGACCGTCGCGGTGGCGCACGGGCAGGGTGCCGACGACGGTCTCGCCGGACTGGACGCGCCGGGTCAGCTGGTCGGCGAGCTCGTGATTGGCCTCGGGGACGAGCATGGCGCTGCCGGGGAGCCCGATGATGTCCTCGGGGCGGTGCCCGAGCAGGTCCTGGGCGGCCAGCGACCACTCCACGATGCGCCCGTCGGCGTCCTCCCGCCACAGGGCGATCGGCAGCAGCTCGCGGAGCACGCCCGCGTACCCGACAGCCGCGGCCGTCGGGTCCGGCACCTCGTTCGTCGCCTGGTAAGTGTCCAACGCACCGACCTCACCCCGGGGGGCCTGATTCCTACCGATTCACCCTATCCGAGGCATGAGCGCGGGGCTCTGTGTCGGCCGATCCGGCCGGGGCGCGGCAGCGCCGGGACCGGCCGCGTCGCCTGATGCGCATGCCTCACCGGCCGCGTTCATACGGCCACCACCTCGACCGCGGCCACGGGGTTGCAGCCGTAGCCGCGGGCGTTCCACGGGGCCTGCGGCGGCTGTGTGTCGCCGTGGGCGTCGGTGGCACGGGAGACCAGCCGGTACGGTCCGGGCTGCTGCGGCGTCCACCGGTACGACCAGCTGCTCCAGCCGTAGGGGCCTGCGGGCGCTTCGAGGAGGGCCTGGTGCCAGCCGCGCTCGCGGTGGCGGTCGTCGTCCTCGTACTCGGCGCGCACCTCGACGCTCCGCAGCGGCACCCCGCCGCCCGACCAGGCGCGGCCGCGGACGAGGGTCTCGTGGCCCCGGCACACGGCCGTGTCCGGTTCGGGCTCGGTGATGAGCGACTTGACCCGCACGTTCGCCACCGGGCCCTCGGGGGTGCCGCGGGAGGCCACGTAGAGGTACTCCTCGCTCTGGAAGACACCGGCGAACGGGCGGGTCACGGCCCGGGCCCCGACCAGCCACTTCACGTCGGCGACCGCGTAGCGGCCGGGGACCACCAGGCGGACCGGGGCCCCGTGCTCGGGGGTGAGCGGCTCTCCGTTCATGCGGGTGACGAGGAGGGTGTCCGGGTGGAGGGCCACGGAGAGCGGGAGGCTGCGCTCGAAGGCCGCCCGGTGGCCGCGCACCGGGCCGGAGTCGGCCCCGGTGAAGACGATCTCCACGGCCGGCGGCCCGATCAGGGCCCGCTCGGCGAGGAGGCGGAAGGGCACTCCGGCGAAGTGCGCGCAGCCCACCGCCTGCTCGCCCCAGGGCAGGCCGGGCGGGCGGGGTGTCATCAGGCTGCGGCCGTTGCCCGCGCACTCCACCACGACGTCGAGTTCCCGGTGGTCCATCGCGAGCAGCTCTGCGTAGCCGATGGCGAAGGGGGCGGCCGCGGCGCCGCCGATCCGCAGCCGCCAGCGGCCGGGCGGGGTCCGCGGGATGCCGAAGTGGTCGCGTACGAAGAAGGCCCCGACGGGGGTGACCGGCTCGGCCAGCGCGGCCGAGGGGGTCTGGGCGTTGTACGGGTCTGCGGTGACGGTTTCGGGCGCCCAGACCGTGGCGCCGGGCCCTCGGGCGGGTCGCGAAACGGGCCATGTGGTCATGGCGGCACCTTCCGTCGGGCTCGTGGCGGGCGCGACGCGGATTTCTCTACAGACTACGTCCGAACAAAGCCTTGACTGGGTGCGAATTGGGAGGAAACTCATCAATACACCGGATAACCGGAAAGAGCCGCACCTCCCTCTGGAGACGTCCTCAGGCCCGCGTGACCCTTGTCCAGGCTCTGGCCAGGCCCCCGGCAGCACTTGTCGACCAGGGGAGCCATCGGCGACGGCGGATGGCTCATGGAATCGACGGACTGCCGGGGACTGTCATGTCCTCTGCGACCGTGCCCCCCGACGGGCCCTACGCCTGAACGGCGGCGGCCGGTCCGGACTGCTGCTGCCGCGGGAGCGTCGGGATCGTGCGGGGCGCTCCGGCCGTGCCGAGGACGCCGGCGATGCCCCGGGCGAGGCAGGGGATCCGGTGCGCCGGGATGCCCGCTATGTTGATCCGCCCCGAGGTCGTGCCGTAGACGGCGTACTGTCTGCGCAGCCGGAGCATCTGCTGCGCGGACAGCGGCAGCATCGAGAACATGCCCTTCTGCCGGGCGAGCGAGCGCGCCTGGTCGGCGCAGCCGAGCGCGCTCAGGTGGGCGACCAGATCGGCCCGGTTGTCCATGATCCGGCCGCGCATGACCTCCAGTTCCGCGCGCCAGGCGGCCCGCAGCCCGTCGTCCTCCAGGATCGTGGTCACCACGGCCGCGCCGTGCTCGGGCGGCATCGAGTAGAGCGTCCGCGCGGCGTTCTGCAGGGCGGTCTCGGCGTGCCGGACTGCCTGGCCCGAGGAGCCGAGCACGATGGCGCAGCCGACGCGGTCGCTGTAGAGGCCGAAGTTCTTCGAGCAGCTGACCGCGATCAGCATTTCCGGCACCCGCGCCGCCAGCATCCGCGTGGGCAGCAGGTCGGCCTCCAGGCCGTCGCCGAGCCCGTGGTAGGCGAGGTCGACGAAGGGCACCCAGCCCCTGCGGGCGGCCGATTCGGCGAGCGCCTCCCAGTCGTCCAGCAGCGGGTCCACGCCCGTGGGGTTGTGGCAGCAGCCCTGGAGCAGGACCACGTCGTCCCGCTCCGCTTCCTGCAGTTCCCGCAGCACACCGGCCGTGTCGAAGCCGCCCTCGGCGTCGCGCCAGCCGTACGTACGCACGCGCAGCCCGGCGGCCTCCAGGATGGGCCGGTGGTTGACGTAGGCCGGATCGCTGATCCACACCGTGGTGCCCGGGCGGGTCCGGCAGATCAGGTCGGCGAGCAACCGCAGCGCGCCGGAGCCCGCGACGGTCTGGACGGCCGCGGCCCGGTCGGTCGGGCCGGCCGGGCCCAGGACCAGCTCCAGCAGGGAGCGGTTGAAGGCCGCGTTGCCGGAGAGCCCGCGGTACTCCTTGGAGTCGGAGCGCTCCGCCAGGCGGATCTCGGCCTCGCGCACGGCGGTCATGACGGGTGTGGTGCCCGTCTGGTCCCGGTAGACGCCGAGGACGAGGTTGAGGCGTTCGGACCGCTCGTCACTGCCGAACTCGTAGGTCAGGTCCCACAGCGGGTCGGTGGGCGGCGTGGGGAGGAGCTCAAGCATCTGCGGGAACCTTGGGTCGTGGGCGGCGGTTGGCGAGGACGACGCCGGCGGTGATGAGGGGTACGCCGACGAGTACGGCGAGGGTCGGCGTCTCGCCGAGCAGCGGGATGGCGAGCAGGACGACGGCCACGGGGCTGAGGCTGCCGACGACGGCGCTGCGCTCGGCGCCGAGGCGGCGGATGGCGAAGGCGTACAGCAGGCCCGCGCACAGGCCGACCCCCAGCCCCTGCACGACGAGGAACAGCGCGATGTCGCTGCCCGCCGCGTGCGCGATGCCGGTGGGAAGCACCCCGGTCAGCACCAGGACCCCGATCACGGCGAAGGAGGGCAGGCACAGCAGTCCGATCGACCCGATCGGGTCGAGGTCGACCTCGCGCAGTCCCACGGTGTAGAGGGCCCAGAGGCCGCTGGCCACCAGGAGCGTGCCGGCGCCGGCGAGGACGTCGGTGTCGACGGGGACGACGTAGCGCCAGACGAGGGCGGCCACGCCGGCCGCGATCAGGGCGAGCCCGGCGGCCTGCGTGCCCCGGGGGACGCCGTGGCCCCGGCGGATCATGATCGCGGAGACGAACAGCGGGACCATGCCGGGGACGATGGAGCCGACGAAGGCGGCGGACGTCAGCGCGCCGCCGTGCATCGCGGCCAGGAAGAACGGCACCCCGGCACCGCAGACGATCTTCACCGCGGGGCCCGGCCGCACCGCGGCGATGGCGCGCCGGCGCCGCCACAGGGCGGGGAACAGGACGACGAGGGGGACGCCGAAGCGCAGCAGGGCCGCGTCGGCGGGCAGCAGGGAGGAACCGCTCAGGGCCCGGGCGCTGAGCGCGAAGGCCGCCCAGATCGACACGGTGACCAGCAGGGCCAGCATGCCCTCGGCCTGTGGGGAGAGCCCGCGCCGGCCGGGGTGTCCGGCCTGCGGGCCCGCCGCATCGGGAGGCAGGGTCGCCCGGGTGGTGTTCGTCGCGACCAAGGAATTGCTCCAGCCTCTGAGACCCGGACCGATCCGGTCCGTGCCTGGGCAACGCTAGAGCTTGGGGCGGGGCAGCCGATTGCCAGTTCTGCCTCTCGGACATACGTTTGAGGCAGAATCTGCCAAGGAGTGACCATGGACGCAGTGGATCTGCAGATCATCAGGGAATTGCAGGCCGACGGGCGCCTGTCCAACCAGGACCTCGCCGACCGCGTCCGGCTGTCCCCGTCGCCCTGCCTGCGCCGGGTGCGGCGGCTGGAGGAGGCGGGCCTGATCCGCGGCTACACGGCCATGGTCGACCAGGTCGCCTTCGGGCTTCCGGTCACCGTCTTCGTCCGGATCCGCCTGGAACGCCACACGGCGGAGGCGGTGCGGCTGTTCGAGGAGCACGTCGCGGTGATCGAGCACATCCAGGACTGCTATCTGATGGCGGGCAGCAGCGACTACCTGCTCCGGGTCGTCATCGAGGACCTGGAAGCCTACGAATCCCTGGTGCGCCACCGGATCCACGCCATCCCCGGGATCGCCTCGATCGAATCGAGCTTCGCGTTCGGCAGCGTCAAGCAGTCCCGGACCTACCCGCGGCCCGCCCCGGGCGCCTCCGGGCGCGCGCCGCGCTGACGAGGGCTCCGCGGGCTGCTCGGCGCAAGGCTGCTCGGCGGGCGGCTCAGGAGGCGGCCGCCACCGCCGTCTCGAAGGCCTCGTAGGCGGCCGCGTCGAAGAGCACGAAGCGCACCTCCTGCACCTCGGTACGGGCACCACGCACCGTCTCCACCGCGATCCGCGCCCCGTCGTCCATCGGCCAGCCGTAGATACCGGTGGAGATGGCCGGGAACGCGACCGTACGGGCCCCCACCTCGTCGGCGATCCGCAGCGACTCGCGGTAGCAGGAGGCCAGCAGCGCCGACCGGTCCTCCTCGCGCGACCAGACCGGGCCCACCGTGTGGATGACGTGCCCGGCGGCGAGCCGCCCGGCCGTGGTGGCGACGGCCCGGCCCGTCGCCAGCCCCTTGCCGTAGTGCGAGCGCCGCAGGTCCTCGCAGGCCGCGAGGATCTCCGGCCCGCCGCGCCGGTGGATGGCGCCGTCGACCCCGCCGCCACCGAGCAGCGAGGAGTTCGCCGCGTTGACGATGGCGTCTGCCTTCTCCGCGGTGATGTCGCCGCGGACCAGGGTGATACGGACCATCAGGAGCCCTTTCGCAGGTGCCGCCAGACCGCCTTGGCTGCGTTGTGCCCGGACATGCCGTGCACGCCCGGGCCCGGCGGGGTGGCCGAGGAGCAGAGGAACACGGCCGGGTGGGCCGTCGTGTACGGGGTGAGGGAGAGCTTGGGACGCAGCAGGAGCTGGAGGCCCGAGGCGGCCCCGCAGGCGATGTCCCCGCCGACGTAGTTGGGGTTGCGGGCGGCGAGCTGGGGCGGGCCGGCCGTGGCACGGGCGAGCACCAGGTCGCGGAAGCCCGGGGCGAAGCGCTCCAGTTGGGATTCGACGGCCTCGGTGAGATCGCCGTCCCAGCCCGCGGGGACATGTCCGTACGCCCAGAACACGTGCTTGCCCTCGGGCGCCCGGCCGGGGTCGACGAGGCTGGGCTGCGCGGTGATGAGGAAGGGGACGCGCGGGGCCCGGCCGCCGGAGGCGAGCTGCAGGGCGGCGTCGATGTCGCGGGCGCGCGGGCCGATCTGGACGGTGCCGGCGCGGCGCGGCGCCTCGGCCGTCCACGGGACCGGCCCGTCCAGCGCGTAGTCGAGCTTGAACACGGAGGCGCCGTACCGGTAGCCGTCGTACGCGCGCCCCAGGCGGGCGATGCGGGCCAGCGCGGTCGGCGAGGTGTCGAAGACGTAGGTGCGGGCGGGCGGGAGGTCGTCGAGCCGCTTGACCTCGAAGCCGGTGTGGATGGTCCCGCCGAGGTCGCGCAGGTACCCGGCGAGGGCGTCGGACACGGACTGCGAGCCGCCGCGCGGCATCGGCCAGCCGTTCGCGTGCGCGGCCAGCGCGAAGACCAGGCCCACCGCGCTGGTGCCGATCCCGCCGAGCGGTGCGATGACGTGGGCCACGAGGCCCGCGAACAGCGCCCGCGCCCGTTCGTCGCGGAAGCGGCTCAGGAGCCAGGTGGAGGGCGGCAGACCGGTGAGCCCGAAGCGGGCGAGCGTGAGCGGATCCCGGGGCAGCGCGGTGCTCGGCAGGGACATGAAGTCCCGGGCCAGGGTGTCCCATTTGCCGAGGAACGGCCCGACCAGACGCCGGTAGGCGCCCGCGTCGCGCGGCCCGAGGGACGCCGCCGTCTCCGCGACCGACCGGGACAGGACCGCGGCCGTGCCGTCGTCGAAGGGGTGCGCCATGGGCAGCGGGGCGTGCAGCCACTCCAGCCCGTACCGCTTCAGCGGCATCGTGGCGAAGACCGGCGAGCCGGCCCCCAGCGGGTGCACCGCCGAGCAGGGGTCGTGCCGGAAGCCGGGAAGGGTGAGCTCCTCGGTCCGGGCACCGCCGCCGACCGTGCCGGCGGCTTCGAAAACGGCCACCGAGAAGCCGCGCCGGGCCAGTTCGACGGCGGCGGTCAGCCCGTTCGGCCCCGCCCCCACCACGACCACATCGAGAATCGACGGCACTTGCGACTCCTTCGTCTCCGGCGGCGCCTGCGCCTCCAGGGTATTCCGCCGCCCGGACCGTCGGGACCCGACCGGACCCGCCCGGACCGCACCGGACCCGGTCAGGCGCCCCGGAGCAGCTCCCGGATGCGTACGGTGGTGGCCTCGTCGCGCCCGACCGCGAACGGCAGCGCGTTGTCCCGGTCCACCCGGAAGGGGACCCCGTCGACGGTGCTCTGCGTCCCGCCGGCCTCGGCGACCAGCAGCAGCCCGGCCGCGTGGTCCCAGGCCGAGGGCCAGGTGAAGGCCAGGCCGTCCATCTCGCCGCGGGCCACCTTCAGGTACTCCAGGCCCGCCGAGCCGCAGGGGCGGGCCGCGACCCCGGGTACGTCCAGCCGGGCCAGCGTCCGCTTGTTCTCGTCACTCGTGTACAGCGGGTGGGCGATGGCGACCCGCAGCGCGGCGCCCGGCTCGGGCGAACCGCTGTGGATCCGCTCGCCGTTGACGTACGCACCCTGCCCGCGCACGGCGGTCGCCAGCTCCTCCAGTGCCGGGGCGTAGGTCCAGGAGGCGAGGATCTCCCCGCGCAGGGCCAGGGCGACGAGGGTGCAGAAGGCCGGGTCGCCGTTCACGAACTGGCGGGTGCCGTCGACGGGGTCGACGATCCACACCGGGGCGTCCGCGCGCAGCGCCGCGTACACCCCGGGGTCGGCGTGCACGGCCTCCTCGCCGACCACGGCGGAGCCGGGCAGCAGCCGCGTCAGGGCGGCCGTGAGGTACTCCTCGGCCTGGCGGTCGGCCACGGTCACCAGGTCGTGGGGGCCGTTCTTCTCGTCGACCTCGTGCTCGGCGAGCTGCCTGAATCTCGGCATGATCTCGATCGCCGCCGCCTTGCGGACGGCCTCTTCCACATCGGACAGGCCATGGGCCAGGAACTCATCGATCATGCCTCCAGCAAAGCACGCCCGACCGACAAACCCCACTGCCATTCCCGTACCGGCCCCTGGACACCGGGTGTCCAGGGGGTGAACCGGCCCCGGGGAAGGCAGGTCCCGCGCGGTGACCTTCGTCGCCCCGTGTCCGCTCATGCCTCCTTCGCGCACGCTCCGGCGGCGATCCGCTGTTCGGCATTGAGGTATCGGCTTCCACACCCCTGCGAGCGTCCGCTTCGGCCGCCGCCCGCGGCCTCCCGAAATGCCGAAGACGTCATGAATAAACGATCCGGCTAAGGGCTGTCCCGTAATCCCCGGTGGATCAGCGCACGGCGTCAGATGCGGTGCATCGCAAGGCGGAGGGGCGTCCTCATACTGGGCGTATTCGGGCGTTCCGACAACGCGGCGAGGTGCCGTAGCTGACGTCGTGCGCCCTCCGGGGATTGCGGGACAGCCCTTAGGCGCAGGGCCACACCACAAGCCACATGGCGACACAACCGCCTCACTTGACTCGAAATCTTCCGCGCGGCACGCAGGCACTTCCCGGCATTCCCCGCCGATCCGGCCCTCCCACCGAATTCGGGAAAACGCGAGAGAGGAGGAGCGCGGAAACCCTACGATGAATTCCATGAGTGCGCTGATCTTCCTCCTGTCGCTCGGCACAGTCTGTCGCGTCACGCGATTCGTCACCAAGGACGCCCTCGCCGCGGGGTTCCGCTCCCGGATCGCCGACCGTTTCGGCGAAGACTCCCACCCGGCCTATCTGGTCACCTGTGGATGGTGCGTCAGCATCTGGGTCGCGGGCGCCGTCACCGTGCTCGCCCACTGGGCCGGCGAGGAAACATGGTTCCAGGCGGGCGCCACGGCGCTTACCCTTTCCTACCTCACCGGCCTCGCCGCCAACTGGCTTGACTGACCGGCACGTTGGAATAGTCCCCATCATCGCCGCCACGTATAAATATGACTATACGGCGGCGAGTGTCGGCGTGCGGTGCCCGGGGATAAAGGGTAAAGGGAACGAGCCGGGGGCTCGGTCCTGCCCCGGAACTCCCCCGGCCCTCCCCCTTGACCGGCCGCCGGAGCGGCCGAACAGAAGGAGGAAGACCATGGCATGCAACTGCGGACGCGCCAGCCGGTCCACGCTCGTCTACCGGCTGGTCCTCCCCAACGGGGTCACGCGCCAGTACCCCACGCGGCAGGAGGCCGACGCCGCCAACAAGAGGGCGGGCGGGCAAGGTTCCATCACGGCGGTCCGCCCGTAGGCCCGCCCACCCCGGCGGACCGCCGGAAGGGCGACGCCCCCACCAGCAGCCCCTCGGCGCACCGGACAGCCGGTGCACCGGGGGGCTGCGGCGTGCCGTGGCACCCCTGGTATTGCAAATGCCGCGAAGGAATAACATGATTCACTCAGCGCGGAATCCTTTCTCTTCCGCCCGTGAGTCCGCCAGACTGTCCTGAGAGCGTGAGTACACCCCCGGCACCGCCCAGTTATGTGCCCGGGAAAACGACCGAAAGGGAAACCTTTCCTCTCGCGAGAGTGCACCAAGGCGCCGCATAATCCGGGTTTATCGCCTCTCGCGCGCCTGAGTGCGCTGAGCCGAACGAGTGGTGTTTTGTTCACCCGTCTAGCCGAAGTCCTCAGCCGGAAGGCCTACTGCTGATATCAGCAGGTGATGTCCCCGACTCCGCGTGGACAAGGGCTCTTAACGGAACGTCCCACCAGTGTTTTCCCATGCGTTCCGTGCTCCGCCAGGCGCCATACCGGCGAAGAGATTCATCTGCTTCCGCGGGTCATCCGAAAGGGAGCCACAGCATGGCCAGTTCGACCACCACCGTGACCTCGGCACCGGATCCGTCCGTCTTCGGACAGTCGGTCACCTTCACCGCCACCGTCCAGCCGGAAGTCGCCGGCCCCACCCCGACCGGCAGCGTCGAGTTCGTCGTCGACAGCACGCCCGTCGTGACCGTGCCGCTCGACATGAGCGGCACGGCACAGTACACGACCAGCGACTTGGAGGTCGGTCTCCACGGGATGGAGGCCAACTACTCCGGCGACGCGGAGTACGACCCGTCCACGGGCGCGGACACCCAGGAGGTCACGCTCGCGAACACCACCACCACGCTGGCCTTCGCCCCCGAACCCTCGGTCTGCGGAGAGACGGTGACCGCCACCGCCCAGGTGACCCCCGTTCCGCCGGGCGCGGGAACTCCCACCGGGCTGGTGTCCTTCATCGTCAGCGACGACGGTCCGGTGCTGACCGCCCCCGTGGCCATAAACGGGCAGGCGCAGGTCAGCTTCAGCGGCCTGGACGTCGGCCTCCACCAGGCAGCCGCCTTCTACACCGGCGACGCGGACTTCAACGGGTCGAACTCCCCGCTGACGCTCCACGTCGTCAACCCTGCGCCCGTCTCGGTCACGGTCTCGGTGGTGCCCAACCCGTCGGTGTGCGGTCAGACGGTGACGCTCTGCGCCACCGTGGCACCGGTCTCCTCGGGCGTCGGCAATCCGTCGGGCTCGGTGACCTTCACCGGCCCCGGCGGACTCAACCAGACGGTGACCTTGGACGCCGGCGGCACGGCCTGCGTCACCACGACCGCGCTGGAGACCGGCACGGTCACCGTCGTCTACGGCGGCGACGAGTGCTACGCGAGCGGGACCGGCACCTTCGACGTGACGGTCAACCAGGCGTCGAGCACGGTCTCGGTGACGGTGGAGCCCGACCCGTCGGTCTGCGGCGAGACCGTGACCGTGTGCGCCACGGTCACCGCGGTCGCGCCGGGCAGCGGCACGCCCACCGGAACGGTGACCTTCACCGGCCCTGGCGGACTGAACGAGACCGTGACCCTGGACGCCGGCGGCACGGCCTGCGTCACCACGACCGCGCTGGAGACCGGCACGGTATCCGCCACCTACAACGGCGACGGATGTTTCTCCTCGTCGACCAACACCGCGCCGGTGACGGTCAACCAGGCGTCGAGCACGGTGTCGGTGACGGTCGAACCCAACCCGTCGGTGTGCGGCGAGACGGTGACGGTGTGCGCCACGGTCACCGCAGTCGCACCCGGCAGCGGCACCCCCACCGGAACCGTCACCTTCACCGGCCCCGGCGGACTGAACCAGACCGTGACCCTGGACGCCGGCGGCACGGCCTGCGTCACCACCAGCAGCCTCACCAGCGGCACCGTCACGGCCGTCTACAACGGCGATGGATGCTTCTCCTCATCGACCGGCACCTTCGACGTGACGGTCAACCCGGCGTCGAGCACGGTATCGGTGACCGTGGACCCCAACCCCTCGGTATGCGGCCAGTCCGTGACCGTGTGCGCGACGGTCACCGCAGTGGCACCCGGCAGCGGCACCCCCACCGGAACGGTGACCTTCACCGGCCCGGGCGGACTGAACGAGACGGTGACCCTGGACGCCGGC
>NZ_JBVIAH010000001.1:421321-489857 GCF_055574035.1 Streptomyces sp. NPDC030021
GGCGGCACCGCATGCCTGACCACGACCGCACTGGAGACCGGCACGGTCACCGCCACCTACAACGGCGATGAATGCTTCTCCTCGTCCACCGGCACCGCGCCGGTGACCGTCAACCAGGCGTCGAGCACGGTGTCGGTGACGGTGGAGCCCAACCCGTCGGTATGCGGCGAAGCCGTGACGGTCTGCGCCACGGTCACCGCAGTCGCACCCGGCAGCGGCACCCCCACCGGAACCGTCACCTTCACCGGCCCCGGCGGGCTCAACGAGACCGTGACCCTGGACGCCGGCGGCACCGCATGCCTGACCACGACCGCACTGGAGACCGGCACGGTCACCGCCACCTACAACGGCGATGAATGCTTCTCCTCGTCCACCGGCACCGTGGATCTGGCGGTCAACCCGGCATCCAGTGCGGTGTCGGTGACGGTGGAGCCCAACCCGTCGGTATGCGGCGAGTCCGTGACCGTGTGCGCCACCGTCACCGCAGTCGCACCCGGCAGCGGCACCCCCACCGGAACCGTCACCTTCACCGGCCCCGGCGGGCTCAACGAGACGGTGACCCTGGACGCAGGCGGCACAGCCTGCGTCACCACGACCGCCTTGGAGACCGGCACGGTCACCGTCACCTACGCGGGTGACACCTGCTTCCTGCCGTCGACGGGCTCACTGGACGTGACCGTCAACCAGGCGTCGAGCGTGGTGTCGGTGACGGTGGAGCCCAACCCGTCGGTGTGCGGCGAGACCGTGACCGTGTGCGCCACCGTCACCGCAATGGCACCCGGCAGCGGTACCCCCACCGGAACCGTCACCTTCCTGCTGCCCGACGGCAGCACTCTTGTCGCGGGGCTGGACGCCGGCGGCACGGCCTGCGTCACCACGACCGCCTTGGAGACCGGCACGGTCACCGTCACCTACACGGGTGACACCTGCTTCCTGCCGTCGACGGGCACCTTCGACGTGACGGTCAACCAGGCGGCCAGCACGGTGGCGGTGACGGTCGAGCCCAACCCGTCGGTGTGCGGCGAGACCGTGACGGTGTGCGCCACCGTCACCGCAGTCGCGCCGGGCAGCGGCACCCCCACCGGAACGGTCACCTTCACCGGCCCCGGCGGACTGAACGTGACACTGACGCTGGACGCAGAAGGCACCGCATGCCTGACCACCAGCAGCCTCACCAGCGGCACGTACTCGGCCACCTACAACGGCGACTCCTGCTTCGCCGGCTCGGACGGTCTCTTCGACGTGACGGTCAACCAGGCCGCCAGCACCACCACCGTATCCGTCGACCCCAACCCCTCGGTGTGCGGTGAGACCGTGACGGTCTGCGCTACCGTCACCGCGGTCGCACCCGGCAGCGGCACCCCCACCGGAACCGTCACCTTCACCGGCCCCGGCGGACTCAACACGACCGTACCCCTGGACGCCGGCGGCACAGCCTGCGTCACCACCAGCAGCCTCACCAGCGGCACCGTCACAGCCGTCTACAACGGCGACGCATGCTTCACCACATCGACCGACACCCTCGACGTGACGGTCAACCAGGCGTCGAGCACGGTCTCGGTGACGGTGGAACCCAACCCGTCGGTGTGCGGCGAGACAGTGACGGTGTGCGCCACGGTCACCGCGGTCGCACCCGGCAGCGGCACCCCCACCGGAACCGTCACCTTCACCGGGGCCGGGCTGAACACGACCGTCCCCCTGGACGCCGGCGGCACGGCCTGCCTGACCACGACCGAGCTGGAGACCGGCACGGTCACGGCCGTCTACGACGGCGACGGTTGCTTCTCCTCGTCGACCGGCACCGCGCCGGTGACCGTCAACCAGGCATCCAGCGCGGTCTCGGTGACCGTGGACCCCGACCCGTCCGTATGCGGCCAGTCCGTGACGGTGTGCGCCAACGTCACCGCGGTCGCACCCGGCAGCGGCACCCCCACCGGAACCGTCACCTTCACCGGCCCCGGCGGACTCAACACGACGGTGCCCCTGAACGCGGGCGGCACGGCCTGCGTCACCACCAGCAGCCTCACCAGCGGCACCGTCACAGCCGTCTACAACGGCGACGGTTGCTTCTCCTCGTCGACCGGCACCGCGCCGGTGACCGTCAACCAGGCATCCAGCGCGGTCTCGGTAACGGTGACCCCCGACCCCTCGGTATGCGGCGAGCCCGTGACCGTGTGCGCCACCGTCACCGCGGTCGCACCCGGCAGCGGCACCCCCACAGGCACCGTCACCTTCACCGGCCCCGGCGGACTGAACGTGACACTGGCGCTCGACGCAGGCGGCACGGCCTGCCTGACCACCAGCAGCCTCACCAGCGGCACGTACTCGGCCACCTACAACGGTGACACCTGCTTCGCCGGCTCGGAGGGTCCGTTCGACGTGACGGTCAACCAGGCCGCCAGCACCACCACCGTGTCGGTGACCCCCAACCCCTCGGTGTGCGGCCAGTCCGTGACGGTGTGCGCGACGGTCACGGGAGCGGCCAGCAGCACCCCCACCGGAACGGTCACCTTCACCGGCCCCGGCGGACTGAACACGACCGTGCCCCTGGACGCGGGCGGCACGGCCTGCGTCACCACCAGCAGCCTCACCAGCGGCACCGTCACAGCCGTCTACAACGGCGACGGATGCTTCTCCTCATCGACCGGCACCGCGCCGGTGACCGTCAACCAGGCATCCAGCACCACCAGCGTGTCGGTGACCCCCAACCCCTCGGTGTGCGGCCAGTCCGTGACGGTGTGCGCCACCGTCACCGCGGTCGCACCCGGCAGCGGCACCCCCACCGGAACCGTCACCTTCACCGGCCCCGGCGGACTGAACACGACGGTGCCCCTGAACGCCAGCGGCACAGCCTGCGTCACCACCAGCAGCCTCACCAGCGGCACCGTCACAGCCGTCTACAACGGCGCGGGATGCTTCTCCTCGTCGACCGGCACTGCGCCGGTGACCGTCAACCAGGCGGCCAGTGCGGTGTCGGTGACGGTCACCCCCAACCCCTCGGTGTGCGGCCAGTCCGTGACGGTGTGCGCCACGGTCACCGCAGTGGCACCCGGCAGCGGCACCCCCACCGGAACCGTCACCTTCACCGGCCCCGGCGGACTCAACACGACGGTGCCCCTGAACGCGGGCGGCACGGCCTGCGTCACCACCAGCAGCCTCACCAGCGGCTCAGTCACGGCCGCGTACAACGGCGACGGATGCTTCAAGCCGTCGAAGGGCGCGACGGGCGTGACCGTGAACAACGCCCAGACCACGACCGCGCTCACCATCACCCCCAACCCCGCAGTCTGCGGCCGCCCGGTGACGTTCTGCGCCACGGTCACCACCGTCGCTCCGGGCAGCGGTACGCCCACCGGGACGGTCACCTTCACCGGACCCGGCGGCTTCGTCCAGACCGTGACACTCAACGCCGGCGGCACGGCCTGCGTCACCACCACCGCGGGCGCCAGCGGCACGGTCACCGCCGTCTACAACGGTGGTACCTGCCACAGTCCCTCGGCAACGTCGGCCAACCTGACCGTGAACCCGGCTCCCACGACGCTGACGGCGGCCCCGGCGCAGATCCGCCTGCGGACGAACGGCACGTTCGTCATCCAGTCGATGAGCGCCACGCTCAAGGTCACCTCCACCGCCGCTCCGCTCCCGGGACAACTGGTCACCTTCAGGGCGAACACGACGCTCGGGCCCGTCGTCCTCGGGACCGCGCTCACCAACGCCGGCGGGGTGGCGACACTGGCCCCGCCGACGCTGACGGTTCCCAGCACGGTGATCACGGCGACGAGCTACACCGCGTCCTTCGCGGGGACGAGCTGCTACGCCGCTTCCTCCGTGACGGCGCCGCTGACACTCGTCCTCGTCCCGCTCCTTCCCTGACCGAACACCGGTCACCGCTCCGGCCCGCCACGGGCCGGGGCGGGCCGGCTGTCCGGGGCGGCGGCCGTCGGCCGCCGCCCCGGACGCATGTGGACGGGTGGTTCTTCCGCGGCGGTCGCCGCGGATGCGACCATGATCCGGGCCGCTCGCGAGCGGCAGTGGACGCATACCGAGTCCCTGCAAGACGCTACTTCGACATGGGAGTTGCGCGCCGGGGACCCGGTTCCGCTGTTCCTGGCGCTCGCTTCGCCCGCGGTCCGGAACGTCCATGCGCACCATCGCGCCCGCGCAGAAGGCAGCCCGCCATGAGCCGAGCCACGAGCCACGCCCCCAGGCGTGTCGTCATCATCGGGGGCAGCCTCGCCGGCATGCTCGCGGCAGCAGCGGTCAAGGAACATGTCGATTCCGTCGAGATCCTCGAGGCCCACGAGTTGCCCGCAGGGCCCGAACCGCGCACCGGGGTTCCCCAAGCCGCCCATATCCACTGGCTGCAGGCCGGCGGCGCAGAGGCCATCGACGCCCTGCTGCCGGGCAGCATCGACCTGTTGATGGCCGCGGGCGCCCACCGCATACCGGTGACCACCGACATGGTGATCTACTCGCCCGAGGGTTGGTACCGGCGCTGGCAGCGCGCCACCCACTACGTGATCACCGCGAGCCGGGACCTGACAGACCTCGTGGTCCGCGAGGAGGTCCTGAAGGACTTGCGGGTCACCGTCCGTACGCACACCAAGGTGGTCGGGCTGCTCGGCGACCGCCATGCCGTCAAGGGCGTACGACTGCGTGGTGCCGACGGCATCGAGGCGGAACTGCGGGCCGACCTGGTCATCGACGCCTCCGGCCGGGCCTCCCGGCTGCCCCGGTGGCTTGCCCGGCTCGGACTCACCGGCCTCACCGAGGAGCGTCTCGACTCCGGCATGGTCTATGCGAGCCGCCTCTACCGGGCCCCGGTCCCCACACGCGGCTGGCCGGTCGTCGGCGTGCAGGCCGACCCGCTTCTGCGGCAGCCCGCCAAGGCCGGCGGCATTCTGCCGATCGACGGCGACCGCTGGCACGTCAGCCTGATGGGAGCCCCCGGCGGGGAGCCCACCCGCGCCGCCGAGCATTTCGAGCCCTTCGCCCGTACGCTGCGCCACCCCATCCTGGCCGACCTGCTGCAGCACGCCGAACCGCTCGGCGATGTCAGCGTCACCCACAGCACCGCGAATCGGCGCTACCACTACGAACGGCTCGGCGCGCGGCCCGACGGCCTGGTGGCACTGGGGGATTCCGTCGCCACCTTCAACCCTGTCTACGCACAGGGCATGTCGGTGGCAGCGCTGGGCGCCCTCGCGCTGCGCGACCTGCTCGCGACCGGCCCGACCCTCGACCTGGCCCACCGCGCGCAGCGCGCCATCGCCCGGCCCGTGAACACCGCTTGGGCCCTTGCCACCGGTCAGGACATCCATTTCACGACCACCCGGGGCAAGCGCCCGAAGCTCACCGACCGCCTTCTCCGCCGCTACGTCAGCCGCCTGTCCCGCACGGCGACCGGATCGTTCCGTGCCGCCACGGCCCTGACCGACGTCCTGGCGCTCCAGGCTCCGCCCGCTTCCCTGGTCAGACCCGGCGTGCTGTTGGCCGCCCTCATCGGCCCGTTGCGTCCTCGGCTCGACCACCCTCAGTTCAGCTCGGCCGAACGCGAGCTCCTGGACGGCCTGCCGCACCGAGAGACCTCACGGACCTGAATCCGGCCTCGCCAACACCCCTCCGGCCGCGACCGCGACCGGCAGAGCGAGCCGCCTCCCCCGCACGGGCGGTGTGCCCGGCGGGGGAGGCGGCTTGCTGGGCGGGTGCGGCAGGTCAGTCGCGCAGCACCGGAATGATGTGCTGGCCGTAGGCGTCGATCGTGGCCTCCCGCGCGTCGTGCATGTCGTAGACGGCGAACTGGTCGACGCCCAGGTCGCGCAGGGCCCGCAGCTTCTCGATGTGCGCCTCGGCCGGCCCCAGCAGGCAGAAGCGGTCGACGATCTCGTCGGGGACGAAGTCGGTGGACGGGTTCCCGGCCCGGCCGTGGTGGCTGTAGTCGTAGCCCTGGCGGGCCTTGATGTACTCGGTGAGCTCGTCGGGAACCATCGAGGAGTGCTCGCCGTAGCGGCCGACGAGGTCGGCGACGTGGTTGCCGACCATTCCGCCGAACCAGCGGCACTGGTCGCGGGCGTGCGCGAGGTCCTCGCTCACGTACGCGGGCGCCGCCACGCAGATGGTGATCTCCGCCGGGTCGCGGCCGGCCGCGACGGCGGCCTCGCGGACCGACTTGACCATCCACTCGGTCAGGTAGAGGTCGGCGAGCTGGAGGATGAACCCGTCGGCCTTCTCCCCCGCCAGGGCCAGGGCCTTCGGCCCGTACGCCGCCATCCAGACGGGGAGTTTCCCGTCGCGGACCCACGGCAGGCGGATCGGGTTGCCGTCCACCAGGGCCTCGCGGCCCTCGGCCAGGTCCCGGATGACGTCGATGGCCTCGCCCAGGCGGGCCAGGGTGTTGGGCTTGCGCCCGGCGACGCGCATCGCCGAGTCCCCGCGCCCGATCCCGCAGACGGTGCGGTTGCCGAACATGTCGTTGAGGGTGGCGAAGGTGGAGGCGGTCACCTCCCAGGTGCGGGTGCCGGGGTTGGTGACCATGGGGCCGATGTGCAGCTTGCGGGTGTGCTCCAGGATCTGGCTGTAGATGACGAACGGCTCCTGCCACAGCACGGCGGAGTCGAAGGTCCAGCCGTAGCGGAAGCCGTTGCGCTCGGCGCGCTTCATGAGGCTGATGACCTGGGAGGCGGGCGGGTCGGTCTGCAGGACGAGGCCGAAGTCCATGGGGCGGCTCCTTGACGCTTTACAGGTACTGGCAGGTGGAGCGGGGGACGAAGGCCCCGTGGCCGGCCCGGCCGGTGAATTCGCGCTGGTCGATGACGAGTTCGCCGCGCGAGAGCACGGTGTCGACGCGTCCGGTGATCCGCCTGCCCTCGTACGCCGAGTAGTCCACGTTCATGTGGTGGGTCTCGGCGGAGATGACCTGCTCGGCGTGCGGATCGTAGAGCACGATGTCGGCGTCGGAGCCCGGCGCGATGGTGCCCTTCTGCGGGTAGAGGCCGAACATCCGGGCCGGGGTCGCACACGCGATCTCGATCCAGCGGCGGCGGCTGATGTGCCCGTCCAGGACCGCCTGGTGGAGGAGGTCCATACGGTTCTCCACCCCCGGCAGCCCGTTGGGGATCTTCGAGAAGTCCCCGCGGCCCAGTTCCTTCTGGCCCCGGAAGCAGAAGGGGCAGTGGTCGGTGGAGACCACTTGGAGGTCGTTGGTCCGCAGGCCCCGCCACAGCGCCGCCTGGTGTTCCTTGGGCCGCAGCGGCGTGGAGCAGACGTACTTGGCGCCCTGGAAGTCGGGCTCCTCCAGGTTGTCGGTGGACAGGAAGAGGTACTGCGGACAGGTCTCCCCGAAGACCGGGAGGCCCTTGTCGCGGGCGGCGGCGAGCTCCGCCACCGCTTCCTCCGCCGAGACGTGGACCACGTACAGCGGGGCGCCCGCGACCCGCGCCAGCTGGATGGCGCGGTGGGTGGCCTCGGCTTCGAGGAGCACCTTGCGGACCTCACCGTGGTGACGGGGGTCGGTCTCCCCGCGCGCGAGGGCCTGTTCGACGAGGACGTCGATCGCGATGCCGTTCTCGGCGTGCATCATGATCAGCCCGCCGTTGGCGGCGCCGCGCTGCATGGCGCGCAGGATCTGCCCGTCGTCGCTGTAGAAGACGCCGGGGTAGGCCATGAACAGTTTGAAGGAGGTGACCCCCTCGCCGACGAGGTGGTCCATCTCCTTGAGCGTTCTCTCGTTGACGTCCGAGAGGATCATGTGGAAGGCGTAGTCGACGGCGCAGTTGCCGTCGGCCTTGGCGTACCAGGTGTCGAGTCCCTCGCGCAGGGAGTGGCCCACGCTCTGCACGGCGAAGTCGACGATGGTGGTGGTGCCGCCCCAGGCCGCGGCTCTGGTTCCGGTCTCGAAGGTGTCGGAGGCCGAGGTGCCTCCGAAGGGAAGTTCCATGTGGGTGTGCGCGTCGACCCCGCCGGGGATCACGTACTTCCCGGTCGCGTCGATCGTGCGGTCGGCCGTCCAGGCTCCGGCGGCCGCCGAGCCGTGTGCGGCCAGCGCCGCCACGCGGCCGTCCTCGATCAGGACGTCCGCGTGCACTTCGTCGGAGGCGGTGACGACGAGGCCGCCGCGGATCAGGGTGCGGATGCTCATGTGATCCCCCTACTGGATGCTGCGCAATGCCTGTTCGAGGATCTCGGCGCCCTCTTCCGCCTCGGCGACGGTGAGGGAGAGCGGCGGCGCGATGCGCAGCACGCTGGTGTTGTACCCGCCCCCCTTGCCGAGCAGCAGGCCGCCTTCGCGGGCCGCCTCCAGGACGGCGGCGGCCGCGTCCGGGTCGGCTTCGTCCGTGCCCGGCTTCGTGAGTTCGAGGCCGGCCATCAGGCCCCGGCCCCGGATCTCCCGTACGGCGGGGACGGTGGCGGCGATGCCGCGCAGCCGCTCCAGGAGCAGGCCGCCGACGCGGCGGGCGTTGCCCTGGAGGTCGTGCTCCAGCAGGTACGCGAGGTTGGCCACGCCGGCCGCCATGGTGACCGGGGAGCCGCCGAAGGTGGAGATGGAGTTGGAGTCCAGGCAGTTCATCACCTCGGCGCGGGCCACGACCCCGCCGATGGACATGCCGTTGCCGATGCCCTTGGCGAAGGTGAGGATGTCCGGCGGGCCGTTCTGGGCGTGTGCCTGCCAGCCCCAGAAGTTGTCGCCGGTGCGGCCCCAGCCGGTCTGCACCTCGTCGCTGATCCACAGGATGCCGTGGCGGTTCAGGACCTCGCGGAAGGCGCCGTAGAGGCCGTCGGGCGGGGAGGTGAAGCCGCCGACGCCCTGGATGGGTTCGGCGATGAGGGCGGCCACTCCCCCGCGGGCCTGGCCGAGTACGTCCTCCAGGTCCTCGACGGCGGCGGCGGTGAAGGCGGCGTCGTCCAGGTGGGCGAGGGGGCCGCGGGTGCGGACCGCGCCCTGGACGTAGTACGTCTGCAGCGGCGAGAGGCTGGTCGGGGACCAGCCGCGGTTGCCGGTGATCGAGACGGTGGAGAAGGACCGGCCGTGGTAGCTGTTGCGCATCGCCAGGATCTGGTTGGACCGGCGGTACGTCGTCGCGAGCAGCAGGGCGGTGTCGTTGGCCTCGGTGCCGGAGGTGGTGAAGAAGACCCGGGCGTCGGGGATGCCGGAGAGGGCGGCGACCCGCTCGGCCAGCTCGATCATCGGCCGGTTGAGGTACAGGGTGGAGGAGTGGATGATCCGTCCGGCCTGCTCGGACACGGCCTTGGTGACCTCGGGCAGGGCGTGCGCGGTCATCGTGGTGAGGATGCCGCCGAAGAAGTCGAGGTAGCGGTTGCCGTCCGCGTCCCAGACATGGCGGCCGTCGCCGTGGGTGAGCTCGATGGGGTGCTTGTAGTAGAGCGCGAGCCAGTCGGGCAGGACGGTGCGGTGGCGGCTGTGGAGCGGGGTCGGGTTGGTCACGGCTGTACGAGCCCTCCGTAGGCGTCGGGACGGCGGTCGCGGTAGAAGGCCCACTGGTCGCGGACCTCCTTGATCAGGTCGAAGTCGAGGTCGCGGACGACGAGTTCCTCGTCCTTGTCGCTGGCGACCTCCCCGACGAACTGGCCGCGCGGGTCGACGAAGTAGCTGGTGCCGTAGAAGTCGTTGTCGCCGTACTCCTCCTGGCCGACGCGGTTGATGGCGGCGATGAAGTACTCGTTGGCGACGGCGGAGGCGGGCTGCTCCAGCTGCCACAGGTACGCGGACAGGCCTCGGGAGGTGGCGGAGGGGTTGTAGACCAGCTGGGCGCCGGCCAGGCCCAGCTGGCGCCATCCCTCGGGGAAGTGGCGGTCGTAGCAGATGTAGACGCCGATCCGGCCGACGGCGGTGTCGAAGACGGGCCAGCCGAGATTGCCCGGACGGAAGTAGTACTTCTCCCAGAAGCCTTTGACCTGGGGGATGTGGTGCTTGCGGTACTTGCCCAGGTAGCTGCCGTCGGCGTCAATGACGGCGGCGGTGTTGTAGTAGAAGCCCTCGCTCTCCAGCTCGAAGACCGGTACGACGATCACCATGCCGGTCTCGCGGGCGAGGTCCTGCATCCGGCGTACGGTCGGGCCGTCGGGGACGGCCTCGGCCCAGCCGTAGTGCTCGGGCTCCTGGACCTGACAGAAGTAGGGGGCGTTGAAGACCTCTTGGAAGCCGATGATCTGCGCGCCCTCGGCTGCTGCCCGGCGGGCGTGCTCCTCGTGTTTGGCGATCATCGACTCGGTGTCTCCGGTCCAGGTGGCCTGGACCAGCGCGGCGCGGACGACTTGGGCCATGAGCTGCTCCTCGCGACGGGAACGCCGGGTTCTACGCACGTAGACGGTATGCGTAGGGAGTAGAACGTAGGCCTCGTCACAGCGTGGGGCAAGACCGCCGTGCGCGGTTGGAGTAGTCGATCACGTTACGTCGCCCCGCGGTCGAATGCGGTCAGGAGACGGGCGGGTTAGGAACCCCTACGCACCGGCGAGGCCCGCCACCCGCAGGGCGTGGACCAGGTCGCGGTGCCGGGGCCCGGGCAGCCCCCGGGCCGCCCGGAGCAGTCGCGGGGCGAACCACTGCGGGTCGTGCCGGGCCAGGCCCGCCGCCTCCTCGGCGGTGCGCACCCTGACGAAGGCGCCGAGCAGGGCGTCGGCCTCGCGGATCCGGCCGGCCCCGTCGAGGGCGAGCGCCGCGTCCGCGACCTCGGCGGCCGGGCGGGCGGCACCCTGGCGCAGCAGGGCGTCGCAGTCGGCCTCCCGGCCGGCGGCGCCGAGGGCGGCCGCGGCCGCCGCGAGCCGCTCGGGCGGGAGTGAGGCCGCCTCCCACAGCAGGGTGGCCCAGTCGGCCGCCAGCCCCGCCCCGGTCAGCTCGGCCGCGAGTGCGGGCAGGTGTTCGGCGGGCCGGGCCGCGGCCTCGCACAGCAGGGCGTGCGCCTCACCGCTGCGGCCCTGGGCGCGCAGGGCGAGCAGGGCGGCGGCGACGGCTCCGGGGACGCCCGCCGAAGGCCCGGCCCGGTGCTCGGGACGCGGGACGGGGCGGGGCGCGGGCTCGGCGGTGCCGGGGGCCTCGGGTGCGGGGGCGTCCGGGATGCCGAAGCGGGCTCCGCGCGGCGCGGGGAGCGCGGCGCCGGGACCGGAACCCGGCGTGCCGTCCCCGCCGGGGTGTCCCGGCGGCGGGGTGAAGGCCGGGGCCTCGGGAGCCGCCGAGCCCGCGTACCGGGCGCCGCCGGAGCGTCGCGCACCGCGCAGCCACCGCCCCTCGGCCCGGCCGACCGGTGCCTCGGCGCGCGCGGGGGGCTCCTCGGCGGCGGGCGCTTGCGGCGCGGCGTTCGGCCCGGCGACCGGCCCGTTGCCCGGTTCGGCGCCCGGCCCGTTGCCCGGCCCGGCGCTCGGTTCGGCGCGCGCCGTCCGCTGCCGGGGCACCCCGGGCAGCCACTCCGCGGTCTCCGGCCGCGCCGGCCACTGCCCGTCGGGGCCCGCCCGCAGGGCCCGCAGGCGGGCAGCCAGGTCTTCGTGCCGGGCCACGGCGCGGGCCACGTCGTCCTGGGCCCAGGAGAGTTCCCGGGTGAGGGCGTCCGTCCCGGTCCGGTCGGCGGCCCTGCCGAGGCGTACCGTCAGGCTCCGCAGGGCCGTCTGCGCCTCGGCCCGCTGCGCCACCGCCGCCGCGATCAGGGTCCGCAGCTCCCCCTCGCCGCCCGGCAGCCGGTCCCACACCGCTACGGCCGCCGCCCTCAGCTGGGCCGCGTATACGGTCTCCCGCGCCGCGAACTCCGCCCCGCGCGCCCCGGCCAGGTCCCGGAGCAGCGATTCCACCACGTCCCACGGGGGCATCGCCGCCCCGTCGAGACAGGCCTTCATCCCCTCCGGATCCCGGCGCAGGAACTCCCCGTACCAGCCTGCCCCGGGATCCAGCCTCTGCGTCAATCCCCTTAAGTATCCCGAGAGTTGACTGATCGCCAGCGAAGTCGCGGTCTCCATGACCGCATTGGATCCCACCTGTGTTACGGGCGGGCTACGGGAGTCTCAAAGCTTGACGGCGATCGCGGTGTGCGGACGCCGGCCCCGGCGCGCCAGGGCGGCGGGCACGTCCACCAACCAGAACTGCCAGCCGTACTTGCGCGACATCAGCTTCCGCACCCGCCCCAGCCCCGCCTCGTCGAGCAGCCGGGCCTCGCCCTCCCGCGTCTGCGCCCCTTCCCCGACGCGCCCGCGCATGTCGCAGGCGGTGACGGTGACCCGCCCGTTGTTGCGGATCCGCTTGACCTTCCACGAATCGCTGCGCGTCCACACGTACAGCTCACCCCCGTCGGCGACCGCCCACACCGGTGTCGCCACGGGCGTGCCGTCCTTGCGGAAGGTGGTGAGACTGACGTACCGCGCCCTGCCGAGCTCTTCGAGATCCATGACCGCACCCTAGGGGGTGTCTTGTCGGTCGGGCCGGATCAGGCCGCGAGCCCGGCCCGACCGGCAAGACACCCAGGGGATGTCAGGCGGGCGGGGTCTCTCCGTGGCTGACCGTTTCCCAGGCCACGAACAGCTCGTCCGTTCCGGCCGGCCGCGTCTTCTCGACCAGGGCGCGGGTGTACGGGAGCTTCGCGCCGGTCCGCGTCTCGTAGTGGTGCAGGGCCACCTCCAGGTCGGGCCCCATGGTCCGCTCCACCTTGCCCCCGCACAGCCACGGCGGGGCCTCGGCCCCGAGCTGGTACTTCGCATGGAACTCCAGCGCGGTGCGCAGCCGGGCGGACTGCTCGCCGTACAGGTCGACGCCCTGGTGCCAGGCCGTCTCGGCGATGTGCGCGGACGCGGCGAGCGCGTAGCCGACGTGCATCAGGTTGCGGCAGGTCTCCTGGGCGATGCCGTCGACGTAGGTGCCCTGGTCGAACCAGTACGCCTTGACCTGGGCGGCCGTCGCGATGGCGGCGTACGGCGGGGCCATCGGGCGCGGGCCGTCCATCCGGAGGTAGAAGTACGCCGGCACGCGCGCCCGGAACCGCTCCAGGGACTCCCGGAAGATCGCCTGGTCCTCCAGGAAGACGGCGATGGAGACGGCGGCGTCGGTCATGGCCAGTTCCCAGTTGCCGTTGTAGGCGGGCACCTGGGCGCGGACGGCCGGCAGGTAGGCCTTGCGCAGCATCTCCTTGAACCGGGTGACCCGGGGCTCCTCCCAGTTCGGGTAGTCGGCGTGCACGATCTCGGCGGCCCGGGCCCAGCTGGATCCGGACCAGGCGGCCTGGAGTCCGGCGTTGTCCTCGCGGTGCTTCTTCATCACGGCCGACCAGGCGTCCATGATCTGTACGGCCTTGCGCGCGTGGGCGGTCCTGCCGTTCACCGACCACAGCAGGGCGTGGGTGTAGGCGGCGATCGCGTCCTGCCGTTCGTCGAGACAGGACTGCGGTCCGCTGTTGAAGGGGCAGGGCACCACGCCGGCCGGGTGCGGGGTGTAGTCGAGCGAGGCGTATCGGCTGCCCAGGAGGGCCCGGTACGCAGAGAGCCAGGGTTCCTTGCCGGCCGCGACCATCTGCTTCGCCTGCCGGAGCTGGCCGTGGCTGACGACGACGCCGGGGTGGCGGAAGACCACGTCGCCCGCGCGGGGGCGGCCTTCGGGGACGGCACACGCCGCGAGCAGCAGGCCGCCCGCGAGGAGGGCGCCGACGACTGCGAAACCGACTCGCTTGGATGCGTTCATGGCTGGCACGCCTTCACGCTTGCCCCGCGCTCCGGAGGTCCCACCGCCGATTGGGCCGTCTGGCCGCCGGGCCCGCCCGAACGGCAGGCCCGGACACGGCCCGGGCTCAGGCCGGGACGACGGCGCAGCGGCGCAGCAGGTCGTCCAGGGAGAGACCGAGGGCCGCGGCGAGGGCGGCGACCGTGAAGAAGGCGGGGGTGGGTGCCCGGCCGGTCTCGATCTTGCGCAGGGTCTCGGCGGAGAGCCCGGCGCCGGCCGCGACCTCGACCATGCTCCGGTCGCCGCGAGCCTCGCGCAGCAGGATGCCGAGCCGCTCGCCGCGCTCGCGCTCTTCGGGGGTGAGGGGGGTACGGACCATGCCGTCATCCTACCCCGCACACCAATAACTATCCCGTTATTCTTATACCGGTATAGTTATTGGCATGGTGAAACTGAAGACGGACCGAGAGATCGACGAGATGCGGGCCGCGGGCCGGGTGGTCGCCCGCGCCCTGGCCGCCGTACGGGAGGCCGCCGACGTGGGGGTGTCCCCGCTGGACCTGGACCGGGTGGCGCGCGAGGTGCTCCGCGAGGCCGGCGCGACCTCGCCCTTCCTGGGCTACCGGCCGAGGTTCGCACCGGTGCCCTTCCCCGCCTCGGTGTGCCTCTCGGTCAACGACGCGATCGTGCACGGCATCCCCGGCGAGCAACTGCTGCAGGACGGCGACCTGGTCAGCGCCGACTTCGGGGCGCTGCTCGGCGGCTGGGCCGGCGACGCGGCCATCAGCTTCACGGTCGGCCGGGCCCGCCCCGCCGACCTCCGGCTGATCGAGACCTCCGAGGCGGCCCTCGCGGCCGGGATCGCCGCCGCCGTGCCCGGCAACCGGATCGGCGACATCGCCCACGCGATCGGTGCCACCTGCCGAGCCGCCGGGTACGGGGTGCCGGACGGCTTCGGCGGCCACGGCATCGGCCGCACCATGCACGAGGACCCGGGCGTGCCCAACGAGGGCCCGCCGGGACGCGGCATGAAGCTGCGCCCCGGCCTGGTCCTCGCCATCGAGCCGATGCTGATCGCGGGCGGCACGGACGACTACACCTGCGACGCGGACGGCTGGACCCTGCGCACCGTCGACGGCAGCCGCGCCGCCCACTCGGAGCACACGGTCGCGATCACCGCCGACGGTCCGCGGATCCTCACCGCCCTCTAGGGAAGGGCGCTACGGCTTCCCGTACGGGCGGACCACCATCGCCGAGCCGCCGCCCCGGCGGCTGGTCTCGGCCGCCGCCAGCCAGCGGCCGTCCGGCAGCCGCTGCACGCCGGTCGCGGCGCCGATCTCCGGATTCTGCCGGAAAGCGTGGCCGATCGCCTCCAGCTCCGCGCGCAGCGGGCTGTTCCACAGGCCCGGCTCCAGCTCGGTGGTGGTCTGGTTGCGCTGGCTGGCCCGCGGCGCGGCGATCGCGTCGACCAGCGGCAGCCCCCGGTCCAGGTGGCCGATCAGGGTCTGCAGCACGGTGGTGATGATGGTGGCACCGCCCGGGGAGCCCACCGCGAGCACCGGGCGGCCGTCCTCCAGCACGATCGTCGGGGACATGGACGAGCGCGGCCGCTTGCCGGGGCCGGGCAGGTTCGGGTCCGGGACGCCGGGCGAAGCCGGGGCGAAGGAGAAGTCGGTCAGCTCGTTGTTGAGCAGGAAGCCGCGCCCGGGAACGGTGATCGCGCTGCCGCCGGTGGACTCGATGGTCAGGGTGTAGGAGACCACGTTGCCCCAGCGGTCGGCGACCGTCAGGTGCGTGGTGTTCTCCCCTTCGTACGTGGTCGGGGCGGCCTGGCCGGAGCCGCCGCAGGCCGCCGGGTGGCGCGGGTCGCCGGGGGCCAGCGGGCTGGTCAGCGTACGGTCCGGCGCGATCAGGCAGCCGCGCGAGTCGGCGAACCGCTGCGAGAGCAGCTCACGCGTGGGCACGTCCACCGCCGCCGGGTCACCGACCCAGCGGCCCCGGTCGGCGAAGGAGATCCGCGAGGCCTCGATGAAGCGGTGCAGGTACTGCGTCTCGGACAGCTTCGAGAGGTCGGTCCGCTCCAGGATGTTCAGCGCCTCGCCGACGGTGGTGCCGCCGGAGGAGGAGGGCGCCATGCTGTAGACGTCCAGGCCGCGGTAGCTCACCCGGGTCGGGTCCTGCCGCTTGGTCGCGTACGCGCGCAGGTCGGCGGTGGTCAGGTCGCCGGGGCGGACCTTGCGGGTGGCCGCCGGGTCCACCGGGGGTGTGCGCACCGCCCGGACGATGTCCTCGGCGAGGGGTCCGCGGTAGAGGGCGCCGGTCCCCTTGCGGCCGAGTTCGGCGTAGGTGGTGGCAAGATCGGGGTTCTTGAAGGTGGAGCCGACCACCGGCAGGGCGCCGCCCGGCAGGAAGAGCTTCGAGGTCGCCGGGAAGTCCTTGAAGCGGTCCTGGTTGAGCTCGGTCTGGGCCCGGAAGGTGCTGTCCACCGTGAAGCCCTCGCGGGCCAGTTTCTCGGCGGGCTTCAGCAGCGCGCCGAGCGGGCGGGTGCCCCAGGCGTCGAGGGCGCTCTTCCAGGTGGCGGGGGTGCCGGGCACGCCGACCCCGAGGCCGCTGGTCTGGCCCTCCGCGAAGGGGATGGGGAGGCCGTTCTCCTGGAACAGTGCCTCGGTGGCGGTGGCGGGGGCGGTCTCGCGGCCGTCGATGGTGTGCACCCGGTGCGAGCGGGCGTCGTAGTAGACGAGGTAGCCGCCTCCGCCGACGCCCGCCGAGTAGGGCTCGGTCACCCCGAGCGCGGCGGCGGTGGCGATCGCCGCGTCCACGGCGTTGCCGCCGGAGCGCAGGACGCCGATGCCCGCGGCGGTGGCGTCGGCGTCGACGCTGGCGACGGCCCCGCCGTAGCCGGCGGCGACCGGCACCTTGGCCGGTGAGGTGGTCGTGGTGGGCGGGGCCGCGGCCCCGGTGGAGACGAGCGCCCCGGCGAGGGCGACGAGCGCAAACTGACGTGCGGCGGGAGCACGCATGCGGTTCCTCCGGTCGACGGCCGGTCAGGTCTGGTTCGCGCAGCGTAACTTCACCGCACCCCCCGCGTCAGGAAGGCCGCCCGGCCGCTACCATCCGCCGCATGAACGACGACGTGCGCAACATCGTGCTCGGGGTGATAGCCACCGCCGTCAGCGGCGGGTTCGGCTGGTTCGCCCGGACCTACCTGTGGCGCCGTACACTGCGCCGCAAGCAGGGGTTCTTCGGACTGCCGGCCGGCGCCGAGTGCCTGTTCGTGGTCAACCGGCAGATGGGCGGCAAGGAGTCGTCGGTGCACCGCAACGACGCGTTCGCGCTGCTGGAGATATCCGCGCTGATCAAGGACTGCGGGGCCAACGTCCAGATCGTCACGCACGACGAGGCGCGTCAGGGCTTCGGCGAGCGCGCCGAGTTCTGCGTCGGCGGCCCGACGTCCAACTCCCGTACGGTGGCGCACCTGGCCTCGATGCTGCCGGGGGTACGGGTGAACGTCGACACCCAGGAGCACGAGGACCGGGGCGCGATCCAGGTGGGCGGCGAGAGCTACCGGTGGGCCAAGGGGCGGGTGGAGTACGTGCTGCTGGCCAGGCTGACGGGCGCGCAGGGCGGCCGCCCCGTCTTCCTGCTCTCCGGGCAGACGGCGGTCAGCAACCAGGCCGCCGCCCGCTATCTCGCCCGCAACCACGAGCGGCTGGCCCGCACGTACGGGAAGGATCCCTTCTGCCTGGTGCTGAAGGTGGTCAACTCCGATGCCTACGGCCCCGATGTGACCGAGCTCGCGGCCGATGTCACCCGGGCCGCCCTGACACCCGAACCGGCAGCCGTGTGATCCCGTTGATGAAGTTGGAGACCAGCCTCCGGGGCGGTCCCGCCAGTTCCGGCGCGGGCATGGCCGCACACCACTCCTCGTAGAGGATGCGCAGCTGGAGCCGGGCGAAGTGGGCGCCGAGGCAGACGTGCGGGCCCTCCCCGAAGGAGACGTGCGGGTTGGGCGTCCGCGCCAGGTCGAGGCGGCCGGGGTCGGTGAAGACGCGCTCGTCGTGGTTGGCGGAGGCGTGGAAGACCACCACCTTGTCCCCGGCGCGGATGGAGCGCCCGGCCAGCTCGGTGTCGACGGCGGCCGTGCGGCGGAAGCTGAGCACCGGCGGGTGGACGCGCAGGAGTTCGTCGACGGCCCGGTCGAACGGGACGGTTCCGTCCGCGAGCCGCCGGTAGGCGTCCGGGGCCCCGGCCAGTGCGAGCAGGCCGCCGGGGGCGGCGCTGCGTACGGTGTCGTTGCCCGCCACGGTGAGCAGGAAGAAGAACATCTCCAGTTCGGCCGGGTCGAGTCCGGCCCCGGCGAGGGCGGTCATCACGTCGTCGCCGGGGTGGGCGCGCTTGTGGTCGGCCAGTTCGCGGGCGTACGCGAACATCTCGCCGAGCAGGGCCGGGGAGCGCGGGTTGAGCGGTGTGCCGTCCGGGCCGAGGCGCGGCGGCGGGGCGTCGTCGGGGTCCTGGTACCCGATGATCCGTACGGTCCACTCCAGCAGCAGGGCCCGGTCGGCGGCCGGGACACCCAGCAGGTCGGTGAGGTTCAGCAGCGCGTACTCGTCGGTGACGGCGCGTACGAGGTCGGCGGCGCCGTCCTCGGCGTCCTGGCGGGCGGCGGCGAGCAGGGCGCGGGCGCGCTCCCGTACCCGCCCGGCGAAGGCGTCGACGCGGGCGGGGGTGAAGGCGCGGGACACCAGCCGCCGCAGCCGGCCGTGTTCGGGTGGGTCCTGGTTGAGCATGGTGCGGCGCAGGAAGGGCAGGTCGGCCGGGTCGGGGTCGCGGATCTGGGTGGCGCCCAGCCAGGAGGAGTACGTCCGGTGGTCGCGCAGGACCCGTACGACATCGGCGTGCCGGGTGACGGCCCAGAAGCCCGGGCCGGCGGGCCAGCCCTGGATCTCCGGCTCCGCCTGCCAGGCCACGGGGTGCCGCTCGCGCAGCAGCCGGTAGCGCTCGTGCGGGATGCCGGAGGCGTAGATGCGGGGGTCGAAGACGTCGGGGACGTCCGCGGCGTGGTCCATGGGGCCACCGTGACGGGTGCGCGGCCCTGACCGCAAGGGCGCGGCCGCGGCCGGGTACCTACGAGCCCGTCAGCGCTTCAGGTCGCATTCGGCAGGGGCGAGGGTGGTGTCGCTGCCCTGCAGGGTGACGGGGCTGAGGGTGTCCTTCACGGCGGAGACGCCGATGGTGCACACGAGCTGCATGCGGGCCAGTGCCGACAGGTTGCCCACGGCGAACGGCACCCGGACCGTGATCCCCTCGTGCGAGTACGGGCTCACCGCGAGCTTCTCCGTCCCCTGACTGGCGGGCAGCTGGGGCAGACCGGTGGTGAGCCCGGCCTCGTCGGCCCGGCCGCGGGGGCCTTCCAGCAGCAGGCGCAGCAGCACCACGGGATTGAGGTCGTAGCCCGCCAGCAGGCTGAACGGGGCCGGGACGAGCCGGTCGCCCTCCTTGGAGAGGAAGTAGACATAGGTGCTTTTCTTGCCATCGGCGACCTTGACGGTGGCGGCGTGGCCGCTGTCGATGACCCCGCTGCGTTTGATCCCGCATCCGGTGAGCAGCAGGGCGCAGCTCACCAGCGCCGCCGTGGCCACGGCCGCCCGGGACCTCGTCCTCGTCCTGCGCCCTGTCATACGTGGGCCTCCAGCGGCATGTCGAGGGTGAAGACCGCTCCCCCGGCGGACCCGTTGGCCGCGAGGAGGGTTCCGCCGTGCAGGCGGACGTTCTCCAGGGTGATGGCGAGGCCGAGACCACTGCCGGCGGAACGGGTCCTGGCCGCGTCGGCCTTGAAGAAGCGGTCGAAGATGTGCGGCAGCACCTCGGGGGCGATGCCGGGGCCGCTGTCGGCGACGTCGATCAGCAGCCGTTCGCCGTCCTCGCCCGGTGCGGTCCGTACGGTGATGCGCACGGGGGCGCCGCCGTGCCGCAGGGCGTTGCCGACGAGGTTGGCGAGGATCACGTCGAAGCGGCGCGGGTCGAGCCGGGCGCGCACCTGGTCCGGCAGCTCGGCGACGATACGGTCGTCGACCCAGTGGCGGCGCTCCAGGGTCTTGCGCACCGCTTCGGCGATGTCCACGTCGTCGAGGTTGAGCTCGGCGGCCCGGGCGTCGAAGCGGGAGATCTCCATCAGGTCCTCGACGAGGACGGCGAGCTTGCCCGTCTCGGCGCTGACCAGGCGCAGGGCCTTGGCGGTGTCGGCGTCGAGGTGTTCGGCGTCCTCGTCGAGGACCTCGGTGACGGCCAGCATTCCGGCAAGGGGGGTGCGCAGTTCGTGGGAGACGTCGGAGGCGAAGCGGCGGGCGCGTACCTCCGCGTCCTGGAGCTCGCGCACGGACTGCTCCAGGGCGCGTGCGGTCTCGTTGAAGGTGCGGGCGAGCCCGGCGAGCTCGTCGGCGCCCCGGACCTCGATCCGGGTGTCGAGGCGGCCGCGGCCGAGGTGCTGGGCGGCCCGCCGCATGTCGCGGACCGGCCGCAGCACGCTGCGGGCGGCCAGCAGCGCGGGCACGATGGCGATGGCCAGGCCCGGGACGGCGCCCTGCTTGGCGGCGTCGACCATGGCCTCCACGGTCTGCTTCTCGGTGGAGAGCGGGACGCTGGCGTAGATGACGGCCCCGGTGGATTCGGTGAAGCCGTTGTGCTCGAAGAGGGCGGGGACGCCGATGGTGAGCCACGGGTTGCCGCGCGCGTCCTCGACCCGCTGGAAGGCGGTGTAGTCGTGGCGGCGGACCTTCTCGCGCAGGTTGTCGGTGATCACGCTGGAGGTCGGCGTGCCGGGATTGGTGGAGACCCGCACGCTGCCGTACTCGCCGAAGATGATCCACGGGTGCGGTTTGCCGCGCTTGCCGAGTTCGATGACGATGCGCTGGAGCTCCTGCTGGTCCAGCGGAAGACGGAACTCCTGCTGCTCGACCTGGTCCCGCAGGGTGCTGATGGCGGTGTCCTGGGTCTGCTTGAGGATCGCGTTGCGCGCCTGCTGGTAGGTGAGGGCGGCGGTGGTCACCGCGCTGATCGCGGCGACCAGCAGGAAGGCCGCGATCAGTCGGGTGCGCAGGCCCAGCGGCGCGATGCGTCTCACGGTCGCCTACAGGGGACCGAAGCGGTAGCCGAAGCCGCGCACGGTCTGTATGTAGCGGGGGCTCGCGTCGGGGTCCTCGACCTTGGTGCGCAGCCGGCGCACGCAGGCGTCCACGAGCCGGGCGTCGGCGTGGTAGCTGTGGTCCCAGACGTATTCGAGGAGTTGCTGGCGGGAGAAGACCTGCTCGGGCGAGGCCGACAGGTGCAGCAGGAGCTTGATCTCGCTGGGGGCGAGGGGCACGCGCTCGCCGTTCTTGGCGACGCTCAGCCCGGCGCGGTCGACGGTCAGCTCACCGTGGTGCTCGACCCCGGGGCGGGTGCCCACGGGGTCGCTGAGCCGGCGCAGTACGGCTTTGATGCGGGCCTCGATGACCTCGGTGCGGGCGGGTTTGACGATGTAGTCGTCGGCGCCGGCCTCCAGGCCGACGACTATGTCGAAGTCGTCGCCGCGGGCGGTGAGCATGATGATCGGCACCTGGCTGGTCTCGCGGATGCGGCGGCAGACCTGGACGCCGTTGATTCCCGGCAGCATCAGGTCGAGCAGGACGAGCTCGGGGCGGAAGCCGCCCATCAGCGCCAGTCCTTCCTCGCCGGTCTCGGCGGCACTCACGTCGTGGCCCCGGCGGCGCAGGCCGAGGCCGACCCCCTCGCGGATGGAAGGGTCGTCCTCGATCAGCAGTACGCGTGGCATCCGGTCAGTATCCCAAAGGTGTTGCGGGGCCTTGCCTCCCGTCAGCGGCCGATCCTGCGCCGCAGGGAGTCCAGCATGTCGGTGATCTCCGTCAGGCGCAGCGGCCCGGCGAGGATGACGACGACGAGGGCCAGCGCGGCGGTTCCCGCCCCGACCGCGGCGAAGTTGCCGAACGGGTCGGCGGCGCGGGCGGCCGCGTACCCGGCGGCGGCCGCCGGTGTGCAGGCGACCAGCAGCCGCAGGTGGGTCCGTACGGCGGTCGCGCGCCGTTCGGTACGGGTGCCGGCGCGCGGGCCGAGCCGGCGGGTGAGGGTCCAGGCGGTGACGGCGGCGCCCGCGAGGAAGGCGACGGAGGAGGCCGCGGCCATGCCGGTGACGGCCCAGCGCGGGGACAGCAGGAAGTAGGCGGCGGCGGACAGTCCGGCGGTGAGCCCGGCGATGACCAGGTTCAGGAAGAAGGGGGTCCGGGTGTCGGAGAGGGCGTAGAAGCCGCGCGAGAGGACGTACTGCGCGGAGTAGGCGATCAGGCCGGGCGCGAAGGCGATGAGCATGCCCGCCATGACCTCGATGTCCGCGGCATCGGTGCGGCCGTACTCGAAGACGCTGCCCATCACCCAGGGGGCGAGGGCGGCGAAGAGCGCGGCGGCGGGCACGACGAGGGCGGCGCTGGAGCGCAGGGCGTAGGAGATGTCGCGGCGCACGGCGCCGAGGTCGCCCTCGGTGGCGGCCGCGCTCATCCGCGGCATGAGGGCGGTCACGAGGGAGACGGTGATGATGCCCTGCGGGACGATCCACAGCTGGTAGGCGTTGCTGTAGGCGGAGTAGCCGGCGCCGCCCGCGAGTCCGGCGTCCACGGCGTGCTGTCCGGTGGTGGTGGAGAGCCGGGTGACGACCCAGTAGGCGATCTGGTTGGTGAGGACGAGCATGACCAGCCAGCCGGCGTTGCGCAGCGGGCGGCCGAGGCCGCTGCCGCGCCAGTCGAAGCGGGGGCGCCAGCGGAAGCGGGCGGCGCGCAGCGAGGGGACGAGGGCGAGGGCCTGGATGACGATGCCGATGGTGGTGCCGAGGCCCAGGAGCCGGGTCTCGGCGGCGGTGAGGCCGGCCGCCGCGTCGTGGGAGAGGTAGAGGAAGAGCCCGAAGACGCCGATGATGACGAGGTTGTTGAGGACCGGGGTCCACATCATCGCGCCGAACCGGCCGCGGGCGTTCAGGACCTGCCCGAGCAGGGTGAAGAGCCCGTAGAAGAGGATCTGCGGCAGGCAGTACCGGGCCAGGGCCACGGTGGTGCTCGCCTGGGCCCCGTCGTAGTCGGTGTACACCGAGACGATCAGCGGGGCGGCGAGGACCGCGACGGTGGTGAGCGCCACGAGGGCGGCGGTGCAGGCGGTGAGCAGCCGGTCGGTGTAGGCGGATCCGCCGTCCGCGTGCTCCTTGGCGGCCCGGACGAGCTCGGGTACGAAGACGGCGTTGAGCGCGCCTCCGATGAGCAGCATGTAGATGATGTTCGGGACCGTGTTGGCGACGCCGTAGCTGTCGCCGAGGAGTTCGGTGCCCAGCGCCGCGACGACGACGGCGGAGCGGATGAAGCCGGTGGCGCGGGAGACGATCGAACCGGCCGCCATGAGCGCGCCGCTGCGCAGCACCGAGGTCTTCCCGGAGGGCGCGTCGGCGGCTCCGGGGGCGGCGGCCGCTCTGGTGCCGGTGTCGGTGCCCGTGTCGGTGCCGCTGTCGGTGTCGGTGGCCGTCACCGGCGGGCCAGGTACGCCTGGAACGCCTTGTAGAGCGCCGTGTTGGCGACTCCGTCCATCGGTATCTCCCACTCTCCGAGCGTCTCGACGACCTGTCCGCCGGTGCCGAGCTTCCAGCGCAGCAGCCCGAAGGAACGTTCGTCGGGGTCAAGGGTGGAGGGTACCCCGCGCATGTCGTACTCCTCCGCTCCAAGGGCGTGGGCGTCGCACATCATGCGCCACTGCAGGGCGTTGCTGGGCCGTACCTCGCGGCGGTGGTCGGCGGACGCGCCCGTCTGGTACCAGACCCGCTTCCCGGCGGTGATCATAGTGTGGGCGGCGAGGATCTCCCCCTGGTGGACGCCCAGGTAGAGCCGCATCCGGCCGGGCGCCTCCTCGTTGAGGACCTGGTACTGCTGCTCGTAGTACGCGAGGGAGCGGCCGAGCCGGAAGCCGTCGCGCTCCTCGGTGATGCGCAGCAGCCGGTAGAACTCGGGCAGGTCCGCGAAGGTGCCGATGACCGTCTCCACGCCGGACTTCGTGGCCTTGCGTACGTTGCGCCGCCATTCCTGGTTGAGGCCCGCCCACACCTCGTCGAGGGTGCGGCCGGCCAGCGGCACGCGGAAGACATGACGGGGCTGCGCGTCGCCGTCGTCCTCGCCGCCGCACCGCGTCCACCCGCGCGTGCGCAGCCGGTCGGCGAGCGCGGCGCCCACCGGGTCGACCTCGGTGGCGAGCACGTCGGATATCTGCCGGCCCGGCCCGGAGGCGGACTTGGCGGTGGCCGCGTCCCAGCGCCGGTAGGCGGGGGTGGGGCCGATGCGGACGGCGAAGGCGCCGGAGGAGCGCAGGTGGCGCATGAGCGGGGTCAGCCAGCGGTCGATGTGCGGATCGGACCAGTCGGCGACGGGCCCCTCGGGGAGGTAGGCGAAGTATTTGCGGGTGCCGGGAAATTGCCGGTAGAGAACGAGACCAGCACCCTGAATCCGACCGTCCGGATAGTGCCACCCGACCCTTTCCGAGCGCCAAAGGTCCTTTACGCGGGCCCAGGACGGGTACTGGAGAAAACTCGCCCCGCCGTGGCGGGAAAGGAACGCCTGGTATTCGGAGACCGACAGGGCACGCACCCGGAGCTCCCGGTCCTGGTCATGGTTCTGCTGGGCGGGGGTCACGAGCAGTGCACACACGGCAGACGGCCTTCCTGTCGTCCTGACGGTCTCTCACAGGACTCTCACAGCCACCCGTGACCGAAGTGCGCGGCGATTGTGACCGGATGATGACCGTTTCGCTGCGGTCGACGTCACAAGAGAAAGGACGACTTTTTCCGCCGATTGCGGAACCTAAAGTCGAGTCGTTCGCATCCTCTTTTGCGGACGTTCACCACCCCCGCTCCTGGAAAGGGCCCTTCGTTGAGCCGTATACGCCGCACCGCCATGGCGGGCACCGCACTTCTGGCCGCCTCGCTGACCGCCTGTTCGGGCGGGAGCGACGGTGGCGGTGACGACAAGGGCAAGGCCGAGCTGAAGCCGAAGGCGCCCATGGCGGTCGCGGTCAACCTCACGGGCGATCAGGTCAAGGCGGGCCAGCCGGTGACCGTGACCGTCGCCGAGGGCAAGCTGGCCCAGGTGAAGGTGACCGACGCCAAGGGCGCGGAACTGCCGGGGAAGATCTCCGACGACGGAAAGACCTGGACCTCGGAGCGCAACGCCCCGCCCGCCGCGGAGTACAAGGTCGAGGCGCAGAACACCGAGAGCCAGAGCGCCACCACGCAGTTCAAGACCGGACCCGCCGACAAGGTGAACAAGGTCTCGATCAACATCTCCAAGGGCAGCTCGGTGGGCGTGGCGATGCCCGTGTCCCTCGTCTTCGACAACCCGGTGACGAACAAGGCCGAGGTCGAGAAGCAGCTCAAGGTCACCACCTCGGACAACGCCGAGGGCTCCTGGGGCTGGATCAAGGATCACGACGGCAAGGACCGTGTCGACTGGCGGCCCAAGGACTACTGGAAGTCCGGCACGGACGTGAAGGTCGACATGCACCTGAACGGCGTGGACTCCGGCAAGGGCGGCGGGCTGTTCGCCCGGGACTACAACACCGAGTTCAAGATCGGCAAGGACCGCCGGGTCCAGGTCAGCCTCGACACCAAGAAGATGTCGGTGACCCAGGACGGTCAAGCGCTCAGGACGATCCCGATCTCGGCCGGAACCCCCGGAGGCAAGAAGGCCTCCTGGTCCGGAAAAATGGTGATCATGACGAAGGAGGGCACCATCCGGATGGACTCCCAGACGGTGGGCCTGGACAACGCCTACGACAAGATGGTCGATTACTCGATGCGGCTAACCTGGTCCGGCATGTACGCGCACGCCGCCCCGTGGAACTCCGGCAACTTCGGGCGCGCCAACAGCAGTTCCGGCTGCGTGGGGATGAGCGACGCCGACGCCAAGGAGTTCTTCGGGCAGTCCCAGGTCGGCGACCTCTTCGAGGTGGTCGGCGAGGGCTCGAAGGGCCAGGCGGAGATCGGCAACGGCTACGGCGAGTGGAACCTGTCGTGGGACCAGTGGAAGGCCAAGAGCGCCCTGTCCGGCACCCCGCAGAACGGCTGACGGCCGGCCGCGGGCGTTCCACAGCCCTCACCCAATCGTTACCAGTGCGTAACTTACCCACGGGTTACTTTCGGTAACACGCTCCGGTTACCGTCGGGTCACTTTGACAATCCCGGCGCACGCGCGAGGAGCGACAGATGCAACGCACCACCACCGCAGCGGCCGTGGCGACCCTGCTGGCGGCAGCCGTCCTGGGCCTGGCCCCCCATCAGGCCCAGGCGGCTCCCGCCACCACCGCGGCAGCTACCGCCGACGCCTCCTCGCAGCTGCGCTTCCACGACATCCCGGGCTCCGGCGGAATCACCCTCAAGGGCAACGTCTTCACCCCGGCCGGGGCCGAGAGCGGCCGGAAGTACCCGCTGATCGTGCTGCCCACCAGCTGGGGCCTGCCGCAGATCGAGTACATCGCCCAGGCCAGGAAGCTCGCCGACTCCGGTTATGTCGTGGTCAGTTACACCTCCCGCGGCTTCTGGCTCTCCGGCGGAGACATCGAGGTGGCCGGCCCGCCGGACATCGCCGACGTCAGCGCCGTCATCGACTGGGCCCTCGCCAACTCCCCCGCCGACGCGGACCGCATCGGCCTCGGCGGGGTCTCGTACGCCGCCGGCATCACCCTGCTGGCCTCCGCCCACGACCCGCGCGTCAAGGCCGTGGTCGCGATGAGCGGCTGGGCCGACCTCATCGAATCCATCTACTCCGGCCGCACCCAGCACCTCCAGGCCGCCGGAATGCTCGGCGCCGCCGGGTACCTCACCGGCCGCCCCGGACCCGAACTCAAGACGCTCCTCGGCAACTTCCTCGGCTCCCGGCTGGACCAGGAGCAGCAGATGATCGAGTGGGGCAGGAAGCGTTCGGCCTCCGAGCAGGTCGACCGGATCAATGCCAACGGCGCCGCGATCATGCTCGGCAACGCCTGGGGCGACACCATCTTCCCGCCCAACCAGTACGCGAAGTTCTACGAGCGGCTGACCGGCCCCAAGCGCCTGGAGTTCCGGCCCGGGGACCACGCCACCGCCGAGGGCACCGGCCTGCTGGGGCTGCCCAACGACACCTGGACGAACGCGCACCGCTGGTTCGACCGCTACCTCAAGGGCGAGCGCAACGGCGTCGACACCGAGGCCCCGGTGCAGATCAAGTCCCGTAGCAACGACGGGTACGAGGGCTACGCCGACTGGAAGTCGGTCGGCTCCGGGGGCAGCGAGAAGCTGGCGCTCTCCGACAGCGAGCACCTCTTCGCCAATGTCGACTCCGGCGCCAACGGCGGCATCCTCCTCCTCTCCAGCGCCCTCGACCAGTTCGTGAAGGCGCCGCCGATCGCCTCCGTCCCGCTCCTCCCCCGGGCCTTCGCGGCCGTCTGGCAGTCGGAGCGCTACGACGAAGCGCGCCGGATCCGCGGCACCGCGAAGCTGCACACCACCGTCACCCCCACCAAGGGCGACGGCACCTTCGTCGCGTACCTCTACGACGTCGGCCCGCTCGGCATCGGCAAGCTCGTCAGCAACGCCCCGTACACCTTCCACGGGAAGGCTCCCGGCCAGGCCTTCGGCGTGGACCTGGAGCTGTTCTCCACCGCCTACGACGTCCCGGCGGGCCACCGGCTCGCTCTCGTCGTCGACACGGTCGACCCGCTCTACATCGAGCACAACCCCATCGGCGCGCAGCTGACCTTCTCCTCGCCGCGCACCGATCCGAGCTACCTGTCGGTGCCGCTGCGCGAGCAGTGAGCCACGGCTGCTGCCGGGACCGGGCCGCCCAGCAGCAGCCCGCCGGGCGCCCGGCACACGGCGGCCGGCGCCGTCAGTGCTTGAGGATCTTCGAGAGGAAGTCCTTGGCCCGGTCGCTCTCGGGGGCGGTGAAGAACTGCTCCGGGGTGCGGTCCTCGATGATCTGCCCGTCGGCCATGAAGAGCACGCGGTTCGCGGCGGAGCGGGCGAAGCCCATCTCGTGGGTGACCACCACCATGGTCATGCCCTCGCGGGCGAGCTGCCGCATGACCTCCAGCACCTCGTTGATCATCTCCGGGTCGAGCGCGGAGGTGGGCTCGTCGAAGAGCAGGGCCTTGGGGTCCATGGCGAGGGCGCGGGCGATCGCCACGCGCTGCTGCTGACCGCCGGAGAGCTGGGCCGGGAACTTCTCGGCCTGGTCGGCCAGGCCGACCCGCTCCAGGAGCTCCCGGGAGCGCCGGTCCGCCTCGCCCCGCTTGCGGCCGCGGACCTTGACCTGCGCGAGCGAGACGTTGGCGACGACGGTCTTGTGCGCGAACAGGTTGAAGGACTGGAAGACCATCCCCACCTCGGCACGCAGCCGGGCCAGCTCCTTGCCCTCGGCGGGCAGTGCCTCCCCGTCGATGAGGATCGTGCCCGACTCGACGGTCTCCAGCCGGTTGATCGCCCGGCACAGGGTGGATTTCCCGGAACCGGAGGGGCCGATGACCACCACCACCTCCCCGCGGCCGACGGTGAGGCTGATGTCCCGCAGTACGTGCAGCGCACCGAAGTGCTTGTTGACGTCCCGCAGCTCGATCAACGGTTCGACGGCCATGTGCTGCCCTGCCCACTTGTCGGAGTCGGTCTCGGTGACGGCCCGGGTGCCGGTCCCGGTGCCGGTCCCGGTCTCGGTGTGCCGGGGTCAGCGCAAACTATCCGGCCACGGAAGGGCACTTCGCACGGGAGGGGGACTGCGACACGCCGGGGCGTCAGCCCTCGGAGGCCTCGGCGTACGCCTGGCTGAGCTCGGGGGATCCGGTCATCGCCCAGGACAGGCCCGACTCGATCACGTTCAGTTCCCGGCCCGAGGCCAGCCGGATCACCGGCTGGCCGTTGGGCCACACCCGCCAGGCGGCCCCCGGAACCGTCCGGATGATCACGGTCCCGAGGTAGAAGCCGGCGTCGTTGCCGAGCCAGGGCACCGCCTCGGGATCCCGCCGCCAGCGCGGCATCAGCTGGTCCAGGGCCTCCAACGAAGCCTGGCTCTCGTCGAGTTCGAGCCCGGCCGCCCGCGCCTGGACGCGCAGCATCTCGCACTCCGAGAACAACTCGGCGACGCCCTCGGGGTCGTCCGCGAGGGCGGCGGCGAGTCCCGCACCCTGTTCCGTTTGGCGTCGGTTCAGCCAGTTGCCCAGGAAAGGGATGTTCATACCGCCCAGCGTCGCACCAGGATCCCCCGCTGACCACAGGGCGCGCCTGGATCCGTCGGCCCGGATGGCACCGGCCACCGACTATCGGTGACCGGTGACCGGCTACCGGGCGAGGTCCAGGTCTACGACGACGGGCGCGTGGTCGGACGCGCCCTTGCCCTTGCGCTCCTCGCGGTCGACGTAGGAATCGGTCACGGCCTTGGTGAAGGACTCGTTCCCGTAGACCAGGTCGATGCGCATGCCCTTGTTCTTGGGGAAGGCGAGCATCCGGTAGTCCCAGAAGGTGTAGGGACGGTCGTACTTCAGGGCGCGCGGGAACACGTCCGAGAGCCCAGCGGCGCGCAGCGCCTCCAGGGCGGCCCGCTCGGCGGGGGTGACATGGGTGAGGCCCGCGAAGACGGCCGGGTCGTAGACGTCCTCGTCGGTCGGGGCCACATTGAAGTCGCCGAGCACGGCGAACGGCCGCGGACCGGCCGCGTCCTCGGCGACGGCCGTGGCCAGGGCGCGGAACCAGTCCAGCTTGTAGCCGTAGTGGTCGTGCTCGACCTCGCGCCCGTTGGGCACGTACACCGACCAGACCCGGACCCCGCCGCAGGTGGCGGAGATCGCGCGGGGTTCCTGGACGTCCTCGTAGTCGGGCCCGCCGGGCAGCCCGAGGACCACGTCCTCCAGGCCGACCTTGGAGAGCAGGGCCACGCCGTTCCAGCGGCCGGTGGCGTTGACCGCCGATTCGTAGCCCAGCTCACGCAGCTCGTCGTAGGGGAACTGCTCCGCCGAGCACTTGGTCTCCTGGATGCACAGCACATCCGTACCGGAGCTCTCCAGCCAGGCCAGCAGGCGCGGCAGCCGGGCGGTGATGGAGTTGACGTTGAAGGTGGCGATACGCATACCTGCCAACCTACCGCCCGGCACCGACAGTCACAGTTCGGCGGAGTCCCCCGCGGTGAGTCGCCCGTGGTCGGTGCCCCCGAGGGCGTCCAGGGCGTGGTCGTAGATCGGCCGGGCGATGTCGGAGAGGTAGGCGTCATGGATGTCCAGGGCCCGGCGCGGCTTGACCTCGCGGAGGTAGTCGATCACCTCGGAGACCTTGCTCCAGGGTGCGTGCACCGGGAGCATCAGGGTCTCGACGGGCACACCGGGCACGGTCAGCGCGTCCCCGGGGTGGAAGAGGGAACCTTCCACGAGGTAGCCCACGTTCGTGACGCGCGGGATGTCCGGGTGGACCACCGCGTGCAGCTCCCCGTGGACCTGGACCTCGAACCCGGCCGCGGTGAAGGCGTCGCCGTGGCCGACGGTGTGCACCCGGCCCGGATAGGCGGGGGCGAGCTTCTCGGCGACGCTGCGCAGGGTCCACAGCTCGACCGCCGGATCGGCGTCGAGGGCGGCCCGCAGCCGGCCCTCCTCGAAGTGGTCGGGGTGTTCGTGCGTGACCAGCAGGGCGTCCGCCCCCAGTCCCGCGTCCGGTTCGCTGAAGGCGCCCGGGTCGATGACGAGCGTGCGCCCGCCCTTCTCCAACTGGACGCAGGAATGCAGCCGCTTGGTGAGCTTCATGATCCCAAGGTTAGGGGGTGGTCACGGGGTGGTGGAGGAGACGACGTAGACCTTGGAGACCTTGGGATCGGTGAGGTCGACGGTGACGTCCCGGGTGGGCCTGGGGTCGTCCTGTTCGAGGGTGGTGCCCAGCCATGAGGTCTCCGGCTTCCAGTGCCAGCCGGCGATCGAGGTGTCGTGCGCGGAGACCGAGACCCCGGGGGTCAGGTCCTCCCGGCTGATGCCGAGGGAGGACAGGAAGCCGTCCAGTTCCGCAGGGGTGACGGCGAACTGGACGTACAGCCGGCTGGTGCGCCAGTTGTTGGTCTCCAGGAAGCCGACGCGCCAGGCCTTGTCCGGGACCGGGACCTCGTAGATGCTGCGCTGCACCTTGGAGGGCCAGCCGGGGCGCACCTTGGACGCGCCGACCTTGGCGGCCTTGTCGCGGCCGCTCTCGCGGCTCTGCTGGGTGGAGATCGCCAGGTAGCCCGCGGGTACGCCGACCAGCAGCAGGATGATGATCGCGGTGATCCAGCGGCGCTTGACGACGTGCCTGCGGTCCTCGGCGGTGGGCGCCGGGGTGCTTTCGGCGTCGGGGGCGGAGGCCTGGTGGGGCAGGGTGGGCGGGTTCACTGTTCGTCCTGGTCCTTGGGGGCGGCGGGGTCGCGCCGCCCCAGCTGCTGCGCGTAGCGCTCGTACCGCTCGTAGCGCTCGACCCGGCGGCGGGTGGCGCGGCGGAAGCGGCGGGCGACGAGCCTGGCGAGGTCGGCGGCGCCGACCATGCCCGCCTCGGGTCCGAGCTGGGCCTTGGCGATACGGGCTTCGGGGCGGTAGCCGCGACCGGTGAGGTGGCGGCGGAAGGCGTCCCGGGCCGGACCGATCAGCAGGTCGTCGGCGGCGCTGACGCCGCCGCCGATGACGAAGCAGGACGGGTCGAGGGCGGCGGCGAGGTTGGCGATGCCGACGCCCAGCCACTGGCCGATGTCCTGGAGCAGCTCGATGCACATGGCGTCGCCCTCGCGGGCCAGCTCGGTGATCAGCGGTCCGGTGATCTCGGAGACGTTGCCGCCGACCCGGGCGATGATGTTGTACGCGACCGGCGAGTCGGCGGCGGCCAGCTCGCGGGCCTCGCGGACCAGGGCGTTCCCGGAGCTGTACTGCTCCCAGCAGCCGCGGTTGCCGCAGGGGCAGCGGTGGCCGCCGGGGACGACCTGCATATGGCCGAATTCGCCCGCGACCCCGTACCGGCCGCGCTTGACCTGGCCGCCTTCGAGGATGGCCCCGCCGATGCCGGTGCCGAGCGTGATCATGACGAGGTGGTCCTCGCCGCGTCCGGCGCCGAAGCGCCATTCCGCCCAGGCGGCGGTGTTGGCATCGTTGTCGACCATGACCGGGACCGCGAGCCGGGACTGGAGCGCGTCGCGCAGGGGCTCGTCGCGCCAGGCCAGGTGGGGTGCGAACAGCACGCGGGAGCGGTCGGCGTCGACCCAGCCGGCCGCCCCGATGCCGACCGCGTGCACGTCGTGCCGGTCGGAGAGGTCCAGCACCAGCTCGACGATGGTGTCCTCGACGACCTTGGGGCTCTTGGACTTGTCCGGGGTCTCCGTGCGGATCTTCTCCAGGATGATCCCGTCGGCGTCGACGACGCCGGCCATCACCTTGGTGCCGCCGATGTCGATGCCGACCGTGGGGACGCGCGGGGCCGTCAGGTGCGACCGGCGCTCCCGGGTCCCGATGGTCCGCAGGACGGTGCCTCGCGCCGACCCCCGGTGGGTGAGCGTGAAGTCCCGGTACGTGCTCATCGAGTCGTGTCGTCCCTCTTCGGTGCGGTGGTTCGGGGGGTCCGGCCGGCCTCGTCGGCCGGGCCGCTGCGGCCGGCTGTGCCGTCCGTCGCGGCCGTGGCGTGTGGGGCGCCTGCCCCTGATTCTGCCACTCGCTCCAGTTCGTGGCTCAGCTCGTCCAGCTCGGAGCCGCCCGCCATCTGCCGGGTGAGCTCGTCGAGCGTGATCGAGTCGCGGGTGTGGCTGCCCGCCATGGTGCCGCGCTTGAGGAGGACGAAACGGTCTCCGACCAGGTACGCATGGTGCGGGTTGTGGGTGATCAGGACCACGCCGAGACCCGCGTCCCGGGCGGCGGCGACGTACTTGAGGACCACTCCGGACTGCTTGACGCCGAGGGCCGCGGTCGGCTCGTCGAGTACGAGGACCTTCGCCCCGAAGTACACGGCGCGGGCGATGGCCACGCACTGCCGCTCGCCGCCGGACAGCGTGCCGATGGGCTGGTCCACGTCGCGCAGGTCGATGCCCATGCGCAGCAGCTCGGTGCGGGTGGTCTCGCGCATGAGGTCCACGTCGAGGCGGCGGAGGGGGCCCCGGCCCTTGGTGGGCTCGGAGCCGAGGAAGAAGTTCCGCCAGACGGGCATGAGCGGGACGACGGCGAGGTCCTGGTAGACGGTGGCGATGCCGTGGTCGAGGGCCGCGCGGGGGTTGGCGAGGACGGTCTCCTCCCCCTCGATCTCGAAGGTGCCGGCGTCGTGCCGGTGCAGCCCTGCGATGATCTTGATGAGGGTGGACTTGCCCGCGCCGTTGTCGCCGAGGACACAGGTGATCTCGCCCGCCGAGACCTCCAGGGAGACCCCCTGGAGGGCGCGGATGTTCCCGTAGAACTTGCTGACGTCGGTCAGCTTCACCAGGGCGGTGGCCGCTCCGGGCCCGGTCGCGGTCTTTTCGGTCGCGTTCACTTGGTTGCCTCCGCCCGCTTGCGGACCCATGCGTTGAGCAGCGTGGCCAGCAGGAGCATCGCGCCGAGGAAGAACTTGAACCAGTCCGGATTCCACTGGGCGTACACGATGCCGTTGCTGGTCATGCCGAAGATGAAGGCGCCGACCGCCGAGCCGATGGCGGAACCGTAGCCGCCGGTCATCAGACAGCCGCCGATCACGGCCGCGATGATGTAGAGGAACTCGTTGCCCACGCCCTCGCCCGACTGGACCACGTCGAACGAGAAGAGGATGTGCTGTCCGGAGATCCAGGCGCACAGGGCGACGCCCATGTAGAGCCCGATACGGGTCTTCACGACGGGCACGCCGGTGGCGCGGGCCGCGTCGGCCCCGCCGCCCACGGCGAAGATCCAGTTCCCGGCGCGGGTGCGCAGCAGGATCCAGGTGGCGACGGCCACGATGGCGAACCACCACAGGATGGTGACCTTGAGGGTGACCGAGCCGATGTTCCACTGCGAGGCGAAGAGGGCGCGGGCGGAGGAGAAGCCCTCCATGTCGGCGATGGTCTTGGTGGAGACCGTGCCGGTGATCAGCTTGGTGAAGCCGAGGTTCAGGCCGGTCAGCATCAGGAAGGTGCCGAGCGTGATGATGAAGCTGGGCAGCTTCGTGCGGGTCAGCATGAACCCGTTGAAGAAGCCGATGGCCAGGGTGACCAGCAGGGACACGCCGACGCCGACCCAGACGTTGGCGGTCATCTGGTAGCTGAACATCGAGCTCACCAGTGCCGAGGTCGTGACCATGACGCCCGCGGAGAGGTCGAACTCGCCGCCGATCATCAGCAGGGCCACCGGGGCGGCCATGATCCCGATGGTGGAGGCCGAGTAGAGGATCGTGCTGAGGCTGGAGGCCTGCAGGAAGCTGGGGGCGACGATGGAGAAGAAGACGAAGACGGCGACGGCGCCGACCACCGAGCCCAGCTCCGGGCGGGCGAGCAGCTTGCGCAGGGTGGAGGTCGGGGCGAGCCGTTCGTCGCGCCCGCCGACGGGGGTGGTCGCCGTGCTCATCGGCTGCCCCGCTTGATGTACTCCTCCAGCTCGGCTGCCTCGGCGGCGGTGACGATCTGCGGTCCGGTGAGCACCGGGCGGCCGCCGCCGAGCACGTTCGCGTTGTAGCGGTAGAGCCAGAGCAGGTCGATGGCCTCGTAGCCCTGCAGGTAGGGCTGCTGGTCGACGGCGAAGCCGAGGGCGCCGGACTTCAGGTCGCGGGCGACCGAGGCGTTGAGGTCGAAGGTGTCGACCTCGGCCTTGCTGCCCGCCGCGTCCTTCGCCTTGACGGCGGTGGGCGCGAAGGGCGCGCCGAGGGTGACGATCGCGTCGATCGAGGGGTCCGCCTGGAGCTTGGCCTGGAGGGACGCCTGGACGGAGGGCATGTTGGTGCCCTCGACGTACAGGTTCTCCATGGTCCCGGAGAAGGTCTTCTTGGCCCCGGCGCAGCGCTGCTCGTGGCCGACGTTGCCCTGCTCGTGCAGGACGCAGACGGCCCGCTTCTTCCCGCGCTTGTTCAGCTCGGTGCCGACGGCCTCGCCCGCGATCACCTCGTCCTGGCCGATGTGGGTCAGCGCCCCGTACGCGGCGGACTGGGCGGAGCCGGAGTTGACCGTGATCACCGGGATGCCGGCCTTGACGGCCTTGGCGAGGACGTCCTTGAGGGCCTCGGGCTTGGCCAGGCTGACGACGATCCCGTCGACCTTCTGGTCGATGGCGTTCTGCACGAACTGTGCCTGCTGCTGGGCCTGGTCGTCGTGGGCGTAGACGAAGTTGATGTTGTCCTTGGCCGCGGCCTCCTTGGCGCCCTTCTGGACGATGTCCCAGAAGGTGTCGCCGTCGCCCGCGTGCGTGACCATCGCGAAGGTCCAGCGCGGCGTGGAGACGGCCGGCCGGCCCGCCTCGGCGGCCCTCGCGCGCTCCTCGGCGCGCTTGCCGCCCGTACTGCTGCAGCCCGCGAGCGAGGCCCCCAGTACCGCCGCGAGCACGGCGCCCACGACGCGTACCCCTGTCCGAACCCTAGCCACGTCGCCGCGCCCTTCCCTCGTCACCAATTCGGTCCGTCGTCGAGCCGGTCACCAATCCGGTCATTCCGGCTCCATTCCGGTCCAGCCGCTCAGTATCCGCCACAGTCGACCATGAAGGGTCATCGGGGCACGCACGGTCAGGTTGACATGCGCGGGCGGATTGACAGGTTCCGCCGACAGGGTCAGGTTGAGTGCATGCGCATCGGCTTGATCGGAACGGGCCGGATCGGGTCCTTCCACGCGGCGGCACTGGCCCGCCACCCGGAGGCGGGCTCGCTCCTGCTCGCGGACGCCGACCCCGCGCGGGCGGCGCGCCTGGCCGACCGGCTCGGGGCCACCGCCGCGCCCTCCGTGGAGCAGGTCTTCACCTGGGGCGTGGACGCGGTGGTGGTGGCGTCCGCGACCGAGGCACACGCGGACCTCGTCGTACGGGCGGTCCGCGGCGGGCTGCCGGTGTTCTGCGAGAAGCCGCTGGCCCCGGACCTGCACCGGACCCTTGCGGCACTGCGGGAGGTCACGGCCTCGGGCGGGCTGCTCCAGGTGGGCTTCATGCGCCGCTTCGACGCGGGCTACGGCACGGCCCGGGACCTGGTCCGTTCGGGCGCCCTGGGGCGGCTGCACACCGTCCGGACGATGACGGCCGACCCGGCGCCGCCGGCGGCCGCGTACCTGGCGACCTCGGGCGGGCTGTACCGGGACTGCCTGGTCCACGACTTCGACATGGTCCGCTGGGTGACCGGGCACGAGGTGGTCGAGGTGTACGCGGCCGGGTCGGACGCGGGGCCGGCGCTGTTCCGGGAGACGGGCGACATCGACACGGCGGCCGCCGTGCTGACGCTGGACGACGGGACCCTGGTCACGGCGACCGGTACCCGGTGCAACGGCGCCGGGTACGACGTGCGGATGGAGCTGGCCGGGGAGCTGGACCAGGTCTCCGTCGGGCTGGACGACCGGACGCCGATCGCCTCCACCGAACCGCACGGCCCGCCCCCGGCGAGCAAGCCGTGGACGGGCTTCCTGGAACGTTTCGCCCCGGCCTACGAGGCCGAGCTCGCGGCCTTCGTCCAGCTGGTGCGGGGCGCGGGCGACAACCCGTGCGACGGCCGGGAGGCGCTGGCGGCGTTCCGGATCGCGGAGGCCTGCGAACTCTCGCGCCGGGAGCGGCGCCGGGTGCGGCTGGAGGAGCTCCCGGACCTGCCGGCTCTGTAAGGGGGGCACGGGGCCACAGTACGGCGGGTGATCACCTGTGGCTGCGGCGGTTTCCGGACACGCTCAGGGCGTCGTCACGGCGCGCCGCCCCCAGGCGGTGCCGACGAGGACCAGGAGGGCCCCGGCCAGGCCCAGGGGGCCGAGGTGGTCGCCGCCGAGGGCGATGCCGGCGACGGCGGCCCACAGGGGTTCGGTGCCCAGCAGCAGGCTGACCCGGGAGGGCGAGGTGCGGCGTACGGCCCACATCTGCACGAAGAAGGCGAAGAGGGTGCAGAAGACGGAGAGGAAGGCGAGCCCGGCCCACTCGGCGGCCCCGAAGTCGGCCGCGGCGGCCCAGGGACTGTCGCCGGTCCCGGGCACGGCGGCCAGCAGCGCGAAGACGAGCACGGCGGCGCCGAGCTGCACGGTGGTCAGGGACAGCGAGTCGGCGTCCTGGACGGCCTCGATGCGGGCCATGAGCAGGACGTGCAGGGTCCGGGCGAGGGCGGCGCCGAGGATGAGCAGGTCACCGAGGCTGGGCGCGGTGAAGCCGGCGCCCTGGGTGAGGAGCACGACCCCGGCGACGGAGACGGCGGCGGCGCCGAGGAATCCGAGGGAGGGCCTCTGCTTCCTGACGGCCGCTTCGGCGAGCGGGGTGAAGATCATCGTCAGGCTGATGATCAGCCCGGCGTTGGTGGCGGAGGTGTGGACGACCCCGTAGGTCTCCAGGAGGAAGATCCCGCCGAGTACGAGGCCCAGCAGCCCGGCGCCGCGCAGCTGGGCGGGGCGCAGGGCGCGCAGCCGCGCCCACCCGGCGACGACGAGCACGGGCAGCACGAGCGCGAACCGGAGCACGAGCACGGCGATGACGGTGTGGGTGGTGGTGATGCCCTTGGCCGCGAGATAGCTGCCGCCCCAGACGACGGCGACGGCCAGCACGGGCAGATCGGCGAGCCAGGCCCGGCGCGGGGCGGCTTCGAGGGCGGGCGAGATCACGGTCAACGGAGGTCTCCAACGGCTCATCGGGGTGGAGACGTCGGCGGCTCGCACGGGTGCGGGCACACCGTACCGGAGCCGATCATGCCGGGCGACCCCTTTCCGGGCCCGCGACCCCGGACCCGTAGCATCGGGCCCATGGCTGATCTCTACGCCCTGGACCTGGCGTTCGACCTGCTCGACACCACGCCCGACGACGTGCTCGCGGAAGTGCGGCGCCAGCTGACATCGCCGGACGGCCTCCTCTCGACCCGGGGCCCGGCGTGGCGCGTCGGCGGCATGCTCGTCGGCGAGTTCGGGCCGGGCGAGCGCGGCGGGTGGGCCCTGACCGCCCGCCAGGAGATCCACGAGGAACAGCTCCCGGAGGTGGAGGACCTCCTGCTGCTCCTGGCCCCCCACATCCGCCCGCCGGGCCCGGTCGGCCGCATCCGCTTCTACGAACACGAGGCCCCGGACCTGCTGGTCCTGCGCGAGGGCCGCGTGGTCCAGCTGGCGCTGGACCCGCGGTAGGCCGTCCGGGCTCGCGCCGGGGCCGTCCTGGACGGCTCCGATGCCGTGATCACACCAGCCGCCCGGCGGTCATTTCAGTTGCCGACGTCTCACGGTCCGGGCGATCCTGTCCACTTCGCAGGCAAGGGGGAGTACGTGGGCTTGATCCTGTGCCCGGGCGACGGAGACAACAGCAGCCCGGACGTCAGCTGGTCCTGCGTCCGCTTCGACGCCTTCCGGGAACGGCTCGCACGGGCCGAGGGGTTCGACCTCTCCGAGATGTGGGGCTTCGGGGGCGACCGGCCCTGGAGGGACGTCTCCACCACTCTGGAGCCGCTCCTCGATCACCCGGATGCCGGCGGTGACAGCCTCTCGGCCGCCGACTGCGCCGCGATGCTGCCCCGCCTGGAAGCGATCACCGGCGCATGGCTGGAGGAGGCCGCCGAACCGCTCCTCCAACAGCTCATCGAGGACGCCCGACAGCTGGCCGTCGTGCTGCGTTTCTGCGCGGACAAGGACGTCGAACTCCTCTTCGTCTGACGGCGCGCTCAGTCGCCGATCGTGCCGAAGGCAGCCCGGCCCGTCGGCCGGTAGGTGTGGATGGCCGTCCCGGACGACGTCGTGCGGGAGGCCGCCAGCTCGTAAGCGGTCGGCAGCCCGCCGGTGGGGAACAGCCTCTGCCCCCCGCCGAGAACCACGGGGAACACCAGCAGGTTGATCTCTTCCACGAGGTCCCGGGCCAGCAGCCACTGCGCGAGCTGCCCGCTGCCGTGCACCTGGAGCTCCCCGTCCAGCTCGTCCTTGGCCCGCACGATCTCGCCCTGCAGGTGCTCCCCGTCGAGCACGGTGACCGGCCCCCAGGCCGGCTCCGTGAGGGTGGTCGAGGCCACGTACTTGGGCAGCCGGTTCAGCTTGCCCGCGACGGGGTCGGCGGGGTCGTCGTGCTCCGGCCAGTACGAGGCGAAGATCTCGTACGTCTTCCGCCCGAGCAGGAACGCCTCGGCCCGCCCGAACACCTCGGTGATGAACTCCCCCATCCCCTCGTCGGCGAACGGCGCGACCCACCCCCCGTACTCGAACCCCCCGCTCTGATCCTCATCGGGCCCCCCGGGCGCCTGCATCACGCCGTCCAGCGTCACGAAGGTGGTCAGTGTCAGCTTCCCCATAGCTCTGCGCTCCTCGATCGATGGCCTCTACGGGTTCAGACTCCCGCCCACCCGAAAAGTCATCGGCACGCCACGCAACCGACCGCCCGATCAGCCGAACACCACCGCTTCCGCAGCGCCCTCGACCGGGCCGGACTCCGGCGCATCCGCTTTCACGACCTCCGGCACTCGACCGCCGCCCTGCTCCTGGAACAGGGTGTCGAACTCGTCGTCATCAACGAACTCCTCGGCCACACCCACAACGGCGTCACCGCCACCGTCTACGCACACGTCCGCCTCCGCCTCCAGCGCCACGCCATCGATTTCCTCGGCCGCACCCTCGGTGGGGCCTCCGGGACCGCCACCGACCCCGACGACGGCGACGACCCGCCGCTTTGTGCAGCACCCGTCCGCTGACGTTGCCGTCAACTACTGCCGTCAAGGCACGCAAGGAGCCCCACCGAGAAGAAATTCGGTGGGGCTCCTTGTGGCCATCAGAGTTGTGAGCTGGGACTTTGTGCGCTCGCCCTTCGACCCGTTCCGATCTTGACGTGAGTTTCTAAGGCAACGCGCCAGACGAAGTCCGGCGAATGCCCCCAGGAGGCACGTGCACTATCCAGGAATGACGTCAACATTATTCCGCGACAGAATCCCAAGAAGCAGATCGAATTTGGAAATCGGCCCGCCGGCAATATCCATTACCGCAGACAAGGAAGAACGCGCGACGGAAATGTTCCGCCAAATCAGCCGAACCGGGGCACCTTGGAGATGATCCTCGAGAGACTCTCCCAATTCGGTAAAACTCTGCCCGATATACCCTCCTGGGCCACGGAAAACCTCGCCGATCGCGCAGAAGAAACTCGCGACATCCTTGATTTCATCACCCCCCATAACGATCTCTCGAGGGGGAACCGAATACTCCTCCTTAGAAGCAGATTCGGCGTACCTGAGCCCGGCTACTTCTAGCCACGCTTCACGGGATCCGACCTGAAGCGTGCACCATTCACCACGCCGCGGTTGGGAAACGCGAAACCTGTCCCACAACCTGCAGGCCTCGGCATGCGGAGGCAACCCCGTTTGTGCCGTGACGACTAGATATTCCGGCGTATCTCCGACTACTAGCTTGGCGCCCCACATCGGGTAGCGCCCCATGGGCCGACCTTCGGCGTCGAGGACAAGGACCTCGATGTCACCCCTAAGCGTCTCGATCGGCGCGTCTAGGGTCGGCCGCACAAGCCTGAAGGTGACTCGGGCGTTCTCGGCTTCAAGGAACGCGCCGAAGTCGTCGTCGCTGTAGCGCCCGACAAAAAACCCTTCCAGATCGCAAGCGAATACGAATGCGTCACTTTCCTCGAACCGGACAGAATATTTCACCGACAACGGTCACCCGCCTTCCACCGAGAACACGTCGAATCAACAGGGAGTGACAACGGTGATCTTCGCGTACTTGACTACCGGGTCCGTGTAGCCATACTCCCCAAAGCGGTTCGGACCGACGATCCTGTACGTATTACCCTTCCCGCGAACCTCCCATTCGGGCGAGCCCGGGAAACCCGACTGCTCGTGAGGACCCCACTTGGCCAGGTGCCTCGACGATTCTTCCCCTCGATAAATCCTTTGAGTAGGATCCGTGACGCTTTCCGTGCGTGGGATCCCCTGCCCGGCCTGAATCCTGGCAACCTCGTCTGCAGCCCACCGAGGAACATTGTTGTCGTTGTGCACCAGCACCGGCGTTGTGCCGGCGAGCACATAGTACGTGTGAAGGTCGGCGACAGTGAGGTTGTATGTCTCGTTGAACGTCTCGTATGTGCGGATCGCGCTTACAGCAACGGATTCGCCATCGTCGGTACGGAGGTTCTCGCCCGGCTTGAGGTCTCCGGCGTTCTTCCAGACATGGTCGGATTCAGACCAGAACGGGTGATGGCCCGTTGTAGTGATGGTCTTGACACCATCGCTGGTCTGGATACTGAGGTCAATATACTTCTTGTCGTCCTCGGTGAAGATGGTGGCAGTGACAGGCCTTGCCCCCGTTTCGCCGGTTTCAGGGTTGGTAGCTCGCACCTCGTCGCCGGTGGCTAGCTGCTCGATCGGCTTGCTGGTTCCGTCTGCGAGTTGCACCTTCGTGCCCGCCACAAAGCTGTTTCTGGTACAGCTCTTGGCGAACAGCCTCGCAAGGAATCCTGCCGCCCTTCGCGTCATCGCCGGCCCCACCGCTCGCCCCGCCGCTCGCGCGGCCGAGGGCCCCGCTGCCACCGGCGGCATGGGAGCAAAAACCTCTGCGAGTATGGACTCAGTGGCGTTTTCGTCGGATTCAACACCGAGGTACTTGAGCAGCAGATTAAACTGGTTGCGCCTGGAATAACCGTAAAAATCCGCAACATAGGGGTTCTGCATCGGCGTGGTCATGTCCACTAGGCCGGCGTAGCCCCGGCCCAGACCCGTCCAGATGTTGGTCCAGGTCGAGGGCTTCTTCTTCGCCGTCAGCGTGGTCACACCACCCCTGCCACTGCTCCCCCGACATTCGGAATCGCGTGAGCAGAGGCGATAGTTGGATTCCCGAGCCGCACGCTGCGTGATGCGCCTCTGCGCGACCTCCACCACCTTGCTGGCCTCGGCCTGGAAGCCGCCGTCGCTGTCACCCTCGAAGTACTTCAGGCCGTCCGGGTCCAGATTGGTGATCGGGTTGCCATTGGCGTACGTGTACCCGTTCATCTGGAGCGGATCGGTGATGTCGATGACCGGGTCGACGGTGATGAAGCGGCCGGTGCTGGCTTCGTATTCACGGGCGCCGATGTGGGTCAGGCCCGTGGTGTTGTCGTCGTTGCCGGTGCCGAGGAAGGTGCGGCTGCCCGGCCAGCTGGAGGGTTGGCTTCCGCGGGGGTTGCCGTAGGGGTCGGACTTGCGCCGGGTGACCGGCTGGCCGGCCTTCTGGTCGACGCTGATGGTCGCGGTGTTGTGGTGGTCGGTGAGCAGGTGCGACAGGGTGTGGCCGGTGGTCTTGCCGTTGGTGCGGCGGACCGTGGTCGGGGCGCCGGGGCCGCTGTAGTAGCGGACGGCGTCCATGGCCTTGCCGGCCTTGTCGACGGTGATCTCGGTTTCACCGAGATAGAGGGTGCGGGCGCTTCCGGTTTCCTGGATGACCCGGTTACCGGACGCGTCGTAGAGGTAGCTGGTGAGGTTGCCGAAGCTCCACTGCTGGGCCGCCGTCGGGGCAGGACTGGCGCACGTGAGAGTGTGCAGGTCGTTGCCATCGGCGTCATTGTCGTTGGGGACGGTGAGGCACTGGTTGGTGCCGGTGACGAGGGCCTTGTCCGTCTCGCGGTAGGTGAACTTCTGGCTCTGCGCGCCCGGCGTGCAGGCCTTCAGGACGGCCTTGCCGTTTTCGGCGGTGAGGCACTTGCCGAGGGCCTGGACGGTGTCGCCGGTGATGCGCCACTGCTGGGGCTTGGTCTCGTTGCAGGACAGCAGCTGGACGGGAGTGCCGTCGGCGGTGTTGCCGTCCTGGACGTCGAGGCACTTGCCGGAGAGGCCCGTGACCGCGACGGAACCGATGCCGGGGCTGGTCGCCGAGAGGAGCTTGCTGCGGCGGTCCCAGTTCAGGGTCTGGGTGTCACCGTCGATGGTGCGGGTCTTGGTGCTTCCCGCCGCGCTGTAGGTGTAGGTGGACAGGGAGTCGACCGTGGAGCCGGGCGTCCTGGTGGTCTTGTTGACCTTGGTCAGGGCGTGGGGCTGCTTCTTCGGGTTCGGCAGGGCGCCGCCCGTGATCTCGACGCCGTAGGTGTACGTCGCCTCATCGTCGAGGGCGCTGTTGGCGGGGTCGCGATCGGTGAGCTTGGTGCGGTTGCCTATGGCGTCGAATTGGTAGTCCTGCCAGTAGGCATCACTCGGCGTACCCGATCCCACCTCCGTGCGGTCCGGGCCCGTGGGACTGGTGGGGCAGCCTTCCGTCTTGCCCGTCCAGGCGCGTACGAGCTGGCCCATGGCGTCGTAGCTGTAGCACTGACGGTCGACGAGGGCCGGTGACTGCGCGGTGGTGCCGGGGTAGGTGTCCTTGATGGCGGTCGGGTTACCGACCGAGTCGTACGTGTAGCTGAGAGATGAGAGGAGGTTCGAGCCGGACGCGGGGTCGCGCGTCTCCTTGTGGCTGGTCGCCGAGGCGACCCGTCCGGTGTGGGGGTCGTAGGTGTTCGTGGTCCATACACGGTTTGGTGCGCTGCCGGAGGCGGTACGCAGGATCTCGCCGTAGGGGCTGTAGACCGTTTCCGCGGTGTACCAGGACAGGCCCGACATGGTCTGCACCATGCCGTCGGCGTTGTAGCGGGTGATCAACTTCTCGGCGGCGAGGCCGCCGATCGTGGCCGGGAGGGTCGTCGACTGGACCTTGCCCGTGGGGGTGTACGTGGTGCTGTAGGCGTAGCTGCCGGCCAGACCCTTCGTGGCAGGAACGTCTGGGATGGTGATCCGCGATCCGGTCGGCCGGTACTCGCTGTCGTAGCCGGTGACCTCGGTCTTGTACGAGCCGGCGCCCCACTTGCGGGTGGAGGCGACAGGCTGGCCCTTGCCGCCCGGGAGGGTGTCGTAGGTCCAGGTGGCGATGGGGTCGGCGGTTTCGGAGTCGTCGCGCACCGCGGTCTTACGTCCGAGTACGTCGTAGGAGGTGTACTGGGTGACGTTGTAGACGTTGGTCGTCGAGACCTGCTGGTCGAGGTTGTTGTAGGTGAACGTCGACCGGCCCGTGTCGGGGTCGTCGGACGAGGTCATCCGTCCCCGGGCGTCCTGGGTGTAGGTCCAGTTGTTGCCGGCCGTGTCGGTGACCTTGGCGAGCTTGCCGCGAATGTCGTAGGTGTAGCCGGTCTTGGTCGAAGTGCTGAGGTCGGTGGCGGTGTAGTGCTCGATCTCGGAGGTGCGGCCCAGGGCGTCGGTCCACGTCTTGACGGCGCGGCTGCCGGGCAGCGGGGCAGACCCGGTGGGCGACAGGGCGCTGCGCGTCAGGGTCCACTCGCCGCCGTACTGCGTGATGGCGGACTGCCGGGCTTCGCCCTTCTCCAGTCTGGTGACGCGCACGGCACGGCCGAGGCCGTCGTAGGCGGTCTGGGCGGAGCTGGGCACCTCGGTAACTGACTTGGGGACGTAGAGCTCCGTGCTCACCTTGCCTTCGGCAAGGTAGCCGCTGTTGGTCTGGCTGACGGTTCCGTTCGCACTGTGCAGAGTGTCCGTGATCAGGCGTGCGCCGCCCGGGCCCTCGGTCTGGCTCTGGCGGGGACGCAGCAGTCCGTCGTAGATCGCGATGGAAGTGCTGTAGGTACCGTTGTCCTTGAGGGCGCGGGAGATGACGGCCGGCGTCTTGAGTTCCGCGATCTGGTACTCGAAGGTGTAGGCCGCCGGGTCGGTGGGCTTCTGCGAAGGCGTCCGGACCTCGGTGCTCCGGCCGAGCTCGTCGTACACGGTGGTGACCTTGCGGCCGTTCGCGTCGGTCGATTCAAGGACGCTGCCGCGGCCCGGGTCCACCTTGGTGGTCACGGTGTGCCCGAGGGCGTTTGTCGCCGTGGTGGAGAACGCCGGTCCCGTCGCGGGGCTGAAGGCCACGCTCGACGGGTTGCCCGCGGCGTCGTAGGTCTTGACCGCGCGGCCGAGCGCGTCGTACTCGGTGCGGCCGGACGTCGTCCAGCCGGTGCCTGCCGCGTCAGTGCTGTCGACCTGGTACGGGCGGCCCTTGGTGGGCGCTGCGCCAAAAGCGTTCACCGCGTCGTAGGAGATGCGGGCGGCACTGAGACGCGTGCCGGCCTCGACACCACCGCCGGCGCAGTCACCTGTCGTCTCGATGACTTCGGACTTGAGACCGATCAGGTTGCTTGCGGGGTTGTGGACGTACTTGGGCTTGGTGCAGGACTGCTTGACGGTGGTCCACCCGGTGCCCTTGTTTTCCAGGACATCCGCTTGCGTCATCTTGAGGAGACCGTACGCCTCCTTCCCCTCATAAGTGTTGAGGGTTCGCTGCATACGGAACTTGCCGCCACCGATGGACTCGATGTCATCGGTCCGGGCTGTTCCCGTCTGGTACGCAACCAGGTCGCTGGTATCGGTCCTCTTGCGCCTCGCCGTCTCCATGCTCCGAGGCCAGGTCAGCTCGCGGCTCTCGACGCTGCCGCCGGCCTTGCTGTAGGTGATGGTCTCGGCGACCTGCCCCTGGTACTGGCGCAGGTCCTCGCCCAGGTCTTCCGTTCCCGAGGAATCCTTGACGGTGACCTTGGCGGTGTCGGTGGACAGGCCGCGGAAGTACCTGGTGCGGGTCTGGCCCTGCTCGGTCGCGGTGGCCTTGCCCGCGTTCTCGGTCGCACCCGTCGTGGTAAGGACGCTGGCGTAGCCGCGCCACTGACTGTAGGTACGCCGATCGGGCTTGCTGAACTCGTCGTCCTCCTTGGCCCAGGCGGCGTCCTCGTACGTGTAGCTGGTCTTGAGGTCGGGGCGCTGTGCCACCCGGTCCTTCTCGATCACGCTGTCCACGACGTACTTGTTGAACAGCTCGATCGGCGGGACCTTGTCCGGGTCCAGTCCCGTGTCCGCGGACCAGTGAACGGGGAAACAGCGCGTGGTGTTCTTCGCCAGGTCGGGGACGGTCGTCCCCTTCGCGCACGGGGCCGAGTACCTGACCTCGATCTCGCCACCGGTCTCGGTGAGGATGGTCCCCACCCGGAGCCTGTCGAAGTCCGGTGCGGCGTCGGGCTTCCCGTTGGTGTCCGCCTTCAGGACACGGTTGGGCATGTCCACTACGTTGGCCTTGAAGGAGACCGGAGGCAGCGAGACACCGATGGTGTCGTTCTTGGCGCCGTAGGCGGTCCGGGTGATGGACTCCAGCCACAGTGGAGGGCTCGTGTCCGTGCGGTGCTTGGGGAGCGACTGCTTGAGGGCCCACTGGTCGACCTTGGTGAGCGCCGTGGATCCCTCGGTCCGCTGGCCATAGGTGGTGACACGGTCCAGGCGCATGCGCGACCAGAACGTGGGAGAGAAGGATTCGCACGCCGCCGCGTCCATCTTGCAGTTCAGCGAGGCGGGGGTGTCATACCATCCGATTCCATTCTTGGAACCGAACAAGGACTCGGCGCAGGAGACGTTCCTCTCCTCGAAGCACCGCTGCGCCACACCGAACTCGACTCGGCCCGCAGGGGCACCGGCGAGGTTGTCGGCGCGGAGTCCGTAGAGGATGCGGGTCGGGTATCCGCCGCGGATGTATCCGACCTTGGCGCGGTCCTTCTCGTTGACCTTCTCGTTCTTGGCGTAGCGGTTCTCTTCCTTCGCCCAGTCGATGATCATGGCGTTGCCGTGGATGTCCTCGACGTAGTCGAGGTTCCAGCGCCATGCCTGGGTGCAGGAGGAATTCGCGTAGGCCGCCTGATAGCAGGGCTCGCCAGGGTGGTTGCCGAAGACCGGGACGGTGAAGACGGAGTCGGTCACGGTCATGGGTGACGAGCCGTCCCCGTGGGTGCCGACGCTGTGGCGCCCGTAGTGGTAGCGCATGCCGTCACGCGTGGTGACGACCCAGTATTCGCCGTCCTTCGCGCCGTTGCCGCTGCCGGTCTTGAGCTCGACCTTGGAGCCGTCGTCCGTGGCGGGGACCCAGGCACCGCTCGCGGCGTCGTGGACGAGCTCGGTCGTCGACCCGTTGAGGGACAGCACGACGTTGTCGCCGGCCCAGCACAGGTCGCCCTTCTTCTTGTCCGCGGAGTTGTCGTTGTTCGGCTTGCCGCTCGACGAAGCCTTCAGGTCGTCGGAGCAGGAGCGGTAACGGCGTTCGACGAAGCCCGGGTTGTAGTCCCAGCCGTCACCGACCCAGGACGCCTGACCGTTCGTCACGGACGTCCTGCCGTCCACCGCCTGCGAGGAGTACGAGAACGCGATGGACGGGGTGGGGCCCGCCGGCGCCCGGGGCACCGTCAGCGGGTAGGTCCAGGAGAAACCGCCCCCGCTGCCGCCTGCGGTCCATTTGCCCGAGGGCGAGAGGGAGGTGGCCTTGTACGAGCCACCCGCACCCGCCGCTCCGTCGGAGGCGACGACCGCCATGGCGCCGGCGGCGCCGCCAACGCTCATGGTCTGCATGCCCTGGACGGGGGTCGCAGCCGGGTCGAGGGTCGCGATGACCTTCTTGCCGCCGGCGTCGTTCGAGCTCGGGACGTCTACGGAGACCGAGCATTCGGGCAGTTCGGGATGATCGAGGAAGCACGCGGGGTACTGCCGCAGCTTCAGGCGTGAGGACCACTCGGTGCCGTACAGGTCCTGGAACTTCGAGTAGTCCAGAGCGACGTCGACCGGGTTCACGGCGTCGACGGGCGGCGTGATCTTGATGATCGCGCCGTCCACGCCGGCGGCTTCGGTCTTTGTGCGGCCTTCGACGGCCGCCGACCAGGTGCCCGTCGGCGCGGCACCCGTCCCGGGAACCTTGCCGATGCTGACGGGGAGCGAGCCGACCTGGACGAAGTCGGCAGTGGGGACAGGCGCCAGCGGGATGGTGGCCGAGGCTTCCGCGGGCGGCGCCACGGCGGTCGGCGTGTAGTCCTCGAGCGGTTTGGGCGGATCACCGACCCATCGACCGAGCGCGTCCATGGCGGCCTCGTCGGGCTTGACCTTGACGTCTTTCTGGAGCCCCGGCAGCCCGACGCCGCTGCGGTCGCCCGGTGGTGCCGCCCAGGCCTGGGCGGGTAGAAGAGTTGCGACCAGCACCACGGAGAGTGTGATGCCGGTGCGCCCGGCAAGGCGCGCGCGTACTGCGCGCGCCTTTCTGTTTCCGGGCAGGCGGAAATTCGCCGAGAACGGCGACATGCGGACCCCCCACGATCTGCCGCCACGGCAATGGCACACGGCTGGCAGGAAACTGACAATTAGCCACTGATTCTGTGGCCAGTGGACCAGAAAAGCCACAGTTCCGATAATCGGTGTGGGCTTTGTCACTTTGCCAGGTGTATACCTTGGGGTAATCGGCGCAAATCGGCTACTAACGGCACGCCCTGCGGTGAATTCCAAGGATGAAGAAGTCGGCGGGATGGTTCATGCTCAGCTCGCACGCCCTGCGCCTCAACGGCCGGGCGGGGCCGGCCGTTGAGGTTTTTCAGGCCAATGACCGAAATCATTTGGTGAGTGCCGAGGGCTGCGAAGTCGGGCGCCCGAGGGGGGAGAAGTACGTCGTGTCTGTCAGTGATTCCGCGGGCCAAAGTCCGCTAACAGGGGCTGGATCGGCAGAAGCCCCCGTACCCGCGCGCAGGTGGTTCAGGCGCCGCCGCGCCCTGGGGGGTCTGGCCGTGCTGCTCGCCGCTGCTGTCGCGGTGCCGGTCGGTGTGCACGTGGTCGGCGACGGGAAGTCGCACAGCCGGCCCGGCGAGGATGCTCCGGTCGCCGAGCCGCAGGCTCGACGGATGGCGGAGGAGAGCGGCAAAGAGGTCGAGGTCACGGCCGCGCGCAGCGCCAACACCACGACATGGGCGCGGCCTGACGGGTCGTTCCGCAAGCAGATCCACAGTGCGGCCTTCCGGGCCAACGTGGACGGGCAGTGGAAGCCGATCGACACCAACCTGGAGCGGGTGGAGGGCGGTTACGCGGCCAAGGCGGTCAACGGCCGAGTCTTCTTCGGCGGGGGTTCGAAGGAGCAGGCGGGCGGCGACGGGCGTGCTGCGCGTGGCGTGAACCGGGTGGCGCTGCAGCGGGACGCGCCCGGTGAAGTGTGGACGGAGCTGGTCCGGTTGAACACCGATGGCCACGACATGACCGTCAGCTGGCCCGGTGTCCTGCCCGCGCCCGTCATCGACGGCCCTCGCGCCCTGTACGAGAACGTCCGCCCCGGGATCGACCTGGTGATGACCGCTCAGGACGGCGGCTACTCGCACCTGCTCGTCGTCAAGGACAAGCAGGCTGCGGCCGATCCGCTGCTGGGGCAGCTCAAGTACCGTCTGGCCAGCCCCGACATGACGTTCCACCTGGATGACGAGTCGGACGCGCTGAGTGCCCGTGACGCCAAGGGCGAGGAGGTCGCGGGCTCACCGACCCCGATGATGTGGGACTCCAGCGGCAAGGTCGCCACCACTGACAACAAGCCGGCGTGGAAGCCAACCGCCGTCGCCAAGCAGCACCCGACGCTGGCCCTGTCCGGCCTGGCCGGCGCGGAGGGCGCGCGCCTGAAGCCCGTCGCGGCGGCGCTTGCCGACAACGCGCTGTCCCTCACCCCGGACAATGCGCTGCTCAATGCTCCGGAAACGGTCTATCCGGTCTTCATCGACCCCTCTTTCAAGGGGCACAAGCACGCCTGGACCCTTCTTTACAAGACGGCAGAGAATTCAAGCTTCTACAACGGACAGAATTACAACGCGAGCGGCACGAACGAAGCCCGCGTCGGATACGAGTCCACAAGTGGTGGCACCTCTCGTTCCATTTTCAACTTCGACTTCGGCAGTCAGCTCCACGGCTCCGAAATCGTCTCGGCCAGCGTCCGGGCACTGCAGACCTATTCGTGGTCCTGTGACAGCAAGCAGATGCTCGTCTTCTCGACCCCCTACATCACGTCGTCGAGTACCTGGAGGAACACCGACAACGCGGCCCACTGGGGCAGAGTGGTCGCCTCGGAGTACGCGGGATACGGCTACAACAGCTCGTGCCCCGACAACTGGATCGCGCCCGACATCAAGGGCCTCGTCGCCGAAGCCGCCACCAGCGGCTGGGGGGCGCTGTCCCTGGGGTTCGCCGCCCCGAACGAGTCGGACTCGTACTACTGGAAGAAGTTCATCGCCAACGGCGAGACCGCTCCGTACATCGAGGTCGTCTACAACTCGCGCCCGGACACCCCGATCGCGGCGAACATGCAGACCTTCCCCGGCGGCCCGTGCCTCACCGGTTGGCCGGGGACCGGCATCGGCAAGACCAACGTCACCTTCCAGGTGAAGGGCACCGACCGCGACGGCAACCTCGACAAGGTCCAGATCGAGGTGTGGGGCAACGGTGGGACGGTCTTCGACCAGTGGCTTTCACCCAACAGCGATGGCGTCGTCACCGCCGAGGTGCCCTGGAACACCTTCACCGATGGGCAGACCTACTACTGGCTCTCCCGCGCCACGGACAAGGACGGCGCAGGGTCGGGCAGCGGGCCGCACGAATCCGGGAGCGGGGCCTGGTGCACCTTCACCGTCAGCCACACCGTCCCGCCCAACCCGGCCGTCTCCTCCGCCGCCTTCCCGCCGCAAGGCGACGACTTCAACGAGTGGAGCACGGAGCCTGCCAGCACACCCGGGCAGACCTTCACCATCAAGGGCAACGGCGCCAAGGCGGAGGACATCCGCGAGTACCAGTGGAGCCTGAACCGGCCCCTCTTCGACCAGAAGGCCGTGCCGAACCCTGGTGGTGACGAGGTCTCCGTTCCGCTCCAGGTGGACACCTCCGGTCCGAACGTCCTCTACGTCCGCACCGTCGGCAAGTCCGGCAACATCTCCACCCAGAGCGCCTACGGCTTCCTCGTCCGGCCGAGGCCCGGCCAGGACACGCCCGGCGATGTCACCGGAGACGGCCACCCCGATCTCCTGGCCATCGACAAGGACGGCAATCTGCGTACCTACGCGGGAGACAGCGTCGGTGACACCGACGCCTACATCCCCGGCGCGGTCGACAACGGCAAGCCAGTGGCCCCCGGCTACTGGAAGGATCCGGCCACCGGCCAGTCCGCGCTCATCGGTCACGCCACCGACTGGTACCCCGGCGACGGACTTACGGACCTGATCGCACGGATGCCCGACGGCAAGCTCTACATCTACCCCGGCACCGGCACCGGCCAGTTCGACGTCGGCCGCCGCATGCAGATGCAACTGCCCCTCAGCGCCCCCGATCCGTCCATCTTCCGGCAGCTCGTCGTCACCGAGGACATCGACGGCGACGGCCTGGGCGACATGTTCGCCTTGGATGCCGACGGCTTCTGGGCGTTCTCCGGCTATACCGGATCCAGCTTCGCCTCCTACAAGAAGATGGCCACCGGCTGGGCCGGCCGCGACATCGTCGGCGTCCGCGACGTCTCCGGGGACAAGGTCCCGGATCTGATCTTCCGGGACAACACCAACGCCAACCGCGGCCTGGCCCTGCGCAAGGGCAAGCCGGGAGTCAACGGCGGAGTCGACCTCACGTCCCTGGAGTCCAAGGCGAACTCCGAAGGCGGCGAGGACTACACCTACGCCACCACCGGCTGGGGCAGGGCCACCTACCCCAAGATCCTCGGCACCCCCGACGCCAACGGTGACGGCATCCCCGACATCTGGGCCGTCGGGGACAACGGAAACCAATGGCTCTTCCAAGGCGGGACCAATACCGTCGGCAATCCCATCGGCCGTGACGAGGACGGCTGGAACACCTTCCTGACGATCGGGTAGCCGGGACGAACAGCCGTGACCGCGAGCGCCCTGCCGGGAGATCACTCCTGGCAGGGCGCTCTGCTGTCCCCGCTCCCCCACTCGGAACGCGAGGTCGGATTCCTGCCAGCGGGGTGGGTCCCGGGAGGATTTGATTGAACTCGCAACCAACTGATGCGGGAGGAACGGCATGGACAGCAACAACACCGTGGCCCTGGTGACCGGGGGAAGCCGGGGGATCGGGGCGGCCGTCGCCCTGCGGCTCGCCGAGGACGGGGCCGACGTCGCGATCACCTACGTCAGCGACGCGGAGGCCGCGGCCGAGGTCGTCGGGAAGGTGGAGGCGCTCGGGCGGCGGGCCGTCGCGCTGCGGGCCGATGCGGGGGACGCAGCCCAGGTCGCGAATGCCGTCGGGGAGACCGTACGGCGGTTCGGGCGGCTCGACGTGCTGGTGAACAACGCCGGCGTGGGCGTGCTCGGGCCGCTGGCGGAGCTGGCCCCGGCCGACGTGGAGCGCGTACTCGCGGTCAACGTGCGCGGGGTGTTCCTCACGACGCAGGCCGCGGCCGGGCACCTCGGGTCCGGCGGGCGGATCATCACCATCGGCAGCTGCATGACCCAGCGGGTGCCGGGGCCGGGCGGGACGCTCTACGCCATGAGCAAGTCGGCGCTGACCGGACTGACCAAGGCGCTCGCCCGGGAGCTGGGCGGGCGCGGGATCACCGCGAACATCGTGCACCCGGGGCCGGTGGACACGGACATGAACCCGGCCGACGGACCGTACGCGGGGCCGCAGGCGGCGATGACGGCGCTCGGGCGGTTCGGCGCACCGCGGGAGGTGGCGGCCGTCGTGTCCTTCCTCGCGGGTGAGGAGGCGGCGTACGTGACGGGAGCCGAGTTCGCCGTCGACGGCGGGCACGCCGCGTAGCCCTCACCGGGCGTGCGGTGCCCTCGCCGGGCGTGCGGGCGGGGATCGGGGGCGCGACACCCCGGCGGGCCGGTGCGGGTCCGCTGCACGGGGCTCCGCCCCGGACCCCGCGCCTCAAACGCCGGCGGGGCTGGAATACGGGGGCCGGAACGGCGAAACCCGCCCCGGGGGTGTCGGCCCCCGGGGCGGGCTTCACGTGCTGCGTGACTAGCCGCCCAGCTCCTGGTGGCGGGCGGTCAGCGCCGCCGCGCCGGCCTCCGTCAGGGAGCCGTACAGGCGCAGGCGGGAGAAGCCGCCGTCCGGGAAGATGTCGATCCGGACGTGCGTGCCGACCGCCGGGGCGTCCAGGACGAAGCGGTGGTTGGTGTCGGGCTGCAGGCGGGTGCGCGGCAGGAACTCCGTCCACTCGCCCTCCTCGCCCGTCTTCACCGACAGGGAGGCCCAGCCGGCCGAGTTGCCCTTGAGGTACGCGGTGTCGATCTCGACGGCGCGGATCTCGGATTCGGCGACGAGCTGGTAGCGGATCCAGTCGTTGCCGTTGTCGCGGCGGCGCGCCGTCTCCCAGCCGTCGTCCATCTTGCGGGAGCGGCCCGGGTTGATGGTGTTGGCCGGCGGGGAGTAGAAGCGGTTGGAGGCGTCCTGGACGGAGCCGCCGTTCTCCAGGGCCGCCACGTCGAAGGAGCCGAGCGCGTCGAGCCACTTCGGGTCGGGCAGGACCTCGCCGTAGACGCGCAGGCGGGCGATGCCGCCGTCCGGGTGCTGGTTGACGCGCAGGTGGGTGAAGCGCTGCGGGGCGTCCACCTCGAAGCCGTTGGCCGCGTGGCCGCCGACCGGGGTGCGGGCGACGAGGGTCGTCCACTTCACGTCGTCGCCCTGGAGCTCCTCCGGGGTCGGCGCGAGGGCGCCCGCCCAGTTGGTGGCCTCGACGGAGACGGCCTGTGGCATGTTGCCGCGGAAGTGGGCGGTGTCGACGACGATGCCGCGGATGACGCCGGGGGCGCCCAGGCGTACGAGCGCCCAGTCGTGGTCCTCGGGGGTCGGCCAGGGCTGGGTGGCGGAGACGCCACGGCGGCGGCGGGTCTCCCAGCCGTCCATGACCTTGCCCTTGTGGCCGAAGTCCTCGGGGTCGAAGTGCGCGGCCTCGGAGATCAGCAGGTTCTCGCGCTGGGCGAAGAACTCGTCGTTGGCGGCGATGACACCGGCGCCCAGCTCACGGGCGGCGAGGTTCGCGTACTGGGTGAACGGGAAGTCCGCGGTGCGGTAGTCCGCGTACGGGTCGCCGCCTCCGTACGGGTTCGCGTTGCCGGTGAAGGATTCAATCGCCACTGGTCAGTTCTGCCTTTCGAGGAGGAGGCCCGTGGGCTCGGTCGGGGTGCCGTGGTCGGCGATCTGCGTGCCGCGCAGCCAGGTGGACTTCACGACGCCGTGCAGGGTCTTGCCCGCGTACGCCGTGACCTGGTTGCGGTGGTGGAGCTCGGCCGGGTCCACAGTGAACGTTTCTTCAGGGGCCAGGACGGCGAAGTCGGCGTCGCGGCCGGCCTCGATGGCGCCCTTCCGGGTGAGGCCCGCGAGGTTCGCCGGGGCGGCGGACATCCAGCGGACGACGTCCTCCAGGGTCCGGCCGCGGCGGCGCGCCTCGGTCCAGATGGCGGGCAGGCCCAGCTGGAGGGAGGAGATGCCGCCCCACGCGGTGGAGAAGTCGCTGGTCTTCAGGTCCGCGGTGGAAGGCGAGTGGTCGGAGACGATGCAGTCGATCGTGCCGTCGGCGAGCGCGTCCCACAGGAGGTCCTGGTTGGCGGCCTCGCGGATGGGCGGGCAGCACTTGAACTCGCTGGCCCCGTCCGGCACTTCCTCGGCCGTGAGGGTGAGGTAGTGCGGGCAGGACTCGACGGTGATGCGGACGCCCTCGGCCTTGGCGGCGGCGATCAGCGGCAGCGCGTCGGAGGACGACAGGTGCAGGACGTGCACGCGGGCGTTCAGCCGCTTGGCCTGGGCGATCAGGTTGCCGATCGCGGTGTTCTCGGCGTCGCGCGGCCGGGAGGCGAGGAAGTCGGCGTACTTGGGGCCCGGGACGACGGGAGCGGCGTCCAGGTGGTGCGGGTCCTCGGCGTGCACGATCAGCAGGCCGCCGAAGCCGGTGATCTCGGCGAGGGAGGTGGCCAGCTGCTCCTGGTCGAGCTCGGGGAACTCGTCCACGCCCGAGGGCGACAGGAAGCACTTGAAGCCGTAGACGCCGGCGTCGTGCAGCGGGCGCAGGTCCTTGACGTTGTCCGGCAGCGCGCCGCCCCAGAAGCCGACGTCCACGTGCGCCTTGGCACGGGCGACCTCCTGCTTGACGCGCAGGTTGTCGGTCGTCGTGGTGGGCGGCAGGGAGTTCAGCGGCATGTCGAGGATCGTGGTGATGCCGCCGGCCGCCGCGGCGCGGGTGGCCGTCCAGAAGCCTTCCCACTCGGTGCGGCCCGGGTCGTTCACGTGGACGTGGGTGTCGACCAGGCCGGGGAGCAGGACGTCGTCACCGAAGTCCTCCAGCCGGGCTCCGGCCGGTACCTCGGCCTCGTACGCCAGCACGGCCGCGATCTTCCCGCCGGCGACGGCCACCGAGGCGGCGCGCGTCCCCTCGGGGGTGATGACGCGCGTCGAGCGCAGTACCAGTTCCACAGCCACGTCGGCCACCGAACCTCCCCATCTACTTCCACAGAGCGAAATTCAACGTTCTGTTGACGGAGTCTTCCCGGCGATCGGTACCCAGTCAAGAGCGTCCGGACGGACCACTGACACACCAGGACCGCAATTGGATGTTTCCACAGGATGGAATTAAGATTTCGCTATACAGAATGTAGCTACCACCACCGGGAACCGGGCGGATAACTTCCCGAGGACGTCCGCCACCCGGACAAACCCTCTCTGACCGGCGGAGACGACCTCGACCCCAACACTGGGGCCGACGCCGACCGCCGGGTAGGCTGCTCCCTTGCCTGCCAGCACCGAAAGGACCGCGCCGTGCCGACGTCCAGCGCCAGCACCACCGACGCTTCCTCGAAGACCCCCGCCGCCAGCGGTGGCGTCCAGTCTCTTGAGCGCGCCTTCGACCTGCTCGAACGCATGGCCGATGCCGGGGGCGAGGTCGGCCTCAGCGAGCTCTCCGCCGCCAGCGGTCTGCCTCTGCCCACGATCCACCGCCTGATGCGCACGCTGGTGGCGTGCGGCTACGTACGCCAGCAGCCCAACCGACGGTACTCCCTCGGCCCCCGTCTGATCCGCCTCGGCGAGTCCGCGTCGCGCCTGCTGGGTACCTGGGCCCGCCCCTACCTCGCCCGCCTGGTCGAGGAGACCGGGGAGACGGCGAACATGGCCCTCCTCGACGGCGACGAGATCGTCTACGTCGCCCAGGTGCCGTCCAAGCACTCCATGCGCATGTTCACCGAGGTCGGCCGCCGGGTCCTGCCGCACTCCACCGGCGTGGGCAAGGCGCTCCTCGCCCACACCCCGGCCGACGAGGTACGGGCCCTGCTGGCCCGCACCGGGATGCCGGCGGCGACCGAGAAGACCATCACCACGCCCGAGGGCTTCCTCGACGCGCTGGAGCACGTCCGCAAGGTGGGCTACGCGGTCGACGACAACGAGCAGGAGATAGGAGTCCGCTGCCTCGCCGTGTCGGTGCCGAACTCGCCGACCGCCGCCGCGATCTCCATCTCCGGTCCGGCGGGCCGGGTCACGGAGGCCGTGGCCGAGTCCTTCGTGCCGATCCTGCAGGGTGTGGCCGCCGAGCTCTCGGTGGCCCTGGCCAACCAGAGCCCCGCGTAGGTTCACGCAGGCGCAGAAGGCCCCGGCCGCCCCCTCGCATCGAAGGGGCGGCCGGGGCCTTTCCGTACGCCTTCCGTACGCCTTCCGTACGCCTTCCGTACGCCTTCCGTACGCCTTTCCGTACGCCGCTCAGGCGCCGCTCAGGGCGCGGGCACCGGGGTCGGGCTCAGCGTCAGGCTGCCGTCCGTCATCGTCGCCGTACGGTCCATCCGCTCCAGGTGGGCGTGGTCGTGCGTGACCAGCACCGTGGCCGTGGAGCGCTCCCGGGTCAGGGTGACCAGCAGGTCGAGCACGGCCGCGCCGCGCTCGTGGTCCAGCGCGCTGGTCGGCTCGTCGACCAGCAGCACGGCGGGCTCGTTCATCAGGGCGCGGGCGATGTTGATCCGCTGCCGCTGGCCGCCGGAGAGCTGGTGGGGGCGCTTGTCGGCCTTGTCGGCCAGGCCCACCGCGTCCAGCAGCTCCAGCGCCCGTCGGCGCACGGCCCGCGAGGAGCGGCCGGAGAGGTGCGCCATGACCTGGAGCTGTTCGGCGGCGGTCAGCGAGGCCAGCAGGTTCGGCTGCTGGAAGACGATGCCGATCTTCTCCCGGCGCAGGGCCGACTTCTCGGCGGGGCCGAGCTTCGTGGTGTCCTGACCCGCGACGACGACCCGGCCGGAATCCGGGGTAACGAGGGTGGCGGCGACCGCGAGCAGGCTGGACTTGCCGGAGCCGGAAGGGCCGATGACGGCCGTCAGCGTGCCGGCGGGCACCTCCAGGCCGACCGCGTCGAGGGCGGTGAGCCGGCTCTCGCCGTCGGGGTAGGTCAGCGTGACGTCGTGGACGAGGAGGGTCATCGGGCGCTCCCGAGGGCGGTCAGCGGGTCGACGGCCGTGATCCGCCGGATGGACAGGGCAGCGCCCAGTGCGCCGAGCAGGATCATGATCGCGGCGGGGACGAGCACGGTGGCGGCGTCGAGGACGAAGGGCACGGGGCCGCCGCTGATCACCGCGCCGAAGCCGGCCGCGAGCGCGGTGCCCAGCCCGGTACCGATGGCGAGCATCACGACTGCCTGGCCGAGGGCGTCCTTCAGGAGGTACGGGGTGGAGGCACCCAGTGCCTTCAGAACGGCGATGTCCCCGCTGCGCTGGATCGTCCACACCGTGAAGAAGGCGCCTATCACGAGGGCGGAGATGACGAACAGGAAGCCGCGCATCAGCTGCAGCGAGCCGTTCTCGGCCTGGTAGGAGCCTATGGCGCCCAGGGCCTCGTCCACGGTCTGCGCCTTGGTCCCGGCGGCTTTGTCCGCCGCGCCGAGGTCCACGCCGCCGCCACCGGAGACGGCGACGACGGTGGCGAGGGTGTCGATGGAGGTGCCGGGGTTGCCGACGCGCTGCCAGTCGTTGAGGTCCGTCCAGACGACCGGGGTGTGGCTGTAGGCGGCGGTCCCGGACACGCCCGCCACGGTCAGTTCCAGCGGGCCGATCTTGAGCTTGGCCCCGGCGGTCAGGCCGCCCAGCTCCTTCGCGGCCTTCTCGGTCAGGACCACCTGGCCCTGGGTGAGGCCGCCGTTCCGCGGTGCGAGCCCCCCGGCGGAGTCCACCCCGAAGACCGAGACCGCGGCGGTGCGCTCACCCGAGACGGCGTTGGTGGTGCGGATGCCGAGCGGCTCCGCCGCCTTCACCCCGGGCTGCCTGCGCCAGGCCAGCCAGGCGGACTCGGGCACCTGGGAGTTGGTGAAGGACACCTTCTGGTCCCCGCTGGGCGCGGCGAAGGCCAGGTGTGTGGCGGGCAGACCGGTGATGGCCGAGATGTTCTCCCGGGCCAGGCCGGAGGTGAGCCCGGACAGCAGGCCCACCAGCAGCGTGATGAGCAGCACGACCGAACCCATGAGGGCGAATCGGCCCTTGGCGAACCGTAGATCTCTCCATGCGACGAACATGTTCCCCACCTTGGTGTTCCGCGTGGACACAAGGCATCGCGCCACAGTAGTGATCCTCGTATCGAAGGGTGCCCGCGGACATCGAACTTTCGGTTGACCGGGTCCGGTCCGCCCCCACTTACGCTGGTCCGGACATGACTGCTCCCGTTTCCTCCGTTCTCCCCGCCCGCCCCGCTCTCCCCGCCACGCGCGCCCTGACGCCCGTGTCGAAGGTGCTGCGGCTGTGCCTGCACGCGCTGCTCCTCGGCCTGCTCGCGCTCGCCGCCGGGCGGGCCGTCGCCGACTCCGCGCCCCGGGCCGGCTGGGTGATCGCCGCCTGCGCGGTGCTCGCCGCCGTCTACGCGGGCGGCGTACGGGCCCCCGCCGTGCACAGCTCGCCGCGCGCCGGGGCCTTGTGGCTGGCCGGGCTCGGCGCGGCCTGGGCGGCGCTGCTCGTGGTCTGCCCCGACGGGCTGTGGATCGCCTTCCCGCTGTACTTCCTGGAGCTGCACCTGCTGCGGCTGCGCTGGGGGGTCACGGCCGTCGCGGTGACGGCGTGCGCGGCCATCGCCGGATTCCTCGCGCACAGCAGTTCGGTGACCCCCGGGGCCTTCCTCGGGCCGTTGCTGGGCGGGGCGGTGGCGGTGGCGACCGTACTGGGCTACCAGGCGCTGTACCGCGAGAGCGAGCGCCGCCGGGAGCTGATCGAGGAGCTGATCACCACCCGGGCCGAGCTGGCCGCGGCCGAGCGGGGTGCGGGGATCCTGGCCGAGCGGGAGCGCCTGGCCCGGGAGATCCACGACACCCTCGCCCAGGGGCTGTCCTCCATCCAGCTGCTGCTGCGGGCGGCCGAGCGGGCGCTGCCGACGGAGGCTCCGGCGCTGGAGCACATCGCCCGGGCGCGCGAGGCGGCCCAGGAGAACCTCGCCGAGGCGCGTCGTTTCGTACGGGCCCTCACCCCGCCGGACCTGGAGCGCGGGTCGCTCGCGGCCGCTCTGGAGCGGCTGTGCGCGGGGGTCCCGGGACCGTGCGTGCGGTTCTCGCTGAGCGGCAGTCCGCGGGTGCTGCCCACGCCGTACGAGGTGGCCCTGCTGCGGATCGCCCAGTCGGCACTGGCCAATGTGGTGCGGCACGCACGGGCCGGGCGCGCCGAGATCACCCTGACGTTCATGGACGCCTCGGTCACCCTGGACATCGTCGACGACGGGCACGGCTTCGACCCGTCCTCGGTCGCCTCCGGGGCGGGCGACGGCGGCTTCGGACTGCCCGCGATGCGCTCGCGCGCCGAGACCCTGGGCGGGCTGTTCACCGTGGAGTCCGACCCCGGCCAGGGCACCGCCGTGGCCGTCACCCTGCCGCTGCCCCTGGAACACCTGGAACACGCTGATCACGCGGAACACGCGGAACATCCGGACGCCGTGGAGGCCCTGTGACCATCCGTCTCCTGCTCGCCGACGACCACCCCGTGGTCCGGGCCGGGCTGCGCGCGGTGCTGGACACCGAACCGGACTTCGCGGTGGTGGCCGAGGCGGCGACCGCCGAGCGGGCGGTGGAGCTGGCCGCCGGTGAACCGGTGGACGTGGTGCTGATGGACCTCCAGTTCGGACCCGGTCCCGGTATGCACGGTTCCGAGGCGACGGCCCTGATCACCGCCCGCCCGGGCGCGCCCCGGGTGCTGGTGCTGACCACCTACGACACGGACGCGGACATCCTGGCGGCGGTGGAGGCGGGCGCCTCGGGCTATCTGCTCAAGGACGCCCCGCCGGAGGAGCTCGCGGCGGCCGTACGGACGGCCGCGGCGGGCCAGTCGGCACTGGCCCCGGCGGTGGCGCTGCGTCTGATGGACCGGATGCGGACCCCCGCGGCGGCGCTGACGAAGCGGGAGCTGGAGGTGCTGCAACTGGTCGCGGACGGCCTGTCGAACCAGCAGATCTCCAAGAAGCTCTTCCTCAGCCAGGCCACCGTCAAGTCCCACCTGGTGCACGTCTACGCCAAACTCGGCGTCGACTCCCGCACCTCGGCGGTCGCGGCGGCCGCCACCCGTCGGCTGATCCGCACCCCGTAGGGGGGCTGACCCCAGGGCGGACAGGCGGGGCTGCAGGCGGGTGCGCGGCGCGCGCCGCCGGGAGCATCGGGGGTGTCGAGCCATCGAGTCCCCCGAAACGAGAGCGAGCCCACGATGCCTGCCACCTCCATCCCCGCGCGCCGTGCGGCGGAGCGCCGCGACCCCGGCCCGCCGCCCGCCGCCGTCCGGGCCGCCTTCGCACTCTGGGTCACCGCCGTGGCCGCGGGCGCCTTCGAGACCGTGCTCATGGTGGGCCGGGCTCCGGCCGACGGGATCGGTGCGGGTCTGGCGGTGCGGCTGGCCGTGTTCACCGCCGCCGTGCTGGTCGCCTTACGCATGCGCCGCGGCGCCGGCTGGGCCCGGATCACGCTGGCGATCGGCCTCGGGATCCTCGGCACCGCCTCGTTGGTGGTCGAACCGCTCGGGTACCTCCTCGACGGCGGGTCGCTCTCCGCCGCGCTCGCTCGTGCGGACGCCCTGGAGTGGGTCTTCGGCGTCAGCAGGACGGCCCATCTGGCGGCCGTGCTGACGGCGGTGGTGCTGATGTTCCGCCCGGCGGCGAACCGGTACTTCCGCAGGTCCGCGTAGGGCGTGTCTTGCCGATCAGGCCGGATCAGGGAGCGGGGTCCGGTGCCATGGGGCCTCCCCAAGCCCGCCAGGGCCGAGGGGAAGGATCGCAAGGCGGACGAGGGAGGCGACGCGGAGCGTCGCCGACCGAGGACAACGCGGCGAGGCGCGGTGCCGGACCCCGCGAGCCCGCCCTGATCGGCAAGACACCCCCTGAGGTCCGACCCGGCCGGCCCCCCTACGCCACCCAGTGCGGCCGCTCCACCGCCGACGGCAGCGGGGCCCCGTCGTGGAAGGCGCTCGCGAGGCGGCGGATGCCCTCGTCGAGCCGGTCGGCGGGGAGCGTGTACGGGATCCTCAGCCGGTGCTCGAAGGTGCCCGGGTCCACGCCGAAGCGCGCGCCGCGGCCGATGTGCACCCCGGCCGCGGCGGCCCGCTCGGCCAGGGCGGAGCTGACCGGCTCGCCCAAGTCGACCCAGAGCGAGAGTCCGCCCGGCGGGACCTGCCAGGACCACTCCGGGGTGTGCCGCTGGAGCGCCTGCACCAGGGCCTCACGCCGGCTCCGCAGCTGCGCCAGCCGTGCGGGCAGTTCCCGGTCCATGCCGTCCAGCAGCGGGAGCGCGACCAGCTGGTCGAGCACCGAGCCGGTCATGTCGGCGGAGACCCGTACGGCCGTCAGCTCCGTGATCATCTTCGCGGTGGCCCGGATCCACCCCACCCGCAGCCCGCCCCAGTGCGTCTTGCTCAGCGAGCCGATGGTGATCACGTGGTCCGCGCCCCCGCGCGGGGCGAGGGAGGCCAGCGGCGCGGGCGCGGGCACGTCCAGTGCGATGTCGGCGATCGTCTCGTCGACGACCAGCCAGGTCCCGGTGGCACGGGTCGCCGCGAGCAGCCGCAGCCGCTGCTCCGGCGGCATCAGCGCGCCCGTCGGGTTGTGGAAGTCGGGGATCACGTACGCCAGCCTGGGCACGGTCTGGCGCAGTGTGGACTCGGCTATCTCCAGGTCCCATCCCGCGTCGGAGACGGCGATGGATCCGGTGCGCAGCCGCGCGTGGCGCAGGGCGTCGAGGGCGTTGGCGTAGGTCGGGTTCTCGGTCACGACCCGGTCCCCGGGCCCGCAGAGCAGGCTGACGACCAGCGAGAAGGCCTGCTGGGCCCCGGCCGTCACCAGGATCTGCTCGGGGCGCGTGGGGAGCCCGCGCCGGGTGAACCGGTCGGCGACGGCGCTGCGGAGGTCGGGCAGGCCGAAGGGGTGGTAGCCGGGGCCGCGCGCGAACCGGGGCAGCCGGGGCGCCGCCCGGGCGAAGGCGTCGGCGAGGCTGCCCTCCGGTGCGCCCATGGCGGCGATGGCGAGGTCGACACCGGGATCGCCGTCGGCGCTGTAGCCGCCGGCGCCGAGGAGGGCGTGGGCTCCGACCGGGCGGTGGCCGTCGGGGAGCTCGGTCCAGGTGCCGGAGCCGCGCCGGCTGCGGACGTAGCCGCTCTCGCGCAGCAGGTCGTAGGCGCCGGTGACGGTGGCCCGGCTGGCGCCGACGGCTTCGGCGAGCTCGCGTTCGGCGGGCAGCCGCACGTGCAGGGCGATGCGTCCGTCCAGGATCAGCGTGCGGACGGCGTCGGCGAGCGCCCGGTAGCCGGGGCGGGCGAGGACGTCGGCGGGCAGCAGGGCCGCGAGCTGACGGCTGCCGATGGTTCTGTCCGCTGTCTGGACCACTCGCCCGATTGCCATGCCAACCTCCCCTGATTGGCTCTGACGGCCAGGCCAATCGAGGACCAGACTCGCTGTATTGGCCCTCGATTGGCAAGGAGATCCCGAGATGCTGACCGACCGTGACGAACGTGCCCTGCTGGCCGCCGCCGAGAACCGGATCGCCCGTCCGCTGCGGATCGGGGCCGCGCTGGCCTCCGTACGGCGCACCCTGGCACGGCGGTCACACGCGCGCACGCAGCGGCGAGAATCGGTGGCATGTCATCCCACGCACACTCCGATCCACCCCTGATCGCGGGCCTGCTCCTGGCCGCCGGCGGCGGTCGCCGGCTCGGCGGACGTCCCAAGGCCCTGCTCCCCTATCGCGGCCGCCCGCTGGTCGAGAACGCCGTACGGGTCCTGCGCGAGGCGGGCTGCGGCCCGGTGCACGTGGTGCTCGGCGCCTCGGCGGCCGAGGTCCGCGAGCGTGCGGACCTGGCCGGCTGCGTGGTCGTGGACAACCCGGACTGGGCGCAGGGGATGGGCTCCTCGCTGCGGGTCGGCCTCGCCTCCCTCGCCGGTACGGGCGCCCGCGCGGCCCTGGTCTCGCTGGTGGACCAGCCGGGCATCGGCCCGGCGGCGGTGGCCCGGGTGCTGGCGGCGTACCGCTCCCCCACGAGCCTGGTGGCGGCGGCGTACGACGGGGAGCGCGGCCACCCGGTGCTGTTCGGCGCGGACCGCTGGGCCGACATCGCCGCGACGGCGACCGGCGACAAGGGCGCGCGGGTGCATCTTGCGCGACATGCCGAAGAGCTCATGCTGGTGGAGTGCTCGGACATCGCGGAGGCCTTCGACATCGACACGCCGCCCGACCTGGCACGACTCCTCTGAGCACGGTGTGACGGCAATGGCACTGAGGGCCACCGGGAAGCGGAATCTGTCGACTCAGAGAATCTCGACATCAACAAACCATTGAACTTCCACCATGAGGAAATTACTATCCACTGGTCAGAAGCGCCCTGAACCCCCAGACGGCGCCCGCGACCGTATTCCGGAACTCTCCACACCCGACGGCACTGCGTGCCGTCTCGCGCGAGCATTCCCCCGCGGCCGCCAGGCACCGCCGCTGAAGGAGTGACAGATATGTCCGCACCAGCGCCGTCCCCGCTGGCCATCGTCGACGCCGAGCCCCTGCCCCGGCAGGACGAAGTCCTCACCGAAGCGGCCCTCGCCTTCGTGGCCGAGCTCCACCGGCGGTTCGCCCCCCGCCGCGCCGAGCTCCTCGCCCGCCGCGCCGAGCGCCGTGCCGAGATCGCCCGGACCTCCACCCTCGACTTCCTCCCGGACACCGCACAGGTCCGCGAGGGCGACTGGAAGGTGGCGCCGGCTCCGGCCGCGCTGAACGACCGTCGTGTGGAGATCACCGGTCCGACGGACCGCAAGATGACCATCAACGCCTTGAACTCGGGCGCCAGGGTCTGGCTCGCCGACTTCGAGGACGCCTCCGCTCCCACCTGGGAGAACGTCGTCCTCGGCCAGCTCAACCTCATCGACGCCTACGAGCGTCGCATCGACTTCACCGACCCGCGCACCGGCAAGGCGTACGCGCTGAAGCCCGCCGACCAGCTCGCCACCGTCGTGATGCGGCCGCGCGGCTGGCACCTGGAGGAGCGTCACCTGCGGTTCGAGGGCGGCCCGGCCTCCGGCTCGCTCGTGGACTTCGGTCTGTACTTCTTCCACAACGCCAAGCGCCTGATCGACCTCGGCAAGGGCCCGTACTTCTACCTGCCGAAGACGGAGTCGCACCTGGAGGCCCGCCTCTGGAACGAGATCTTCGTCTTCGCCCAGGACTACGTCGGCATCCCCCAGGGCACCGTCCGCGCGACCGTCCTCATCGAGACGATCACCGCCGCGTACGAGATGGAGGAGATCCTCTACGAGCTGCGCGACCACGCGGCCGGCCTGAACGCGGGCCGCTGGGACTACCTCTTCTCCATCGTGAAGAACTTCCGTGACGGCGGCGAGAAGTTCGTCCTGCCGGACCGCAACGCGGTCACGATGACCGCCCCGTTCATGCGGGCGTACACCGAACTGCTGGTCCGCACCTGCCACAAGCGCGGCGCGCACGCCATCGGCGGCATGGCGGCCTTCATCCCCTCCCGCAAGGACGCCGAGGTCAACAAGGTCGCCTTCGAGAAGGTCAAGGCCGACAAGGACCGCGAGGCGGGCGACGGCTTCGACGGCTCCTGGGTCGCCCACCCCGACCTGGTCCCGATCGCCATGGCCTCCTTCGACGCGGTGCTCGGCGAGAAGCCGAACCAGAAGGACCGGCTGCGCGAGGACGTCTCGGTGGCCCCGGGCGAGCTCATCGCGATCGACTCCCTGGACGCGCGGCCGACGTACGAGGGCCTGCGCAACGCGGTGCAGGTCGGCATCCGCTACATCGAGGCGTGGCTGCGCGGCCTCGGCGCCGTCGGCATCTTCGGCCTGATGGAGGACGCGGCCACCGCCGAGATCTCGCGCTCGCAGATCTGGCAGTGGATCAACGCGGGCGTCGTGTTCGAGAACGGCGAGACGGCCACGGCCGAACTGACCCGCAAGATCGCGGCCGAGGAACTGACCGCCATCCGCGCCGAGGTCGGCGAGGAGGCCTTCACGTCCGGCAAGTGGAAGCAGGCCCACGACCTTCTCCTCCAGGTCTCCCTGGACGCGGACTACGCGGACTTCCTGACCCTCCCCGCGTACGACCAGCTGGTCGGCTGATACCCGGATTCGACTGAAACGCACAGCGGTCGAAGCCTGTCGGCTCCGCCCCCGTCGCCCAACGGCACGGGGGCGGAGCCGTTTGCGTTCCACAACAGGAAGAGCCAACTCCCGAACGACCGGTCGGTCGTTACTCGTTCGTAACGTGACTGTACCTAGCGGTAACAAGTGGGCCCGTGTCACCTTTCCGATGCCACCGGCCGGCGGTACCCCCACTTCCCAGCCACGCGACACAGTCGTCGCCGACTTCGGCGTGGCCGAACGCAGGAGTTCCGCAGTGATCGGATTCCGCAACGTCAACAAGGACCGGGACCGCAGTCGGATGCGACGGCTGGCCGGGGCCGGAATGGCCGTACCGCTCGCCGCCGCACTGCTGGCCGGCGGAGCCGGAACCTCCGCCGCCAGCCCGGGAACGGGACCCACCGCCGTGGTGTCCATGGGCGACAGCTACATCTCCGGCGAGGCCGGGCGCTGGAAGGGCAACAGCCTGACCAACAGCGGCAGCCGGAACGGGACCGACCGGGGCTGGGTCAGCGGCAGCACCTACGACCCCGCCAAGGTCTACGGGACCACCGCAGGCGGATGCGACCGCTCCGACTCCGCCGAGGTACGCAGCGCCGGGGCGATCGCCGACGTCGCCGTGAACCTCGCCTGCTCGGGGGCGGTTTCGGACAACGTGTTCCGCGCCTCCAACGGCGGCGTCGCCTACAAGGGCGAGGCCCCGCAGGCCGATCAGCTCGCCGCGGTGGCCGCGAGCCACGACGTCAAGGTCATCGCCCTGTCCATCGGCGGGAACGACCTCGGCTTCGCCGACATCATCACCGACTGCGCGCTCGACTTCGTCCTCTGGAACTCGTACTGCTACGACGACCAGCAGTACGGCGTCGACCAGAAGATCGATGCGGTCATGGGCAAGGTCGGCAAGTCCGTGGACGAGATCCGAGCCGTGATGCGCGCGGCCGGGTACGCCGACTCCTCGTACCGGATCGTTCTGCAGTCCTACCCGTCGCCGATCCCGCGCGGCGCGGAGAACCGGTACACGCAGAGCGACTGGAGCCGGCTCAACACCGGCGGCTGCCCGTTCTGGAACCGGGACTCCGACTGGGCGCGGGACTCGCTGGTGCCGCAGATAGCGAACCGGATCAAGGGCGTCGCGGCGGCCAAGGGCGTGCAGTTCCTGGACCTGCGGGACATGATGCAGGGCCGCGAGGTGTGCGCGAAGGCGAGCAAGCAGGTGAGCTCCACCGTGCCGGCCTCGGCGAAGACGAGCGAGTGGGCGCGCTGGATCGACAACAACGAGTCGCAGGGGCTGATCCAGGAGTCCATGCACCCGAACTACTTCGGCCAGCTGGCCGCGGGGCGCTGCCTGGCCCTGGTCGTGGCCCAGCCCGCGAGCTCCGGCTTCAGCTGCAAGAACACCGCGGGCGGGGACCAGACGGGCATGTTCCTGACCCCGGCCTCCTGAGAGGTCCCGCCGTCGGGGCTCCACCGGGCGACACGGCCCGGTGGAGCCCCGACGGGGCCCGTTCGGGTCAGTGGGACTGCGCGAACGGCCCTTCGGCGCGAGTCTGGGGGTGACGGACTGGGCGACGGACCGCGGGCCCGACGCGGCGCGCCGTATCCGGAGGGAGCGTGATCGGCGTGGCCCGGAACCGCCGCCTGATCCTGAGCACGCCGTCCGAGGTCTGGCGCCTGCTGTCCGACGGCCAGCGCTACGGCGAATGGGTCACGGGAACCCGGCAGGTCCTCGCCGCGGATCCGCACTGGCCGGACACGGGGGCCCGCCTGAAGGTCCGGGTCGGCACCGGCCCCCTCACCCTCGACGACACGTGCGTGGTCCGCCGGTGCGAACCCGAACGCCGCCTGGAATTGGAAGCTCGGGCCGAACCCTTCGGCGCGGCGCGCATCGCCATGCACCTGGCCCCCTGGGGCGAGAACACCCTGTTCACCCTCGACTGGCACCCCCTGCGGGGACCCGGCACCCGGATGCACGGACTCCCCGTGGACTACATCGTCGCCATCCGCAACGGCATGATGCTCACGAAGCTCGCCCGGATCGCGGTACGCGAACACGCCGACGCGCAGGCTCCGCAGGGGACGCAGGGGACGGTTCGCCGCTGAGGGCTCCGGTCCGGCAAGCGGGTCACGGGCCGGGAGCCGTCAGCACCGACAGGATGTTGCCCGCCGGGTCCTTGAACCAGGCGATGGTGGGCATGCCGTCCTCGCCGTGCACGATGCCCTTGGCGTCCGCCTCGAAGCCCTCGTAGCGCTCGAACGCGACTCCGCGCGCGGTGAGCTCGTCCACGGCCCGTTCGACGTCGTCCACGGGGAAGTTCAGGATCGTGTAGGCCGCGGGCCGGTGGTCCTCCTTCGGGTAGACCATGACCGCGGTGCCGCCCGCGAGGTCGAGGCGGAGCAGGCCCATCTCCTGATCCTCGGAGACGCTCAGGCCGAGGGTCGTGCCGTAGAACTCCTTGGCCTTCTCCAGGTCGTCGACCGCGAATCCGCTGAATGCCCTGCTGTTTTCGAACATGGCTGTTCCTCCGGTCCGGGGAGCCCCGCTTCCCATGGTCCCTCCGGGACGGCCGGGCGGCGATTCCGCACGCCGGCGCCCGGCGGAAATCGGGGTGATCGGCGCGAGGAGGGCTGGCATGCTCGGGCGCATGGCAGCCCGTGACGCACGTCCCAGCCTCTACATCTCCGTCGACATCGAGGCCGACGGACCCATTCCCGGACCGTATTCGATGATCAGCTTCGGGGCCTCGGTCGCGGGCCGCCAGGACGGCGCTTCGTATACGGCCGCCGATCCGGAACGGCTCACCTTCTACCGGGAGTTGCGGCCCATCAGCGAGGAGTTCGTACCCGAGGCGCTGGCCGTGAGCGGGCTGGACCGCGACCGCCTGGTGCGGGAGGGCGCCGATCCCGCGGCGGCCATGGCCGAATTCCGCGCCTGGGTACGGGAGGTGTCCGCGGGGGCGCAGCCGGTGATGTGCGGCTACCCGGCCTCCTTCGACTGGACCTTCCTGTACTGGTACCTGATCCGGTTCGGCGGGGACAGCCCCTTCGGCCACTCCGGCTGCCTGGACATGAAGACCCTCTACGCCGCGAAGGCGCGGGTGCCGCTGCGGGCCGCGGTGAAGGGCCGGATGCCGCGCGAGCTGCTGTCGCGGCGCCGCCACACGCACCACGCCCTGGACGACGCGATCGAACAGGCCGAGCTGATGAGCAACCTGATGCTGTGGACCCCTCCCCCGGTGTCCGCCCCGGCCGCCGGCCGGTCCCCCCTCATCACTCACTCGACCTGCTGAGCCGGGCACGGACACGGCGGCGGGGGGGGGGGGGGGGGGGGGGGGGGGGGGGGGGGGGGGGGGGGGGGGTGGGGGGGGGGGGGAAGGTGG
>NZ_JBVIAH010000001.1:489867-678374 GCF_055574035.1 Streptomyces sp. NPDC030021
CTCCCTCTCCCCCTCCCCCCCCCCCCCCCCTCCCCTCCCCCCCCCCCCCCGCCCCCCCCCCCCCCCCCCCCCCCCCCCCCCCCCCCCCCCCCCCCCCCCCCCCCCGCCGTGCTGCCCGGACGGACGGCCGGGCGGGGGGCCGGGCAGGGAGCCGGGTGTCAGTGCACCGGCACCGGGTCCGGCGCGGCCCCCGAGGCCGCGCCCTTCCTGGCGCCGAGGTGGTTGAAGGCCAGGTTCAGCAGGATGGCCACCACGCACCCGGTGCTGATGCCGGAGTCGAGGACGACCAGCAGGTCCTTCGGGAAGGCGTGGTAGAACTCCGGCGCGGCGATCGGGATCAGGCCGATGCCCACGGAGGCGGCGACGATCAGGGCGTTCTCGCCCTTCTCCATGGCCGCTCCGGCCAGGGTCTGGATGCCGCTGGCCGCGACCGAGCCGAAGAGGACGATGCCGGCCCCGCCGAGGACCGGCAGCGGGACCACGCCGATGACGGAGGCCGCCATCGGGCACAGGCCGAGCAGGATGAGGATCCCGCCGCCCGCGGCGACGACGAAGCGGCTGCGCACCTTGGTCATGGCGACCAGCCCGATGTTCTGGGCGAAGGCGCTGCACATGAACCCGTTGAACAGCGGGCTGATCGCGCTGCCGAGGGTGTCGGCCCGCAGGCCGCCCTCGATGGTCTTCGCGTCCGCCGGACGGCCGACGATCTTGCCCAGCGCCAGGATGTCGGCGGTGGACTCGGTCATGCAGACCAGCATGACGATGCACATCGAGATGATGGCCGCGACCTGGAACTGCGGGGCGCCGAAGTGGAAGGGGGTCGGGAAGCCGACCACCGGGGCGTTCTTGACGGCGTCGAAGCCCGCCATACCGAGCGGGAGGGCGATGAGGGTGCCGGCGACCAGGCCGAGGAGGATGGATATCTGCTGGAGGAATCCGCGCAGGAACTTGCGCATCAGCAGGACGATCACCAGGGTGACGGCGGCCATGCCGATGTTCCGCATCGAGCCGTAGTCGGTGGCGGTGCGGTTCCCGCCCTGTGACCAGTTGAAGGCGACCGGCAGGAGCGAGACGCCGATGAGGGTGATGACCGTACCCGTCACGACCGGCGGGAAGAAGCGGACGAGCTTGCCGAAGTAGGGGGCGGCGAAGAAGCCGACGGCCCCGGCGACGATGATCGCGCCGAAGATGACGGGAAGGGCGTTCTCCCCCTCCCCCTTGCCGATCGCGATCATCGGGGTCACACCGGCGAAGGAAACGCCGTTGACGAAGGGGAGTTTGGCGCCGATCTTCCAGAACCCGAGGGTCTGGAGGAGGGTGGCGAGGCCTGCGGTGAAGAGCGAGGCGCCCATCAGGAAGGCGGTCTCGGTGGCGGAGAGCCCGACGGCCGGGCCGACGATCATGGGCGGGGCCACGACACCGGCGTACATGGCGGCCACGTGCTGGAGACCGCTCGTGAACATTTTCAGCGGAGGCAGGGTCTCATCGACCGGATGCTTCTCCTCCGGTACTGCGACTGCATCTGCATCTTTGCGAAACCTGGGCGCCTGGGCCACGGCTTCCTCCGTTCGGTTGAACACGCCGGCAGGGGCATGGTGTCTTGGAGGTGGTGCGAAAGCGGTGCGAGTCGAGCCTGTATGCGGTTGTGGGTGGTGCGAATACTTGTCCCAAGGGGTGCGGAATCGAGTCGCCCGATCATCGGTTCCGCGCTGCGGTCCAGCTCAGGGCCCCGGCAGGAGCGAGCCGGACCGGTTCGTGAGCTGGGGGTGCCGCGGCAGGGGCGCGACACGCGCGCCGCGGGGCTGGTTGTACGAGTCACCGCCCCGGGGCGCCTTCGGATTTCCTCAGGCGCTACCCGGGAACGGCTGCCCACGGACCCCGCTCGGGTCCGCGGCTGCCGGCCGGGGGCCGTCCCCCCCGGCCGGACTCCGTGGGATCAGGCCTGCGCGGAGATCCGCGCGAGGCGCTGGGCCTCTGCCCGCGTGGACACCGCGATGGCGTCCTCGTCGGCGAAGAGGAGGCGGTTGTTCTCGACGATCTGCTTGCCGCCCACGAACGACGCGGTGACCGGGGCCGCCGCACCGAAGACCAGCGCGGTGACCGGGTCGGCGATCGAGGAGTGCAGGAAGGTGTTGAGGTTCCACAGCACCAGGTCGGCGCACTTGCCGGCCTCCAGCGAACCGATGTTGTCGGCACGGCCGAGGACCTGGGCGCCACCGTACGTACCGAGGCGCAGGGCCTGGCGCGCGTTCAGGGCCCGCTCGCGGTGGACCGGGTTCAGGCGGTTGATCAGCAGCGCGTTGCGCAGCTCGGTGTGCAGCTCACCGGACTCGTTGGAGGCGGTGCCGTCCACGCCGAGGCCGACCGGGACACCGGCGGCGAGCATGTCCGGGACGCGGGCGATGCCGGCGGCCAGACGGGCGTTGGAGGACGGGCAGTGCGCGACACCGGTCTTGGTACGGGCGAACGCGGCGATGTCGGAGTCGTTCATGTGGACGCTGTGCGCCATCCACACGTCCTCACCGAGCCAGCCGGTCGACTCGAAGTAGTCGGTCGGGCCCATGCCGAACAGTTCCTTGCAGAACTGCTCTTCCTCGACGGTCTCGGAGCCGTGCGTGTGCATGCGCACACCGAGGCGGCGGGCCAGCTCGGCGCCCTGCTTCAGCAGCTCGGTGGAGACCGAGAAGGGGGAGCACGGGGCGACGGCGACCTGGGTCATCGAGTCGAAGGAGGCGTCGTGGAACTTCTTGACGGTCGCCTCGGTGTCGGCGAGCGCGCCTTCGAGGGTCTCGACGGCGTGGTCCGGCGGCAGGCCGCCGTCCTTCTCGCTGCGGTCCATCGAGCCGCGGGCGAGGGTGAAGCGGACGCCCATCTCGGACGCGGCGCGGATGATCGAGCCGGACAGGTCGCCGGAACCCTTGGGGAAGACGTAGTGGTGGTCCATCGCGGTGGTCACACCACCCTTGGCCATCGCGGCGAGGGAGCCCTGCGCGGCCGTGTACGTCATCTGCTCGTCGATGCGCGCCCACGTCGGGTACAGCGCGACCAGCCAGTTGAACAGGTTGTGGTCGGTGGCCAGACCACGCGTGATCCACTGGTAGAAGTGGTGGTGGGTGTTGACCAGACCGGGGGTCACGAGGTGCCCGGTGCCGTCGATGCGGCGGACTACGTTGTCGAGGTTCTCGGGGGCCTTGCCCGCGCCGATGGACTCGATCCGGTTGCCGGCGATGACGATGTGACCCGAGGCGTACTCGGTGTCGTTCGCGTCGACGGTCGCGATCGCACAGTTCTCGATGACGATGCGCTCGACGGCGCTGTCATGGGCTGCCGATGCTGCCATGGGACTTCCTCGTGCTTTCAGTGGCGGTGCGGGCACGGCAAGGCCCAGGAGATTTGAGTGCCGGAGCCGGGGGCCTTGACAGCTGACAGTACTGCCGCCCCGTGTGATACGTCCGGGTGCCGATTCAGGAAGCTGGGGGGTGTCGCGCGGTCCCGGGGCCACTGCGGAGCCCCGGGACGCGCGTGCCGCGTCAGAGGTTGGTCATGTCCACGGGGATACGGGCGTCGACGCCGTCCCGGAGAACAGTGGCCTCGATCAGACCGTATGGACGGTCCGCGGCGAAGTACACCTCGTTGTCGTTCTTGAGGCCGAAGGGCTCCAGGTCGACGAGGAAGTGGTGCTTGTTCGGGAGCGAGAAGCGGACCTCGTCGATCTCCGAACGGTGGTTGATGATGCGCGAACCCATCTGGTACAGGGTCTGCTGCAGCGACAGGGAGTAGGTCTCCGCGAAGGCCTGCAGCATGTGCTTGCGGACCTCGGCGTAGGACTTCTCCCAGTTGGGCATCCGCTGCTCGTCGTCCGACCAGTTGAAGCGCCAGCGAGCCGACACCTGGGTGGCCAGGATGCGGTCGTAGGCCTCCTTCAGCGTCGTGTACTTGTCCTTCACGTAACCCCAGAACTCGGAGTTCGTGGAGTTCATGACGACGAGGTCCTTGAGGCCGGAGATGACCTCCCAGTTCGTACCGTCGTACGTGATCTGGGTGACGCGGGTCTCCATGCCCTGGCGGACGAAGGAGTGGTTCACCTCGTCGGAGCCGATGAACTTGGAGTTGGCGTCCGAGGTGGCGATCCGGTCCCAGGAGTACTCCTCGATCCGGATGCGCGCGCGCTTGATCGGCTCCTGGCTGGTGACGAACCAGCGCGCCAGGTGGATGCCGAACTGCTCGGCGGACTCGATGCCGTACTCCTTGGCGAACGCGTACACCGTGTTCTTGGTGGTGTCCGTCGGAAGGCAGTTGGCGTTCGAGCCGGAGTAGTGGACGTCGTCCATGTCGCCGGAGAGGGCGACCGAGACGTTCAGGTCCTTGATGTGGTGCGTGTCGCCGTCCCGCGTGATCTTGACGACGCGGTTCTCTGCTTTGCCGTACTGGTTCTGGCCCAGAATCGTGGCCATGCTAGCTCCCTCGGTAAACGGAGTAGCCGAACGGGTTGAGCAGCAGCGGTACGTGGTAATGCTCGCCCGGGTTCACCGCAAAGGTGATGGTGACCTCGGGGAAGAACGCACCGCTGTCCCTTACGCGGGGGGCGTCCTGCTGCGCCTCGGCTTGCTTCTTCTCGAAGTACGTCTCGGTCTCGAAGTCGAGACGCACGTGTGTGGTGCCCTCCGGCAGCGCCGGCAGGTCCTTGCAGCGCCCGTCCGCATCGGTGGCGGAGCCGCCCAGGGCCGCCCACTCGCCGCCGAGACCCGTGCGGGCCGACAGGGAGATGGTGACGCCCTCGGCGGGCTTGCCGATGCTGGTGTCCAGGATGTGCGTGGACACCGACGCAGTGGTCTCGGTGCTCATGGTCACGCTCCTTCTGCTTCTGCGAGTTCGACGAGACGGGTGAGGCGGATCTTGTTGATCTTGACGAGCTCGCCGCGGGCGATCTCCCGCTCCTGCTCCGGCGAATTGTCGATCCGGACCTTGACCGCGTCACGCATGAACTCACCGGTCGCACCGGTGGCGCAGATGAGGAAGACGTGGCCGAACTTGTCCTGGTAGGCCAGGTTCAGTTCGAGGAGCTCGTTCTTGAGCCCCTCCGAGGCACCGGCCATGCCACGCTGCTCGCGGGCGGAGGTCGGGTCTCCCGGCTTCGGCCGGCCGATCGGCGCGTGGCCTCCCATCGCTTCGCCCAGGTCGTCCGCGGTGAGCTCCGCCATGGCGGCTTCGTTCGCGGCGAACAGGGACTCTGCGGTGGCGAAAGGGCGCTGGGCGAGCATCTTGCTCCCCCACGCCGAGCTGGCGCACACCTCGTGCAGCTCGGCCGTGGCCGCGCTGTCGTCCAAGGTGTTGAACCGGGTGAGACCCGGGGTCGGACTCGAAGTCACGGTAGGCCTCCGTGGCCTGTTGTTGCTTTGACGGGCTGCGCATAGCTAACGCCCTCGACAACACGGCGTCAACACTTTGTTGAAACTTCCCGTACACAAAAGCCGCCGCCCGGGTGAATTGGGCGGCGGCTCGTCACCATGAGTCAGCCTGCGTTCACTCCTGGCTGCTCTTGCCGGTCCCCTTCGGGGCGTTCGAATCCCGGTTCAGGTAGTTGTAGACGGTGAAGCGGCTGACGCCCAGGGCGCCCGCGACCGTTTCCACGCCGTGCCGCACGGAGAAGGCGCCCCGCGCCTCCAGTATCCGCACGACGTCCTGCTTGGACTTCCGGTCGAGCTGCGCCAACGGTACGCCGTACCGGCGCTCCAGGGCCGCCAGGATGTGATCCAGCGAGTCCGAGAGCTGCGGCAGGCGCACGGCCAGCAGGTCCTGGCCCTCCCAGGCGAGCACGACGTCGTCGGGCTGCGCCAGGGCGGGATCCATCAGCTCGCCGCCCATGGCGTCCACCAGCGGCTTGACCGCGGTGACGAAGGGATGGTCGCGGGGCTCGGTCATGACACCTCCTCCCCGATCACATTGACCTGGAGCGAGACACGCGTGGCGCCGGCCTCCAGGGAGTCGCGCAGCAGCGCCCCCACCGCGGCCAGCACCCGGTCGGCCTCACCCTCGGCGGTGTTGCCGAACGGGCCGACGTCCACCGCGTCCAGCTGGGCCTTCTGGATGACCTCGCGGGCCGCGACGGCATGGGCAGGAGCCTCTTCCAGATCGAAGGGCTCGGTCGTGAACTCCACTCTCAATCGCACGCCGTCAAGCTACCCCGCGGTCGGGATTTTTCGGCAGTCCGCACTTGACATCCACGCAGAACCCCATGCAGTCTTCCATCAAGCAGAAAATAACTTCCGCAATACGGAAGGAGCGCACACCCCTCATGGGATACACGGACCAGCGCTTCGATGTGAACCTGTCGATCCTCTTCACGGAACTCCCGCTCCTGGAGCGTCCCGCGGCTGCCGCCGCGGCGGGCTTCACGGCGGTCGAGCTGTGGTGGCCCTGGATCGAGACCCCCACCCCCGCACAGGAGGAGCTCGACGCCCTCAAGAAGGCTCTCGAGGACGCCGGCACCCAGCTGGTGGGACTGAACTTCTACGCCGGCCGGCTGCCGGGCCCGGACCGCGGTGCGGTCTCGGTGCCCGGTGAGGAGTCGGAGCGCTTCAACGCCAACATCAACGTGGCCGCGGACTTCGCGGCCTCGGTCGGCTGCAAGGCGCTGAACGCCCTCTACGGCAACCGCGTCGAAGGCGTGGAGCCGGCCGTTCAGGACGAGCTCGCCCTGAAGAACCTGGTCGTGGCGGCTCAGGCCGCGGACCGCGTCGGCGCGATCCTCCTGATCGAGACCCTCAACAAGCCCGAGTCGCCGCTCTACCCCCTGGTGAGCGCACCGGCCGGCATCGAGGTCGTGGACAAGGTGAACGAGGCCACCGGCCTCGGCAACGCCAAGTTCCTGCTCGACCTGTACCACCTGGCGATGAACGATGAGGACCTCTCCGAGGTCATCGAAAAGTACGCCGCCAAGACCGGGCACGTCCAGATCGCGGACAAGCCCGGACGCGGTGCCCCCGGCACCGGCGAGCTGCCCCTGGAGGAGCTGCTCGACCAGCTGAAGAAGGCCGGATACGAGGGCTACGTAGGCCTGGAGTACAAGGCCGCCGACGCTGCCGCCTCCTTCGCATGGCTGCCGGCCGAGGCCCGCGCCGCGAAGTAGTCGGACAAAGTCCGGGCGATCAGCCAGGCACTTCACGCACTTTTCGTACAAAGCATTAAGAGAAGGACCCTCATCATGAGCAACCTCCCCAAGATTGCCTGGATCGGTCTCGGAATCATGGGTTCCCCCATGGCCGAGAACCTCCTGAAGGCCGGCTACTCGGTCACCGGCTTCACCCTGGAGCAGGACAAGCTGGACCGCCTGGCCGCCGCCGGCGGCTCCGCGGCCGGCTCGATCGCCGAGGCCGTGGCGGACGCCGACGTCATCGTCACGATGGTGCCCGCCTCCCCGCAGGTCGAGGCCATCTCCTACGGTGAGAACGGCATCCTGGAGAACGCGAAGTCCGGTGCGCTGATCATCGACATGTCGTCGATCACCCCGCAGACCTCGATCGACCTCGCGAAGAACGCCGCCGCCAAGGGCATCCGCGTCATCGACGCCCCGGTGTCCGGCGGCGAGGCCGGCGCCATCGAGGCCGTCCTGTCGATCATGGTGGGTGGCGAGCAGGCCGACTTCGACGAGGCCCTGCCGGTCCTCGAGGCCCTCGGCAAGGTCATCGTCCTGTGCGGTCCGCACGGCTCCGGCCAGACGGTGAAGGCCGCCAACCAGCTCATCGTCGCGGTGAACATCCAGGCGTGCGCCGAGGCCGTCGTCTTCCTCGAGAAGTCCGGCGTGAACCTCCAGGCCGCCCTGGACGTCCTCAACGGCGGTCTGGCCGGCTCCACGGTCCTGACCCGCAAGAAGGACAACTTCCTGAACCGCGACTTCAAGCCCGGTTTCCGGATCGACCTGCACCACAAGGACATGGGCATCGTCACCGACGCCGCCCGCAACGTCGGTGCGGCCCTTCCGGTCGGCGCGGTCGTCGCCCAGCTGGTCGCCTCGCTGCGCGCCCAGGGTGACGGCGGCCTGGACCACTCGGCCCTGCTCCGTGCCGTCGAGCGCCTCTCCGGCGCTCAGATCTGAGCACTTCCCCTCTCGCAGGGGACCTGAGTTTCCGGATGGCGCCGGTGCTGACACCTGTCCTGTCGCGCCCAAGCGCCGGCGCCGTCCGGATTACCACTCACCCTTCAACTTCGTTCAACAAACTGTTGACGTTTAGTTCGTGCCGAAATTAGGCTGTTCCGCATGACGGAAGACGCTTTCCGTCAGCAGTTACCCCGTACGGAAGGTCACCATGTCGAAGCGCACGCTGACGACCGAGTCCGGCGCCCCGGTCGCCGACAATCAGAACTCCGCCACCGCCGGCGTCGGTGGCCCGCTCCTGGTCCAGGACCAGCAGCTCCTCGAGAAGCTCGCCCGCTTCAACCGTGAGCGCATCCCGGAGCGCGTGGTGCACGCCCGCGGCTCGGCCGCGTACGGCTACTTCGAGGTGACCGACGACGTCACCGCGTACACCAGCGCCGCGTTCCTGAACACGGTCGGCAAGAAGACCGAGACCTTCCTGCGGTTCTCCACCGTCGCCGACTCGCTCGGCGGCGCGGACGCGGTCCGCGACCCGCGCGGCTTCGCGCTCAAGTTCTACACCGAAGAGGGTAACTACGACCTCGTCGGCAACAACACCCCGGTGTTCTTCATCAAGGACCCGATCAAGTTCCCCGACTTCATCCACTCCCAGAAGCGCGACCCCTTCACGGGCAAGCAGGAGCCGGACAACGTCTGGGACTTCTGGGCGCACGCCCCCGAGGCGACGCACCAGATCACCTGGCTCATGGGTGACCGCGGCATCCCCGCGTCGTACCGTCACATGAACGGCTACGGCTCCCACACGTACCAGTGGACGAACGAGCAGGGCGAGGCCTTCTTCGTCAAGTACCACTTCAAGACGAACCAGGGCATCCGCAGCCTCTCGGGCGAGCAGGCCGCCGAGCTCGTCGGCAAGGACGCGAACTCGCACCAGACCGACCTGCTGCAGGCCATCGAGCGCGGTGTGAACCCCTCCTGGACCCTGTACGTGCAGATCATGCCGGCCGCCGAGGCCGCGGACTACCGCTTCAACCCGTTCGACCTCACCAAGGTGTGGCCGCACAGCGACTACCCGCTGCAGCGCGTGGGCCGTCTGGTCCTCGACCGCAACCCGGACAACGTCTTCGCCGAGGTCGAGCAGTCCGCCTTCTCCCCGAACAACTTCGTCCCGGGCATCACCGCCTCGCCGGACAAGATGCTCCAGGGCCGCCTCTTCGCCTACGCCGACGCCCAGCGCTACCGCCTCGGTGTGAACCACACCCTGCTGCCGGTCAACGCCCCGAAGGCGACGAAGGCCGACAACTACGGCCGCGACGGCGTCATGGCGCTGCGCAACGGCTCGCGCCACGACAAGAACTACGAGCCCAACTCGTACCAGGGTCCGGCCGAGACCGGTCTGGCGCTGGGCGCCCCGAAGGCCGTCTCCGGCTACACGGGCACCCACGAGGCCCCGGCCCACACCAAGGACGACGACTTCTTCCAGGCCGGTGAGCTCTACCGCCTGATGTCGGAGGCCGAGAAGCAGCGTCTGGTGGCGAACATCGCCGGCGGCCTGTCGCAGGTCACCCTGGAAGACGTCATCGAGAAGAACCTGGCTCACTTCCACGCCGCCGACGCCGACTACGGCAAGCGCGTCGAGGAGGCCGTCCGCGCCCTGCGCGACGCCTGAGCCACCCAGTTGTACCGGGGGCCTGACGGGAGGTCAGGCCCCGGGTGCTCAGCCCGACCCGTGGACCCGGATGAGGGGTGGTACACGGTGAGGGCGGGACGAGGACCGTGGCGAGCGTGCGAGCCAGTGCGGTGGTAATGGGTTCCGAGGCCCGTCTCTTGACCTGAGGGAGACGACGCCGGAGTTCTCGTCGCCCGCCCGCCACGGTCCCAGCCGATCCTCTTCGTACAGGGGCTACGCACAGAGCCCCCTGCACGCGGAGGTACCCACCTCCCCACACACTCCGCCCGGCGGTGCGAACGTCCTGTCGCGCCAGCCTCGCACCGTCGGGCGGTAACAAACCAGAGCGCCGAGTCACGGACGGTCCCGTGACTCGGCGCTTTGCCGTTCCCGCACGCCCGGCCGGCCGGCGGGACCTGAATACCGGCCGCCTGGGAATCGGGTGAACTCCACCCAGAACAAGGGCAGTTGAGGGAAAATGATCACGACATCAGTCATGGTCGCATCCCACGGAAGGCACCTCCTTTGTTCAGACGCATCGCCCTCGCGATCGGCTCGCTCGGCCTCCTCGCCACGTCCCTCACGGGTACCGCCTCGGCGGCTCCGGGCCCCGCCGCGACCCCGCCGGCCACCGTCCCGCAGGTCGCCGTCCCGCAGCCGACGGGGAACCCCCTGCCCAAGGTGATCTCGCCCGCGGACGCGGACCGGATCGCCGGGTCCGCGGACCCGGCGGCCGCCGCAGCAGCGGCCGCGACGCCCGTGTTCGTCCAGAACTACAACAGCGCCAAGTGTCTGGTCGCGCAGGGCCACAACAACGGCACGACCCTCATCCAGTACTCGTGCTCCTACTTCGCCGACCAGTACTGGTACGCCGTGATGGACAGCAGCGGCTACGTCTGGCTGCAGAACTACAACAGCGGCAAGTGCATGGTCGTCCAAGGTGCCGCCAACGGCGCACAGGCCTTCCAGTACGACTGCGGCAACTGGGCCGACCAGAAGTGGCGGCTCATCCTGGACACCACCGGGTCGTACACCATGTTCCAGAACGTCAACAGCGGTAAGTGCCTCGTCGTTCAGGGGAGGAGCGACGGGGCCACGCCCTTCCAGTACGACTGCAACAGCGGTTACGCCGACCAGTGGTGGTCCCTCTTCGCCGTCTGATCCACCTGACCGTCCCCGGTTGACCTGAGGGCCCCGTCCGGCCCCTGCCGGAGCGACAGAGCGCCGCGCCACGGACCGTACGTCCTGTGGCCCGGCGCTTTGCCGTTCCCGCTCGGAGCAGGTGCGGCTGGGAGAGCCGGCCGTGCGGCCCACCGGCCGCTCCGGGGGCGGGACCTTGCGTACGGGGAACGCGGAACGGCCCCCGCCCCTCCGGGTGGAGGGACGGGGGCCGCCGGGTCGTGCGGGGTGGGATCAGACCTGCAGGGCCTTGATCGCGGTCGGGGCGTGGCCCGGCTCGGTCGCGAGCTCTTCGAACTCGGTGACGTCGCTCATGTCGACCGTCTTGCTCATCGCGATGTTGGTGATGCGCTCCAGGATGGCCTCGACGACGACCGGGACCTGGAACTCCTGGGCCAGCTTCTTGGCCTCCTCGAAGGCCTCGCCCAGCTTGTCCGGGTCGGTGACGCGGATGGCCTTGACGCCCAGACCCTCGGCGACCTTGACGTGGTCGACACCGTAGACACCCAGCTCGGGGGTGTTGATGTTCTCGAATTCGAGGTTGACCTCGAAGTTGATGCCCAGGCCACCCTGCGCCTGACGGATCAGACCCAGGTAGGCGTTGTTCACGAGGACGTGGACGTAGGGGACCTTGTGCTGGGCGGCGACCGCCAGCTCCTCGATCATGAACTGGAAGTCGTAGTCGCCGGACAGCGCGACGATCGGGGTCTCCGGCTCCGCGGTGGCGGCACCGATGGCGGCCGGGATGGTCCAGCCGAGCGGGCCGGCCTGGCCGCAGTTGATCCAGTTGCGCGGGCGGTAGACGTGCAGGAACTGCGCCGCCGCGATCTGGGAGAGGCCGATGGTGGTGACGTAGCGGGTCTCGGGGCCGAACGCCTTGTTCATCTCCTCGTAGACGCGCTGCGGCTTCAGGGGGATGTTGTCGAAGTGCGTACGGCGCTGCAGGGTCGCCTTGCGGTCCTGCGCCGAGGCGGTCCAGGCGGAGAAGTCCGGCAGCTTGCCCTCGGCCTTGAGCTCCTTGGCGATCTCGATGAAGAGCTCCAGCGCGGCCTTGGCGTCGGAGGCGATGCCGAAGTCCGGGGCGAAGATCTTGCCGAGCTGCGTGGGCTCGATGTCGACGTGGACGAACTTGCGGCCCTTGGTGTAGGCGTCCAGATTGTAACCGGTGTGACGGTTGGCCCAGCGGTTGCCGATGCCGAAGACGAAGTCCGACTCCAGGAACGTCGCGTTGCCATAGCGGTGCGCGGTCTGCACACCGACCATGCCGGCGGCCAGCTCGTGGTCGTCCGGGATGGTGCCCCAGCCCATCAGGGTGGAGATGACGGGGACGCCCACCAGCTCGGCGAACTCGACCAGCAGGTCGGAGGCGTCGGCGTTGATGATGCCGCCGCCGGCGACGATCAGCGGGCGCTCGGACTCCAGCAGGAACTGCAGGGCCTTCGCGGCCTGGGCGCGGGTGGCCTGCGGCTTGTAGACCGGCAGCGGGGAGTAGGTCTCCGGGTCGAACTCGATCTCGGTCAGCTGGACGTCGATCGGGAGGTCGATCAGGACCGGGCCCGGACGGCCGGAGCGCATCAGGTGGAAGGCCTCCTGGAACACGCCGGGGACCTGCGCGGCCTCCAGGACGGTCGTGGCCTTCTTGGTGACCGGCTTGGCGATCGAGGCGATGTCGACGGCCTGGAAGTCCTCCTTGTGGAGCTTCGAGACCGGGGCCTGACCGGTGATGCAGAGGATCGGGATCGAGTCCGCGATCGCCGAGTACAGGCCGGTGATCATGTCGGTGCCGGCCGGGCCCGAAGTACCGATGCAGACACCGATGTTGCCCGCCTTGGCACGCGTGTAGCCCTCGGCCATGTGCGAAGCGCCCTCGACGTGGCGGGCGAGGGTGTGCGCGATGCCGCCCACGTTCTTGAGCTCGCGGTAGAACGGGTTGATCGCAGCACCGGGGACACCGAACGCTTGTTCGACACCCTCGAGCTTGAGGATCTCCACTGCAGCGGCGGCGGCTGTCATACGAGGCATCGAGTTCTCCTGCGGGTCTGGCGGTCAGGCTTTTCCGTAATCCGGAAGTTTTGTTCTGCTATACGGAACAAGCTAAGCGGCGACTCCTGCGACGTCAAGGCGGTAGGGGACCTCGGAAGCCACCAAAAGCCGCATCTCGGTCGGCGACTTGTACAAATCACTGATCCACCGGCGGGAATCCCCCGGAAAAGGCGTGCGGCCTCCCCCCGGCGGTCGCCGGTGGTGGAGCATGGACCTACGCACAGCGACGGAGGGGGTCCAGGTCTCATGGCGGAAGCGGTACCGGTGCGCTGCCCGGCGTGCCTGCGCGAGAACGGCTACACCGCCCCGGTCTTCCCCTGCGTGTGCGGAAGCCCGGTCCATCCCCCGCTGGACCTAGCGGCGCCGCCGGTTCCGCTGACCCACCGGACCTGGTCGGACACCTGGGTGACGGTGCGCTGCACGACGTGCGGGCGGGAGAGCGAGTGGCCGCATCCCGAGCTGGGCTGCGGCTCGTGCGGGACGGTGGTGCTGATTCCGGTGCACCCGCTGGAGGGGACGGGGAGCCCGGCGGGTCCGGCGCGTCCGGCGGGCTCGCCTCAGCCGGCCGCCCGGCCGGATCCGGGCGGCGCAGGAAACGGCCCCGCGGGCGAGCCTGCAGGCGGAGCCACGGGCAGGCCCACGGGCGGGCGCCCGGCGCACATCCCGCCGCCGCCGGCCGCACCGGTGCCGCGGCCCGCGTTCCGGCCGGTGACCATCCGTACGGCCCGCGACGCGGTGGCCACGGCCGCGCTGTACCTGCGCTGGCTCGGCTTCCGGGACGTACAGCAGCCCGACGGGCGCCCGATCCCGGCGGCGACCGTGGACCTGCGGGCTCCGGGCCTGGTCGCCCAGGTGGACCCGACCACGGCGCCGGCCGGACTGCGGGCGGTGGAGTGCGTCTGGCTGAACGGGCTCACGGCCTCCGCGACCAGCGTCTACTTCGCGCTCGCGGGGTACACGGAGGAAGCCCGGGCCCGCGCCGACGATCTCGGGATACCGCTCTTCGTCATGGACCTGACGGGCAGGCCACAGCCGGTCAACGACCCGGCGGACGCGCTGGTCGGCCCGGACGCGTAGGCCGGGGCGGGTGCCGGTGAGCCCGGGCGGGTGCCGGTGAGCCCTGGTGATCGGCAAGCTACCCCCTAAGCTCGTAGGCATTGCCTACTTCTCGCCCAGGAGAGCCCGATGAGCCTGTACGACATCCCGCTGACCACCCTGTCCGACGAGCCCACCAGCCTCGCCGCCCACAAGGGCAAGGCGATCCTCCTGGTGAACACCGCCTCGCAGTGCGGGCTCACCCCGCAGTACTCGGGACTGGCCCGCCTGCAGTTCACGTACGAGGAGAAGGGCTTCACCGTCATCGGCGTGCCCTGCAACCAGTTCGGTGAGCAGGAGCCCGGCAACGCCGAGGACATCCAGACCTTCTGCGCGGCCGGCTTCGGCGTGACCTTCCCGATCCTGGAGAAGTCCGAGGTCAACGGCGAGAACCGGCACCCCCTCTACACGGAGCTGGTGAAGACCCCGGACGCGGACGGCAAGGCCGGGGACGTCCAGTGGAACTTCGAGAAGTTCCTGATCTCCCCCGCCGGCGAGGTCGTGGCCCGCTTCCGCCCGCGTACCGAGCCGGAGGCCCCGGAGGTCATCGCCGCGATCGAGGCGCACCTGCCCGCGTAGTACTCCCCGTACGTACTCCCCCACGTACTCCCGCACGGGCTGCTGCGCGCGCCGCGCAGCAGCCCGCAGGCGCTCCGCTCAGTCCAGGTCGGCCTCGTCGTACTCCCCCGCCGACCCGGCCGCGGTGAGCTCCCGCAGCTCCACCCGGCGGATCTTGCCGGACACCGTCTTCGGGAGCTCGGCGAACTCGATGCGGCGGATCCGCTTGTACGGGGACAGCACCGCGCGGGAGTGCTCGAACAGCACCCGGGCCGTCTCCGGCCCGGGCTCCCAGCCGCCCGCGAGGGTGACGTACGCCTTCGGGACCGCCAGCCGCAGCGCGTCCGGAGCCGGGACGACGGCGGCCTCGGCCACCGCCTCGTGCTCCAGCAGGGCGCTCTCCAGCTCGAACGGGCTGATCTTGTAGTCCGAGGCCTTGAACACGTCGTCGGAGCGCCCGACGTAGGTGAGGTACCCGTCGGAGTCGCGCGCGGCGATGTCGCCGGTGCGGTAGAGCCCGTCCGCCATGGCCTCGGCCGTGCGCTGCGGATCGTCGCGGTAGCCGGTCGTCACCCCGGCGGGCCGGGCGCGCAGGTCCACGCAGAGCTCGCCCTCGTCCGGGGACTCCTTGCCGGTGACCGGGTCCAGCAGGACGATCTCGTAGCCGGGTGCCGGCCGGCCCATGGAGCCGGGCTTGACGGGCACCCCGGGGAAGTTCCCGACCTGGAGGGTGGTCTCCGTCTGACCGAAGCCGTCGCGGATGGTGATGCCCCAGGCCTCGCGGACCCGCTCGATGACCTCCGGGTTGAGCGGCTCCCCGGCGGCGACGGCCTCGCGCGGGGGCCTGGCCAGCTTGGTGAGGTCGGACTGGATCAGCATCCGCCACACGGTGGGCGGGGCGCAGAAGGTTGTCACGCCGTGCCGGTCCATCTCGGCCATCAGCCGCTCGGCGTCGAAGCGGGTGTAGTTGTGGACGAAGACGGTCGCGCCGGCGTTCCAGGGGGCGAAGAGGTTGGACCAGGCGTGCTTGGCCCAGCCGGGCGAGGCGATGTTGAGGTGCACGTCGCCGGGGCGCAGCCCGAGCCAGTACATGGTGGAGAGGTGCCCGATGGGGTACGAGGCGTGCGTGTGCTCGACGAGCTTGGGGCGGTCGGTGGTGCCGGAGGTGAAGTACAGCATGAGCGGGTCGGTGGCGAGGGTCTCGCCGTCCGGCGTGAAATCGCCGTCGGCGGCCGCCATGTCCGCCAGCCTCAGCCAGCCGTCGGGAACCTGCTCCCCGGCGGAGATCCGGGTGTAGTCGCCCGGCACCTCGTCGAACTTGGCCGTGTCCAGGGCGCGCGCGATGACGTGGCGCACCTGGCCGCGCTCGACCCGGTCGCGCAGGTCGGCCGGGCCCAGCAGCGGGGTGGCGGGGATGACGACGGCGCGCAGTTTCATCGCGCCGAGCATCACCTCCCACAGCTCGCGCTGGTTGCCGAGCATGACCAGGATCCGGTCGCCGGGCGCGACGCCCTGCCCGCGGAGCCAGTTGGCGGCGGCGCCGGACCGTACGGCGAGCTCCGCGAAGCTGAGGCTCTGGCTGGTGCCGTCCTCCTCGACGATGCGCAGGGCGTCGGCGTCGTTCCCGGCGGCGATGTGGTCGAACCAGTCCAGGGCCCAGTTGAAGCGGTGGGGGCGGGGCCAGGTGAACCCGGCGTGGGCGGCCTCGTAGTCGCCGCGGCGTTCCAGCAGGAAGTCCCGGGCGGCCAGGAACCGGGCGGTGGCGTCGTCCTGCGTACTCTCGGTCGTCATGACGGGCATCGTGCCGCCTTCGGTGTACGGACCACCAGTGCGGCGTCAGCCGCGAGTTGACCGTCCGGGACCGTCCGGGACCCTCCGGGACCGTCCGGGACCGTCCGGGGACGCACGTCAGGGTTTGATCGCCCCGAACCGCACCGCCGCACCACCGCCCCTGCCGGCCTCACCCGCCCCTTCCACCATCCCTTCCACCATCAGCTCGCCCTCGGCGACGATCTCCTCCTGCGCCGCCTTCGGGACCGGGCCGAACAGCTCGACGGTGAGCGCCCGCCCGTCGAGCTTCCACAGGCCGGCGAGGAACCCGTCCACGAGCAGGGTGCAGTGGGCCTGGTTCCCGGTCCACGTACGCCCCTTGATCTCGGGGGCGACCACGCGGGTGCGGTCGGCGTGCGAGAGCAGCAGATTGTCGAACTCCGGCAGGAAGCGCGGCGGCGCCGGGGTGTCCGCGTCGGGGCGCGGGGCGTCGGGAAGGTCGAAGAGCTCCACGCCGTTCTCGTCCTGGAAGACGAGGAGCTCCGGGCGCAGCCGCTCGAAGGCCTCGCGCAGCCGGGTCAGTCCGGCCCAGGTCTGCATGTCCTTGACGGAGGCCGGCCCGAAGGCGGCGAGGTAGCGCACCACGACCTCGTCCACGGGCTGCGCCGCACCGGCGGGCTTCCCGAGCCAGCTCTCGACGGTGGTGAGCCGGACCTGACCGCTGCGCCCCCACACCCCACGAGGGGTGACCTGGACCAGCGGCAGCCGGCAGCGGGCGGCGACGGACAGGGACTGCGGGTCGGCGTCGGGCCATTCCCGGAGCAGTTCCTCGCGGATCTCGCCCATGGTGCGCGGCTCGCTCTCGACGAAGGCCCGGGCGCGCTTCGCGAGCCGGTCCAGATCCACCCCCGTGAGCCCCTTGCGGAAGTAGTTGACCTCGCGGTCGCGGGCAGGCTGGACGAGGGGCCTCAGGGTCAGGGCGTCATGGGCGGTGTGCGTGTGGATCGTCGACCGCATGGTGACCATCCGGACGACCTCGCGGGACTCCATGAGCCCGGCCAGCTCGGCGGGCCGGAAGCCGGCGAGCCGGGCGTGCAGCTGGAAGTAGGGCGGCTTCACGTTCTGCGCCTGCAGCCCGAGCAGGTGCGCGACGGCGTCCCCCGCGGACATCTCGGCGCGGCTCAGCAGCAACTGGCGGGCGAGCGTGGCACGGTTCAGAGCGCGGGTACCGAGTACGGGGTGTGTCGTCCTGGAAGCCATGGCAGCAAACTAACCCCCCTTGCGGACAGCTTTCGTCCGCAACCCCGAACCGAAGCGGTCGGGAGCGGGCCGGAAATCCCCTGTCCGACACCAGTCGCCGCTTTGTCCCCTATATCCTGCCCCTTGCCCGTAAACGCACGTTCGACCGGGAGCTGACCTGCGATGTCGGAGCGCCCAGACCACCGCCCGTCGCCGTCCGCCGCGAAGCGCACGGGCTGGCGGCGCCCCGCCGCTCCGGCCGCCGCCGACCCTCCGGCAGGACCGCCGACCGGCCCGCAGCCCGCACCGGCGACCCCCGCTCCCCCGAACCACCGCAGCGTGATCGACTCGGCCGTCTACCGCGACGGCCGCCGGATCGCCTCCCCCGCCACCCTCGCCGAGACCTTCCGGCAGCTGCGCGAGGAGCCCGACGGGATGGCCTGGATCGGCCTGCACCGTCCGACGGAGCCCGAACTCCATTCCCTGGCAGCCGAGTTCAACCTCCACGAACTCGCCGTCGAGGACGCCCTGGAGGCCCACCAGCGCCCCAAGCTGGAGCGCTACGGCGACACCCTCTTCGTCGTCCTGCGCGCCGCCCGCTACCTCGACGCCCAGGAGGAGGTCGACTTCGCCGAGCTCCACATCTTCGTCGGCCCGGACTTCCTGATCACGGTCCGCCACGGCGGCGCCCCGGACCTCTCCGCCGTCCGCCACCGAATGGAGGGCAACCCGGAGCTCCTCTCCCTCGGCCCGGAGGCGGCCCTGTACGCCATCCTCGACGCGGTGGTCGACGGCTACGCCCCGGTCGTCGAGGGCGTCCAGACCGACATCGACGAGATCGAGACGGAGGTCTTCCGCGGCGACCCGGCGGTCTCCCGCCGCATCTACGAACTCTCCCGCGAAATGGTCGAGTTCCAACGCGCCACCCGCCCCCTGGTGAGCATGCTCCACAGCCTGATGGCGGGCTTCGCGAAGTACGGCACGGACGAGGAACTCCAGCGCTACCTCCGCGACGTGGCGGACCACGTGACACACACGAGCGAACGCGTCGACGGCTTCCGCCAGGCCCTCACGGAAATCCTCACGGTCAACGCCACCCTGGTCTCCCAACAACAGAACGCCGAAATGCGCGCCCTGGCCGAGGCGGGCTTCGAACAGAACGAGGAAATCAAGAAGATCTCCGCCTGGGCGGCCATCCTCTTTGCACCCACGCTCGTGGGAACCATCTACGGCATGAACTTCGAAGACATGCCGGAACTGAAGTGGGCCGGCGGCTACCCCTTCGCAATCCTGCTGATGGCAGTCGTCTGCGTGAGCCTGTACGTCATCTTCAAGAAGCGCGACTGGCTGTAGGGTCGGCCGATTCTGCTCAAGCAGCCTGCATGGTTTGCTTTGCATCCCCCGATTGGAGAGCCGTACGGGGCGCTGGGGAGTCCCGGCGGGAGAAGTGATGCGGGTGATCTCGTCTACCTGCCTCCAGCAAGGCCCTGACCAGGACTTTTGTCCTCCTGCGGCAGCGGGGGAGAATCCGGGGAGAATCGGCTTACGATCCCGGTACTGCGTCCCCGGCGTCGACACTGTCCGACTTCCTGATCAACATCTCGACGGTGACCCTTGCTGCATCCGCAGCGGATCACAGACAGTGACATTGGCTTCCAAGCGGAGCCGCATGTCCACCCGCTCTGTGCGGCCTCCCGACAAGCCCGCCACTCACCCCCCGCGAAGGCCGCCGACGTCAGCACGTGCAGGAACTGCCCGCCACCCGGTGGACTTCCGCCGAGGGCACTACCGGTGACGGTCGTCGATGCAGGGCGAAAGAAGCAGGATCGCTCTGGGCGCGGGCTCGCACATCACGGCCCGCACTGCTCATGCGGCCGCCATAATGGAGGCATGTCCTCCAGCCCGCAGCACCCCGCACCCGCGCCGAGGGACCTCTCGGGCGCGGATACCGAGGACCTCGCGCTGTACCGGGAGAAGTTCCGGAGCCGTCTGCCGGAGTCGCTGGACGAGCTGCATGGGCCGAAGCACGGTCTCGTAGAGCTGCCGCTGCACCTGGCCTGGTCCGGGATGACCTCGTACGACCTGGGGAAACCTCGCCAGCGCATGGGCCTCTACCGCACCGTCCTGCACGAGGGCCTGCACGACGACCTGCCCACCTACCTCAACCGGGATCTGCTCCTCCAGCTGTGGCCCGTGCTGCGCACCCTCGTCGGCCGCACCGTACGCACCGTGTGGGAGGAAGCCTTCCCCCAGCTCGCCTCCAGCGCCCGGGCAGCCGCGTGACGGACATGCCGGAGCTGCACACCCGGCTACTCGCGGATGTGATCGCCCTAGGCTCGCCATATCCCTTGGTCCTCACCGGCGGGTATGCCGTGAGGGCGCACCGCCTCGTGAACCGTCCCAGCCAGGACCTCGATGTCGCCACCGAGAACCCGGCGCCCATGGCCGACATCGCGGCCGCACTCTGTAGCGGCCTCGAGGCCCGGGGCTGGAAGGTGCAGGCGCTGGAAACGGCTCCGCTGTCCGCTCGCTTCACCGTGACTGACCCAGTGACCGGGCAGGAATGTGAAGTCGACATCCTCAAGGAGATCTTCTGGCGGCCCGTCGCCCAGAGCCGGTACGGGCCCGTCCTCGCGGAGGAGGACGTGATCGGGACCAAGGTCCGCGCCCTTGCCGACCGCGGAGCGCCCCGCGACCTGATCGACGTGTTCGCTGCCTCCCGCCGCTGGACAAATTCCGAGCTCGAGGAGTTCGGCCGCCGCCACGCCCGCGGCCGCTTCGAGCGCGAGGACCTCCAGGCGAACCTCACCGGCGCCGAGTGGACCGATGACGAAGCCTTCGCCGCCTACGGCCTCGACGACGCCACCATCACCGCTCTCCGCACCTGGGCCGTGGAGTGGTCCGACGACCTCTCGACCCGCCTCCTCGAAGAGTCCAATGACCCGGACATCGACTGATCGCGACCAGGCGAGAACAAATCTTCAGGCAGTCCGGTACGGCGGACACGATCCGCAGCGTCAGCGGTCTGCACAGGCCGGGCGACTACGTGCGGGGGGATCTCCCAGCCGATCCGTATACCCTCGGGGCCGATGGCGAGGGCATCAGAGATGCTCCGCCAGTTCGCCGTGGGCACCTCCGCCTCGGCATCCAGGTCGCACCGAGCAGCGGTCTCGATGATCCGCTCCTTCGTGGCCTTGCGCTGCTCGCTCCCCGCCGGGGTCGCCTTGTTGGTGATCGGCAGGTGCGAGGCGACGAGCGGCCGGCGCCCACCGACGCGGCCTCGGCGGATGAACATCCATGGAGACTTCCCACCCGTCTCCGACGTGCACTCGCGCCCTTCCTGGTGCGCAAGGCATTCGAGCAGCTGCGGGTTGCGCTCGGCGATGCTCGCGGTGATCTCCCGCAGCAGAGCGGGACGCCCCGGGTGACCGAGGCCGGGCAGAGACAGATTGACCTCTATGCCATATCCGGTGTGCCACATCCCATTTGCCATCTCTCCACCATAGGAACGGCGGGTGGCTCTCCAACAGAGTGCGTGGCGGCGGCTCGCGCGGGCTTCCGCCAGGGGCGTCCGGCCTGGATCGGCTGATGTCGATCAATTCACCCTCAGTTGTCGGTGCCCCTGAGTACAGCCCTGGAAGGGCACTTGGGGAGGGGCCGCGTGTCTTTCGACAGCGATCAGTACACACACATCATGGAGCAGCTCAAAGAGGCCGAGCTGGGGGATCTGGCGAGCCAGTTGGACCAGGAAGTCCGACAGGGCAGGGCCGTCTCGGAGGAGAAGCTCAAGCAGGAGCGGGGGAGCCAGTACGCAGAACGTGCCAGCCGGCTGGCGGAGACGAAACTGCAGCGCCTCGGGGAGTCCGATGTCGCAGTGATCCCGTACACGGGCGACGAGAGCATCGAGCTCATCCGTGGGGCCCTCCTGACGCTCGCCGAGACCATGTACGCGTCGCGCAAGGCCGCGCTGGACACAGCTGTGGCTCACGAGATGGACCTGACCATCGAGTTCGGTGACCCGGAACTGGAAACGGCCTACTCCATCGAACTCCAGCAGGAAACGGAGCGGGCCCGTGACGCGCTCGAACTCGTGCGGGAGCTGTTGTCCGAGTGGATCGACGCGCGCGCGGAGGCCAACCGATGAGCAGGGGAAACCTGATCCAGGCCATCGAGAAGGCGATCGGTGTCCTGCAGCCCGTGTACCGCAACAGCGCGGATGAATCCGACCTCTACGAGGCGTCGCTTCTGACTCTGTGCCTCGATGCCGCGAGGGCAGCCGGCGGGACCACGATGCTCACACAGGACGGCACGACTCCAGCCACTGCGCTGCGCTTTCGCAGGTCGCCGGGAAACCTCTGGTCGGGCACCTTCACCTACATCCTGGTCAGCTTCCCCGGCATTCAGAAGCAGCTGGAGATCCACCTGGGCGTGTACGTCGTCGCCGCCACATCGAAGGTCGCACACGAATGCGACGTCGCCATCATCGAGCACCAGGAAGCCGAGCGGAGCCGGCAGGCTGGGGTGCACCCACGGACCGCCAAGCTCGTCGCGGCGATCGAAGCGAAGCACTACAGCTCCTCACCTCCCCTTGGCGTCGGCCGGGGGTTCCTCGGCCTGGCCCAGGAAATGGGTCCGAAGAAGTGCTCACTCGTCTTTCCGTCGCAGAGTTCCACCAATCTGGGGGCCCTGATCGCTGGGCGCCTGAGCGAGTCGTACCCCGAGCTGTTGCCCGGCACGGATGCCGCTGACCGGCTGCGCTCGCAGCTCGACCAGGTCATCCGGAACTGGAAGAACAAGCGCTGATCCAATGCGATCCGCCCATCACAAAGGGCGCTGACCAGACCAGTGCGGTTGGCGCCCTCTCTCATGTTGACGTCATGGGCCGATGGCCGAGCAGCGACTTACCAGTCGTCTGCATCGCCGTACTTCTCCGGGTTCTGCGCGCGGTCCACAGCCTGTGCACATACCTCGGCGAACGCGCCCTGTACGGACCCTTTGTCAATGCCGCGGACCTGGGCCACAACCACCTGCGCCGAGCCGGGACGGCGGACGTCGCTGCTCAACGCAGCGAGGCTGTCGGATTCTTTCCGCTCTGGGCCTGCTTTACGCGGTCCACCACCATCCTGGTGACGTCCATGAGCCAGTCCGGCACCTCGCCGCCCGATGTCCAGGCGTACTCGACTTTCGCGATGACGGAGCCCTGCCGCACTGTGATACCGCGGCCCGTCCACTTCTTGTCTCCGGCCGGCAGCACGTAGCCGTCGATGGCATCTCCCGGAGGGTTGGCACCGAGATCGTCCTCCGTGCCCGTCCCCTTGAAGAAGCCCTCGGCTGCGGCCACGTCGTTGAACGAGATCATCTGAACGATGACGTTCTGCGTGTGGTAGTCGGTGGCACCGCCCGCAGCCACCGCGATGGCCTCGGCGCACATCTCGTCTCGCCAGCCGTTGGACAACGACTGGAACTTGGCCATCGCCTTGCGAACCCCGGCCCGGACGGGCTTGTCCAGCTGCTCGTAGTCGGTCCAGAAGGTGTGCACGAAGGCGAGCTGCGGCAAGGATAAGTCTCCTACGTGAGAGGCTGGTTGTCCGGCTCCCCAGCGTATCGCCCGGGCGTCGACCGGAAGTCCGGCCGTTCACCGGTCCGGTGCCCCTCCGGGCGCGCCTACGTCCGGTCCTTCTGCGCCGCGTCCCGGCCCCGATGGTGCCGCACCGCAGAGCCCATCGTCATCAGGAGATAGAGGAACGCGGTGAACGGCAGTAGCGGAGCGAGCCACATCGGCTACCGGTAGTAGCCGAGCATCGGGCACGTGCGTCACCGCCATCACCGCCCACGCGGCACCGCCCACCCACGCTGCCTCCGCGTTCCCGCTGCGGACGCCGGCTACCAGGGCCACCGTCGGCGGCAGCTAGACGAACACGGGACCCGCGACCGTCCCCACGAGCAGTGGCGTGGCCACGCCTCGGTCATCCGTACGCTACGTAGCCGTCCCTCCGCCAGCATCACGCTCCCGGCCAGCGGCGATGCCGCTTTGGGGGCAGCCACCGCTGGGGAGAATCTGGGGAGAATGCAAGCCGTTGGGGAGCGGCTGGGGAGGATCGGGCGCATCAACGGGCAGCACGGCGAAAGGACCGGAAAGACGGATCACCGCAGGTCAGAGCGCCTCACCCGTCGATTTCCGCAGGTCAGCGGCCTGAGGGCGACGACTTCAAGAAGATCTCCGCCTGGACGGCCATCCTCTTCGCCCCCACCCTGGTCGGCACCATCTACGGCATGAACTTCGAGTCCATGCCGGAGCTACAGTGGGCGGCGGGCCACCCCTTCGCAATCCTGCTGATGGCAGTAATCTGCGTGAGCCTGTACGTCATCTTCAAGAAACGCGATTGGCTGTAGGCGACGGAGCCGATTCGCCGAACACCCGATAGGCCCGGCACTCCCCGATCTCCGTACATCCATCAGCCAGGCTGCCAACAGCCCCCGATGTCGATCGTCTGATCCCTGGACTGCCGGTTGCCCGGCAAGGCACGACAGGGGGAGGGGACCGGCACAGGGCTCCGGTCCCCTCCCGGGGCGGCGCAGGGGTCGCCGCCGGTTCAGCCGGCGATCAGCAGCCGCTGGTGTGCCAGCGGCAAGCCGTGATCAGCGCGGCGGCGTGCTCCTCGCCGCGGGCATCCTCGGTACGGACGTCCTCGGGCAGGACCTGGAGGGCATCGATGTCGAACTCCGCCATGGCGGTCTCCTTCTGTGCGGATGGAACTGCGGATGGAACGCCGGACCCGGACGGGCCCGGCAGCCGGTGGCCGACGGCCACCGGACACTCAGGGGTGGACGGATTCGCCCTCGGGCAGCCAGGCTCTCGGGCCTCCGTACCTCAGGCGCAGCAGCAGCGAGAGGCTCCCGGCCAGACCGGTGGCGTACTCGGCCAGCACGGTCTTGCGGTTCTCGTCGGGCACCAGCAGCCGGCCGTCGCGCAGCACCGCCTGAGCCGCCATGTGCTCGACCAGCAGCTCGGCTCCCGCACGGTGGTGTACGTCGCCCGTCAGCTCGGCGGCGTCGAGCAGGAACTCGGCGTTGCCCGCGAGCCCGTGGCAGGTGGCGGCCGTATCGGTCACCCTGCCCGCCCGGACGGCGGCCGCCGCGCCCGCCACCAGGTCGGCCAGGCCCTCGTCGCGGGTGCCGGTGACCGACCGGAGGCGGACCAGGAAGGTGCCCACGCCGGAGGAGCCACTGCACCAGTGCCGGGCCAGGTCCGGGGAGTCCGACAGGTGCCGGGCCCGGTCCACCGGCCACAGCGTGCCCGCCGGGCCCCGGCGGGCGGCCTCGACGAGCGTGGCGCCCGCCTCGACGGCCGCGGCGCGCAGCCGCTCGTCGCCCGTGGCCTCCCCGGCGAGGAGCAGGAAGGTACCGACTCCGGCCACGCCGTGCGCGAACCCGTAGTGCCAGGCGCCCGCGAGGCCGGAGTCGAAGTCTTCGGGCACCGGCCAGAAGACGCCCTCGGGCGTACGCCGGGCAGCCGCCAGCAGCCCTTCGGCGGCCTGCGCCGCACGGCCGAGGAAGCGCGGGTCCCCGGTGGTGCGCCAGAAGTGCAGCTGGGTCAGGCCGGCGCCGGCAGCACCGTGGCAGACATCGGGGTTGGGCCACTCCACGGGCAGTGCCAGGGCGAGCGCGACGGCGCGTTCGGTGAGTGCCGCGTCCTCAAGCGCCCGGGCGGCGTCGAGCAGGGCCCAGGCCGTGCCCGAACGGCCGAAGTGGAGTCCGGGCAGGTCGCCGGGCAGCGCCTGCTGCCGGTCCGCCGTCCAGAGCGCGGCCTTACGCAGCCCCGTACGCAGGGCCTCCTGGGTGACCGGCGGTCCGTGCGGGGAGCCGTAGGAGGTCTCGTACGGGAACCCGGCCGCGAGGTCGTCCGCGTGGCGCAGGGCGCGGGCGAGCACGCTCACCCCGCCCGCCGAGCCGTGCTGGAGGGCCACCGGGTCGCACGTCTCGCCGAAGGAGTCCGCGGCCCAGAGCCGGTCGGGGTCCGCCGGGCGCATGGTGGCCAGCAGGTGGGCGATGCCGTCGTGCAGCAGCCGTGCGCGCACCTCCGCCGGGCCCGTGGGCCCCGTGGCGCCGACGGGTGCGGCAGGCGCCACCGATTCCGCCGGTGCCGCGCCGCCGGTCAGGGCTCCCCGAGCCCGCTCCAGGGTCCAGCGTTCCGCGGGCGCGTCCCGCATCAGCCCCCGGACCAGCGGCCCGAACCGCCGTACGAGCGGCTGGTCGCGGGCCAGCAGGTCCAGGAGCCGGGACAGCCGCTCCTCGTCCGGGCGGGCCCCCGCCGCGGGCCGGTCCGCCGCGAAGAGCGGATCGGCGCCGGTCAGGGTGTGCAGGACTGTGGCGCCCAGGGCGTAGAGGTCCACGCCGGGCCCGAACGCGGGGGCCACCGGGTCGGCGGCGCGCAGTTCGGGGGCGGTGTATCCGGGGGTGGCGCCGAGCACCCAGCGTTCGCCCTCTTCGGCGGCCATCTCCAGGTCGATCAGCCTCAGCCGCCCGTCGGGGGTGGCCATGACGTTGTTGGGGTTGAAGTCGTGCAGGGTGAAGCCGAGTTCGTGGGCGGCGGCGACCAGTTCGAGAAGTTGCCGGACCAAGGAGTCGGCGGTCCGCTCATCGGGGCAGGCGGTTGCCTCCCGGACCAGCCGCTCGGCGACGGTCCGGCGCAGGGTCGCTCCGGGCACCGACTCGGCGACCAGGAAGGCGCTGCCCTGCTGCTCGAATACCTCGACGAGCCGGGGAACCCGGTCGGGGAACCGCTTGCCGAAACGTTCCAGCAGAGTCGCCTCCCGGCGCAGGAGATCCCGCACGTCCAGCCCTTCGAGGCCGGCGCCCACATGAGGACGGGCCTGCTTGACGACCACCTGGGCTCCGGTGGCGGTGTCCTCCGCCCGGAACACACCACCTTTGTTGGAGTGCTGGATCGCTCCGCGCACGAGGTAGCGCTCGTGCAGCAGCACGGGCTTCGCGGTGGCCGTGCTGCGGGCCGGAGCGGCCGGGCGGCCGGGGAACGGGTCTCCCGCCCAGGACGGCGGGCTGTACCAGGCGTTGCGCTCGTCGGAGACGGGCCGGCCCTCGGGATCGGTCAGCCGGGCGGCGAAGGCGCCGTCGGCCGTGAGCTCGGGGGTTCCCGCGAACACGCCGTAGCGGTAGTAGACCTGACTGTCCGGCAGATAGCGCCGGTCGGAGAGCACCGCGGGACCGGGCAGCCCCACGGTGGCCCGGTGCAACTCCTCCGCGAGCAGCCGGAACTGTGCGTCGTCGACCGGGTAGACCGTGATGAACTTGCCGGCCCCTCCCCGGGCGAAGCGTCCCGAGACCAGGGCGGCGACCCGTGCCGGGCTCGCCGCGAATTTGAACGGCGCCCGGTGGGTGGTCAGCACCTCGGCGGCTCGGGCCAGCACCACCGGGGCCGAGAGCGGGGTGGCCGAGACGTGGAGCTTCCACCCCTGGGTGCGGCGGACGGCATCCCCCGGCCGTACGTGGCACCAGAACTCGCCCGGTTCCACGGCCCAGTCCACCGTTGCCATGGGCCGGCCGGCCCCGGCCCGCGCGAGGACGGCGCGTACCAGGTCGGGTAACAGCGCCAGGTCCGCGGGACCCTCGGCGCGTGTCCGCCGCGGCCCGGTGAGGGACCGGAACGGAGTCTCGGGCAGTGATGACACGCTCTACGACCTCGCACTTCACTCTTCGCACGGCGGAACCCATGAGGCGGACGGGAGCAACGCGCCCTAAAGAGCGGGGCGGATGTGGTCGTCACCCCAACTCGTGTCGAGAGGGTCCGCGGCGAGGACCGCGGTCGCCCCGCCACGAGCGCCCCCGTGCCCATCGGCCGCCCCTGGCCCTGCCTCCGACGGGGCGGCGAGGGAACCGCCGGCCAGCAGAACCGTGAGGAGGAGCAGACAGCGGAGGGTTCTGGACATGGCGCAGCTCCTGGTCGGGGAGATCGTGGATCGGGCGGCGACCGCCCGCGTCGGGCGTTCGCGCTGCATCTCGGCGTATCGGCCTGACGGGATGTGGCCCGGCCGGACGCTCAAAGTTCATACCGGCATGCCCCCTTGGTCCAGCCCTGCGAGCTGGCAATAGCCTGCATGGCACGGAAGTAGCAGGGCCGCATTACGGGGAGAAATATGACCATCCAGACAGAATCTATCGAACTGCCGCGGCTGGATGCCCGGGCCGTCGCCGTCTTCGAGTACGCGCTGTCGCAGGGCGGCCTCAAAAGATGGCCGCCCGACGTGCCCGGCACCCTCGGCATGAGCCCGGAGGAGGTCGAGGGGGCTTGCCGAACCCTGCTGCTGCTCCGGCTGCTGCGCCCGGCGCCCGGCAGCCCCGAGGAGCTGATACCGGTCAGCCCGGACGCGGCCGCGGCGGAGGCGGTCGCGCCGCTGGAGGCCCAGGTCGCGCAGGCCGCCGCGCACGCCCAGTCCATACGCGAGGACCTGCGCTCCCTGATGCCGCACTACCGCGCCGCCCGGCGCGAACGCGACCACCGGCAGGGCGTGGACGTGCTGCCCGACCTGGCAGCCGCCTCGGCGATGATCACCGAGGAGTCGGCCCGCTGCCGGGAGGAGGTGTTCAGCATCCAGCCGGGCGGCGGCCGGGCGCCGCACCGCCTCGGGGACGCCATCGAGCGGGACCTCGCGATGCTGCGCCGCGGGGTGCGGATGCGCACCCTCTACCAGCACTCGGCTCGCGCCAGCCTCTCCACCCAGGGGTACGTGGAGACCCTCACGGAGGCCGGCGCCGAGTACCGCACCGCCGCCGAACTGCCCGACCGCGCTGTGGTGTTCGACCGCTCGGTGGCCTTCCTGCCACGGCGGACCGACGGCGGCCCGGGCGAGGGTGCCGTACTGGTCCGGGACCCGGACGTGGTGGCGTACCTGTGCCGCGTCTTCGAGCAGCACTGGTCCGGCGCCACCCCGTTCCACGGCAGCAGCGAGGCCGCGTACAAGGAGGTCGGCCCGAGCCTGCGCCGGGCGCTGGTCGGGCTGCTGGCCGAGGGTGCCAAGGATGAGGTGATCGCCCGGCGGATGGGCATGTCCCTGCGCACCTGCCGCCGCCACATCGCCGACCTGCTGGAGGAGCTCGGTGCCGACAGCCGGTTCCAGGGCGGCGCCCTCGCCGAACGCGCCGGACTCACCACGGCGGAACAGACCGCGGCGAGGGAAATCCTGGCCGGCGGCCGTGCACCTTCAGAGACAGCCGTGGCCGGGGAGAATCCGGGGAGAACGAAGTCTCGTCGGGGAGCGGCCGGGGAGGACCGGCCGTATCGACGGGCAGCGCGGTGAAAGGTCCGGAAAGACGGGCCGTCACAGGTCAAGCCGCCCTTCGGACATCCGTCCGCCGTGGCCCGGCGAGGCGGGCTCCGGCAGGGCTTCGACTGCCTTCCCGGCCCCTCACGGTCAGCGGTTCCGGTACGCCACCGCTTCTGCGGTGGCCCGGAGTTCGGTCCGCCACCGCAGGGGCAGGTCCGCCGCCGTGAGGGCGGCGTGGGCCCGGGCGACGAGGTGGGCGATGCGTGCCTCGACGTCGGTGTGGACGGCGCTGCCGGAGAGGCGGTCGCGCAGCAAGGTGGTCTCACCGCGTTCGACCAGGGTACGGATCCCGGGGTCCGACCTCATGGCCAGGGAGAGCAGCAGTGTCATCTTGCCGTGCCCGAAGTCCAGGCCCGCCGGCTTGCCGCTCGCGCAGCCGTCCCCAAAGGCGTCGATGAGGTCGTCGCGCAGCTGGAAGGCCTCCCCCAGGGACTCGCCGTACTGTTCGAAGGCCCCGGTCAGGTCGGTGCGGCCGGCCAGCAGGGCGCCGAGCACCAGTGGGCGGTGGACGGTGTACCTGCCGGACTTCACCACCGCTATGTACCGGGCCAGTTCGGGATCCGGGATCAGCTCGGCCGCCGCGGTGACGTCCAGGGCCTGACCCTCGATCAGTTCGGTCTTGAGCTCGAACCACTCTGCGGCGACCGCCGGCGGCAGCCCTGCCATCAGGTGGTCGGCGTATGCCCAGGCGAGGTCCCCGGCGAGGACCGCCACCGATTCACCGTAGCGGCGGGACTCGCCGAACCAGCCGTTCGTGCGGTGGATGTCCGCGTGCCGCGCGTGGACGGTCGGCCTTGAGCGACGGCGGTCCGCGTCGTCCATCACGTCGTCGTGGATGAGAGCCGCAGCGTGCAGCAGCTCCAGGGCCATGGCGGCCCGGACCGGCGCGCTGCCCGGCTCGCCGCCTGCGGCGAGGTAGCCGCTGAGCAGGAACCGGGGCCGCAGGCGCTTGCCGCCGGCGCCGACGAGCTCCGCAACGGCCTGGGCCGGTCCGGCGCCCCTGGGGTGCCCGCCCGGCCTGCGGTGGCCCTGCCCCGAGAGAAAGGCGCGCAGGCCCTCCTCCACCTCCGCCAGCATGACGGACAGGGCGGCCGCGGCTCCGACCGGCGACGAGGCGGTGTGCGTCGGAGCCGTCGTCATGGCGCCGTCCTCTCCCGGCGGCGGGCTTCCAGGCGCATGCGGGACTCCTTCGGACGGAGGGTGGAACGCGCCACGGCACGCGTCGGGTGGTCGGTGACGGACCGCAGCCGCCACTGCCCGGCCAGTGCGGCGAGGGCGATCGTGATCTCGGCATAGGCGAGGGACTCGCCTATGCACTTGCGTACGCCCGCCCCGAACGGCAGGTACGCGTGGCGGGGGATGGACCCGGCGCGCTCGGGGAGCCAGCGATCCGGGTCGAACCGGTCGGGCTCGGGGAAGAGCTCCGGGTCGCGGTGGAGGGCGTACGGGCTGAAGAACACGTCCGCGCCCTCGGGGATGCGGTACCCGCCCAGGTTCACGTCGGCGGTGGCGCGGCGGGTGAGGATCCAGCCGGTCGGGTACATCCGCAGGAGTTCCTGGATGACCCGGCCCAGGTACGCCAGCCGCGGCAGGTCGGCGTAGGACACCGGGCGGCCCTCCAGTTGCTCGTCGAGCTCCTCGTGCACGCGGCGCTCGATCTCCGGGCGGGTGGAGAGCACCTGGAAGGCCCAGAGCAGCAGCGTGGCCGAGGTCTCCGTCCCGGCGACCATCATGGAACGTATCTCGTCGTGGATCTGCCGGGTGGTCATCCCCTCGCCGGTGTGTTCGTCACGGGCCAGCATGAGCATCGAGAGGAGGTCGTCCTGGTCCAGGTCGCCGACCCGGTAGTCCGCGATGATGCCGTCCACCACCTCGTAGAGCCGCCGCAGGTCGGCCGCCTCCCGCCGGTTGACGGGGAGGGGGAGGCGGTGCACGAAATCGACCGGCAGGAAGGCCCGTCGTCCGACGCCCGCGACCAGCGCGGGCAGGGTGCGCCGGATCTCGGCGGCCGCCTCGGGCGTGAGGCTGGAGAAGAGCGTCCGGGCGAGGATGTCCATGGTCATGCCGTTGAGTTCGCGTCCCACGTCGAGCACTTGACCGTCGCGCCAGGAGGCGGAGACGGCCTCGGCCGAGTCGATCGCAGCGCGGGCGTAGAGGCTCATCCGGCCGTGGTGGAAGGCGGGCTGCGACAACCGGCGCTGGCGCAGGTGCAGTTCGCCGTTGGAGGCCGCCAGACCGTTCCCGAGGAGCTTCGTGGCCTGGTCGAAGAGGGTTCCGCCCTTTTCGAACTTGCTCTGGTGGGTGATGAGGATGTCCTTGAGCAGTTCCCCTGCACTGACCATGTAGGCGGGCCGGGTGCCGATCCTGAAGACGACGACCGGTCCGTGGTCGCGCAGTTCTTCCACGAACTGCAGTGGCTGCCGGACCAGTCTCAGCGCGTGGCCGAGGAGCGGGACGCCGCCCGGCAGTCTGCGGGCGGGGACAGGGCTGGGGGCAAGGGTATCGACCATGGTCAGTGTGTCTCTCCGGTCCGGTCCGACAGCAGGGCGCCGAGCGGGGCGGCGCCGTGGGCGAGGTATTGCGGCCGACGGCCGGAACGGGTCTGCTCGGCGTAGCGCTTGGTGGCGAGGGACCAGTCGTAGGTCACCCGCAGCTGGCGGGTCATGGCTCTGAGGTGACGCTCGGTGCTCAGGCGCTCGTACGGGTCGCAGGACAGGCGGTCGCAGAGGGCGGGTATCCCCGCGGCGAGGCGCTGGAACTGCTCCGCGAGCCCGCCGACCCTGCGGCGTATCTCCTCGATCACCTGCGCGCGGCGGCGCCCGCTCGCGGCCTCAAGGACGACGACGAGGTTGTACGTGTCCCCGCGAGCCTCTTCGTGCTCGACGGAGTGGACGTCGTTGCAGTGGGCGAGGATGTCGATTTCCAGTTCCGCCAGCCGGCGCACCGTCGGGTCGGCGAGCACCCGCTCCGGCACCTCGTAGCGTCCGGTGCGTTCCGTGGCGTCCAGGTACACATACATCGCCATGGTCTCCCTGCGCAGGGCCAGGTAGCCGTCCAGGGCGGGGACAGTGCCGGAGCGGCGGGCGTCGATCTCGGCGAGGAAGGAGCGCAGGAAGCGCGCCCAGTTGCGGGCGGCCCGCTCGCGCCACCGCTCGGTCATGGGCGCTTGCAGTCGCTCCCACAGGTCGGCTGTGGCACTGGCCAGGCCCTCGGCACCGGCGGGGACGGTGAGCGAGGCCGCGGCCGGGTGCGCTCCCGCCTCTCCGTAGGGCGCCGTCTTCGAGAGGAGCGCCCGGACGACGTCCGCGGCGAAGACGGGATCGTCCCCGGCCGGGCCGTCGAAGAAGTCGTCACAGACGGCGGTCCAGGTGATGACGTCGGTCATCACGTCCAGGTCGGGCCCGCCCGCCTTGGGACTGAATCCTGTCGCCACATCGGCCAGCCGCATGGACAGGAAGTAGCCGATGGCGGTGTCCGTAGGCTGGATCAGGCCGTGCCCGACGGCCCAGTCCACACCCCTGCGCTGAGCCTGCTCGACCGCGTCGGGTGTCGGTCGCAGCGCGGTGAAGGGGAGAGGGAAGTCCACGTCTGTGGGCATGTGCTTGGGAATCCTTTCGCTTGTCAGGGGTGCCCGCCGGGTCCTGGTCAGGTGGGCCGGCGCCAGGTAGGTGCCGGTGCCGGGCACGATCGCGAGGAGGGGGCTGCCGCGTAGGTGGCGATGCGGACGGTCGGGGCAGCGGACCACCGGTCGCGGCTCAGCCTCGGAGCACAAGCTCCCCGGGCGGCGGTTCGGCGAGGGCCTGCCCAGGGCTGTCGCGGCGGCCGGCGCCGTTCGCTTTGAGCAGGCGCAGCAGGGGGCTCGTCATCACGGTGGTGCCGAGGGCGACGAGGGTGAGGATGGCGAGCATCCGGGCGTCGATGATCCCCGCGTCGTAGCCGATCTGGATGACGATGAGTTCCGTCAGGCCGCGGGCGTTGAGCAGGACGCCGAGGACGAGCGCCGGCCGTCGTGGCATTCCGGTGAGCCGGGCGCACAGAGCGGGCCCGGCGATCTTGCCTACGGTGGCCAGGGCCAGCAGCCCCACGAAGACCAGGACCGTCCGGCCGTCCCAGTGCAGTGCGCTCAGGTCGGCCGTCAGCCCGAAGCCGAAGAAGAAGAACGGCAGGAGAACGGTCTTGGCCGTGCCCGTCAGCCGATCCGCGACGGCCGCCCCGCGGGCCGGCCAGGCCAGGCCGACCAGCAGGGCGCCGATCAGCTGGTGCACACCGATGGCGGCCGTGAGCGTGGCCGCCGTCGTAACGCCGACGACGAGCAGCACCCCGGAGGCGGCGCCGCCGCGGTCGCGTGCGGCCCAGTGGGACAGCAGCCGTTTGACGGGGCCCAGGAACACCGCGGCCACCACGACGGCGACCAGGCCGTTGAGCAGGAGCACGGTGGGATCGGACCCGTGGGTCACGGCCAGGATCGCCGCGAGGACCAGCCAGCCGGCGCCGTCACCGACCGCCGCCGCGAAGAGGCTGAGGCGTCCCGGTTCGGTACGGGAGATCCCGAGGTCGGCGAGGATCCGGGCGAGGACGGGGAAGGCGGTGATGCTCAGGGCACAGCCGAGGAACAGGACGAAGCCGACGCCGCCGCCGTTCGGCCCCGCGTACCGCTCGGCGAGTGGTACGGCGACGACCACGCCGAGCGCGAAGGGGACCAGTACCGAGGCCTGGCTGACCAGCAGGGCCCGTGTCGCGGCGCCGCGCAGACGCATTCCGGCGAGCTCTTGACCCACGCCGAACATGAAGAGGATCAGGCCCAGTTGGGCCAGTCCGTCCATGGGGCCGCGGCTGCCGGCCGGAAACAGCCAGGCCATGGATCCGGGCAGCAGATGGCCGAGCAGTGACGGCCCCAGGGCGAGGCCGGCGAGGATCTCGCCGATCACGCGGGGCTGCCCGAGCCGGCGGGCGAGCGCTCCGCCGAGGTGGGCGGCGGCCAGGACCACGACGACCGCGAGGAAGAAGTGTCCGGTGGCGCCCAGCTTCGGCCCGCTGCCGTGGCCCGCGGCCGTGCCGGAACCGGACAGGCCCCAGACGGTGGCGACGATGACGGCGGCAGGCAGGACGGCGGTCGCCGCGAGTGCCACGGCCACGCCTCGGCGCGGTTTCGGCCCGGGGGCGGCGCCGGTCCCGTAGGGCGGCTCGGACGTCGGCGTGGAGGACTGGACGGACACGGGCGCGGCGCTTTCCCGGGCCATCTCAGCTCGCCTCGTAGATCATGTCGCGCATCAGCTCGCTGGGCCCCGCCGCGACCGTGCCCGCCGTCGCGTCGCGGTACAGCCGCGCTACGGCTGAGTCCTCCACATACCCCTGCGCCCCGTGGTATTGGGCGCACACCTGTGCCGCGGACAGGGCCAGTTCGGTGGAGCGCAGCTTCAGCACCGATGCCGTACGGGTGTCGAGGCGGCCTCTCGAATGCAGCCAGGCCGCGTGGTGGGCATACCGGCGCACCATGTCGAACTCCCCGTACAGTTCGCCGAGTCGGTGCCGTACGGACTGGTGCGAGGCCAGGGGTACGCCCTTGACCCGGCGGGTGCGGACATGGCCGTCGAGCAGGCTCAGGGTGTGCCGGACGCCGCCGACGGCCAGCAGTCCCGCCACCAGCCGTTCGAAGTCCAGGGCACGCATCAGCTGCATCAGGGCGCGGTCCCGTCGGCCGAGTACGGCGTCGGCCGGGACCTCGACCCCCTCGAAGGTGATCTCGGCGATGTCGGCGGCACGCCAGCCCAGCATCGGCTGCGGGCGCCGGGTGATCCCCGGACTGCCGGCGTCGACGAGCAGCATGCTGGCTCCCGTCAGCCCCCGCTCCGCCCCGGAGTCCGGGGTGGGCCGGCGCGTGCGGGCCAGTACGACGAGCAGGCCCGCACCGGTGCCGTTGGCCACGTAGCTCTTGTGCCCGTCGAGCACGAAACCCGCGGTGTCATCGGAGCCACGGGGCGCTGCGAAGGTCCGCAGGCCGCGCAGGTCCGATCCCGCCTCGGGCTCGCTGATGGCCAGGGCGGTGACGCGCTCGCCGCGATGGGCGGCGGGCACGTGAGCCGCCTGTTGCTCGGGAGTGCCGAACAACAGGACGTAGGAAAGTGCCATGTACGCGTGGACGCCGATGGAGGCCCGGATGCCGGCGTAGCCGGTCGCGCCCAGTTCCTCCAGCAGCACGGCACTGCGCAGGAAGTCCTCGCCCGTGTGGCCGACATCCAGGAGTCCGGCCGCGCCGAGCTCCTTCCAGGCGTCGGCCGCGATGGCGCCCCGCTCCTCCCAGGCCTCGGCCCTGGGCAGCACGCATTCGGCGAGCTGCCCTCGGACCCGGGCGCGGAACGCGTCGTGGTCGGAGCTGAAGAAGGGGAATTCCAGGGCCAGTTCCGGAGCGATGAGCTGCCGACCGGTGAGGGAGGTGCTCATGACGACGCTCCTGCGGGGATGGAGAGGGGGTCGTGAGCGGCGAGCAGGGCGCGCCGGTCCACCTTGCCCGTGTCGGTCAGGGGCAGTTCGGCACGGAGCCGGATGACGGGCGGCACCATGTAGGCGGGCAGGATGCCGCGCAGATGCGCGCGGATCTCCTCGGGGTCGCGGTCCGCCGCGTCGGGTACTGCGAAGGCTACGAGCTCCTGTCCCCCCTGCGCGTTCGGCCGGGTGGTGACGAAACTCTGGCGTACGGCGGGGTGTGCGTCCAAGTGGTAGGCGATCTCGCCCAGTTCGATGCGGAAGCCGTTCACCTTGACCTGGTCGTCGAGCCGGCCCTGGAAGACCAGGTGGCCCCGTTCGGAGAGGCGGGCGCGGTCGCCGGTGCGGTAGAGCCGTTCGCGGACTCCGTCGATGTCGGCCTCGACGAACTGGCGCTCGCTGATCTCCGGCAGCCCGAGGTAGCCCGGGGAGAGACCGGGTCCGGCGAGCAGGACCTCACCGGTCTCCCCCGGTTCGCACAGTCTGCCGTCGTGGACCACGTAGGCACGGGTGTTCTGGATGGGCCGGCCGATGGGGAGGCTGGACTCGTCCGGGTGGAGCGTGCGGACCGGGTGGTAGGTGGCGAAAGTGGTGCACTCGGTGGGCCCGTAGACGCTGACGATCCGCTCGGCGCCGTAGGCGCGCAGGGCGGTGGCCATGTGGGTCAGGGAGTGTGCCTCGCCGCCGGTCAGGATCGTGGTGACGGTGTCGAGGGTGTCCGGGGCCTCGTCGACGATGGTGTTGAAGAGGGCGGTGGTGAGGAAGAGCACGCTCACCCGGTGCTCGGTCAGGACGCGGCGCAGCCGGCCGAGCCGGATGAAGGAGTCCGGGTACAGCACGCAGGTGCCGCCGTTGAGCAGGGCGCCCCAGATCTCGAAGGTCGCCGCGTCGAAGGAGGCGGGTGCGAGCTGGAGCAGGACGGTGTCCTCGTCCAGCCGCGCGTAGCGGGCGTCGTGGACGAGGCGGGCGATGCTCCGGTTCCGTACGGGGACGCCCTTGGGGGTGCCGGTGGAGCCGGAGGTGAAATTGATGTAGGCGATGTCGTCGGGGGACCCTTGGTACGACGGCGGCTGCCTCCGCTCCGTCAGGAGCTGCAGCTCCACCGGGACGACGGTCTGGCCCGGCAGCCGGGCGCGGACGGCGCCGGTGTCGGCGGCGCGGGTCAGGACATGGGTGCCGCCGGTGCGCGCCAGCAGGGTGCTCAGCCGGTCGTCCGGCAGGGACGCGTCGGCGGGAAGGTAGGCGGCGCCGCACTTGGCCACGGCCAGCAGGGCGATGATCAGCTCTGCCGAGCGGCCGATGAGTACGGTGACGGTGTCGCCGGGGCGGACACCCGCGTCCTCCATCCGCGCGGCGAGGTCGTTGGCGAGTCCGTCCAGCGCCCGGTAGGCCAGGCGGCCCCCGGGGTGGACGAGCGCGGTGGCGGTGGGGCGGCGGGCGGCCTGGGCCTCGAACAGCTCCTTGACCGCGCGTTCGGGGTACGGGGTGGTGGTGCCCTGGTTGAGGGCCTGGTGGGCCGCCAGGGCGGCGGCCGTCGGGCGGTGCGGTGTTGTCATGAGGGTCCCCCCAGCCTCGCGTTGATGGTTTCCAGCAGTCGGTCCCGGTGCGTGTCCAGGAAGAAGTGCCCTCCGGGCATCTCCACCAGTTCGCAGTCGCGACTGGTGTAGCGCGTCCAGTCGCGCATGCCGGCGTGTCCGTCGACGGGATCGTCGCGTCCGTAGAGCGCGGTGATGGGCACGTCCACACCGGGTGCGCCGTGGCGGTCGCCCCACAGCTCCGCCAGCCGCATGTCGGCCCGCATCGTGGGGAGGAACAGGCGCATCATGTTCTTGTCGTCCAGGATCTCGGCGGGTGTGCCGCCCATGGCGCGGACCGCGTCGAGGTATGCCTGCGGCGACAGCTCGTGCAGATAGGGGCGGGCCTGCGGGGAGTTGGGGCTGCGGCTGCCGGACACGAACAGTCTCCGGGTGGCTCCCGGGTCCGTCCGCGCCGCCAAGTGGGCCATCTCGTAGGCGATCCGGCCTCCGAAGCTGTGTCCGTAGAAGGCGTGCGGGGCACTGAGGAGGCCGCCCGAGCGGAGTGCGGTGAAGGTGTCCGCGAGCAAGGTCTCCCAGTCCTCGTACATCGCCTCGCGCAGCCGGGGACCCCGGCCGGGCAGCCTGACAGCGACCAGTTCCACCCCGTCGTCCAGGCCGGCCGCCCAGCTCCTGAAGAGGTCGGGGCCTCCTCCCGCGTACGGGAAGCAGATCAGCCGGACGCGGCGCGTCCCCACCGCGGGCCGAAGCACCGGCGCCCATCTGTCGCTGTCGGGCCGCACGGCCGACCCCCTCACTCCTGGGTGTTCTGGAGGATGGATGCGGCGATGTCCCGGACAGCGCTGCGGGCGAAGAGGTCGTCCGGGGACAGGACGTCGTCGCCGAAGGTCTCGTCGGCCTGGGAGATCAGGCGGATCGCGGTCAGCGAGTTGCCGCCGGCCTCGAAGAAGTCGTCGTCGGCGTTCTCCACTGTGAGACCGAAGTCCCGGCAGGTGCTGACGACCCACTGCTCCAGCTCTTCCTGGGTCTGGGGCCGCGTGCTCTGGGCGTTGTTCGACACCGTGATCGTCCTTTCCTGTCTCAGTTGGTGCGGAACGGGTGGCCGTTGACCGTGCTGTCCACGAAGCGGTTGTGGCCGTAGGTGTCCCGGCCCGAGGTCAGGACGTTGCCGAACCGGGCGAGGCTGGCCTGTCCGCCGAACTCCTCCAGCTCGGTGGAGTACGGGTAGACCTTGACCGAGGTCGGCAGGTAGCGGCCGGCGAAACCCAGCCGCATCTGGTCGGTGAGACCGCTGTGCGGGTGCGAAGCGTGCATCAGCGTCGACCAGAAGACGATGAACTGGCCCTGGCGCATGACCTGGGAGACGGCCTTCGCCTCGTCCGGGCTCCAGTTGGGGTCCTTCTGGAGCTGGCGGTAGTCATGGCCGAAGAAGCCGCGGCGGATGCCGTTCTTCTCCGTGTTGTTGATGGCGTCCGGGTCGTAGTCCATGGTCTTGGACTCGTCGTAGTTCATCGTCTTGTGCGAGCCCGGGATGAACTGGAGGCAGCCGTTCTCGATGCTGGCGTCGGTGAAGGCCGTCCAGACGGTGATGGTCCCGCCGAAGTCCGCGTCCTCGGGCCAGACGATCTGCGGGTGCTTGGATCCGGCGACGTTGGAGAAGTTGTCGGCCTGGTGCCAGTCGGTGCCCTCGTCGCCCGGATACTTCGGGAAGAACTCGGAGCGCCAGCACAGGGTGTCCTCGCCCAGGATGCTGGAGACCCGGTCGACGATCTCGGGCCGCGTGATGTGGTCGGCGAGGAAGTCGACGTCCAGGTGCCGGTCGTAGTTCGCCAGGTTGGTGTTGCCGGACACGGCCTTGCCGCCGCCGTAAATGGCCTTCTTGGTGCTCAGCAGCTTGGGACGGAGGGCCTGGAGGTTCGCCTCCATCTCGTCCTTCTCATAGAGGTCGAAGGGGCCTATGTATCCGTCCCGCTGGAACTTGTCCAGCTCTTCGGCACTGAGGGAGAATTTCTTGGTCTCGCTGATCTGGCTCATGTCTTGGCTTTCTCGCGAAGAATTGTACGGAAGCGTGTGCGAGCAGCGAATATTTGTATGACTGCTCACCGCATTGGAAAGGCTCATCGGTGCGCGCGGAGCGCTGCACAGACAAGGGAGCCTGAAGGAATTCCTCGGGGGGCGAACCCTCCCGGTATCCCCGAGTCCATCATGTGACTTTCGGTCTCGTCAACAGAATTCCTGCACTATTTCCCGGGCCGCCTTCATTTCAGCGGAATCGACCGTTCGTGTCCCTCGAATTCCGGCGTGTTCCGGGCGGCGCCGGCGTCAGTGCAGGACGCGGCGAGGGATTCGTTGACCTCTTCCAGGGCCCGGCCGGTCGTCGAGGGGCCGAGCAGCCCGATGTCGAGCGCGATGATGCCCAGCGTCACGGCGACCAGGGCGAAGAGCACCCCTGATCCGAAGTCGTCCAGCACCGGCACGAGGAGGAACGGCATCGCGGCCGTGGTGATCCGCGACAGGGAGTACGTCCAGCTCACCGCGGTGACGCGCAACGCGGTGGGGAAGATCTCGGCCTGGTAGACGTGGTAGGAGTTGGAGAAGACGTTGCTGACGGCCGTGTAGCACAGGCCGGCCAGCACGATGGTGACCTCGCTGTCCGCGCTGCCGAACAGCAGCCCGGAAGCCGCCATCGACAGCGCCGCTCCCACGATGAGGTACTTGCGCTCCACTCTCTCGATGAGCGGCAGCGAGAGCAGCGAGCCGAGCGGGTAGCCGAGGAACGTCACCGCGCTGAACAGCAGCGAGTGGACGATGGAGTAGCCCTTCGCGGAGAGCACCAGGGGGGCCATCGTGCCGAACCCGTAGCCGCCGAAGGCCTGCATGAGGTGGAAGACCGTCATCATGCCCATCCGGCGCCGGTACACGGGGCTCTGCATCAGGGCCCGTAGAGCCTCGCGCGTGGTCGGCGCCCGCCGGTCGCCGGCGGGCCCGGTTGCGGGCCCGGCTGCGGGCCCCGTCACCGGGCCGGAGGTGTCGCCCAACTCCTTGAGCGTCGCCTCGGCCTCATCGATCCGGCCCACCGAGGCGAGCCAGCGTGGGGACTCCACCAGGTTGCGGCGCAGGGCCAGGACGACGAGCCCGCCGGCCGATCCGATGAGGAAGAGCCAGCGCCATCCGTCGAGGCCCAGCGGACTGAGCGGTACCACCCAGCGCGCCAGCAGGCCCACGGCGGGCACCCCCATGAACCCGATGGTGTAGGCCCAGGCGGTGTATCGGCCCCGGTGGCGGGCCGGCAGCAGGTCGCTGAGATAGGAGTCGGCGAGCGGCAGGACCGGGCCGATGCCGAGCCCGGCAAGGAGCCGGGCGCCGATGACCATCGACACGTCGGGGCTGACCGCGCCCACCGCCGAGAAGACGGTGTAGACGGCGATGGCGCCCAGCATGACCCGACGCCGTCCGTACCGGTCCGCGAGCCGTCCCGCGACCAGCACGCCGATGAACATTCCGACGAAGACGGACGCCAGCACCGCGGAGGTCTGGGTACGGGTGAGGTCGAACCGGCTGGTGAGCACGGCGCCCAGCACACCCGACATGAAGATCTCGAACATGTCGAAGAACAGGGCGAGTCCGACCGTGCCGACGATGGCCCGGTGGCGGAGCGTGGGCGCCAGGCCGTTCATCCGGTCGGCGATCGAAGCAGCCCGGTCACGGGTCGGTAGGCCTGCCTCGGCCATGGTGGGTCGCTCCTTCGCGCGTCGGGAAAGGGGATCAAGGGGAATCGGGATGAATCGATAGGAGAGGGGTGGAGACGGGTGGAACCGGCAGGACGCCCTGGCTCAGGCGGCTTCGGGCGCGTCGAACGGGATCTGGCCGGCCAGCGGCACCCGCCCGGGTGCCCGCACGCTCCAGCCCGCCGCCGCCCACGCCTGGTGGTCCAGCGCGTTGCGGCCGTCGACCAGCAGCGGGGTACGCACCAGCGTGGCGAGCCGGCGCGGATCGGCGACCCGGAACTCCTCCCACTCGGTGAGCAGCATCACCAGGTCGGCGCCGGTGACGGCGGCTTCCAGTGAGGAGGCGAAGTTCAGCTCGGGGCGGGCCGCGGCACCGGCCCGGGCCGCCATCGGGTCGTACACGCTCACCTCGGCTCCCGCACGTGCCGCCTGCGCGGCGACGTCGAGGGCCGGCGAGTCGCGCACGTCGTCCGTGTCCGGCTTGAAGGCGGCGCCCAGCACGGCGATCCGCCGGCCGGCCAACTCGCCGCCGAGGGTGTCGCGGGCCATGTCCAGGACCCTGCCGCGGGCCCGGAGGTTGATGGCGTCCACCTCGGACAGCAGGGCGGCCGCCCCCTCACCCCCCAGTTGGGCGGCCCGGGCCCGGAAGGCCCGGACGTCCTTGGGCAGGCATCCGCCGCCGAAGCCGACACCGGCGTTCAGGAAACGGCTCCCGATCCGGGCATCGTGACCGATGGCCCGGGCCAGGGTGGTGACGTCGGCCCCCGCCGCCTCGCACAGCTCCGCCATCGCGTTGATGAAGGAGATCTTGGTGGCGAGGAAGGAGTTGGCGGCCGTCTTCACCAGTTCCGCCGTGGCGAGATCGGTGACCAGGAACGGCGTACCCCGCTCCACGATGCCGGCGTACACCTCCCGCAGCAGCTTCTCCGCGATGTCGGAGCGCACGCCCACGACGATGCGGTCCGGCCGGAGCGTGTCGGCCACCGCATGCCCCTCGCGCAGGAACTCGGGGTTCCAGGCGAGGTCGACGGTGCCCCCGGCCGGGGCGAGGGACACCAGCCGGTCCACGAGCCGGGCGGCCGTGCCCACGGGAACCGTGGACTTGCCCACGACCAGGCAGGGTCGGGTCAGGTGCGGGGCCAGCGCGTCGATCGCGGCATCCACGTACCGCAGGTCGGCGGCCCCGCCATCGGCGGACTGCGGGGTTCCGACGGCGAGGAAGTGGATGTCGGCGAAGGCCGCCGCCTCGGCGTAGTCCGTGGTGAAGCGCAGCCGGCCGGAGGCGGTGTGGGTCCGCATGAGGGCGCCCAGGCCGGGTTCGTGGAAGGGCACCTCGCCGCGGGCCAGCGTCGCGATCTTGTTGGCGTCCACGTCCAGGCCGATGACCTCGAAGCCCATCTCGGCGAGCCCTGCGGCGTGGGTGGCACCGAGGTAGCCGGTGCCGAGCACGGAGATTTTCGGCCTCATGGTCAGGACGGCTCGTTTCCGGGAGCCCACTTCACCGAACAGCCGATGCTGGGGTGGTGCGGTTCGGGCACGGGCCGCCCGGCCAGCGTCTCGGTGACGGCGGACCGTAGCCGCTCCCCCGTCACCGGCCGGCCGTTACCGGGGGTCGAGTCGTCGAACGACCCTCGGTAGGCGAGGGTGCCGTCGGGCCCGTACAGGAAGAAGTCCGGTGTGCAGGCCGCGCGGTAGGCCCGCGCCACCGACTGGTCGGCGTCGATCAGGTACGGGAAGGTCCAGCCGGTACGGGCGACCTGGTCGCGCAGCCCCTGCGGCCCGTCGTCGGGCGCGACCGAGGTGTCGTTGCTGCACACGGCGACGACGGCGAGCTGCGGGAACTCCTCGGAGAAGGCCACGAGCGCCTTCTCCAGGTGCTTCACGAACGGGCAGTGGTTGGAGACGAAGGCCACGAGCAGGGCGGGCGCCCCGGCGTGGTCGGCGAGGCTCACGGTGGTCCCGTCGAGTGCGGGCAGCGAGAAATCGGGTGCGGGGGTGCCGAGCGGCACCATGAAGGAGGAGACGGCCATGTCGGGTGTTCCTTTCGTTACTTCTGAGCGTCCGAGAGCAGCAGCGGCGCGCTCGGGTCCAGGCCGCGGGAGTCGTTGACGAACTCCAGGTACATTCCGTCCGGGTCGATGACGAAGAAGTAGTCGACGAGGGTGCGGCCCGTGGCGATCTCCGTGACCTCTCCGATGCCGGCGGCGATGATCTCCTCACGGGCCGCCGCCAGGTCGGAGACGCTGAAGCCGAGGTGCTTCACCCCGACCTCCGGCAGGTTGTTGCCGACGGTGAAGGACGGACGCGGGGCGGCCGCGTTGGCGGCGTAGTGGAAGAGCTCCAGCACGTAGCTGCTGCCCTCCTGCTGGAGGTGGGTGATGCTCAGCGACTTGTCCTGCTTGGTCCACTCGAGGATGAGGGAGAAGCCGAAGTAGCCGTAGAAGGCCTTGGACGCGTCGAGGTCGGCCACGCTGAAGGCCGTGTGGTGCGGCTGGTAGACGGTGGTGCGGGCGGTCATGGCTTCTCTCCGAAGGGGTGCGGGGGCCGGCGGGCGGTTGCGGTCAGGGGCTGGGGGCCAGCCCGTTCGCGCTCCAGAGCACGTTGAGGAACTCGATGCGCGGCGGGCCCTGGACGAAGGGCACGTGGCGTCGGCCGAACTCGGCGGTCTGCTCCGTGGCCCGGTGTTCCCTGAACGCGGCCTCGTCGCGGTAGATCTCGTAGAAGACGCGGGTCAGCGGCTCGCCGTCGATGCGATGCACCGCGTAGCCGACCAGTCCCGGTTCGTTGGCGGCGGCCTGCGCGATCCGCCACTGGGCGAGGGCGTCGAAGGCCTCGGCTCCCTCCGGCTTCAGCTCGAAACGGGCGACGACCGCGTACTGGGCCTGGCTCACCGCTCGGCCCGGGCCGCGGCCAGCAGCGGGAAGCCGCCCTCGTAGCTGATGCCCCGGGCGAGCTCGTCCTCGTTGGCGGCGATGCAGTCGGCCAGGGCCGCGACCCACTCGGCGGTGATCTCGCGGCGGCGGGCCGTGGCGAGGATCTGGCGCAGCGGGTTGATGTGCGCCTCGGCGAGGCCGCGCAGGCTGCGGATCTGCTCGGGCGTCACGTCGTGGGGGAAGGACGGGGGCAGGGGGCTGTCGCTGACCTTGAAGTTGAGGATGGTGCGGATGCACTTCTCGCACTGGCAGCAGTTACGGTCCTTCTGCTCGCCCTGCCAGCACACGCGCAGGTTGTCGGCGCCCTCGGGCCACAGCCTGGCAAGGCCGGCGACCTTGTCGCTGCGCTCGATGCCGGTCGCGTCGTGGTGCATGCGCATCCGGCCGCCGGACAGCATCCAGTCGGTCATGGGGTTGGAGCCCCAGGGCAGCACGAGCGAGCCGTAGGGCTCCGAGCTGGCGATGACTCCGTGTTCGAACCGGCCGCTGAACAGGGTCAGTACGGAGGTCATGCCGGTGGCGAAGGCGTCTTCCCAGTGGGAGAGGTCGCTGTGCCACAGCTTGCGGAAGTTCGTGGTCACCGGCAGCAGTTCGACGCCGACACCGTCCAGCAGCGGCACGCTGCGGGCGTAGAGCGCGTCGTAGGCGTCGCGCTCCTCCAGCGGGATGTCGTAGCCGTGCACCATGACGGCGCCGGTCAGGTCGAGCGAGCCGCGGCCGGCCGCCTTCTTGACGTGGCGGATCGTCGTGAAGGCGCTGTCCACGCCGCCGGAGAAGGTCTGCAGGGCGCTGCGGGTGTCGGGGCCGGCGCGGTCCGGGACCTCGCGGTCGGCGGAGAGCTCGACGGCGGTGTAGCGCTCGGGGCGCCACTGCACCCAGGCCGCCTGGAACTCCTCGAGGTTCTCCAGGAGCGTCTGCGACACCGGGCCCTCGACGTGCAGGTTCTCGCCCTTGCGCATGGCCACGAACAGCGTGGCCAGCAGGAAGGGGTCCATGAGGTCGGTCAGGTAGGGGGCGTGGCGCAGGTCGACGCGGTACCAGAGGCGGTCGGTCGCGGTGCCGTCCTGGTGGGACACCTCGACGGAGAGCTCCAGGCGGCCATCGGTCTCGGTGCGCTGGACGGGGGCGATCCACATGCTGGGTTGTTCCTTCTCGTCAGTCGGGATGGGACGCGATGGGTACGGGTACGGGTGCGGGAACGGGCGCGGGTGCGGGCCCTGGTCAGGCGTCGCGCGCCGCGGGCGGCTCGATCAGCTCGACGAGGTTGCCGTCGGGGTCGCGGAAGTAGAGGAACTTCACGCCTCGGGCGGCGGCCGGAGCGTCCACCTCGACGGGGCCGCCGACCACCTCGATCCGCCGCTCGCGCAGTTCGGCCTCGGCGGCGGCGATGTCGGCGACGGCCAGGGCGAGGTGGCGCAGGCCGGTCGTGTTCGACGGCGCCCGCGGGTCCTCGGGGCGCACGTGGCGGTCGTACCGGGTGAGCTCCAGGACGGTCTGTGCTCCGGGGATGCGCAGGTGGACGGTGGTCGCCGTGGCGCCGGGCACGCCGACTCCCTCGGCGAACCGGGGGGTGGTCAGCTCCAGCCGCTTGGCGACCTCCGCGCCGACGAGGCCGACGTAGAAGTCGGTGAGCCGGTCGATGTCCACGGTCACCATCGCCACGTGGAGCAGTCCATGGACCTTGATCGTCATCGGACGAGTACCTCTCGTGTCAGCCCTTCCCTCGCTGCGGCCGGGGGCCGGATCGCGGTGGGGGCCGGGGTTCCGGTGTGGAAGGCCGGGTCGAGTGCGGGCAGCACGCCGGCGAGCCGGGCCCGCTGGCGCTGTTCCAGGAAGGCCAGGAACGCCTGCCCGACGCCCGCTTCGAGTCCCAGCTTGAAGGAGTCGGCGACCCACCCCTGGAGGACGTCGCCGCGGGCCGAGCCGAGGGTCGGCCGCAGGCCGGCCGGTTCGTCGACGGCCGACCGGATGAGCGCCGAGTTGCGCAGTACCTCGTCCAGGTCGACCGGGGCCGGGGCGGCCGAGGACAGTCTGGAGAAGGCGTGCGAGACCATCCCCAGCATGTTGTCGTCGGAGGTGAAGAGCCTCTTGCTGATGACCGTGGAGCCCCGGCACAGCATCACGCCGGCCTTGATGTCGGCCAGCTCCTCGCAGATCGGGGCGTAGGTGGCGTGGATCGACAGGCCACCCCGGCTGAAGAGGTCGAGGCTCCGCACGATGGTCGGATAGTGCAGGTTGGAGTAGTGCACGAAGGCCGCACCGCGAGCCGCTCGGCCCACGATGACGCCTTCGCCGAGCCTGAGCGGGGTCCCGTCGGGCGCGGTCATCGGGTCGAGGTCCTCGGCGTACTCGACCTGTTCGGGTTCTCCGAGCAGGTCGGTGCCGATGTAGAGCTGGTGCGGCATCTCGACCTCGAAGACCGTCGGCGACGCCGTGCCGGAGGCGCCTCGCCCGCGCAGGTTGTCCGCACGGCGGTCCTTGGAGAAGTTGGTGACGCACAGGACCGGGTCGAGGTCGTACAGGTCGATCAGCTCACGGACCGCGCCGTGCACCTGTGAGTGCAGGTAGTTGCGCACCAGGACGGCCTGCGAGGTCTCCAGGACGCGGCGGACGTCGTCGACGAGTTCCGGCGGGACCGTGAAGGGCTTCTCGATCACGAACTTGCGGTAGCCGGCGCGCCACCACTCCAGCAGTGCCGGGGCCAGCGTACGGCTCGGCAGGCAGAGGTCGACGATGGCCGACTCCGGTGCCACGGGCGTCAGTTCCTCCCGTCCGGCCACCACCTTCTCGGCCACCCGGTCGCGCCGCAGCAGCGCGGCCAGCTCGGGCCCGGCCTTGCGGGCCGGGTCGACGAACTGGATACGGGCGCGGTCCAGGCGGCCGGAGCGGGCGAGGTGCGAGTAGGCCCGGTAGTGGAGCGATCCCGCCTTTCCCGCTCCGGCGATCACGACGTCCACGAGGGTCAGCCCGCCTTGACGTGCTCGACCGCGCCGCCGAAGTCGGCGTCGCCGATGTGGAAGGCGAGGTAGCGCAGCGTCTCCGTACCGGTGTTGGAGATCCGGTGCTTCGTGCCGCGCGGAATGCGGACGCAGGAGGTCGGGGCAAGTTGGTACAGCTCGCCGTCGAACTCCAGTTCGGCATTGCCGGCGATGATGAAGTACGTCTCGTCGGTCTTGGGGTGGTGGTGCACCTGACCGCCCTTGCCGGGCTCCGCACTGGCCACGGCCACGCGCACGACACGGCTGCCCGGGTTGTCGGCGGCGGCGTAGAGCAGCGACCGTACGACGTCGCCGCCGTACACGCCCTCGGTCATGGCGGCCACATCGAGCAACGGGTTCATCTTGTTCATCCCTTCCAGGGTTCGGCTGACTGCGGCGGGCGATGTGCGCCGGCTCAGAGGAGTTCGCAGTCCTTCATGATCGTTTCGAGCTCGCCGATGCGGTCCTCGGGCAGCGGGGTGAGCGGCAGACGCGGGTCGCCGACCTCGAAGTGGGCGAGGGAGAAGGCCTTCTTGAGGGCGATCGGGTTCGTCGCGAAGTAGATGCCGCGGTAGAACTCGGCGAACTTGAGGTACAGGTCGCGCGCCGTGGCGAAGTCACCGGCGAGCGCCGCCTCGACGATCGAGCGGCTCTGGCGGGGCATGACGTTGGCCGCCACGGAGATGTGCCCGTGCCCGCCGAGGAGCAGGGTCGGCAGTGCGGTGAAGTCATTGCCGGCGAGCACCACGAAATCGGCGTCGCGCACCAGGTGAAGCACCCGGCGCAGTCGCACGATGTCCTGGTTGCCCTCCTTCATTCCGATGATGTTCGGGTGGCTCGACAGCTCGGCCACCTGGTTCGGCGAGATGTCGACGGTCGTGCGGCCCGGCAGGTTGTGCATCATCAGCGGGATCTGCACGGAGTCGGCGACCTTGCGGAAGTACGCCACCAGACCGCGCTCGGTGGGCGGGTCCAGGTAGGGGGTGAAGGCGAGTACGGCGTCGGCCCCCAGCTTCTCGGCCTCCTTCGCCAGCTCCAGGGTGCGGGTCAGGTTCTCCGTGCCGATGTCGGGGATGACCATCGCGCGTCCGGCTGCCTGCTCGACGCAGATCCGGGTGATGCGCAGCTTCTCCTCGTCGGTGAGGGCGGCCGCCTCGCCGGTCACGCCATTGGGACACAGCCGCGTGACGCCGTTGTCGATCTGGAAGTCGACCAGGCGGCGCAGGGCCTCCTCGTCGAGGGCGCCAGAGGGGTCGAAGGGAGTGAGAAGGGTGGTGTACGCGCCGATGAAGCGGCGCGTCTCGGTGCTCAGCACAGGTTCTCCAAAGGGGTTTGGTCGGGGTGACGCGGCAGGCAGGCAGCAACGGCCGGCGCTGCGCCGTCGGGCGCGTCTGACTGCCGCCCGGGGGCGCTCGCGTCAGGGCATGGCGAGGATCGCGGGCACCGTTGACCGCGGCCGGGCAGGCAGGGATGAACCGCGGGCAGGCTCGGGCCTGCGGGCGGGGGGGAACGAGGCGCGGCCGAGCACGGCCGGCACGTGGTGCGGCGGCGGCCGGGGCGCCGGCGCGAGGGAAGGGGAAGGAGAAAGGAAGGAAGCGAAGTGAATGGAGGGGAAGGGAGCGCTGACGAGTGCGGTGAAGGGGCGCTCGCGACGGCCGGAGAACGGCTGACGTCAGGCGGTGCGCAGCCCTTGCTGTCTCCACAGGACGGCCGCCATGGCGGCCGACGCACGGCCGGGCTCCCGCACGACACCGCGTTCCAGGAGGAGGATCTCCAGGGCGGTGAGGACCGGCAGGAGGTCGAGCGGGGACACCGAGCCGATGTGGCCGATTCTGATGATCCGGCCCTTCAGGCTGCCCTGGCCTCCGGCGACACGGATGCCGAAGCGCTCGTGCAATGCCTCCACCAGGCCGTCGGCACGGCCGTCCGCGGGCAGCATCGCGGCGGTGAGCGAGTGCGAGGCCCTGCCCTGCGGCAGCATCGGCAGACCCAGGGCCGCGAGGCCGGCCCGGCACACGGCGGCGCTGTGCGCGTGCCGCTCCCAGACGTTCTCCAGCCCTTCGGCCTCGATCCGTTCGAGCCCGGCCGCGACGGCGAACAGCGTCGCGTTCGGCGGAGTGTTGGGAACGGTGCTCTCCAGAGCGGCGGCGCGCAGCAGGTGGAAGTTCCAGTACGAGTACCCCTGGGACGGACGCACCACGTCCCAGCCTCGCTCACCGACGGCGACGAAGGCGGCGCCCGGGGGGCTCATCAGCCCCTTGTGCGAGGCGGTGAGGGCGAAGTCCACGCCCCACTCGTCCATCTGGAAGGGTTCGACACCGATCGACGTCATGGTGTCCGCCACGACCGTGGCGCCGTGCCGCCGGCCCAGTTCCGCGAGGCCCTGCACATCGTGCACGGCGCCGGTCGAGGTCTCGCAGTGCGTCACGAACAGGTGGCGCGGCTTGAGTGCCGCGAGCTCGCGCTCCACGGCGCGAAGGTCGAAGGTCTCGCCGTCGGGCACCTCGTGCAGCCGCACGTCGGCCTGATAGGTGCGACAGAGCTCCGCCCAGCGAAGGCCGTACTTTCCCGCGGCGAGGACCAGGACGGTGTCACCGGCTGTCACGACATTGGCGACGACGGATTCCATCGCGCCGGTGCCGGAGGCGGGAAGCATGAGAATCTGGCCGCTGGTGCGGAAGAGATTCTGCAGTCCGGCGTGAATACGCTCGAAGAGTTTCTTGAAGTCGGCCGTCCGGTGATGCGTCAGCTGAGCGATCGAAGCCATTCTGATAGCCAGCGGAACATGGGTCGGCCCCGGCGTGAACATATCTAAGTCCTGCATCGCATTCCCCCGTTGAACTGTGAGTTACGACATCCGATGCGGGGTTCCGCATTCAGCGAAGAGGAGGCTGAGGGTGAGCCTCCGAATGGCGGCCTGAACGAGTTCGGTTACTCAAGGACAGGCACGTCCGTGGTTCATGCATTTACACTCCCATCTCCGGCCGGGCAGATCAAGAAGTTTCGGCAGCACATGCCCGGATCATCGAATATTCGCAGGTCAGAGCGATTTCGAGGGAGAGTCCGCCTGTCCAAGGAGTGGACAATATACGGGGCGCCGCGTGAACACGCCGGGGAATGCCGGCCGGTTCAGGTGCATCACTGTGATCATGCTCACCCCGTGCGCGCCGAAAGGAGCCAGGTAAGCTTTTCGGACGTATCCGTTCCGGCCATCGGATTGTAGAGCATCACGGTGAGGTCCGGCCGGGCGGGCAGCCGCAGCTGACTGCTCTCGAAGCTGAGCCCGCCCACCACCGGATGGTCGACCTCGTTGACGATCACTCCGAATTCCTTGACGTCCTGGTGGGCCCACAGCTCGGCAAACTCGGGGCTCGTCCGCAGTAGTTCCGCGATCACCTCCCGGAATCCCCCGTCATCGGGCCGCTCCGCCATCGAGGCGCGGAAGGCCGCGACCACCGCCGGCGCGACCTGTTTCCAGGACCGCGCCCGCCCACCGCCCGGCTGGAACCTCTGGTGTCGGAAGAAGCCCACCAGCCAGTTGCGGTCCGCGCCCGGCAGCCCGAGCGCGAGGCGCGCCGACTCGTTCCACGCGACGTGGTTCCAGTAGCGGTCGAGCATGGTCGCCGGACGGGGTTCCCACGCCTCGATGAGCCTTTGCAGCCCTTCGCAGTACGCGGCTCCCGGCTCCGCGGCGGGCAGCGGCGGGTTCACCCCCGCCAGGGCGTAGAGGTGGCGCCGCTCCGTGTCGTCCAGCCGCAGGACGCGCGCCACCGCGTCCAGCACCTGTGGCGACACGGTGATGTCCCGCCCCTGTTCGAGCCACTGGTACCAGGACGGCCCCACCCCCGCGAGCACCGCCACCTCCTCGCGGCGCAAGCCCGGAGTACGCCTGCGGCCGCTCGACGGCAGCCCTGCCTCCGCAGGCGTGATCCGCCCCCGCCGATTGCGGAGGAAGTCACTGAGCTCGGGCCGGTGCGTCGCCGACCGGACGGTCGAAGTCACGTACGGGATCCCCTCGTTGACGTCACCACGTGCCGACGGTGCCGGTGTGGCTGGTGGTGGCACCACCAGCACAAGTGGCCTCTTCCGCCCGCCTCCAGGGCGGTGGACTCTGTGATCATGACAAGCACTCCGACCGAAGCGGGGGCAGCGGACAGGGATACCGCCGCCCCCGGTGACCACGACCGGCTGACCACCCGAGCGACACTGACGCTCCTGCTCCTGTGCGCGGCGCAGTTCATCATCGCGCTGGACTTCTCCATCCTGAACGTGGCCCTTCCCGTGCTCGGCGACGACCTCGGCATGGGGCAGGCCGACCTCCAATGGGCCGTCACCGCCTTCGCCCTGCCGTCGGGCGGATTCCTCCTGCTCTTCGGCCGCGTCTCGGACCTGTTCGGCCGCCGCCGGTTGTTCATCGCCGGCCTCGCCCTCTTCACCCTGGCCTCCGTACTCGCTGCGGCCGCCTGGAATCCGGCCCTGTTCCTCGTCGCCCGCGCCCTGCAGGGTTTCGGCGCCGCCGCCGTGGTGCCGACGGGCATGTCCCTTCTGACCACGACCTTCCCGGAGGGCCCGCAACGCAACAGGGCACTGGCCGTCAACGGCACGGTCCTGTCCCTGGGCTTCACGGTCGGCATGCTCATGGGCGGTGTGATGACCGACCAGTTGGGCTGGCGGTCCACCATGTCCCTGCTGGCGGGCGCCGGTGCGCTCCTCGCGATCGCCGCCCCCGTGCTGCTCGCCGAGAGCCGGCCCGCCCGGCGGCCGAAGCTGGACGTGCCCGGCGCCGTCACCGTCACCGGCGGTCTGCTGAGCATCATCTACTCCTTGTCCACCGCGGCCGAACAGGGCTTCGGCGAGGTCGAGGTGATCGTCACCCTGCTCTTGGGCGTCCTGCTGCTGGCGGCATTCGCGGCCGTGGAGTTCCGGGCCGCCGAACCGCTGATCTCGCTCCAGATGCTGCGCCGCCCCAGCGTGGCCTTCGGCAATCTCGGCGGGTTCGCCACCTTCTCGATGATGAGCTCGGTGATCTTCCTCCTCACGCTCTACCTCCAGCAGGTGCTCGGTCTTTCCGGCTTCGAGACCAGCCTCGTCTTCGGCGGACAGGGTGTCGTCCTCGCGCTCACCGGCATGGCGGCCTCCCGGATCGTCGCCGCCCTGGGAGCCAGGACCACGCTGATCGCGGGCCTCGCGGTGCAGTCGGCGGGTACGGCGGCCCTGGTGTTCCTGCCGGATCACGGCGGTGTCCCCCTGGCCCTCACCGCACTGCTCCTCGCGTCCGTCGGCCACATGTCCGCGGTGGTCTCGTACGGCATCAACGCCACGGCCGGCGTGACCGACCACGAACAGGGGCTGGCCACCGGACTCGTCACCAGCGCTCAGCAGATCGGAATCACCATCGGCATCCCGGTGCTGAGCGCGATCGCGGCCGACCGGGCCGGTGCCCTGGAGCGCGCCGGCGACGCCGTCGAGACGGCCCTCCTGGGCGGAACCCGGATGGGTGTCGGCGTGGACGCCGCGCTGGTCATGGTCGCTGCGGTGGCCATCGCGGTCGCCCTCCCCAGGTCCGGGGCGAAGGCCTGAAATCCCCTGCCGGGTCACGGCAGTCGGGCGGCCACCCGGTCCGCGATCAGCTCCAGTTGACCGAGATCGGACAGGTCGAGGAGCTGGAGGTAGATTCTCGACGCACCGGCCGCCCGGTACCGGTCCAGCGTCCTGATCACCTCGTCGGGGGTACCCGCGAGTCCCGTCACCCGCAGTTCCTGAGGGTCGCGCCCGATCGCGCCGGCCCGCCGCACGACCTCGGCGTCGTCACGACCGACGCACACGGTGAGCGCGGCCGAGTACACCAGCCCGTCCGGGTCGCGGCCGGCCTCCTCGGCCGCTTCACGCACGCGCCGGAACTGGTCGCGGGTGTCGTCCGGCGCGGCGAAGGGCACGTTGAACTCGTCGGCGAACCGGGCGGCCAGGGCCGGGGTACGTACGGCTCCGCGGCCGCCGATCAGTACGGGCACCCGCCCGCGCACCGGCTTGGGCAGCGCCGGGCAGTCCACCAGCCGGTAGTGCCGGCCCTCGTGGTTGAAAGTCTTGCCCGCGGGCGTGCCCCACATCCCGGTGAGGATCTCGAGCTGCTCCTCCAGGCGACCGAATCGCGCGGCCGGGAAAGGAATGCCGTACGCCAGGTGCTCGCGCTCGAACCAGCCTGCTCCCAGGCCGAGTTCGATCCGGCCGCCCGACATCTGGTCCACCTGCGCGACCTGCACGGCGAGGACTCCGGGCAGCCGGAAGGTGCTCGCCGTCATCATGGTGCCCAGGGTGATCCGGCTCGTCTCACGGGCGAGTCCGGCCAGGGTGATCCAGGCGTCGGTGGGGCCGGGCAGGGCATCGCCGGGAGCCACCTTCACGTAGTGGTCCGAGCGGAAGAACCCGTCGAAACCGAGATCCTCGGCAGTCCGGGCGACGCGCAGCAGCGTCTGATAGTCGGCCCCCCGCTGCGGCTCGGTGAGCACACGCAGATCCATCTGTCCTCCTCCGTACTCTTCTCCGCCTCCACGAGGCGGTCATGACACGGGGGCCGTCCCGACGGGACGGCCCCGCATTCCTTCACGGGTGGCGTCCGCAGGTCAGAGCCGCGGACGGGCAGGCCCCGGCACAGGGTCAGGCCCGGTCGGCGCGGTCGCGGAAGGCCCGGTTGACCGCCGAGACGACCGCCTTCAGGGAAGACGTGACGATGTTGGAGTCGAGGCCCACGCCCCAGAAGGTCCGGCCTTCGACCGAGGCCTCCACGTACGCGGCGGCGCGGGCGTCACCGCCCGTGGACATCGCGTGCTCCTGGAAGTCCCCGACCCGTACCTCGATGCCCAGTTCGTCGAGGGCCGAGACGAAGGCGTCGATGGGGCCGTTGCCGATGCCGTCCAGCGTCTTCTTCTCCCCGTCGAGCAGCACCTCCACCGAGAAGGAGTTCTTCTCGTCGATGACGCTGGCCGACTGGTGGGACAGCAGGGACATCCGGCCCCACGGCGCGACCTCGCCGCCCCGGCCCACGGCGCCCGCCTCCGGAGAGTCGACGGGCAGGTACTCCTCGACGAAGGCTTCCCACATCTGCGCGGGCGAGACCTCGCCGCCCTGGTCGTCCGTACGGTTCTGGACGGCCTGCGAGAACTCGATCTGCAGACCGCGCGGCAGGTTCAGCTTGTGCTCGGTCTTCATGACGTGGGCGATGCCGCCCTTGCCGGACTGGGAGTTGACCCGGATGACGGCCTCGTAGCTGCGGCCGACGTCCTTGGGGTCGATCGGCAGGTACGGCACCGCCCAGTCGAAGGCCTCCACCGGGGTCCCGGCGGCGGCGGCCGAGCGCTCCAGCGCCTCCAGGCCCTTCTTGATGGCGTCCTGGTGCGATCCGGAGAACGCCGTATAGACCATGTCGCCGCCGTACGGGTGGCGCGGGTGCACGGGGAGCTGGTTGCAGAATTCGACCGTGCGGCGGATCTCGTCGATGTCGGAGAAGTCGATCATCGGGTCGATTCCCTGGCTGAAGAGGTTCAGGCCCAAGGTGACCAGGCAGACGTTGCCGGTCCGCTCCCCGTTGCCGAACAGGCAGCCCTCGATGCGGTCGGCGCCGGCCAGGTAGCCCAGCTCGGCGGCCGCCACGGCCGTGCCGCGGTCGTTGTGCGGGTGCACGGACAGGACCACCGCGTCGCGCCGGTCCAGATTGCGGTGCATCCACTCGATGGAGTCGGCGTAGACGTTGGGCGTGGCCATCTCGACGGTGGCCGGCAGGTTGACGATGACCTTGCGGTCCGCCGTCGGCTGCCACACGCCGATGACCGCGTTGCAGATCTCGGCGGCGTACTCCAGCTCGGTCCCGGTGTAGGACTCCGGGGAGTACTGGAAGCCGATCCCGGTGTCCGTCATCCGCTCGGCGAGATCGGCGCACAGCCGCGCCCCGCTCACGGCCAGCCCGGTGACCTGGTCGCGGTCCATGCCGAAGACGACTTGGCGCTGGAGGGTCGAGGTGGAGTTGTAGAGGTGGATGATGGCGTGCTCGGCGCCCCGTACGGCCTCGAAGGTGCGCTCGATGAGGTGGGCACGGGTGGGTACCAGGACCTGGATGGCGACGTCGTCGGGGATCCGGTCCTCTTCGATGAGCTGCCGGATGAAGTCGAAGTCGGTCTGGCTCGCCGAGGGAAAGCCGACCTCGATCTCCTTGTAGCCCATCGAGACGAGCAGCTCGAACATGCGCAGCTTGCGGTCCGCGCCCATCGGGTCGATCAGGGCCTGGTTGCCGTCTCGCAGGTCGACCGCGCACCACTGGGGCGCCTTGGTAATGGTCTTGCCGGGCCAGGTGCGGTCGGGCAGGTCGATGGCCCGGAAGGGCGCGTACCGCTCGAACGGCATTCCGGAGGGCGCCTGGACCGGGAAGGCGGGGGCACGATGGACGGAGGGTGTGGAGTTCATTCGGAGATGTCCTCTGTGGATCGTCGCGGCTTCGGGCCGACTGTGTGGCGCATGGCCGGACTCCGCGCCGAGGAGGTCGAACCCTAGAGACCCTCGGCGCGGCAGATAAGGAGGAGGCGAATGCGGTGGACGTCGCGCATGTCAGTGCACCCCGTACGCAGGTTGCTCGGTCCGGTCAGGCCTTGGGACGGCCGTCTCGGCCTGCGGAACGGGCCGTTGGCGCCTGCGCGTCACCGCGACGGTCAGGGCCCCGGCCAGCAGTCCCCAGAACGCCGAACCCACTCCGAGCAGCGTCACCCCGGACGCCGCGGCCAGGAAGGTGATGACCGCGGCCTCCCGCGCACCCTCGTCCGAGAGTGCCGAGGCGAGCGAGTTCCCGATGGTGCCCAGCAGTCCGAGCCCGGCGATGCCGAGGATGAGGGCGGTGGGCAGCGCGGTGAGCAGCGAGCCGACCGTTCCGCCGAAGACGCCCACACCCAGGTAGAACACTCCCGCCCAGACACCGGCCAGGTAGCGGCGGTCCGGGTCCTCGTGTGCTTCACGGCCCGTGCAGATGGCCGCCGTGATGGCCGCGAGGTTCAGTCCGAAGCAGCCGAACGGCGCGAGCAGCAGATTGGTGGCGCCCGTCCAGCTGATCACCGGCGACACCGGCACCCGGCCGTAGCCGTCGCCGCGCAGGACCGCGACGCCCGGCAGGTTCTGCGAGGCCATCGTCACGACGAACAGCGGCAGCGCGACGCTGATGATCACCTGCCACGAGAACGCGGGGGCCGTGAAGACCGGCTCGGCGAAGGCGAACCGGATCCTGCCCGGCTGCAGCGAGCCCTGTACGGCCGCGACCGCGACTCCCGCGGCGAGCGCTGCGACGACCGCGTAGCGGGGCAGCAGCCTGCGGCCCAGGAGATAGACCGCGACCATGGAGAACACGACGGCGAAGTGGCCGTCCATACTGGCGAAGAGTCCGGTGCCGAACTGTACGAGCACCCCGGCGAGCAGGCCCGCCGCGAGCGGCACGGGGATCCTTCCCATCACGCGCTCGAACCAGCCCGTCAACCCGCTGAGCACGACCAGCGCGGCGGAGACGAGGAAGGCGCCGACGGCCTGAGCCATCGTCACCCCGTCGAGTCCGGACACCAGCAGCGCAGCCCCGGGGGTGGACCAGGCGGTGACGACAGGGGCCTTGTACCGCAGGGACAGGCCGATACAGGTGACCCCCATGCCGACCCCGAGGGCCAGCATCCACGAGGTGAGCTCCCGCGGTCCCGCTCCTGCCGCTTTGGCGGCGGTGAAGACGATCGCGGCGGAACTGGTGACTCCCACCAACACCGTGATCAGGCCCGCCACGACGACGGTGACCGGCATTACTCTGCGTAACTTCTGGGCTATCTCACTCACCGGGCCGATTGTTGCCACGGCATCTTGCCCTCGGCAACCCGGGTCCCACGATCCGAGATCGGCTCGTCCGAGCCGGTTGCGCGTCACTGTGGGTAGCGCACGATCAGGAGCGCCTCGACGTCTCCCGAGGGCGCTTCGTACAGGTGCGGAACGTCGGCGGCCCAACTTGTGTGCATGCCTGGGCCGATCAGGGCGGGTGCGGACAGCCCACCGACGCGTGCGGTGCCGGCGAGGACGATGAGGTGCTCCATCGTGCCGGCGGTGTGAGCGGCGGACTCCTGGCTCGCGCCGGCCCGGATGCGAACCCGATAGCTCTCCGAGACCGCGTCGTCGGCCTCGAACCGCTCGATGAGGACGGCGTCGACGGCGTCACCGGAGATGGTGGCGGGTGACGCGAGATCGAGCAGCGCGGCACTCAGGGGCACCTTGAGCGCCGTCGTCAGGGCGTAGAGCGTCTCCAGAGTGGGGTTGCGCCGACCGCCCTCCAATTCGGAGAGCGTCGCCTTGCCGACACTGGACCTGCGAGCCAGTTCGGACAGCGACACCCCCTGCGCTTCGCGCAACTCCCGCACACGCAAGCCGACGCGGGCGGCCAGATCCATGGTGTTCCTTTTCCTCACCGGGGTCGGTTGCTCCAGCGCCCCGAGTGGATCTATCGTTCCACAAACAGAACGTTCCGTCTACGGAACCCATGCTGATGCCACTTCACACGAAGGAGTCACATGACGCCCCAGGAAGGCACGTCCCTGCCCGTTCGCAGCATGGAGGTGGCCCGTGCCCTCGCCGCGGCCGGCATCGCTGGCGAGGTACGCGAACTCGCCGAGTCGACGCGTACGGCCGCCGAGGCCGCAGCGGCCCTGGGATGCGATGTGGGTGCGATCGCCAACAGCCTCGTGTTCATGTCCGACGACGAGCCCGTCCTGGTTCTGACCAGCGGCCGGCACAAGGTGGACGCCACGGCACTTGCCGCCCGTTGGGGACGCGGCAAGCTCCGGCGGGCCACCCCGGAACAGGTGCGCGGGGCCACGGGGCAGGCGATCGGAGGCGTGGCTCCCGTCGGCCACCCTCAGCCGCTGCCCACGGTGGTCGATGAGGCCCTGACCGACTACCCCCGGCTCTGGGCCGCCGCCGGAACTCCCCGCACGGTCTTCCCCACCACCGCCGATGAACTCCTCCACCTCACGGGAGGGACCCTGCTGCCTGTCGGCCCATGACCGACTGGGCCAGGCGGGTCTCCCGACGCCCTTCACCGATCAAATGCGGGCCGGATTTCCAGTGGCTCACGAGATCGGCTGCCGACTGCAAGAGGCCCCCGGCGGGGTTCAGCGGCACAGGGCCGTGTCCACCGCGCGTTCGAGGTTCCTGCGGCCCGCCTCGTCGGTGAGCTGCATGGTGACCGCGAGGTTGGCGGCGCGGCCGTCGTCGGTGGCGCCGCCCCGGGTCTCGTACCCCGGGAAGCTGCCGCCGTGGCCCCAGGAGAGGCCGCCGCACGGCAGCGGCCTGCTGACGAGTCCGAGTCCGTAGCGGGAGCCGGGGCCGAAGGTCGCTTCGGCGGGGACGGTGGACCGCATCTGGGCGAGCTGGGCGGGGGGCAGGAGACGGCCGGCCAGGAGTGCGCCGAAGAAGCGGTTGAGGTCGGAGCCGGTGGAGACCATCTGGCCTGCCGCCCAGCCCCAGGAGGGGTCGATCTCCGTGATGTCGTGCAGCGGCGCGTCCGCCGATTCCCGGTAGTAGCCGTGGGGGTGGGGCTCCCGGATGCTCGCGTCACCAGGGGCGGGGAAGTACGTGTGGCGCAGCCCGATGGGCTTGATGATGCGCCGGTCGATCTGCTCGGCCAGGGGGCGGCCGGTGACCTTCTGGACGATCAGGCCGGCGAGCACGTAGTTGGTGTTGCTGTACTTCCAGCTCGTCCCGGGGGCGAACTCGGCCGGGTGCTCCAGGGCTGTACCGAGCAGTTCGCGGGGGGCGTAGTACCGGACGTCGTCCCCGAGGTAGTTGCTGTAGTCGGGGAGTCCGCTGGTGTGCTGGAGGAGCTGGCGGACGGTGATGCGCTTTCCGTCGATGCCCTCCCCGCGGACGAGGCCGGGCAGGTAGGTGTCGACGGTGGCGTCCAGATCCATCCTCCGCTCGGCGACGAGCTGGAGGACGACGACCGCGACGAAGGCCTTGGTGTTGCTGCCGATCCGCACCTGCCCGTCGACGGGTACCGGTGCGCCGGTGGCCAGGTCGCCGACTCCTGCGGTGTAGGTGCGGGTGCGGCCGTCACGGTCCTTGACGCTCGCCAGCGCGGCGGGCATCCCGTCGTCGCGCACCAGTGCGTTCAGGGCCTGCTGAAGTGCGTCCGGCCGGGCGGCGGCAGTAGCGGAGGCGGCGGAAGTGGAGGCGGATGCGGGTGGGGCGAGGACGCCCAGCGTCATGACACCGACGGCCATCACGGCCGCGGCCGACACTGCTCGTCGCCGCCTGCCGCCCTGCTGCCGGGTCGAGGAACGAAGGCCCTGCCTGGTCTGAGCACGCATGAGTCAACTCCTGGGGAATCGTGGGATCTGGGGACGATCCTGGTTTCCAGGGCCCTTCGACCGCATCACGGGAAGGCGGGAGAAATCGCTCCCCCGATCGGGGGAGGCCCCCGGTGGGCTGCCCGGCGATACTGGCGATCATGATCAGGGGAATTCGGCCGCTGCTCCGCGGCTCCACGTATTCGGGTGTGCTGTTCGCCTATTGCGGTGCGCTGGCCAGCCTTCCGCTCCTGCCTCTCGCCCTGTTGCCGGCGCTGTCGTGGCCATCCGCACCCGAGAGCATGCAGATCGCCATGGCCCTGCTGGTCTGGGCGGTACTGGTCGGCGTGGTCGGACTGGCGCGCCCCGTACGGCGGGCGCTGGTCGTGTCCGCCCGCCGGCTGCTGCGGGTGCCCCTGCCGAATCCGGTGGCCGGTCGCCGGACCCCGGGGTTCCCCGGCCTCGACCGCTGGCGGACCCCGCTCTGGCTGGTGTTGCACGTGGCCGTCGGGTGGACGGGGGCGCTGGCGAGCGGGGTGCTCTTCATCATGGGCTTTTCCCTGCCGGGGAACTGGCTCGGTGGCGAGGCGCGGGCGAGTCTGTTCGGCACATCGGTCCGGGTGTCGGGCGGGTGGAGCAGCTGGGTGGTGGCGGCCGTGTGCATTCTGCTGGCGGCGGCCGTCTGCGTACTGGTGACGAAGGCCCTGCGGTGGTCGGCGCCCCGGCTGCTGGGGCCGTCGCCCGCCGAGCGGCTCGCGCTGGCTGCCGAGCGGGAACTGCTGCTGGCCGAACGCAACCGGATTGCACACGAGTTGCACGACTCGATCGGGCACACACTGACGGCGGCCACCATCCAGGCGGCGGTGGCGGGCGAGGTGCTCTCCGCCGACCCTGCGGCGGCGCGGGCCGCCATGCGCAGCATCGAGGAGTCGACGCGGGCCGCCCTGGAGGACCTGGACTACGTACTCGGAGTGCTGCGCGAGGAACAGTCGGGGACAGCGCCGACCCGGACCCTGGCCGACCTCCCCGAGCTGCTGGACCGCCTGCGGCACGCGGGGGCGGTGGTGGAACCGGAGCTGTCGGGCGCGTTGGCGCAGGTCCAGGGGACCCTCTCCCGGGCGGCGTACCGGATACTCCAGGAGGGGCTGACGAACGCGCTGCGCCACGGGGCGGGCGGCCCGATCGAGGTCCGGGTGACGGCCGGCCCCGACCGGCTGGACCTCACGGTGGTCAACCGGACCGGGGCACGGACGGGGCAGGGCAGGGGCCCGGGAGCCTTCCCCACCTCCGGCCACGGTCTGCCCGGACTGGCCGAGCGCGTCCGGCTGCTGCACGGTGAGTTCCAGGCCGGCCCGGACGGGACACAGCACTGGCGGCTGGCCGTCCGGCTGCCGGTACGGGTGTCGGCGTGAGTGGATCCGATGCGGTCGAGGGCACAGCGCTGCCCGCCGCCACCGGCCCCGCCGTCACCCTCCTGATCGCGGACGACGACGAGGTCACCCGCAGCGGCCTGCGCATGCTGCTCGCCGCACAGCCGGGGATCACGGTGATCGGCGAGGCCGCCGACGGCGTCGAGGCGGTCGAACGGGCGCGGAGCCTGCGGCCGGACGTGATCCTGATGGATGTCCGGATGCCGCGTCGCAACGGGATCGAGGCCACCCGGCAGCTGCTGGCCGAACTGGCCGATCCGCCGAAGGTCGTGGTGATCACCACTTTCGAGAACGACGGCTACGTCACCGCCGCCCTCAGCGCGGGCGCCAGCGGCTTCGTCCTCAAGCGCCTCCCGGTCCGCCGGATCGCCGAGGCGGTCCGGGTGGTGGCAGCGGGCGAAGCGGTCCTCTTCCCGGCCGCACTGGGCCGCATGGTCGCCCCCCGCCCGCTGGGCTCCGCCGAGGCCCTGCCACAGGCCGCCCTGACCGGCCGGGAGGAGGAGGTGCTGCGCCTGATGGCCACCGGGCTCTCCAATCCGGAGATCGCGGAATCCCTCACGGTGAGCCTGGAGACGGTCAAGACCCACGTCGGAAACGTGCTGACCAAGCTCGGCGCGCAGAACCGGACCCATGCGGTCGTGATCGCGTACGAGTCCGGCCTGGTCGTCCCGGGCTTCGCTGACTGACCGGCTTCCGCTCCTCTTCGTGGCCGTCCGGCAGCCGTGGCCGGGGAGAATCCGGGGAGGAGAACGACCCCGTGTCGGGGAGCGGCCGGGGAGGATCAACCGCGCCAACGGGGGTCACCGGCAGCGGCACGGTGGCCCGTCAGGCGTGCACGCGGCCGTCCGCCATCACCAGCCGGACGCGGCGCAGCGCCTGGAGATCGCTCAGGGGATCGCCCTCGACGACCAGGAGGTCCCTGTGAAGGCCGAGTGATGCGCGTATCCGTGCTCCGGCCGACGCTCGCCTCTACGGCACGCCCGGGAACATCGCCGCAGAGCTGGCCGAATACGGTCGGGCGGGGGTGGACGAAGTTGTCGTCAACGTCGCGGGAGTGTATTCCGAGCATGGCCGACCGGACGCCGTACGGGATCTCCAGGAGATCCTCGCGGCCTGCCGGGAGGCAAGGAACTGACCCATGACCGGGTGCGAGAGGCCGGGGCACGCCCGCGTGCCGCCCTGCCGCACGCGGGGAGGAGAGCAAGACGGTGCCCGACGACATCGCCCGATGGCTGAACGAGCACGCCAACCCCTTGAGCACGCTGACCCCCGGCGCGCCCGTGGAGGACCTGAAACCCCTGGGCGAGGCTCTGCGGGGGACGCGGATCGTCGGTCTGGGGGAATCCACCCACGGCACGGGCGAGTTCTTCCGGCTGAAGCACCGCATCGTGGAGTTCCTGGTCCGTGAGGAGGGGTTCACCACCCTCGCCATGGAGGCCAGCCAGTCCGCCGCCCGCGCGCTCGACGCATACGTCCGGTACGGCACGGGCGCCCCCGAACGGCTCGTCGCCCGGCTGGGCTTCTGGACCTGGCGCACCCGCGAGATGGTCGACCTCGTCGAGTGGCTGCGCGCCCACAACCGCGACCTGCCCGAAGAGCGCCGGGTCCGCTTCGTGGGAACGGACCCCCAGCTCTGCACGGACTCGGTCGAGGCCGTCGCCGCCTTCCTGCGCCTGACGGCGCCCGATCAGGCCGGTCGCGTCAGCGCCCTGGACGTACTGGCCCGGGCCCGCCCAGGCACGCTTCCGGACCCGGACAAGGGCCTGATGCGGCGCGCCGAGGAGATCGCCCGCCTCGTCGCGGACCACGCCGAGCGGCCGGGTCCCGGCGACGACGCCGGCGAGGCTCTGGAACACGCGCGGATCCTGGTCCGCGCCGCCGACCTGGTGACCCGGCCCTTCGCAGCCTCGGCCGGCGAGGACGGCGTGCTCGCCGCGCGTGACCGCTACATGGCCGAGGCCGTCGCACGGCTCGTGGACGACGACCCCGGGGCGCGCGTCATGGTCTGGGCACACAACGGGCACATCGCGAAGGGCACGTACGGGGAACGGGTGCCGGCCCTCGGCAGCAGACTCCGCGAACGGTACGGCGACGCCTACTACGCCCTGGCCCTCCTCTTCGGCAAGGGCTCCTTCCTGGCCCGCCGCGGCAATGATCTTCGGAGGCCGCCGGCGCGCCACCGCATCGGCACCGGCTTCCGCTCCCTGGAGGCCTGGCTCGCGGACGCCGTACCCGGCGACTACTACGCGGACCTTCGCGCCGCGGTTTCACCCGCCGGCGCCGCGCCCTGGCTGCACGCCCCGCACGCGCAGCGCAGCTTCGGCGCCAACGTCCAACGGTTCTTCTACCGCTTGAACACGGCGCCGCTCGTCCCGGCCGAGGACTACGACGGCATCGCGTTCGTAGCCCGCTCGACCTGCTCGCACCTGCTGCCCCCGACGGAGGACTGAGGCTCTTTCACGGCCACAGGTCGAGCGCGGCGTTCAGAGTGAGCTGCCACATCGGTTCGGCACCTGTGCCGAATGCCGCGGCGAGCCCGTACCCCACGGACGCGTCATAGGCGTCCCGGGCATGTTCGGACCCGCTCGCCGCCCCCCAGTCGGCCGACACGCGCCCGTCGCCGCTCGATGTGAAGACGCCGAGCAGCCGCTCGTCCCGCAGCAGCCGACTGGAGCCGAGAGAGTCCGGAACCAGCAGATAGCGGCACTCCCGCGCCCCGGAGACGACCTCGACCCGGTACGAGCGCCGGGTCAGGAATCCCTTGGAGGGCCGCAGGGTCTCCGCTGCGCCGTCGACGAGCAGAGTGAGGTGCTCGGGGTCGCGCGTCCCGATCGGCACGTGGCTCTCCGGCACGGTGTGCGGGGCCCGCCGGACCTCGACCGACGGCAGGCCCTCCCCGCTCACGCCCAGCGTCCCGGCCTCGTGGTCGAGTTCGATCCGGACCGCGCCGAAGAGCGGATCGTCGGCGGGCACGTACTCGTACGGATTCATCGGGACCCTTGCCTCCTGCTCACCCTGGTGATCGTCTTCCCCCAGTCTCGGCCGGACGCGGAGGGCCGGTTCCCTTTCCGGCCAGAGGCGGGGCGGTGGGCAGGGCGCGAACTCTGACGCCCTGCAGAAGATCGCCGAACTCCCCTCGGGCCGCCGGTGTCACTGCGTAACCTCGATGCCATGGGGGCACCTGCACAGAAGTCATTACCGGAGACCGACCGCGACGATACGTGGCAACGGCTGAACGCGTACGCGTACCTCAGTGCGCCGGAGCGGCTGGAGTACGTCGCCGTCATGCGGGTCTTCTGCGGCACCCTCCTTGCCGACCTCGCCGTGCCGGACGTACTGACGAAACTGGCCGAGTCCGGTGGGCCGGCGGTCACCCTGGACGCGGAGACGCTCACCGCCCGGCTGGAACGACTGGTGCACTGGGGTGCCTTGCTGCGGAGCAGCCACTCGGTGAAGGCGTCGAGCATCACCGAGTACCAGCGGTCCCGGTCCCGCTACCAGTTGTCGAAGCTGGGCGAGCGGATCCAGCGGGACGCCGACGAGGTCCTGGCCGGGGCGGATGCGGCCCGCGAGGTGAGCAGCGAGCTGCTGGCACTGGTCGAGCGCGGACTGCGCGAACTGAACGAGCTGGTGCAAAGGCCCGGCGGGACAGAGCCGCAGGACGCGCTGGAACGGGTCAGCACGCTGTTCGTCCAGTTCACCGAGTTCGCGGACTCCGTGCGGGACTTCTACGCCTACCTCGGTCAGGTACTGGCGCGCTACGACCTGGACAGCGCCGAGTACCAGGGCTTCAAGGAACTGCTGCTCGACTACGTCGAGGCGATCAGGGAGGACGTGGCCTTCCGCGCTCCTCGCATCGCGTCGGTCCTCGACCTTCTGTGGCCGCACCTCCCTGGCCTCCTGGAGCGCCTCGACGCCCACGCCCGCGGTTTGTCAGGGGTTCCGGGGGCCGGCGGCCGGTCCGAGGGCCGGGTGCAGCGCAGCCGGGGCCGGGAGAAGGCCGACTGGGAGGGGCTGCGCGGCTGGTTCACCGACGTCGACGGGCAGGGAAGCCAGGTCGATCAGCTGCGTGACGCCACCATGCGCGCGCTGCAGTCCTTGCTGACCAACGCCAAGCGGATGCTGCGCTCGGCCTCGGGGGAGATGTCGAGGCGCAAGGACCTCCTCCGGCTCGCCCGGTGGTTCGACGAGGCGTCTCCGGAGGATGCGCACGACATCGCGGTCGCCGCCTTCGGCCTCTACGGCGCCCGCCACCTGGGTGTCCCACCGGCCTCCGACGAGGCGGTTCCCGCGTACACCAGCTGGTGGAACGGCCCGGTGGTCGAGGTGCCGGTGGCGCTGCGCGAGCGGGGCAGTCGCGCGCAGCGGGGCCGGGCGTCGGCCATGGAGAACCACTCGGCGCAGAAGCGGCACCTTCAGGAAGCCGCCCGTGCACAGGCCGAGGCCAGAAGGGCGGCCGCGGACGAACTGCGCAGCGCTGCGGGCCGCTTCGCAGACGTACGCCTCACTTCGGCGGCCCTCGGACTGCTGCTGGAACTGCTGGCGACTGCACTGGGCAACGCCCGGCTGCGGCGCACGGGAGCCGGGGAAGCCGGAGGAGACCTGGACGGGGCACCGGAGTTCGGCCTGGAGTCCGCGCAGAGCGAGGATGCCGAGCTCGGCGCCCGGCTCACCGTACGCCGTTCCTCCGGTGCGCAGACCGTGCTGCACTCCGCCGACGGCGACCTCGTGCTGGACGGCCTGGAACTGGAGGTCGGTCGTGCGGCCGGCTCGGCCGGACGTGAGGCCGAGGTGAGTGTGTCGTGACGCTTCCTTCGGCCCACGACGTGGCCCTGGCCACCGAACGCCGCGCCGCCGGTCGGCTGCTGCTCGCCCGTCCTCTGGTGACGTCGGCCGGTCCCTACGCAGACCTGTTCCCCCTGATACGACGGCACGCCGACTGGCTGGGCAAGCGGTTCCAGCAGGTGCTCGGCTACCGGCTCCTGGTCGACACCTCCTACGCCAGGCTGTTCAAGGCCGGACTGGGCGCCGGCGCAGGACACCGGCTGGAGCGATCCACCGGTGCCGCCTTCACCCCGCGCACCTACTCCTGTCTCGCGCTCGCGCTCTCCGTGCTGGTGACCGCCCCGGAGCAGATGCTGCTTTCCCAGCTGGTCGCCGACATCAGGGCCGCGGCGGCCGACGCAGGCGTGAAGCTGGAGGAAACGGGCCGGGCCGTGGAGAAGCGGACTCTGGTCGCCGCCCTTCGCCAGTTGATCGACTGGGGTGTCCTGACGGAGACCGAAGGCAGTGTGGGCTCGCTCGTGCAGGAGGAAGGCGGCGAGGCGCTGATCACGGTGGACCGGGAGATCGCCCGGATCATCGTTTCGGGCCCGCTCACGCAGAGCCTGGACGGGGCGGACCTGGTGAGGCGGGCTGCCGACCCCGGGTTCGGCGGTCCCCGCACCTATGTGCGCCGGATGCTCGTGGAAACGCCCGTCGTGTACCTGGATGAGCTGACCGACGCCGAGAGGGACTGGCTGCGGACCCGGCAACGCCGCGAGGCCCAGGCGTTCTCCGAGCTCCTCGGGCTGGAGGCCGAGATCCGCGGCGAGGGCGTGGCGCTGGTGGACCCTGAGGAGGAGCTGACGGACCTGCACCTGCCCGGTACCGGAACCGTCGCCCAGGCTTCGCTCCTCCTCGTGGAGCGTCTCGTGGAACGGCTGCGGCCCGCCGAGCCGGGACACCCGGCGACGGGAGGGCGGCTCGTCATCGGGGTCGCCGTTCCGGACGGCCTGGTGGACGAGCTGCTGGCCGAGCTCGTCACCGAGTACGGGCAGCGCGGCAACTGGCAGCGGGAACACCTGGAGGATCCCGCCTCGTTGCGGAGGGCGGCTCTGGACCTGCTGAGCCGGATGCGGCTGGTGGCCCCCGCCGGCCCGCTCCGTTCCACCGGCCAGGGACTGCCCGAGGGATACGACGACGCGGTCCCGGAGGGCCGCTCCGTGACCGACGTGCTGGGCGCCCGCGCCGCCGGCACCGCCGGCACCGCCGGCACCGGCTGGATACTCCTCGCCGCGGCCGCGCGCTACGCCACCCACGTCACCGAACGCCGGCCCGCCGGAGCGACACCCGGCATCGACATACAGCAGGAGCTGCCGCTATGACCCCGGGCGCGCACGGCCCCATCCCCCTTCAGCGATCCGTCACTTCAACCGGCCCGCGCTTCCGCCTGCACCGTGCGGGCATCCTCAACGTCTGGCAGTACGACGAACAGGAATTCGACTTCGGCGACGGACGGCTGCTCCTGCGCGGCAAGAACGGGGCAGGCAAGTCCAAGGCCCTGGAGATGCTGCTCCCGTACCTGCTGGACGGCGACTCCCGCGCGCTGGACGCCACGGGTACGGGTCGCACGAGCCTCGTCTGGCTGATGCTGGACGGCTTCGAGCAGACGAACCGCCTCGGATACCTGTGGGTCGAGTTCCGCATGACGACGCAGGACGGTGGGGACCGGTACCTCACCCTCGGGGCGGCCATCCGGGCGTCGAAGTCGACGAAGAAGGCCGTGCCGGTCTTCTTCGTCACCCCGCTGCGGGTCGGCGAGGACTTCCGCCTGGTCGAGGCGGGCAGGCCCTTGCCGGTCGATCGCCTCAAGGAGGCCGTCGGCGCGGAGAACGTCACGGACCGTTCCGTCCAGCACCGCTCGCGGGTCGCCCGTGAACTGTTCGGCATCACCGACGCAACGCGGTACCGCAACCTCACACAGCTCCTGCACCGGCTGCGACGCCCCACCGTCGGGGACCGGATCGAGTCCGGCGGGGTCGCCTCCCTGCTGAGCGAGACACTGCCCGGGCTCGACGACAACGTGGTGGAGAAGGTGGCGCGCAACCTCCACGACCTCGATGCCGTCCGAGAGGAGCTCGGCCGCCTGGAGCGTACCGACCGGGCCCTTCGCACCTTCCTGGGCGTCTACCGCGGCTATCTGTCCGGAGTGCTGCTCAGGACTGCGGGGAAGGTGGACGCGGAACTGGACGCCCTGGCGCGGCGACGCCTGCAGGCCGGGGACGCCGCGAAGCGGACGGGCGCCCTGAAGGGTCGGGAAGCCGAGGCCGAAGCACGTCTGCACGCGCTGCGCGAGGAGGAGCAGGCCGCCCGTACCGAACTCGACGCCCTGCGCGCGAGCAGTGCGTACCGCAGTCTGGAGGAGCTGTCCGAGCGCCGGACCACGGTCGCCGCGCTGGACACGGCGGCCGGAACGTCCTTCGCCGCGCTCACCAGAGCGCACGACACGGAAGAGGGCGCGGCCGACCGCCTGGCCGAGGGCATCGGACAGCTGGGCGAACGCCTGGGCGAACTGGGTACGGATCACCGCGAGCTCGTCGTGCAGGCCGAGAAGGCGGGACTCCCCACAGGCCATCTCGGCGAGACGGTCGGCCTGCCCCGGGCGGATGTGGCCGGGGCTTCGGCGGCTGAACTCACGGGACCTGACGCAGAAGTCCGCATCGTGCGGCACCAGCGGGTGGTCGCCGTGGACGCCACGGCAGCGGAATCCGCCCTGCGTTCCTGGCAAGGACAGCTGGAGGACGCCGGCACGGTGGTGAAGCACCGGACCCGGAGGGTCCAGGAGGTGGCCGGCCTGGTCGCCCGGGTGGTGGAGACACGCGGGCGGGCTGCTGCTGCGGATGCCGAGCACGAACGGCTCGAAGGGGAGGCGGAGGATGCTGCGGGCCGCCTCGAAGGCCACCGGGAGAAGGTGGCCGAGGAGAGCGCGGGCTACCTCCGTCAGGTGGAGGCCTGGCTGGAGCGCTTGCGGGCCGTGGCCGGCCCGGACTGCCCTCCGTTGGATCCGGTCCGTGCCACGGTCGCCTGTGAGACCTCGCCGCAGGCCCCCTTCGCCGAGCGGGTGCTGCCACCCGACATCGAGGGGCAGGCGAAGCGGACCGTGCTGACGGTGCTGGAGCCGTACGGTGTGCAACTGACGGAACGGCGCGACACCCTCGCGCTGCGCGTCGCCCGGCTCACCGAGGAACGCGACCTCCTGAGCAGGGAGAAGGAGGAGTGGGAGCGGCGAACCGATCCGGAGCCGCCCGTCCCGTACCACCGCACCGCCGAGCGCGATCCGAGCACCGGAGCGCCCTTCTACCGGCTGGTGGACTTCCATGACGACCTGTCCCCCGCCGACCGGGCGGGCCTGGAGGCGGCGCTCGAAGCGAGCGGGGTTCTGGACGCCTGGGTGACCTGGGACGGGACGCTCCTCGATCCCCTGACGCGAGACGTCCTGCTCCAGCCGGGGACCGTACTGCCGGACGGACCGACTCTGGCCGCCGCGCTGCGCCCCGCAGCGCAACCGGACACCGGCATCGCGCCCGAACGGGTCCAGTACCTCCTGTCCGCCGTCGCCCTCGCCCCGGCCCGGGAAGTCACCGCCGCCTGCACGGTGTTCTACGACGGCAGCTGGCGCCTCGGTCCCCTGCGCGGCCGCCATTCCAAGGACGGTGCCGAGTACGTGGGCGCCGCCGTACGCGCCGAGACACGACGCCGGAAGATCGCCGAACTGGAAGTCCGGTGGGCGGAGGCGGAGAAGCTGCTGTCCGGTCACCGCGGACAGCTCGACGGGCTCGACGCCGTCCGCCGGGACCTGGCCTCGGCGGAACGCGGCTTCCCCCGGCCGCAGTCCCTCACCCGCGCCTGGCACGAGCTGGACTCCGGGGAGAAGGACCTGCGGAACGTGACGGTCAGGGCGACGAAGGCGGCACGCCTGGCGGAGGAGGCACGTACCCGGGCCGTGGGCGCTCGCAGTGCAGCGGAGGCAACCGCGACGGCCCACGACCTCCCCACCGACGCCGACGCCCTGGACCGCGTACGCACCGCCCTCGCCACCCTGCTCGACGGGATCGGACGCATGTGCCGGGCCATCCGCGGCGTGGCCGACGGGCTGGACCGGCACCGGGCCGATCACTCCAGGTACGCACGGGCCCACGGCGACCGCCTGGAGGCGGCGGAAGGCTACGGCCTGCGACTCGGTGAGCTGCGCAGGGCCCAGCAGGACCTCCGCACCCGTGAAGAAGCCATCGGCTCCTCCGAGGAGGAGATCCTCGCCCGCGAGGAGGAGACCAAGCAGCGCGTCGCAGCCGCCACCCGGGCGCTGCCGGGAGCCCGACGGGGACACGACGACCTCCGCGACGGGAGGATCCGCGCGGAGGAGGACGAGAAGCGAAGTCGCGAACTGCTGCTGGACCAGCAGGCGGCCGTCATCACCGCGGGAAGCACCCTGCGCGGTGCGGTCGGTCGTCCGGAGGTGATCCGTGGCGCCGGCCTGGACCGTTCCTCCCTGCCCGCACTGCTGCTGGACGACCCCGGCGCGGACGTCCGCGACCGCATCCGGTCCCTGCGCGAGCTGGCCGACGCGGTGCGGGGCGGACTCGACCGGTCGGGGAAGGAGGTCTCGGACAGCACACTCCTCAACGGGCACACGGCACTGCGCGACCAGCTGGCCGGCGGGTACGACGCGCAACTCGAAGAGCTGGCCGGGATCAAGATCTGCCGGCTGGTCGATGACCACGGACCGCACGACGTCGCCGTCGTAGGAGAACGCATCGCCGACCGGGCCGCCGAAGCCCGCGGCCGGCTCACCGAGCGTGAGAGCGAGGTCTTCCAGCGCTTCCTCGCCGGCGAACTCGGTGACCACTTGTCCACGCAGGTCGTCACCGCTGCCGGCCTCGTCTCCGCCCTGAACGACACACTCAGGACCGTGCGGACCTCGCACGGGCTCGGCGTGGAACTGCAGTGGAAGCTGGACGACGACGTCGACGCCGACGTGCGGGCGGCCGTCGAACTGCTGCGCAGTCCTTCGATCCTGCGCACCCGTGAGCAGGGCGAGCAGCTGCGCGAGGTACTGCAGCGCCGGATCGAGGAGGCCCGCCGGACCGATCCGTCAGCCGGGTACGCCGCCCACCTGCGCACCGCGCTGGACTACCGCGACTGGTTCCGCTTCCACACCTTCGTGGTCGAGGACGCCGCCCCCGGCCGCAGGCGCAGGCTCACCGGACGCACCGGACTCAGCCAGGGCGAACAGCGCGTGCTCTCCTACCTCGTGCTCTTCGCCGCGGCCGCCGCCCACTTCACGACCCTCGGCGAGTCCGCACCGCACGCTCCCCGGCTGATCCTCCTGGACGACGCCTTCGCCAAGGTCGACGAACCCACCCACGGCCGGCTCGGCCGCATCCTCGTCGACCTCGACCTCGACTTCGTCCTCACCAGCGAGAGGCTCATGGGCAATTGGCCCGAGGTGCCCTCCCTGCACATCTACGAGTGCCTCCGCGACCCGCACGCCCGCGGGGTGGCCACCTTGCACTACACCTGGAACGGCCGGCACCGGCGCCTGATGTCCGTATGAGCCGGCTCCCCGCCGCCACCCATGACTGGCTGGCCGGTCCGGGGCTCGTCCGGCTCTGGGAATCGGCGCGCAAGCGTCTGGAGGGCAACGGCCTCCGGGCCACCGGCTCGGTGCGGCTGTCCGCACTGGCAGTGCAGGAGAGGAACGACCTGTCGCTCCTGCTCGGCAAGCCGGTCACGGGGGCCACCGCCACGGTGCAGCTCGACTCGCTCGACGCCCGGCTGCGGTCCTCGGCCGCCGGCCTCGGTCTCAGGGACGTGCTCCGGGAACTCGGACCGGCGCTCACCGACCGCCGCGCCGCCCGGACGGAGGCCCGGGCACGGCGTGATCAGGTGTGGTCCTCGCTCGCCTCGTCCCTGGAGGGCTGCCGGCTCGCCGACGAGGACTGGGCCTGGCGCTGGTGCGACGGGCTGCGCCGCACGGGCGTACCCAACGGTGTGACACCCGCAACGGCGGTCCGTACCCTCCAGCAGGCGGTCCACGTCCTCACCTTGCTCTTCGGTCCCGAGCGGGCCGGCGCGTGGGGGCGGGGCGACCTCGCCGCCGAAGCGACCGGATCGGCCCACGGCCTGGACGACGGGACCTGGCTCGCGCGCCTCGTCCAACGGGGCATAGCCCTCGCCCACGACACCGAGCTCCCCGACGACGCGGCCGGACGCCGCGCCGTGTGGCGGCTCGCATCCGTCACACCGGACGAGGTCTCCAGCACGGTCCTCGCCTACGGCCTGCGCCCCGACGGCGGAGGCTGGCGGGAACGCTCCCTGTGCGAACGGGCGGTCCATCACGTGGAGACCCACCTCACCCTGCGCGACCTGCACGCCCTGCGGCTCTCGCTGCCGGCCGGCACCCTCGTCCGCATCTGCGAGAACCCGCGCGTGGTGGAGGCCGCGGCCGATGCCGCCTGCTCACAACCTCTGGTGTGCACCTCGGGGAGCGCAGCGACCGTCGTCCTCACCCTCCTCGACGCCCTCGCCGCCTCCGGCTGCCGCTTCGCCTACCACGGTGACTTCGACTGGCCGGGCGTAGCCCTGGCCAACCGTGTGATCCGCCGTTACGGCGCGGAGCCCTGGCGGATGGGTGCCGAGGACTACGAGGCGCTCGCCGCCCGCACCCGGGCCCGCAACGTCCCCCAGCACCCGCTCACCGGCCCGCCGACCACTGCGGACTGGGATCAGGCCCTCGCCCCGGCCATGGCCGCGCTCGGCCTGGCCCTCCACGAGGAAGCCACACTCGACCTGCTCGTGGCGGACCTGGGGTGAACGCGGTGCCTGCGGTGCCTGCTGCGCCGTGGCGGCAACGAGGTTCCGCGGGCGGACGCACGGCCGGGTGAGATCATCTTCTACCGACAGCCGGGAAAGCATCGCGAACAGGAAGGGACGGGTACCTGTGGCCGCCACCTCGACCTCCCCCGCCCCGGGCGACGGCACCGCGCGCCCGCGTGCCGTCACGTTCGGCACCGTGACGGCGGCGCTGATGGTGCCGCTCCTGATCGTGGCCGGTGTGGCGACCTCCCTGCACACGCAGGAGATCCAGGACGAGTGGGCCGACCGGCAGGAGAAAGCCTGTCGGCACCTGCCCTTGCCGATGGCGGAGTACGCCGCCGGGTGGGCCGGTGCGGTCCTCGGCGTGGCGGCGGTGGCGGTGTTCGTGCTGCTCGCGCGGCGGCTGCGCGGCCGGTACGGCCTCCGGCTCGGGGAGACCTGGCCGGGCCTGCTCGCCGGCACCACCGTGTGGTTCAGCGTCCTCGCGATTCCGATGGAGCTGATCCAGCTGTACGTCGTGTACTCGGCCGCCGCGTCGGGGATCGTTCTCGGCGACGGGTGTTAGCCCCCGGGGGTCCCCCGATCGGAACGATTGGCTCGAATTGCCCGGTCGGTCGGCGGGGAGGCGGGCCGAGGAGCCGTCAGCAGTTCGGTACCCAGGCGTGGGAGCGCGGCCGGACCGCGCCGCTCAAGTTGGTTCTCGTACGCACCTTCACGCAGCCCAGCGGCTCCTGCTGGGCGGCCTGGCCGTAGTAGAGGACGTCGACCTTGGTCGCCCCCTGGGTGAGGTCGAAGCCGTTGTTGAAGACCGAGCGGGGCGCGCTGCGGGCCGTCCAGGGGCAGGGGGCCGGGCCGTCGATCCAGTCGGAGCCGCCGTCCACCCAGGAGCACATCTCGCCCCGGCCGTCCCCCTCCGAGAAGAAGCAGACCGCCCCGCGCCAACACCGGTCGTACCCCAGCGCCCCGGCGGAGTCCCCGAGGTGGAACAGACCCGAGCCCCATACGGCGCCCAGGCCGGCGGCGAGCACCGCCGCACCGGCCGCGATCAGCGCGCGGCACCGCCGGCGTGGTCCGGGAACGCGCGGGGCGGCCGGCGGGGCTGCCGGCGGGGCGGCGGGCGACGCGCCGGCGGCCGCCGCCTCCACCCGGCGCAGCAGCGACGCCGCGGTGTGCGCGGCCCGGTCCTCGTGTCTTCGGGCCAGGCAGTCGCGGACGATGTCCCGCCAGTGCTCCGGAAGTTCCGGCGACAGCCGCAGCTCGTCCTCTCCCCTGGCGTAGCGCAGCGCGGCGTCCCGGCGGGCGGCGGGGGTGCCGCCGGGCAGCGGCAGTGCGCCGGTCAGCACGACGTGGGCCAGGACGCCGAAGGCCCAGATGTCGGCCGTCGGGCGGATCTTCGTACCGCGTTCGCCGACCTCCGACCAGAGCAGGTCCGGCGGGGTGTAGTCGGGCGTGGCGAAGGCCGGGGAGTAGGCGTGGGTGCCCTCCAGCTCCGCGGCCATGTTGAAGTCGCCCAGCCGCGCCGTGCCGTCGGCCATCAGCAGGACGTTGCCCGGCTTGAGATCGCCGTGCACCCAGCCCGCCCGGTGCAGTTGGTCGAGCCCCTCGCAGACCTGGGCGAGCAGGGCGGGCCCGGTGCGTGGAACTCCGTCGGCCAGCAGGGCGTCCAGGGAGCCCTGCGCCTCCTCCAGGACGAGGACGGTGGCGCCGTCGAGTTCGGGCCGGCCGGGGTCGTCGACCGTGAGCACCTCGTACAGCCGGATCAGCCGGGGTGTGCGCACCCGGCGCAGTACCTCGGTCTCGCGCTCGGCGAGCTCGACCAGGTGCCGGAGCCGGCGCGGGGTGTGGGTACCGGTCGGCAGGACCTTGAGCGCGGCCCGGCCGGGCAGGCCCGGCCCGGGTGCGGCGCGCAGGGCCGCGTACACGCTGCCGAAGGCGCCGGCCCCCAGCAGGTGCTCCACGACCCAGGGGCCGACGCGGTAGCCGGCCGGGACCGCGAGGGCGCCGGAGTGCCCGGCTCGCCCGGTCAGCGGGCGGTACCGGTCGGGGCGGCCGGCAGGGCCGCCAGGTCCGTCTCGCGGACGAGGTCGAAGCGCAGGGCCAGCGAGACCAGCGTCTCTTTCTTGCCGACCAGCCGCGGCCCCGGATCCACCGTGTCGGGGCCCGGCTTGAGGCGCAGTTTGACCGCGAGGTAGTCGATGTTCCACTGCACGGCGGCGCGGTTGGCCGCGGGCCAGGACGGCTTCAGCCGTTCGACCACCTGCTCGACGGTGGGCAGGGGCGCGTGCGGTTCGCCGCGCAGCCTCGGCTCGCAGAGCGCGGTGAGGACCAGGAAGTACCGGCTGGAGCGGTCGAGCGGGAAGGGCAGCACGGTCGGCTCCCCGGCGGGCTCGCCGGGATCGTCCCGGTCGGCGTAGTCGTGGCGCGGCGCCCAGACGTCCAGGGTGAGCAGTTCGGAGCCGGCGGGCAGGACGAGCCGGGCGAATTCGAACGGGACCGGTGCGTCCAGCCTGCCGGGGGCGATCTTGATGTGCTCGCCGGCGCCCTCGGGGTTCTCGACCACATACGTCGCCGAGCGGGAGAAGTTGCTGAGCGACCAGTACGTGGCTGTCGCGGTGATCTCCCCCGCCGAGCGCGAGACACCGGCGTGCGGGACGTGCAGGGTGTGCGGGCCGCTGCCGCCACCGCCGGTGCCGCGGACGACGCCCGTGGTGGTGGCTGCGTCGGTGCGACGAAGGGGTTCACGGCCGAAACGGAGGGTCTGCCCCGGTGCCAGGCGGATCTGTGCGGCCGGGGACATGGTGGGCCCCGGGACCACGATGATGCTGTTCACGCTGCTTCCTTCCCCGAAGGTGCAGGGGAAGGTTAGCCAGCGGAATCAATCGTTCCCGCAACAATGGCTTGTCTTCAGCACTCCCCTCGCCACTGGAAGCGCTCGATCGTCCGGCCCCCGGCGGGAAGGTTTCCGCGCCCCTCGTCCCAGCCGCGGTGCAGGCAGGCGCTGCCTCCCTCCCGGAAGTACACCTGCACGTGGTCGTAACCCGGCTGCACCGTCCCGTTGTTGAAGAAGGACCTGCGCAGCCCGCACGTGCTCCGGGGCTCGTCGGTCGCGGAGCGGCAGACGGTGCCCGTGCCGTCCGCCCCCGAGTAGAAGCAGACGTAGCCGGGCGGGCAGTCCTGCCAGGCGGGGGGCGGTGTGCCGGCGCAGTTGCGGCTGGTGACGCTCGGCCACTCCTTGGCGGCTCCCGAGTACTCGACCCCGTCGAAGTGGACCGGGACGCGGTGGCTCTCGTCGGTGAAGTCGCCCGAGGCCAGGTAGCGCTGCTCGTAGTGCAGGTGGGACCACTCGGAGGCGCCCGAGGTGCCGATCCGGCCGATCCGCGTGGACGGCTGGACGGTGTCGCCCTTCCTGACGTAGGCCGCCGGGTCGTCCTTCAGGTGGTAGTACGCCGTGAACCAGCCGTTGCCGTGGTTGATCTGGATGGTGTTGCCCGAGCCGTTGGTCCAGTACGTGGCGGACACCGTGCCGGCGGCGGACGGCTGGACGGGCAGTCCGTCGGAGCCGGTGTTGCCCTCCACCACGATGTCCAGCGCCGGATCGTGGCCCCAGGTGTTCAGCTGCCAGGTGGTTCCGCACGGGAACGGCAGCTGGAACAGCGGCTTCGCCGCAGCCGGGGCGGAGGCGGGCCCGGGCGCGGAGGCCGAGGCGGAGGCAGGCGCGGGCGTACCCGCCAGCACCAGTCCCGCCAGGCACATCAGCACCACCGCCCGCAGCCTGCTCGGATACCGCAGCACGTTTTCCCCTCCCGGCCCCTGTGGACGGCGCCCGGACGGGCGGTCTCCCGCGCCATGCTGGGGGTCGGGGCCCGGGTGGCACCACCTCGCAGCTACGAGGGTGGGGTGCGGGCGGCGGCCTGCTAAGGCCTGTCTGATCGTTGATCTTGCAGCAGGTCGAGGTGAGTTGACGGACGTTGCCGCAGGTGGACCACTGGGCGTTGATCGTGTCGCGGAGGCTCCGGCTACTCCCGCGCTATTCGCTGCGCGGCGGCAGCCGACGTGTGATCCGGTCGAACAGTTCCGTCAGCGGTTCGCCGATGTCCCGGCCGAAATCGGTCAGCCCGTAGGTGACCTGGGGCGGCGTCGTCGGCTCGACCTCCCGCCAGACCAGGCCGTCCTGGACCAGCGCGCGAAGGGTCTGCGCAAGCATCTTCTCGCTGATGCCCTGGATGCTGTCACGCAGCTCGTAGAACCGGAGGTTGTTGCTCCGCAAGGCGATCAGCACCCAGACCCCCCACCTGCTGGTCACGTGGTCGACCACATCGCGCGCGGCGCAGTCGGTGTGAAACACGTCACGGCTCTTCTCCGGGCCGGTCTGGGTGAGCTGCGCGCTTTCGGTCATGTGATGAGCTTACCCAGAGGTATGTCCTTACCAAAAGTTAGCCCTTACTCCTAGCGTCAAGGCCACGGACAACATCCGACAAGGAGCTGATCATGATCGTGGTGACCGGGGCTACCGGGAATATCGGGCGGCCGCTGACGCAGGCGCTGACCGAGGCGGGCCGGCAGGTGACGGCCGTTTCACGGCATACGGCGGCGGTGCCGGAGGGGGCCGTTCACGTCGTGGCCGACCTGGCCGAGCCGTCCGGCCTCAGGCCTGTGCTGGCCGGGGCGAAGGCGCTGTTCCTGCTGCTGTCCGGCGACCTGCACGCCGCTGGAGCCAGCCCTGCCGACATCATCGGCGAAGCCGCGGCCGGCGGGGTCCGCCGGATCGTCCTGCTCTCCACGCTGGGCGTGGTGACCAGGCCCTTCGGCCCGACGCGGATCGCGATGCGCGCGCTGGAGAACACGCTGCGGGAGTCCGGCCTGGAGTGGACCGTCCTGCGGCCGGGTGGCTTCGCCTCCAACGCCCTGTGGTGGGCCGAGTCCGTCCGCGCGCAGCGGGTGGTTGCGGCGCCCTTCGGCGACGTCGGGGTGCCGATCATCGACCCGGCGGACATCGCCGCAGTGGCGGCGGCCTGCCTGCTGGACGACCGGCACACCGGCGGTGTCTACGAGTTGACCGGCCCGGAAGTGATCACTCCGCGCCAGCAGGCGGAGGCCATCGCCGCCGCGCTGGGCTCGCCCATCAGATTTCACGAGCTCACCCGTGAGGAGGCGAAGGCCGCCATGGCCCAGAGCATGCCGGCGGAACTCGCCGACGACACCCTGGACATCCTCGGCTCCCCGAGCCCGGCCGAACTGCGTGTCAGCCCGGACGTCCAGCAGGCCCTCGGCCGCGCCCCGCGCCCCTTCGCCGACTGGGCCGCCCGCAATGTCGCCGCGTTCCGCTGAGACACCAGGCTCCTCACCCCACGGCATCGGGACCAAATCGGATACGTGTTCAGATCCTCAGGTACGACGGGGTAGCGGAGTAGGACGCCAATGGGCCGCGTGACGTCCTCGGGCACGAGCAGGAGGTCGCCGTTCGACCGCAGTGTGCCGACCTCGGGGTGATCGAGTGATGTGTGCGGTGGCTGGGAGCCGGGGACCGGACGCGTCTGCGCAGGTCGCCCGGCTCGCTGTCGGCGTGGCGTCCAGCGGTGCGCCGCCCTTGCGGGACTGCCCGTGCCTCCGGGGGCGGCCCTTCCGGCCTGCGGCCTTCCGTGGGCCTTCAGGGTGAGGACGCGTGTGGTGCCGGGCCGGGGGCCGGGCTCTGGGTGAGGCGCCGCGTGTGCGTGGTGGTGGGCACGGGCCGGTCCGGCTCAGGGGCGGTTTCCCGCGCCAGGCCGTTGAAGGTGGCGAAGACCAGACGTTCGGTCAGGCGTTCGACGCCTTGCCGGTCGTCGATGTGTACGAGACCGTCGATGAGCAGGACAGCCAGGCCGTGGATGGCGGCCCAGACCACGAATTCAGCGCCCGGGCGGGCTCCCGCGGGCAGGTGGCCCGTGTCGGTCAGACGGTCGAGTTCGGTGGTGAGCACGTCGTGCGGGTGGGGTGAGATGGCGGACTGCGCCGTTGTGGCGCCGCCGCGGAAGACGAGCCGGGCGACGGCCGGGTCCTCGACGGCCCAGGTGACATAGGCGCGCCCGCATGCGGCGAGACGTTCGGGACCCTGCTCCGGCGCCGCGTCCATGGTGTCGCGCAGGCGATTCCCCAGCCGGGCCAGCACGACCTCGGACAGGGCGGATACGAGTGCGTCACGCGAGCCGAAGTGGTGGTAGGCGGCGCTGGGGCTGACACCGACCCGCGCCGATGCCTCACGCAGTGACCAGCCGTCGGCACCCCGCTCTCGTACGAGGGTCTCCGCCGCGTCGAGCAGCGCGCCGCTCAGGTCCCCGTGGTGATACCGCTCCTTCGCCATGCCCCCATCTTAGCGGTGTTCAGATTGGATGTTACGCTCGGGCCGGAATCTCAACACTGTTCAGATGATCGGGAGTTGCGCCATGTGCCCCACCGACCCCACGCCTCTCGGCTCCGACGGCGCGCCGGATGTCTTGCAGAGCCCCCCGCCCGTCGTAACGGGATCTCCCGTCGAGGTGTCCGAGGGCGTTTTCGTCATCCCGGACCACCGCGTCGAGTTGGTCCCCAACATCGGCATCGTCCTCGGGGAGAGGGCCGCGCTGGTCATCGACACCGGCATCGGCCCTCGCAACGGCGCGCTGGTGCTGGAGCAGGCCCGGCGCCTGGCCGACGACCGCCGCCTGTACCTGACCCTCACCCACTTCCATCCTGAGCACGGCTTCGGCGCGCAGGCGTTCAAGGGCGCCGCCACGATCGTCTACAACAGCGGCCAGCGCGCCGAACTGCGGCGCAAGGGAGCCGGCTATCTCGGCATGTTCAAGGGCCTGAGCCCTGCGGTCGCCGCCGAACTCGAAGGAGTCGAACTGGTCGACCCCGATCTGGTCTACGAGGGCGAGGCCGAGATCGACCTCGGCGGCCGTACCGTGCTGCTGCGCGAGGTCGGTCCCGCGCACACCGGCTCCGACCAGATCGTCCTTGTGGACGGCCGGGTGCTGTTCGCCGGGGATCTGCTGGAGACCCGCATCTTCCCGATCGCGCCGTACTTCCCGCCCCACGACACCGACGTGGACGGCGAGGGCTGGATCGGCGTGCTCGACGACCTCGCCGCACTCGCCCCGCAGACCGTCGTTCCCGGCCACGGCGAGGTCACCGACGCCTCGCTCATCCACGACGTCCGCGACTACCTCACCTACGTCCGCGACGAGGCCCTACGGCTGCGCGAGTGCGGCAGCACCGCCGACGACACGGCCGCCGCCATCGACAGGAACGCCCGTACCCGCTGGCCTTCCTGGGAACGCCCCGAGTGGATCGGCCTCGCCGCCCGCGCCTTCTACGACACCAACGCACCGGCCTGAGCCCCGCAACCCCCGCCGATTCCGCGCGGCGAGCTCGGCCGCGCCGAGCGGGCAGGAACCCGATCCACTCCCCCTGGCGTCGTGTTCACGCCGAGGACCTTGCCCCCTACGGCTCGATGAGCCCGACCCGGATCGCGTACCGGGTCAGCTCCAGCCGGTCGCGCATGCCCAGCTTCTGGAGCAGGTTGGCCCGGTGGCGCTCCACGGTCTTGGCGCTGATGACGAGGAGGTCGCCGATCTCCTTCGAGGAGTGGCCTTCCGCGACGAGCTTGAGGATCTCCTCCTCGCGCTCGGTGACCGCCCGGGCGGGCAGCGGATCGCCCTGGCGGGCCCGGTCCAGGTAGTTGCGGATGAGGGTGGTCTCGGCCCCGGGATAGATGAACGGCTCGTCCCGGATCGCCGCCCGGCACGCCTCGACCAGATCGCGGTCGGCGACCGACTTGGGGACGTAGCCGGCGGCCCCGGCCTTGAGCGCCTCGAAGAAGTACTGCTCGTTGTCGTACATGGTCAGGATGAGGATGCGCAGCTCCGGCCGCAGCCGCGAGAGTTCCCGTGCGGCCTGCAGTCCGGTCATCCGGGGCATGGCCACGTCGAGGACGGCGAGGTCCACCTCCCGGGTACGGGCCAGTGCGACGGCCTCCGCCCCGTCCCCGGCCTCGGCGACCACCGTCAGGTCCGGCTCGGCGTCGAGGATGAGCCGGACCCCGCGCCGTACGAGGGCGTGGTCGTCGGCGAGCAGGACACGGGTCGGCGGCCTCCTGGATGTGGTCAACTCGTGCCCCCCGTGGTCGCGGTGGTGGCCGTGGTGACGGCGGGCACGTCCAGCCGTACGTCGGTGCCGCCCTGCGGGCCGCTGCCGATGGTGAGGTCCGCGCCGATCAGCAGGGCCCGTTCCCGCATGCCCTGGATCCCCGCGCCCTCGCCGGCGGGGCCGATGCCGTGGCCGTCGTCCCGTACCAGCAACCGGACCGCCCCGCCGGTCCGGCCCGACAGGTGCACCTCGACCTCGCTCGCGCCCGCGTGGCGGGCGGCGTTGGTCAGGGCCTCCTGGGCGACCCGGTAGACGACGAGCTCGGCCGCTTCGTCCAGCGGGGGCACCTGGGGGCCGATGACATGCCGCACGGTCAGCGATCCGCTGGTGAACTCGGCCGTCAGCGCGCGCACGGCACTGTGCAGCCCGAGCTCCTCCAGGACCCCCGGGCGCAGCCTGCGGGCGATGCGGCGGATCTCGTCCAGGCTGGTGCGGGTCGTCTCCTGCACCTGGCGGAGCTCCTCCCGCAAGGGGGCCGGGGCGCGGTCGGCGGCGTGCTTGAGCTGGAGCAGGACCGCGGTGAGGGTCTGGCCGACCTCGTCGTGGAGCTCCTGGGCGATGCGCCGTCGTTCGGCTTCCTGTGCGGAGAGGGCGCGGGCGCTGCTGCCGGCCCGCTCGGCCTCCAGCCGGCCCAGCATGGCGTTGAAGGAGGTGGTCAGCTCGGCCACTTCGGCGGGGCCCTCCACCCGTGCCCGGCCGCCGGGGCGCAGCAGGTCGACCGCGCTCATCGCGCGGGTCAGCCGGCCGAGCGGGGCCAGGCCGATCCGGAGCAGGGCGGCGTTGGCGATCAGCATGGCGGCCAGCCCGGCGAGCAGCACCACGGCCTCGCCGAAGAGGACCGGGGTGGAGACGGTGACCGGGCCGAGCAGCAGCAGGACGGCGGTGACGAGGACGGCCGCGTTGAGCAGGAAGATCCGCCAGTACAGCGACACGGGCGTCCCTCCCCTCGTTCCGGGGTCCGCCGCTCCGGCGGACCGCTCGCTTCCACTATCCCCGCCGATGCACTCCCGCACCTGCGGTGACCTGCGGTGGGACCGGTGTCCCCGCCTCAGCCTGTCGTGTGCCGGGGGCCTTGTCCATCCGTGCCGACACCCATATCCCGCCCCCTGCGCGAGATGGCACCATGAGCCCGCGCGGCAGCCGGAAGCTGCCCTGCGCCGACGCCGCGCCGCACCACCGCCGAACACGAAGCAAGGGGGGACAGAGCTGTGCCTGCTCCACGGATGAGCACCACGCCACTGCCCGGCATCGGGGTCCAGTACGACCTCACCACCCGCGAGCGGCGCCACCTGTCGGTGATCGCCCACCGCGACGGCTCCCGTACGGTGAACGTCTACCGTGCGGACGATCCCGACGCGTGCGCCCAGTCGCTGCACCTTTCCGGGGCGGAGACCGACGCGCTGATCGACGCCCTGATGCCCGCGCACCACAGCCCCAGCCTCCTGCACACCACCGACCTCGGGCTGGTCGCCGAGCGCATCGAGCTGTCCGCGCACTCGTACTGGAACGGCCGGCTGCTGGGCGAGACCCGGATGCGGACGGAGACCGGGGTCTCGATCGTGGCGGTGCTGCGGCGGGCCGAGGCCCGCCCCTCCCCCGCGCCCGACTTCCGCCTCGCCGGCGGGGACACGCTCATCGTGATCGGCACCCGCGAAGGCGTCGACGCGGCCGCCTCCATACTCGGACGGGAGTGACCGCCTGTGCACTCCGCCGTCTTCCTGATCGAGTTCGGTGCGATCATCCTGGGCCTGGGTCTGCTGGGCAGACTCGCCGGGCGCTTCCGCTTCTCCCCGATACCCCTGTACCTGCTGGCCGGTCTCGCCTTCGGAACGGGCGGGCTGCTGCCCATGGGCGCGAGCGAGGAGTTCGTGGCGATCGGCGCCGAGATCGGCGTCATCCTGCTGCTGCTGATGCTGGGGCTGGAGTACACGGCCACCGACCTGGTCTCCCATCTCAAGACCCAGTACCCGGCCGGGCTGGTCGACTTCACCCTCAACGCCGTACCCGGCGCGGTCGCCGCGCTGCTGATGGGCTGGGGGCCGGTGGCCGCCGTGGTCCTGGCGGGGGTCACCTGGATCTCCTCCTCCGGCGTCATCGCCAAGGTGATGGGGGACCTCGGGCGGCTCGGCAACCGCGAGACCCCGGTCGTCCTCAGCGTCCTGGTCCTGGAAGACCTGGCCATGGCCGTCTACCTGCCCATCGTCACCGCACTGCTGGCCGGGGTCGGCCTCGCGGCCGGCAGCCTGACCCTGGCGATCGCCCTCGGCGTGGCGGGCGCGGTGCTGTTCGTGGCCGTGCGCTACGGCCGGCTCATCTCCCGGTTCGTCTCCAGCGACGACCCGGAGAAGCTGCTCCTGGTCGTCCTCGGCCTGACCCTGCTGGTCGCGGGCATCGCCCAGCAGTTGCAGGTCTCCGCCGCGGTCGGCGCGTTCCTGGTCGGCATCGCCCTGTCCGGTGAGGTGGCCGAGGGTACGCACACCCTGCTCAGCCCGCTCCGGGACCTGTTCGCCGCGGTGTTCTTCGTCTTCTTCGGCCTGCACACCGACCCGGCCAGCATCCCGCCCGTGCTGCTGCCGGCGCTCGCGCTGGCCCTGGTGACCGCCGGCACGAAGATCGCCACCGGGTACTGGGCCGCGAAGCGCGCCGGGGTCGGGGTCAAGGGCCGCTGGCGGGCCGGCGGTACCCTCGTCGCCCGCGGGGAGTTCTCGATCGTCATCGCCGGTCTCGCCGTCACCGCAGGCATCGAACCGGCCCTCGGGCCGCTGGCCACCGCGTACGTGCTGATCCTCGTGGTGATCGGGCCGCTCACCGCCCGGTACACCGAGCCGCTGGCCGCCCGGTTGCGGGGGCGGCGCGCCGTGCACACCCCGCTGCTCGCGGCCGTGCCCTCCCCCGCGCGGTCCCCGGAGGCCGGGGCCGCTGCGGAGCCGGCTCCCGACCAGGATCCCGCCGGGCGGCCGTAGGCCGTCTCTTCCGGATCTTGCCGGGCGGGCCGGGCCCGGCAAGATCCGGAAGAGACGGCCTAGCCGTCAGGGAGGTGCCACCGGCTTCGCCCGACGGGGCGTACGGGGCTCCGCGCCCAGGCGGTTCACCGCCAGCGCGGCCACGACCAGGCCGGCCGCGAGCACGAGCCCGTTGGGCAGGGTGGCCCCGGCCACCGCGGCCCAGACCCCCAGGGCCACGGCCAGCCAGGCGCCCGCCCGGCGGTACGTACGGGGCCGGGGCCCGGGTCCGTGCGCGGGCCGGGGCCCGGGCCGGGCTCCGGGGCCGGTGGTCCTCACATCCTCGGATCGCGGCATGACCCCGCTCCTTTCCGTCGGCCGGGCCAGGGTGAAGGAGAGCGGGTGCACTGCCGAGGGCACGAGCCGCTCCACGTCAACGCCGTCGGGACGCCCGGGGTGTCCGGCGTCCGGGGCGTCCTCTCGAAGCAGTGGCGGCGCCTCCCGGCGGTGGCCGGGAAGGGATGCTGCGGGCACCCCCAGCATCACCCGGCCCACCGCCACCGCACATCGGGGCCGGCACCCATCTCGGGCGCCGGTCGCGCCGGTCAGCAGATGCGCGGCAGCTGCTCCCCGATCGGCAGGTCGACCACGCGGGTGCCGCCGAGGGCGGTGCGGGCCACGACCAGGCCCGGGTGGGCGTCGACGGCCTCACCGATCACGGTCGCGTGGCGGCCCAGCGGGTGGGCGCGCATGGCGTCGAGGACGGCGTCGGCGTGCTCGCGGGGCACGAAGGCGACCAGCTTGCCCTCGTTGGCCACGTAGAGCGGGTCGAGCCCGAGGATCGCGCAGGCGTTCGCGACGGCGGCGGGGACCGGGACGCGGCCCTCGTGGATCACGACACCGGTGCCCGAGGCGGCCGCGATCTCGTTCAGGGAGGCCGCCAGGCCGCCCCGGGTGGGGTCGCGCAGGACGTGGAGGTCCGGGGTGACCGCGAGCATGCTCCGTACGAGGCCGCCCAGGGCCGCGCAGTCGCTCTGGATGTCCACGCCGAATTCGAGCCCCTCGCGGACACTCATGATCGCCACGCCGTGGAGCCCGATCTCGCCGCTGACGATGACGACGTCACCGGGTACGACGCGCTGCGGGCGCAGGTCCACCCCGTCGGGGATGATCCCGATGCCCGCGGTGTTGATGTAGATGCCGTCCCCGTGGCCCGCTTCCACCACCTTGGTGTCGCCGGTCGCGACCTCCACGCCTGCGGCCCGCGCGGCGGCGCCCATGGCCTCGGCCACGCGCGCCACCACCGGCATCTCGACGCCCTCCTCCAGGATGAACCCGCAGGAGAGGTAGGCCGCTTCGGCTCCGCTCATGGCCAGGTCGTTGACCGTGCCGTTGACCGCGAGGTCGCCGATGGAGCCGCCGGGGAAGAACAGCGGCCGCACCACGTAGGAGTCGGTGGAGAAGGCCAGCCGGACCCCGCCCAGGGAGACGGCCGCGGAGTCGCCGAGCTGGGCGAGCACGTCGCCGCCGAAGGCGGGGGCGAAGAGGTGCTGGACCAGCTCGGCGGAGAGTGCGCCCCCGCCGCCGTGGCCCATGACCACACGGGGGCGGTCGCGGAGCGGGGCCGGGCAGGTCCAGCCCGTGATGTCGAGTGCGGTGTCAGACAACGGGGCTCGCCTCCAGCGCGGCGGTCGGGGCCGTCGGGGCGGTCGCGGCGGTCTTGGCGATCTTGGCGGCGGGCACGGTCCCCAGCTCCAGCCGCCGGTAGAGGTAGTACGCGGCGCAGGCGCCCTCGCTGGAGACCATGGTGGCGCCGAGCGGGCTGCGCGGGGTGCACAGCGTGCCGAAGGCCTCGCACTCGTGCGGTTTCAGCAGCCCCTGGAGCACCTCGCCGCTGCGGCACTCGGCCGGTTCACGGGTGTTGATGCCGGTGACCGAGAAGCGGTGTTCGGCGTCGAAGTCGCGGTAGCGCTCCGACAGCCGCCAGCCGCTGCCGGGGATGACGCCGATGCCCCGCCAGGCCCGGTCGGTGACCTCAAAGACGTCCTCCAGCATGGCGAGGGCGGCGGGGTTGCCTTCGGGGCGGACGGCGCGCGCGTAGGCGTTGTCGACGGTGTGCTCGCCGCGCTCCAGCTGCCGTACGGCCCGGCGTACGCCCTCCAGGATGTCCAGCGGTTCGAAGCCCGTCACCACGATCGGCACCCGGTGGCGCGCGGCCAGTTCGGGGTACTCGCGCACGCCCATGACGCTGCACACGTGCCCGGCGGCGAGGAAGCCCTGGACCCGGCAGCTCGGCGACTGCATGATCGCCTCGATCGCCGGGGGCACCCGGACGTGGGAGACCAGCAGGCTGAAGTTGGGGATGCCCAGCTTCTTCGCCTGGTGGACCGTCATGGCGTTGGGCGGCGCCGTGGTCTCGAAGCCGATGCCGAAGAAGACCACCTGGCGCTTCGGGTTCTCCTGGGCGATCCGCAGGGCGTCGAGCGGGGAGTAGACGACGCGTACGTCGCCGCCCTCGCTGCGCACCTGGAACAGGTCGCGGCCGGTCCCGGGCACCCGGAGCATGTCCCCGAAGGAACAGAAGATCACATCGGGGCGGGAGGCGATCTCCAGCGCCTTGTCGATGACCTCCAGCGGGGTGACGCACACCGGACAGCCCGGGCCGTGGATCAACTCCACCTGCTCCGGCAGCAGTTGATCGATCCCGTGCCGGATGATGGTGTGAGTCTGGCCGCCGCAGACCTCCATCAGGGCCCAGGGCCGGGTCACGGTGGCGTGGATGTCGTCGAGCAGCCGGCGGGCGAGGTCGGGGTCCTGGAACTCCTCGATGTACTTCACGGCTGGACTTCCTCCTGCGGTGCGGCGAGGGCGGGCGCGGGCCCGGGTTCGGGACCGGGATCGTCGGTGAAGGGCCAGGGCTCACCGCCGGCCGCGGCGGCCTGTTCCCACGGGTCGCCGAACTCCTCCTGGAGCATGCCGAGTTGCGCGAAGAGTTCGAGGGTCTGCTTGGCCGACTCCTCGTCGAGGCGCTGCAGGGCGAAGCCCACGTGGACGATGGCGTACTCGCCCACCTGGAGGTCCGGCAGATACTCCAGGCACACCTCCTTCTGCACACCGCCGAAGTCGACGGTGGCCATGCGGGTGCCGTCCTTCTCCCCGATGTCGAGCACTCTGCCGGGCACCGCCAGGCACATGGGTTTCTCCTTGCTGTGGGTGTGTCAGGGGGGTGTCAGGGGGTGTGGTGCGCGGCGGCCACCATGAGCTGGCCGAGGGCCAGTCCGCCGTCGTTCGGGGGGACCCGGCCGTGCCGCAGGACGGTGAATCCGGCCGCGCGCAGGCGCCGGGCGCACGCCGAGGAGAGCAGGGTGTTGGCGAAGACCCCGCCGGTCAGTGCGACGGTGTCCAGGCCGTGCCGCTCGCGCGCGAGCGCGCAGAGCGTGGCGACGAGGGCGGCGACGGAGGTGTGGAAGCGGGCGGCGATCAGCGCCGGGTCCGTGCCGGCGCGGACGTCGGCCACCACGGCGGCCAGTACGGGCGCCGGATCGGCGGTGACCGGCCCGCCGTCGGGGCCGGGCGCCTCGTGCAGGCCGAAGGTGTAGCCGGGTCCGGGGTCGGCTTCGCTCACGCCCAGGGCCGCGCCCTCCAGTTCGATGGCGGCCTGCGCCTCGTAGCCGGCGACGTGGCAGATCCCGGCCAGGGAGGAGACGGCGTCGAAGAGGCGGCCCATGCTGGAGGTCGGGGCACAGTTCAGACCCCGTTCCAGCTGACGCTCCAGCAGCGCGAGTTCTCCCGGCGGACAGGCCGCCGTGCAGGGCAGCTCCGGGGTCCGGTCGATGCCTGCGGCCCGCAGATGGGACAGCGCCATGCGGTACGGGCGGTGCACGGCCGCGTCGCCGCCCGGCAGCGGGACGTAGGCCAGGTGGGCGAACCGGGTGAACCCGGCGTAGTCGGCGAGGAGGACCTCACCGCCCCACACGGCGCCGTCGTCGCCGTAGCCGGTGCCGTCGAAGGCGACCCCGATCACCGGGCGGCCGGCGCCCCGGCCGTGCTCCGCCAGGGTGGAGGCGATGTGCGCGTGGTGGTGCTGGACGCGGACGAGCGGCCGGGCGCCCGCGGCGCGCTGCGCCCACCGGGCGGAGCGGTAGCCGGGGTGCCGGTCGGCGGCGAGGAGCACGGGGGTGACGCCGGTGATGGACTCCAGCTGCCGCTCGGCGCCTTCGAGGGCGTACTGGGTGGCGAGGTCGTCCATGTCGCCGATGTGGGCGGACAGCCAGGCCTGGCGCCCTTCGCCGAGGCAGAAGGTGTTCTTCAGGTCCCCGCCTGCGGCGAGGCTCGCGGGGACGGGCACCGGCAGGGTCAGCGGGAGCGGGGCGTACCCGCGCGAGCGGCGTACGGTCAGCGTCTCGCCGTCGCACACCCGCACCACGGAGTCGTCGCACGGCACGTGGATGGGGCGGTCGTGCGTGAGCCAGGCGTCGGCGAGGGCGGCGAGCCGGTCCAGGGCCTCGGCGTCGTCGGTGACGATGGGCTCCCCCGCGAGGTTCCCGCTGGTCATGACGAGCAGCCGGGGCCCCGGGGGGTCCCCGGGCAGGCCGAGCAGCAGGTGGTGGACAGGGGTGTACGGGAGCATCACGCCGAGGTCCGGACAGCCGGGCGCGACCCCGTCCGGGCCGCCTGCACCGGCGCGGCGGCGGAGCAGCACGATGGGCCGTACGGCGCCCGTGAGCAGCTCCCGTTCCTCGGGGCCGATGTGCGCGTACCGCTCGGCGTCGGCGAGGTCCCTGGCCATCAGGGCGAAGGGCTTGTCCCCGCGGGCCTTGCGCCGGCGCAGCTCGGCGACGGCGCCCGGGTGGGCGGCGTCGCAGGCCAGGTGGTAGCCGCCCAGGCCCTTGACGGCGAGGATCGCGCCGGCCGCCAGGAGCCCGCGGGCCTCGGCGACGGGGTCCGGGCCGGTGCTCTCGCGGGGCGGCCGCCCAGTGAGCAGCCTGAGGCGGGGGCCGCAGGCCGGGCAGGCGACCGGCTGGGCGTGGAAGCGGCGGTCGGCCGGATCCGCGTACTCCCGGGCGCAGCCGGGGCACATGGGGAAGGAGGCCATGGTGGTGTGGGCGCGGTCGTAGGGCAGCCCGGTGACGATGGTGAAGCGCGGCCCGCAGTGGGTGCAGGTGATGAAGGGGTGCCGGTGGCGCCGGTCGGCCGGGTCGGCCAGTTCGGTGAGGCAGTCGGCGCAGGTGGCCACGTCCGGGGAGACCAGCGTGCGGGCGGGGCCGCCGGTCCGGGAGGCGATGATGGTGAATCCGGTGCCGCCCGCGACGGGGACCTCCCAGTGGTCGACGGCGTCGACGACGGCCAGCGGGGGTGCGTCCGCCGCGAGCCGTTCGCAGAACCGCGACACCGCCGCCGGGGCGCCCTCGACCTCCGCGACGACGCCCTCGGAGGTGTTGGTGACGTGCCCGGCCAGGCCCAGCCCGGTCGCGCGGGTGTAGACGTAGGGCCGGAAGCCGACTCCCTGGACCACGCCCCGGACGGTGACCCGGCGCCGCTGCACCGCTTCCATCAGCGGGTCTGCGCGACCGTGTGGACGTGCGGGTGCGGGTGCTCGTGGTCGTGCTCGTGCTCGTGGTCGTGCTCGTGGTCGTGGTCGTGTTCATGCTCGTGTTCATGCTCGTGGTCGTGGTCGTGGTCGTGACCGCGGTCATGTCCGAGGCCGTGCGCGCGCTGCCGGCGGGCCATCACCGGCGTGTGCGTGCCCGTCCCGGCCCCGGCCGCCAGCGCCCGGTCGAGCAGGACGCCCAGGCCCTCACCCGCGCGCGCCGAGGTGAGCACCACCTCCACACCGGGATTGACCTGCTCGACGTTGGCGCGGAAGGCCGCCTCGTCGAACTCGACGGCTCGCGCGATGTCGGTCTTGGTGACCACCACCAGCTGGGCCAGTCCGAAGGCGGTCGGATACTTCAGCGGCTTGTCCTCGCCCTCGGTCACCGAGGCGAGCACCACCCGCAGCGATTCCCCGAGGTCGTAGCCGGCCGGGCAGACCAGGTTGCCCACGTTCTCCACGAACAGCAGCCGGGTGTCCTCGGGCAGCCAGCCGTCCAGGTGCCGGCCGAGCATCGCGGCTTCCAGGTGGCACAGCCCGTCGGTGAGGACCTGCTTGACCGGTACGCCCGAACGGGCCAGCCGTACCGCGTCGTTCTCGGTGGCCAGGTCGGCCGTCAGCGCGGCCACGGCCACGCCCCGCTCGCGTGCGAGGAGCAGTTCGCGCTCCAGCAGCGCCGTCTTGCCGCTGCCGGGGCTGGAGAGCAGATTGACCACCGTCGTACCGCGGGCGGTGAGTCCGGTGCGCAGGACCTGGGCGGCTTCGTCGTTCTTGGCGAGCACCGCCTGCCGCAGATCGACCACTCGGCACATGGTTCAGGCCTCCTCGGGAATCGGTTCGCGGGTACGGGCACCGGCGGGGCCGTCTTCCCAGCGCACGCTGAGGATCTCCAGCTCACGGCCCGACAGCAGTTCCACGTCGGTGGCCCTGCCGCATCCGGGGCAGCACAGTTCGGGGGGCATGCCCACCACCCAGGTGCCGGTGCCGGGGCAGGAGCCGCAGCGGGCGCGGGCCGTCACGGACTCCGTGAGGAGTTCGGCGCCTTCGAGGACCGTTCCGGCGCAGGCCAGTTCGAAACAGAAGGCCAGCGCGTCGGGGACCACCCCCGCCAGCTCACCCACCCGCAGCCGTACGGAGGTGACGGCCTGTGCGCCGCCCGCCCGGGCCGCCTCTTCCACCTGGCCCACGACGGCCATGGCGATCGACATCTCGTGCATCGGACTCCGTCCTGCCGGGGCTCATTGAACCGGCGGGACGGGGTCCGTGCGGTCGGGCACGCCGGTGCGCGGCGCGCCCCGTACGCCATTCGGGCGCCCGGGTGCGTACGGGCGCCCGTGGCCGCTCCCGCGGCGGTGTCACATCCGGCGCATGCGCAGGTAGCGCCGGAGGTCGGGGAGCATCTGCAGCAGGACGGCGGTGAGGGCGGCGGCCGCGGCCCCGCCGATCAAGGCCTTCTTCATGGGGTTCTCCTCAGTTCGCGGCGGGGCCGGTCGGTTTCGTCGTGGGTCCGGCCGTGGATCAGGTCCAGGGCCGTGCGTACGGCCTCCGGTACGGCGGCTGCCACGGGTGCGCTCAGTCCGATGCCCTCCTCGACACCGGCCGGTTCGCAGCCGAGCACCAGCGTGCGCCGCGGCGGGGTGGCTCCGGTCCCGGCGCACAGGGTGTCCAGCAGTGCGAGGACGGCGTCGGGGGACATGTGGTGGCCGTCGAGGACGGGCGGCGGCGCCCCGTCGCCGGCCGGCTGCAGGTCCGCGCCGCCGTCGGCCTCGATGAGGTAGAGCGTGCCCGGCTCGCCGCCGCGTGTGGTGGCGTCGACCAGCAGGAGTGTGTCGTAGCCGTCGAGGAGCTGGTAGGCGAGGTGGACGCCGCGCACTCCGAAGTCCACCACCTCGACCCCGTCGGGCAGGGGATGCTCGGCCAGCGCCCGCACGGTCTCGACGCCGAAGCCGTCGTCGCCGAGGAAGACGTTGCCGATGCCCGCGATCAGGACCCGGTCGTTCACGCGTCCTCCAGGGGGGTGACCTCGTCGGGCTGGAAGTAGAGGAACCTGCCCTGTTCCCGCCGGATGTCCGCGCCGGGGTCGTCCTCCACGGTGACGGCGAGGTGCACTCCCCCGTCGACGTCGTGCAGCACGGCCTCGACCAGCGCGGTGCGGCCCTGGAGGAACAGGTCCTGGGCGTCGGTGCGCCGCAGTCCGGGGCGGAGCAGAACGCGGCTGCCGGGGCCCACGGAGGCTCCGTCGATCGCGATCCGGTCGCGGGCCGGGTCCGCGGTGTCCGCCCGGGCCGGGTCCCACCAGGGGGTGTCGGGCCGGAACACCACGTCCTCGGAGGGGAGTTCCGCGATGAGCGGCGGCTGCTCGGGGCCGGTGACCTCGCGCAGGGCGCGTACGGCGCCGTGCAGCCGCTCCAGCACCTCGGGGGGCATCGATTCGGCGAGGTCGATCACGGCGGCCGCCCGGGCGTCGGTGCCGCGGGCCTCGCGCTTCTCCTGCTCGGTCAGGGCGGCCGTGCGCAGGGCGAGGATCTCGTCGATCTCGGTGGCGTCGTACATGGCGCCGACGCTCTCGGGGGCGATGGCGGGATGGTCCTCCAGGATGATCGGGGAGGACAGGACCACGTCGGCGCGGCCGGGTTCGCCCGCGAGCACCGGCCAGGTGTGCCGGTTCTCGCAGGCGGCCACGGCCTGCCCGGCCCATTCGGGCGGGTCGGTCATGGACAGGAACGATCCGGAGTCCAGGCCCAGCAGGAGGTGGGCGGCGACCAGCGAGTGGGGCAGTGCGGCCTCGCGGTCAGCGGGTCCGGCCCCGGGCGGCGGGGTCCACGGGCTGGTGTTCTCCACCACGGCCCGGAGTCGGAACACCCGGTAGGCGCCGGGGAGTTCGGTGGCACGCAGCCGCAGCACCCCCTCGATCTCCTCGGTACGGCGCACCAGGCGGCCCACGGCGTGCCCGCCGGCGTCCTGGACGGGCTCGGTGTCGACGCGGGCGGGGCGGTGGAAGGGGAAGGTGACGCCGTCCTCGCCCAGCAGCTCGGCGACGGGGACGGTCACCTCGACCCGTTCCTCGGTGCCCTCGTCCCAGGGGACGAGGACCCGGTCGGCCAGGTGCAGCTCGGCGACCTCGGTGAAACCGCCGTCGTCCGCGGCCTGTTCGACCGTACGCCGCTGCGCGTGCAGGAAGCGCAGCTCCAGGGCGAGGGTCGCCGCGCCCCGCGGTTCCATCAGGATCTCGGTCTGCTGGAAGACGTGCTCCTCGTGCGCGCGGCCCCAGGCCGGGGGCACGAGGACACCGAACTGCCAGCGCAGCCGGTTCTTCGCCGCCGAGGCCCGGTAGGGGTAGAGCACGTACCCCTCCAGCAGGACCGCGTCGGCCACCTGCCGGGCGACCGCGAAGCGGGAGTGGGAGTCGGCGTGGTGGGTGGTGGTCGTGGTCACGGAGCCGCCCTCTCGGTGAGGCGCGGCAGGATCGCGCCCAGCCGGACGGGACCCGGTGGGTCCTGCGGCTGCGGCGGGGCGGCCGCGTCGAGCAGGGCCCGTACGGTCGACTCCCACGAGGCGAGGGCGTGACGGGAGCGGAAGGCGAGCAGCTCGTCCATGGTGTCGCGGGGCAGCCGGAGCCAGCCGCAGCCGGGGAAGTGCTGTTCGACCATCTCGCGCCACACGGCCACGGGCATCCGGTACGCGGCTTCGCGGTCCCAGGGCACCGGCTCGACGCGGAAGCCGGCGTCACCGGTGAAGGCGGTGCCGGAGAACAGCATCAGCAGCGGTACCTCGCCCTCCGCCAGGGCTTCGAAGTACCGGGTGGCGGCGATGTCCATGTCGTAGGTGCAGGGCACGACCAGGTCGGTCTCGGTCTCCCCGGTGAAGCTCGGGACCATGACGGAGACCTGGGCGAACTGCACGGGCTGGAGGGTGTTGCCCCAGCGGGAGCGCTCGCCGAACAGGTCCGCGAGCCCGTCCGCCTCGGCGGGTCCGTAGCCGCGCCGGGCCGGTTCGATGCGGATCTGGCAGCGCAGGGCGATGGCGTGCACCCGGGCACCGCCGGCCGCGGTGATCCGCAGCCGGAAGACGAGGGTGGGGCCGGCGGCGTACGGGTCGGCGCGCACCCCGGTGCACGTGAAGGCGAATTCCGTCATCGGATCCCGCCCTCGTCCGTGTCCTCGTCCGCCGTCCGGGGCAGGGCCCTGGCCCGCCGTTCCACCTGCTCGAAGAAGGTCTTCAGCGCGGCCCGGGCCTCCGCCCCGCCGTCGAATCCCTGCCACAGCAGCCGCATCCGCCCCACCAGCTCGTAGCAGATGTCGATCGGGACCAGGTAGCAGTCGGTGCGGCCCTCCGAGCGGCGCAGCAGCAGCGCCTCGACGTCGGGTTCGAGGAGCGCGGACAGCCGGCCGCTGCCGAGTACGGTCTGCCAGGTCTCGGGGTCGAGCTCGCTCTCGGTGGCTCCGGCCGGGCTCGGGTAGAGGGCGACCAGCCGGTCGAGGGCGGCGTTGCGGAAGAAGAACGCGACGCCGACCGGGATCTGGAGGAGTTCCCACGCGCCGTCGTCGAGCCGGTGGACGGGGTCGGTGAGGTAGCGGTCCGGTACGGTCCGCAGGCGTCCGGTGCCCGCGCCGGGCCGGTCGAACAGCAGGGCGCAGGCGGTGCAGGCGCAGATCAGCGCGCGCTGTTCGGTCTGCACCAGGTGGCGGTGGCCGTCCTGGGGCACGGCGACCCCGCACAGTTCGCAGGTCTCGGGCCGGGGCGGGCGCGGGCCCGCGAACCGGCGCAGCCCGCGCGGGGCGCGCGGGCCGTCGTGGAGGAGACCGGGCCCGCTCACGGCACCCGCGCCGGGCTCGGGGGCCGGGTGCCGATCTGCAGCAGGGCGGGGGCGGGGGCCGCGGCGGGCTCCCGCTCCACGCTCGTCACCTCGGGGGCGAAGCAGGCCAGGGCGTCCTCCAGCGTCCGCCCGGCGTCGCTGCCGCCACCGGAGCCCGACCCGCAGCCGCAGCCGGTGGATGCGGCGGCGGGGCGCAGCCGCAGGACGCCGGTGTCCGCGTCGAAGCCGAGCAGTTCCACCGGTTCGCCGTGGGCGGCCAGGGCGCGGGCGATGCGGGTGTGCACGTCCTCGGGGTGCAGGCCGTGCAGGGAGAGCAGGCTCGCCACGAGTTCGTCGTCGCAGACCGCCTTCAGCGGCCCGTCCCCGACCTTCTCGACGATCCGGGCGAGCCCGGCGCCGTAGAAGTCCATGAGGACGCGCACCAGTTCCTCCGCCGCCGCGCACGCCGCCCGGTCGCCGGTGGCGGCGAGCCGGTCGAGCACCTCCTCGACCCGGCGCCCGGCCTGGGGGCCGTCGATCGCGGCCCTCATCCGCCCAGTCCGCTCAGACCGGTGGGCACGTGCATCGTCTTGACCGTCTTGCCGCCGCCGACGTACATGTGGACTCCGCAGGGCAGACAGGGGTCGAAGCTGCGGACGGCCCGCATGATGTCGATGCCCTTGAAGTTCTCCGGGGTGTTCTCCTCGAAGATCGGGGTGTTCTGCACGGCGTCCTCGTAGGGGCCGGGCGTGCCGAAGGTGTCGCGGGTGCTGGCGTTCCACGGGGTCGGCGGGTACGGGTGGTAGTTGGCGATCTTCCCGTCGCGGATCACCATGTGGTGCGAGAGGACACCGCGCACGGCCTCGGTGAAGCCGACGCCGAGCCCCTCGTCCGGGACCTCGAACTTCTCCCAGGTCTGGGTGCGCCCGGCGCGGACCTCGGCGAGGCCCTTCTCGGCGCAGTGCAGGGCGATGGCGGCCGCGTAGGCCTGGAAGTAGGTGCGCGCGCGGTTGCGTTCCAGCGCGTTGCTCCACTGCGGGATCTTCCACTCGAAGCGGGTCTCGGGCTTGGTCATCGTGCGCGGCAGGGTGATCACGACGCTGTGACCGGTGGCCTGCACGTAGTCGGTGTGGACCAGGCCCGACAGGGCGGTGGACCACAGGCGGGCGATGGGGCCGCCGCCGGTGTCCAGGGCCAGGTGGTCCTTGCCGTCGAACCAGCGGGGCGACATGACCCAGCTGTACTTGTCGTCGAAGTTCCGCTTCTGCGGGGCCGGGATGGTGTGCTGGTTCCACGGGTGGCGCGGGTCGACCGGGTTGCCGAGCGGGTCGTGGGTGACGAACTGCTCCTGGCCCTGCCAGTCGTCGTAGTACGAGCTGCCGAGCAGGATGCGGATGCCGAGGTTGATCTCGGTGAGGTCGTTGGTGACCAGTTTGCCGTCGACGATCACGCCCGGGGTGACGAACATCTTCCGTCCCCAGTCGGTCATGTTGGCGTACGTGAAGTCGCAGTACTCGGGGTCGTTGAGGGCGCCCCAGCAGCCGAGCAGGACGCGGCGGCGGCCGACCTCCTCGTAGCCGGGCAGAGCCTCGTAGAAGAAGTCGAACAGGTCGTCGTGGAGGGGGACGACCTTCTTCATGAACTCGCAGTACCGCATGAGGCGGCTCATGTAGTCCGTGAAGAGCTGGACGGAGGCGATGGTGCCGACGCCGCCCGGGTAGAGGGTGGAGGGGTGCACGTGGCGGCCCTCCATCAGGCAGAACATCTCGCGCGTGTAGCGGGAGACCTGGAGCGCCTCGCGGTAGAACTCGCCCTCGATGGGGTTGAGGGAGCGCATGATGTCGGCGATGGTCTTGTAGCCGTGCTCGCCGGCGTGCGGGGCGGGGGTGCGCTCGGCGAGCTCCAGGACGCCCGGGTTGGTCTCGCGGACCATCTTCTCGCAGTAGTCGACCCCGACCAGGTTCTCCTGGAAGATGTTGTGGTCGAACATGTACTCCGCGGACTCGCCCAGGTTGATGATCCACTCGGCGAGGTGGGGCGGCTTCACCCCGTAGGCCATGTTCTGCGCGTACACCGAGCAGGTGGCGTGGTTGTCACCGCAGATGCCGCAGATGCGGCTGGTGATGAAGTGCGCGTCGCGGGGGTCCTTGCCGCGCATGAAGACGCTGTAGCCGCGGAAGACCGACGAGGTGCTGTAGCACTCCGCGACCCGCTTCTGCTTGAAGTCGATCTTCGTGTGGATGCCGAGACTGCCCACGATCCGGGTGATCGGATCCCAGGCCATCTCCACCAGGCCGCTGCCGTCTGCGGCCGCCTTCGTCTTCGGTGTCATCGTTTCTGCCGTGACCCTTCTTCGGTGCGGAGAGCTGGAGTTGGGGGGTGCTTACGTGGGATCCCGGGGCCGTCACCAGGGCGGGCGGTAGCCCGTGGTCAGGCTGCGGCCGGTCTGCCTCCACTTCGGTTCCTCGTCCACGGTGTGGGCGGTGACCGACCGGAGCCTGCGGATCAGCGCGCCGTACGCGCTGCTCGCCTTCGTGGAGACCTTGGCACCGGGGGGTTCGTCCATGAACGGCATGAACTTGTCGGGGAAGCCGGGCATCGTGCAGGCGATGCAGATGCCGCCGACGTTCGGGCAGCCGCCGATGCCGTTCATCCAGCCGCGCTTGGGGACGTTGCACTTGACGACGGGGCCCCAGCAGCCGAGCTTGACCAGGCACTTCGGCGAGTCGTAGGTCTCGGCGAACTCGCCCTGCTCGTAGTAGCCGGCGCGGTCGCAGCCCTCGTGGACGGTGGCCCCGAAGAGCCAGGTCGGGCGCAGCTTGTCGTCGAGGGGGATCATCGGGGCGGAGCCGGCCGCCTGGTAGAGCAGGTAGGTCAGGGTCTCCGAGAAGTTGTCGGGCTGGATCGGACAGCCCGGCACGCACACGATCGGGATGCCGGCCTTCGAGGTCCAGTCCCAGCCCAGGTAGTCGGGCACGCCCATGGCGCCCGTCGGGTTGCCCTCCATGGCGTGGATGCCGCCGTACGTGGCGCAGGTGCCGATGGCCACGACGGCGAGGGCCTTGGGGGCCAGCCGGTCGATCCACTCGCTGGTGGTGATGGGCTGACCGGTCTCGGGGTCGTCGCCGAAGCCGCACCAGTAGCCCTCGGGCTTGATCTTCTCGTTCGGGATCGAGCCCTCGACCACCAGGACGAACGGATCGATCTCGCCCCGCTCGCCCTTGAAGAACCACTCGATGAACGTGTCGGCGCCGCCGACCGGGCCGCACTCGAAGTCGATCAGCGGCCAGTGCACGGCGATCTTCGGCAGACCGGGCAGCACGCCGGTCACGATCTCCTCGATGCTCGGCTGCATCGCGGCCGTCAGGGAAACGGAGTCACCGTCGCAGCTCAGACCCGCGTTGATCCAGAGAATGTGGATCAGCGGGTCCTCGACCGTGTCCTTAGTCGCAGTGGCCATGGGACGGCTCCTCGGGGAGGTGATCGGGAAGGGGCTGGGGGAGGCGGCCTGCCTCACCCACACCTTTCTTGCTAACAGCAGTCCGGCCCGGGCGCCGCGTCAGGTGCGGCCAGTCCAGTGACGGCGCGCGGCCTGACGGCCGACCCGCTCAGGTGGAGCGGGGTGGCGGCCGGGCGCTCCTTGCGGACGAAGGCGCGGCGCAGGGCGTGGTAGGGGGCGTCGGGGTCGAAGAAGGTCCGCCGCATCAGGGCCAGCTCGGCCTCGCGGTGGGCGGCGAGCGGCCGGACGGCCTCGTCGCGCTCGCGCGCGGCCTTCTTCGCGGCGATCCGGGAGGCGGTGGCGGGCAGGGCGGCGAGCCGGACCGCGAGGCGCTGCGTCTCGCGGGCGAAGTCCGCGGGCGGGCAGGGGACCGTGCGGTCGACCAGTCCGAGCCCGTGGGCGGCGGCGGCGCTCAGCGGGAGGGCCTCGCTGGTGAGGCGGTGCGCGAGTGCGGGGCCGACGCGACGGGGCAGGGTGTACGTCCAGTACTCGGAGCCGTGCAGGCCCATCAGGCGGTAGTGCGGGTTCAGGACGACGCCCGAACGGCACCAGACCTCGTCGGCGGCGAGGGCGAGCATGGCTCCTCCGGCGGCGGCGTTGCCGCCCAGCGCGCTGACCACGAGCCGGTCGGTGGTAGTCAGCACCGCCTCGACCAGGTCGTTCATGGCGTTGATGTTGGCCCAGGACTCCTCGGCCGGGTCGGCCGCGGCCTCGATGACGCCGAGGTGGATGCCGTTGGAGAAGAAGTCGCGGCCGCCGCCCAGCACCAGGACGGCGGTGGGACGGGTGCGGGCGGTCCGGTAGGCGTCCAGCAGGCGGCGGCAGTGCGCGGTGCTCATCGCGCCGCCGGGGAAGGAGAACGACAGGAAGCCGGCCTGGCCCTCCTCGTGGTAGCCGATGTCCGACCAGGCGGGACGGTGGGGACCGCTGTGCGGCGGCGCGGGGACCTCGGGAAGCGGGGGCAGCCGGTCCGCGAGCACGAGCGTGGCGGGGAGCCTGGGGACGGGCGGGCCTCCCCCCGGCAGGCGGCGGGCGCGCAGTTCCGGGATCCAGACGGCCCCGTCGGCCGTGGCCCGGCAGAGCGCCCCGTTCCGGGTGGCCAGCAGCTCGCCGGGGCGGCCGCGCAGGTGCTCCTCACGGTGCCCGCCGTGCAGGTACCACTCGCCGCCGAGCAGGTCGTCGCGTACGCCGGGCTGCGAGTCGGCGGCGCGCAGCGCGCGCAGGACGTCCTCGGTGGTGTCGCTCTCCCAGTCGATCCGGCGGTCCTCCTGGCGCAGGAGCGGCCGGGCGTGGCCGCCCGCCTGGGGCTGCGGGGTGTACGTACCGGAGGCGAACCGTTCCACCGCGAGCAGGACGGCCTCCAGCGCGGCGTCGGCGATCTCGCCGCGGTAGAAGTCGCTCTTGCCGACCGGTGGCAGGGGGCACTCGACGCTCGCCCAGACGTCGCCGGCGTCCATCTCCGCGTTGGCCTGCAGGACCGTCACCCCCCACCGGGGCTCGCCGTCCTGGACGGCCCGGTCGAGGGAGGAGGGGCCGCGGTCACCGACCGGCCCGGGGTGGACGACCAGGCAGGTGTGGGCGGCCCAGACCTCCTCGGGGATGGCGGTGCGCAGCATCGGGGCGAGCACGAGGTCGGGGCGGTGGCCGCGTACGGCGTCGGCCAGGGAGGCACCGGGCAGGGCGAGTTCGACCGCGACGTGGTGGCCGTGGTCGCGCAGCTCGGCGTGGACTCGCTGCGTGAGGCTGTTGAACGCGCTCGCCACGAGCAGGACGTACAAGTGATCTCCCAGCGGCGGCCCGGAGCCGCGCGTGCGCGGTACCCGGCCTGGTCGGCGGCCCGTGGCCGGAAGATGACCGGCCGCCTGAGATGGTCGGGGAGATCCGGGCGCCCATGGCCGAGGCCCGCGCGGCGGGTCACTCGAAAGCGCCCGTTCCGGGGTCCGCTCGGCCCAAGGGAGCAGGGCACCCCTGGGGGTGCCCGCGCTACTTGCCCTCCTCGATCCCGATGGCCTTGGCCAGCTCCTCGTGTGCGCGGCCCGGCTCGCCCTCGTACTGCTCCAGGAGGACGGCGGCGATGGCGTCGAGCTTGACCTGGATCGCGTGCTCGGCCCTGCGCTCGGAGTTCTTGAGCAGGGCCAGGAGCAGCAGGGCGACCGCGGCCATCGCGTCACCCATCAGGTGCTGCCAGCTCGTGTCCAGGTGGAGCACGTGGACCACGACGAAGCCGGCCACCAGCAGGACGCAGAACACGGAGAAGGCGGGCGAGCTGGTGAAGTTCGAGGCCAGCTCCGCCAGCTTCTCGAATCGTCCGAGCCGCCCCTGGCCGCCCTTCTTCGCGGGATGTTCGAGGGCCATGGTCTGCACGTGCCCGCTCAGGCCGTACCCCATCCCCTCCGGGCCGGTCGAGCACCCGACCGGCCCATATCGGGGAGGGGCCGTCCGGGGCCGCTACCGGCCCCGGGCGCTCACCTCGCCCGGACGGGGGCCCACAGGCTGACGCTCCACACGTCCCCGTGCCCCGCGTGGTAGCCCCGCTCCTCCTCCTCGTCGTCCACGACGATCACCGAGACGTCGGACGCCGCCGCCCGGTACTCAAGGAAGCCGCCCTGGTCGCTGACCTTCAGTTCCGGAGCTCCGGGGACACGCGCGAGTTCGTCGCGCACGTCCTCCCAGGCGACGTAGCGGGGGAATTCGACCCCCATGGTCCGGGCCCATTCCTTCGCCATGTCCGGGCCGGACGCGAGCCGGTGCAGCTCGATGGAGCCGCCGGACATCACCCACTCGTCGCCGGGGTTGAAGTAGAACTCGACGAACCCGTAGTCGCGGCGCAGCGACTGGCCGTCCTCGTCGACCACGTCGACGAAGCGGTGGCGGACGGCCCGGTCGACCTCGCCGAGGGTGGAGCCGATGCCGATGCCGTGCAGGCGGCCGGTCCTGAGGAACGAGGCGAGGAATTCGATGCCGGTCACGGCCAGTTCTCCAATTTGTCGATCAGGGCTTGCATTTCCCCGGAACGGTTCTTCGTGTTGCCCCAGTTGTGGGTGTCCATGTGCTCCTGGGCCGCCTTGGCCTTGGCCAGGAGGTCCGCCCGCAGCTTCGGGTCGTTGTTCACGGCGTCCACGGCCGCCTGGACGCTCTTGTCCGACGCCCAGCCGTCCTCAAGCCTGATGGGGGCACCCTGGATATTGCCATCCTTGTCCACGGTGATGCTGACTTCGTGTTCCTTCCCCTTCTTCAGGGGGATGTGGATGTGCGCACCCTTGGTGGCCCAGTCGGAGGCGACCGGAGACACCCGGATCTTGCAGGGCTTGAGCCCGAGGGGGTCGGACCAGGTGTGGGGATTGTCCACGTAGGTCGTCGGATTGGGGGCCGGGTCGAGCCCGAGGGGATCGCCGCTGAGGTACCGGGCCGTCTCGGGGTCGTAGTGGCGGTGGAAGTTGTAGTGGAGTCCCGTCTCGGGGTCGAAGTACTGGCCCGGAAAGCGCAAGGGGGTGTACGCCGCGCTCGTGGCCGCCCACGTCGTCGTACCCCACAGCGTGCTCCGCGTGTGCCAGGCGAGGTCCCCCGACTCGTCGACGAGCTCGGTGGGCGCGCCGACCAGATCGGTCACGATGGCGTAGAACCGTTCGTCCACGAGCTGCTGCGACGCGTCCTTGCCGAGCATGCGCTCGGTCTGCGCGACGGGGCGCAGGCCCATGTGCTCCCAGGTGAGCGCGATGGGCAGCGGCAGCGCCGCCCCCTGGCTTACCTGTTCGCACAGTGTGGCGCCGTCCCAGGTGAAGGTGGTCTCCTCCAGCACGGTGGTGCCGTCCTCGGCGAGGAGCTGCTTGGCGATGCGGCGGCCGAGGGGATCGTAGAGGTAGCGCCACACCGTGCCGTCCGGCGTGACGGTGGATCTCAGCCGGTCCTCCGCGTCCCAGGTGTACTGCCAGGTGTCCGGCTTGCGGGAGAGCCGGGTCTTCTGCCGCAGGACGGTACGGCCCTGCGCGTCGTGCTCGTAGCGGACGTCGCCCGCCCGGGTGATGCGGGTGCCGGTGAAGGTCCGCGGCCCCGTGGCCACCTGGCCGGGGTGGCTCGCGGGCCAGGCCGCGGCCGTCTGGTTGCCGGCCGCGTCGTAGGCGTACGTCTCCGTCCAGCCGGCCGCGTGCACGGCGGTGACCCGGCCCGTCGCGTCGAGGTCGAAGCGGCGGGTTCCGGACAGCGCGTCCTCGATGCCGACGAGGTGACCGTCGGCACGGTAGGTGTACGAGCGGCGCTGCAGATCGCGGCCCCGGCCGGATATCCGCTGGTCTGCCAGGCGTCCGCCCGCGTCGAAGCGATGGGCGAGCGTGACCGTCCCACCGATCCTGCGGATGAGTTCGCGGCCGGCGGCGTCACGTTCGAAGGCGATCGTGCGGCCGGACGCCGTGAGCTCGGCGGGCCGGCCCGCCGCGTCGTACGTCCGCGTGCTGACCGCGCCGCTCGGCGTGGTCCGCCCGGTGATCCGGCCGAGCGCATCGTAGTCGTAGGCGAGCTCACGGCCGTTCACCGTCTCCGACCTCAGCCGCCCGCAGCGGTCGCGCAGTCGTACCAGTGTGGCGTCGGCGTTCGACGCCACGGCGAGTTCGTCGAAGACGTCGTACTCGTAGGTGGTGACGGCGCCCTCGCTGTCCTTGCGGAGGACCTGGCCCAGTTCGTTGCGTGCGAAGCGGGTGGTCTGGCCGAGACCGTTCACCCGCTCGGTCAGCCGGCCGGCGGCGTCGTACCGGTAGTGCAGGGTCCGGTCGTCGAAGTCGGCCTCGGACACCAGCCGGCCCGCGGCGTCGTACTCGTACTCCCAGCTCAGCCCGAGCGGGTTGGTGACCCGGGTGAGCTTGAGATTGACGTCGTGCCGGAACTCGTGCCGCACCCCGTCCGGGCCGGTGCGGGCCACGAGGAGGTCGAAGTCCGTGTACTCGTACCGGGTGGTCCGTCCCAGGGCGTCGGTGTGGGTCAGGCAGTTGCCCTCACCGTCGTACGTCCATGCCTGCCGGGCTCCGTCCGGTTCGGTGCACGCGGCGACCTGGCTCTCCACGGTCCACTCGAAGCGGGTGACCGCCCCCGTCGGGTCGGTGATCGACACGGGACGGCCGAACGCGTCACGCTCGTAGCGGGTGACGCCGTTCAGCGGGTCGGTGATCTCCATCGGCAGGCCCGCCGCATCGCACCGTACGTGTGTGGTCTCGCCGAGCGCGTCCGTCATGGAGGCGAGGTGCCCCGCGTCGTCGTGGGTGAAGCGCGTGGTCGCCCCGGTGGCGTCGGTGTACGAGGTGCGGTTGCCCCGCTCGTCGTAGGTCTGCCGGATGACGGTGCCGTCGGCGTGGGTGACGCGCACGGGCAGGCCGAGCGCGTCGTGCTCCGCGTACAGGTGCCGGCCGTCCGGGCGGACGACTTCCTCCAGGCGGCCCTCGTCGTCGTACTCGGAACGGGTGGTGTGTCCGAGGGGGTCGGTGCGCGAGAGCAGCCGGTGGCGACGGTCGTACGTGGAGCGGGACAGGGCCCCCGTCGGGTCGATCTCCCCGACGACCTGGACCCGCTCGTTGACCAGGTAGCGGGTGGTGTTGCCCAGTCCGTCGGTGATGGACGTGACGCGCAGGCCGGTGTCGGGGTCGGTGTCGTCCCACGTGAAGCGGGACTGCATGTGGCCGTTGGTCCCCGCCTGGGACGTGCAGCGGTGCAGGTGGTCGTAGACGTAGTCGAACCGGCTGCCGTTCGTGTCGGTCCAGGAGGTGATCACACCGTCGGCGTCGTAGCCGAAGCGCAGCGGGCGGCCGCAGGAATTGGAGACGTGCGTGAGGTTCCCGTCGGTGTACCCGTACCGGAGGATCTCCTGGTCCGTGCCGTCCTGGGCGGCGCCGGCGAGGTGCAGGGCCGTGATGCGGCCGTCGGCGGTCGTCAGCTTCAGGTGGTAGCCGCCGTGGTGGACGATCGCGGTCGGCGCCCCGTCCGCGTCGTACTCGAAGGCGATCCACCGGCCGTGGCGGTCGCCGGTCTGCGTCAGGAGCGCCAGCTCGCCGCTGTGTTCGGTGAAGTGCAGGACGGAGCCGGTGTCCGGGTCGGTGATGGTGTAGGTGTCCCCCTCACGGTCGAGCGGCCAAGGGCGGCCGTGCGTGGGCAGTACGGGGACACCGGGCGCCGGGTGCGGGTACGCGAGCAGGCCGCCGTCCTCGCAGACGAACACGACCCCTTCCGAGTCGATCTCCAGCCGCTGGTCGGCGGTCGACGACCAGGAGGGCCCGAACCAGCGGCCGGCACGATAGGCCGACTCGAAGGTACGCCCGAAGACCAGGGGCAGGGAGCCCGGAAGGGCGATGTCCGTCTGGGGCAGGACCATCCGTCCGGTGGCCATGTCGACGGGGTCGCCGTCGCAGGTGAGCTCCTTGCACTGGCGCCCCTTGCCGTCGGGGTCGCCATTGTGGCCGTCGCGTCCCTTGCCGTGCGGTACGTCGTCCAGGTGCTTGAAGCGCGCCAGGTTCTTGAGGCCGCCGGCGCCCTTGGAGCCGATGAGTTCGGGGATGAGCCGGCCGATGAATTCGCTCGGGTCGCCCTTGGCCGCTTCCCACGCGCTCTTCAGTGCCCGGTCCGGATGCGCCGCGGTGGACGCCAGCCCGGCCAGGGTCATGTTCATGTTCTTGTAGTAGTCGGCGGGGTGGGTGATGTTGTACGGGTCGAGCGGGTCCACCGAGCGGACGAAGTTGGTGATGCCCACGACGCCCTTGACGACACCGCCGCTCAGGTGCAGCATCTCCACGCCCTGGCCCACGCCCCAGTCGACGAAGTTGAGCTTGGCCCGGTCGGTGGCCGACGGCATCGCCGGCGCGTGCGCCAGTGCGGCGGTGACCGCCTTGTTCGCCGTGTCGGCCGCCTCGTTGCGCTGGTGGCGGGCGTCGTTCAGGATCTCCTGCGCCCGGTCCCGGACGGCGCCACCCGGATCGGCCGGGCACTCCGGCCTTGGCAGCGGATTGTCGCTGGTGCGCGCGTCCTCGTAGGCGGCCGCCTTCTTCTTGTAGTCGGCGGCCGCGTTCTTGCTGGCCTCCTGGCCCTGCTTGTAGAGGTCGATGGCCTCCTTCGCCCTGCCCTGTGCCCACGTCACCGTCGTGGCGTACGTCTCCAGGGCCTTGGCCGCGCCCTCGAAGGCGTCCGCCGCGTGCAGCCAGTCGGTGGGCAGCGTCTGGAACTTCTCCCGGAAGGTGTCGGCCGCCGCGCCCTTCCAGTGACTGGAGTCCAGGCCCTTCATGCCCTGGCCCACCGAGTCGAAGGCGCTCTTGAAGTCCCGCAGGTTCTTGACGCTCGCGTTGATGTCGCCGACGTTGCCGTGGATCAGCTCGTTGGCCTCCTCGGTCTGCCCGAGCTGCTGTTCGCCGACCGTGGCGCCCAGCGAGGACGCCGTACTGTCGCCCCAGTCCTCGACCGCGTCCGCCCAGTCCTCGGCGCCGACGTACTCCAGACCGCCGCCGACGACGTCCGTTGCCTTGTCGACGCCCTCACCGACCAGCTTCTTGCCGGCGTCCCAGCCCTCCTCGAGCTTTCCGAGGCCCTTGTCGACCCAACCCCCGAAGTCCACCACTTACTCGCTCCCCCACGTCGGCTGCTTCGCCCGGTCCACCGCGTCCTGCGTGGGCTCCAGCGTCTCGCGCAGCTTCTCGTCCATCAGCGCGCGCTCCTTCTCGCCGAACACGCCCTGGTTCTGCATCGAGTCGAGCAGTCCGTCCTCGACGTCGTAGGCGGTGTCGCGCCAGGTCTGCTCGACCTCGTCCTGGGCCTTCGAGAACGACTCGCCGCTCCAGTCCGCCCCGTCCCACGCGTGCTGGTCCCGGATCTCGTCCCAGTCCTTGGCCTTGACCTCTTCCTCCGACAGGTGCGGGTTGCCGTTCACCCCGTTCACCGCGATCTTGAAGGTGTCCTTGATGTACTGCTCCTGCTCGCTGATCGCGCCCGCCGAGAGGCCGACGGCCTTCGCGAAGCCGTTCCCGCGCATCATCAGCCCGCGCACGCCCCACTCCCAGCGCTCGCAGAACGTCTTGAACCCCGCGGCCAGGCTCTCGTGACCCAACTGCATCCCGGACAGCGACAGATCGGAGAAACCGCGCCCGGTGGACGCCTGGCCGATCATGCCGAGGTCCTTCAGCTCGCCGTGCGCCTTGTCGATGCCGGTCGCTATCAGCTTCAGCGCTTCCGGGGGGACGTCCAGATCCGAATCGGAACCGCTCACTGCTCGCCCCCGAGGTCCACCACTGCCGAGTCCGGCACCACGCCCGCGACGGGCGGGAACAGCATCCCGTCAGCACTGCCGGCGTCGAGCGCCACTCCCGCGGGCACCCCCAGCTTCGGCACCATCACGTCCAACAGCCGCGCCCCGTACACCGAGTGGTACTCCCATTCCCGCCCCGCGTCACCCTGCGCGGCCGCGAACCTCGCCAGCGCCTCCTCGTCCGAGAACGCGCAGATCCACCGGACCCCGCCCTGCTCGGCCGTCCACAGACTGCCGTACGGATCGATCGGCACCAGCACCGCCGTACGGCGGAACTCGCCCAGCAGCACCGCGAACTCCCGGCGCCGCGCCGCGACTTCCCGGTCTTCGCGCGGCACGGTCGGTTTTGCTTTCGTCACGGTCGGTGGCGGCCCCTCGCCGACCAGGTCGGCCAGCCGAACAACCCGGCCGGGCGGTGGGTTTCCGCCTTGGCTCTCCCCGTTCATCGTCACGGCAGGGATCATCACATGATCGCTTTTTCGATTGCAATTTCAAGCCACGGTCCGGCGGCCGACAGGCCGGGGCCGGAAACCGTTGAACGCGGTGCGCGATGTGCGCAGGATGGCAACGAGCGAGGGAGGTCCGTCATGCCATCCGCCGAAGTGACCACGCAGACGGTGCGCGCCGAGGACGGGGCCACGGTCCACGTCCGGTTCCACCGGAGGCCCGACGACCCGTCGGCCCCGGTGCTGGTGTGCATGCCCGCCATGGGTACCAGGGCCGTGTCCTACACGCCCCTGGCGGAGGCCCTCGTACAGGCGGGGTTCCAGGTGGTCCTCGGGGAGCTGCGGGGGCAGGGCACGAGCTCGGTCCAGGTGCGGCGCGGGGTGCGCTACGGCTACCACGAGATGGTGGCGTACGACTACCCCGCGCTGTTCCGGGCGGTCGCGGCCGCCTTCCCCGGGGCCCCGCGCCACCTGCTCGGGCACAGCCTCGGCGGGCAGCTCGGCGCGCTCTACCTCAGCCAGGAGCCGCACATGGCCGCGGGCGCGATCCTGGTCGGCGCCCCGTCCTGCCACTGGCGCGGCTGGCCCTTCCCGCGGAGCCTGGGCATGCTCGTGGGGTTCCAGCTCGCCGCCGCCTTCGCCTCCGTGTACGGGTACTTCCCCGGCCGCCGCTTCAAGGTGCTGGGGGACGACTCCGCACAGGTCCTGCGGGACATGGCCGCCCAGGTCCGGACGGGCCGCTACGACGTGCCGTCCTCACCGGTGGACTTCGAGCCCTGGCTGGCCGAGTTGGACCTGCCGGTGCTGGCGGTGGCCATCGAGGGCGACCCCATGGCGCCGCCCGGCGGAGTGCGGGGGCTCTGCGACAAGCTCACGAGCGCGCGGGTGACGTACGGGGAGCTCGTACTCGGCGAAGGCGCGCCGGGCGGCCGGCACTACGGCTGGATCCGCGACAACGCCGTACTCGTCGAACGGGTACGGGCCTTCGTGGACCGCGCCTGACACCCCCTCGGGGGTGTCAGCCGAGGCGGGCCGGGGAGGAGGCTCCGGGGGCGAGCAGCCGCGGGGCGCCGCTGCCGTCGGCGGGTACGGTCCACAGGTCCGTGCTGTCGGCGGCGCCGTCGGTGGGCAGGCCGTAGGCGAGCGTACGGTCGTCGAGCCAGGCGGCCTGGTCGTCCACGCTGCGCTTCTCGGCGAGCGCGTGGTCGCGCAGCGTCCCGAGGTCCATCACGTGCTCGCGCCACAGCGAGGCGCCGGCCCGGACCCGCTTCTTGTACGCGATGCGCGTCTCGTCCGGGGACAGGGACGGGCATTCGACGTTCTTGGCCAGGGTTTTGACGCTGCGCCCCGAGATCGAGCCCTTGACCAGGTGGGTCTCGCCGCCGGTGGAGACGGTGGCGTAGAAGGTGTCGTCGTCCTTGGAGAAGGTGACCCCCCAGAGGTTGACGTCCTGGGCGCGGTGCTCCCGGCCGTCCATGTCGATGGCGAACTCCTCCAGGTTCGCCTCCAGCTTCCAGGTGCGGGTGTCCACGATCGCGGTACGGGTGGAGAAGAACGCGGCGCCGTAGGACTCGCCGGAGACGAAGACGGTCCAGGCGGCGAACCGGCCGCTGGGCGAGACCCGGGCCCGGCTCGGGGTGCCCGCGAGGGGGAAACTGCGCAGGGTACGCAGTTCGGAGTCGACGATCAGGGCCTTGTTGTCCTGGGCGAGCGCGCCGGGCGTGGAGCGCAGGCACACGCCGGTGCCCGCGGCGGCGTAGAAGCGCTGGCAGTTGAGTTCGGAGGCGGTGCGCTCGGACCCGGGTGCGTCGGCCGGGACCGAGGCGAGGGCTCCGCGGTGCGGGCCCTGCCCGCCGTTGAGGAAGGTCAGGGAGCCGGGCCGGTCGAGCGTGACGGTCCCGGCCGCGACCGTCGGGCCGCCCGCCGACGGCTTGTCGTCGCGGGTGGCGGCGCGCAGCACCAGCGCGGCGGCGAGGCCCCCGAGCAGCAGCACCGCCACGGCGAGGACGAGCAGGCGGCGTGAGTTCGACAGCGTCATCTGGGGGGCCTCACGGGCTTCGGGTCCGGTTCGGTTCGATGCGGGTCGGGCCGGGTGTCCTGGGGTGCCGACGGGCGCAGGACGAAGCCGGCGACGGCGGCGCAGCACAGCAGGCCGGCCGCGGCGGCGGCCAGTGCCGGGCCGGTGCCCCAGAGCGTCCAGGCCCCGCCGAAGGCCAGCGAGCAGCCGAAGCGGGCCAGTGCCTGGCCGGTGCCGACCAGGGCCATGCCGGTGGCGCGCAGCTCGGCGGGGACGGTGGCGGCGACGGCGGCGGGCAGCACGCCGTCGGTGGCGGCGTAGAACGTGCCGTGCAGGGCGAGCACGAGGTAGGGCAGGGCGGGCCAGGCGGGGGCCCACAGCAGCAGCCCGTAGCCGGCCAGCAGGAGGGCGTGCCCGGTGAGGAAGACGGTGCGCCGGCCGATCCGGTCGGCGAGGGCTCCGGCGGGCACGGCGAGCAGCAGGAACACGGCGGCGGTGCCGAGCGGCATGAGCGGGAACCACTGGTCGCCGATGCCGGTGCGGCGTTGCAGGAGCAGGTAGACGAAGGCGTCGCTGACGGTGGTCAGGCCCAGCAGGACGGCGCAGACGGCCAGGTTGCGCAGCCGGGGCAGGCGCAGCAGGCCGAGCGCGTCGCGCAGCCGTACGGGGGCGGGCCGGTCCGCGTCGGGAACGGCGGCGGTGCCGGCGGTGGTGGTGCCGGCGGCGGTCCCGCCGGCCGCGGCCGCGGCTCCCCCGGACGGCCTGGGCCGGGTGTCGCCTCCGGACGGGACGAACAGCATGAGCACCACGACACCGAGTACGGCGACGCAGGCGCTGACGCCGAAGACGGCGTCGTAGCCGTCGACCGTCAGGCTCAGGATGAGGAAGGCGGCGAGCGGGCCGAGCAGTGCCCCGGTGGTGTCCATGGCCCGGTGCACACCGAAGGCGCGCCCTTGTAACTCGGGTGGTGTGGAAAGGGAGATGAGCGCGTCGCGCGGGGCGGTGCGCAGTCCCTTGCCGGTGCGTTCCAGCGTGAGGATCACGCTGATCGGGCCCAGGCTGTGGGCGAACAGCAGCAGCGGTTTGCACAGGGCCGACAGGCCGTAGCCGATGCCGGCGATCAGCTTGTGGTTGCGGACCCGGTCGGCGAGGTGGCCGCCGGTCAGCTGCACGAGGGCGCTGACCCCGTTGTAGACGCCGTCCAGCGCCCCGAAGCCGAGGGGGCTCAGGCCCAGTCCGGCGATCAGGTACAGGGGCAGGACGGCGGTGACCATCTCGGAGGAGATGTCGGTGATCATGCTGACCGTGCCCAGGGCGAGGACGGTCGAGGCGACCGCGGGAGCCCGGACGGGTCCCCGGTCAGGAGCGGTCTTCGCGCCCCCGGGCGCGGGCGCGGAGCGGTCCGCGAGGTACATGCTCTGGTGCTCCCGATGCCGACGGACTGAGTTCACTCGAACGTGCGAGTGGAACCCTAATGGTTGTACGGGCCAACGGTGCGGCGTACGAACAGATTTGGCCGTACGCCCCCGGGTCCGCCGGGTGATCAGCCCTGCCTGCTGCTCTCGTCCCGCAGCCAGGTGGAGAAGTCCTGGTCACGGATGGCCTTCCGGGAGCCCCGGCGGGCGGCGAGCGCCGCCACGACGAACACCAACACCCCCGGCAGCAGCGTCGGCCGGGCCCGCAGCAGGGCGCGCAGATCGGCCGTTCCGGTGCGCGCGGTCTGCTCCGACACCGGCTCCGGCGCCGGCTCCGGCTCCGGTGCCCCTTCCGGCGCCTCGGCCTGCCGCGCCGCCTGGAACCGCTCGAACTCGGCGGAGGAGGTCGCCGCGCGGACCCGCCGCCTGATCAGATCGGACCAGGTGCGCGGCGGACGGACGACCACCCGGGCCCCCTCGACCACGCGCCGCTCCCCGGGCCCGAAGGCGAGGGACGCGGCCAGGTCGTCGGCCATCAGCGGGGGCAGCGCGGCGATCCGCGCGTGCCCCGCCTCGGTCACGGCGATGACCCCCCGGCCGAAGAGCCCCTCGCGGACGGCGGGCAGCCGCTGCCACACCCGGTAGTACGCCCGCACCGGCCAGGCGCAGCCGCCCAGCGGGATGTCCCGGCCGGGGGCGGCGGCGAGCAGCTCCGGGCTCCGGTCGAGGGCGCCCACCAGGGCCCGCACGTCGGCGGCCCCGACGACGACGTCGGCGTCCACGTACAGCCGGGGGAAGCCCCGTGCGTGTTCGTCGCCGACCCGAAGTGCCTGGTGTTTGGAGGGAGTCGGGATCTCCACCACGCGTACGCGGTCGCCCCGCCCGCCCGCCACGCGGGCGGTGTCGTCCGTACAGCCGTTGCACACCACGACGATGTCGGGCCCGGACACCGAGGTGTCGGCCAGGAGCGCGTCGAGGAGGCGGCCGATGACCCGGCCTTCGTTGTGGGCCGGTATCACGATGCTGGTCACCCGGGCAGTATGCATGGTCGAACACCCGCTCCAGGCGATTACGTCAACTCTGCCCGGGGGTACGCCCGGTGGACTAGATTGAGCGGCGCCGCCCGGATTCGGCACGCTTCGGCGGCGTCGGCGTCCGGCAGCGGGCAAAGGCGGTAGGCGGTACGGGTTCGGCTGCTTGTGGGGAACAGGCGGCCGGGCCGGGGGGCGAAGCACGCGGATCACGTAGGGCATCGGTTGTGGGGGGCCATCACCGTTGAGCAGGTCACGCACCGGACGCGCAGGCGTCCGGGCTGCCGTCGACGGCATCTCCCTCCATCACACGCGTCCCGGCCATGAGTGGGCGACACGCCGTCCGGCGTGCGCGGAAGGAAGGGAAACGCCGTGAAGGACACCGCGAAGGACGCGGAACAGGGCGCGGGTCAGGACACGGACGCCACCGGCAAGGGGTCCGCCCCCTTAGGTGTCGCCGTGGTCGGTGCGGGCTACTGGGGCCCCAATCTCGTCCGCAACTTCCAGTCCAGCGACCAGTTCCGGCTGCGCTGGCTCTGCGACCTGAACGTGGACCGGGCCCGGCAGGTGCTCGGCGCGTACTCCACGGTCCAGGCGACCGGCGACTACGAGGCGGTCCTCGCCGACCCGGAGGTCCACGCGGTCGCGGTGGCCACCCCGGCGGGAACGCATCTCGACGTCGCGCTGGCCGCGCTGCGCGCCGGCAAGCACGTCCTCGTGGAGAAGCCCCTCGCCGCCACGTACGAGGACGGGCTGCGGCTGGTGAACGAGGCCGAGGAGCGCGGTCTCACACTGATGTGCGACCACACGTACTGCTACACCCCCGCGGTGGGCCGGATCCGCGAGATGGTCCGCTCCGGCGAACTCGGCGAGATCCACTACGTGGACTCGGTACGGATCAACCTGGGGCTCGTCCAGAAGGACATCGACGTCCTGTGGGACCTCGCCCCCCACGACCTGTCCGTGCTGGACTTCATCCTCCCGGACCACGTACAGCCCGTGGCCGTCGCCGCGCACGGAGCCGATCCCATCGGGGCCGGCCAGTCCTGCGTCGCCTATCTGACGCTCCAGCTGAGCACCGGCGCCATCGCGCACGTGCACGTCAACTGGCTCTCCCCGACCAAGGTGCGCACCACCATGGTCGGCGGCTCCAAGCGCACCCTGGTCTGGGACGACCTCAACCCCACACAGCGCGTCGCGGTGTTCGACCGCGGGGTGGACCTGAGCGCCCCGCAGGAGATCGGCGCGGACGAGCGCCGGGACATGCTCGTCTCCTACCGGACCGGCGACATGGTGGCGCCCGCGATCGGTGAGAAGGAGGCCCTGCGCAGCATGGTCGAGGAGTTCGCCGCGTCCATCAAGACGGGACGGCCGCCGCTGACGGACGGCCGGGCGGGACTGAAGGTGCTGGACATCCTGGAAGCCGCCTCCCGGAGCCTGGAGTTCCGCGGAGCGGTCGTCGGACTGCGCACCGGGCGTTGACCCTCCGCAGTCCGATCACTCGCAAGACCACGACCGAACATTCAGTGGGGGGCAGGGCGTTGAGCAGCGTACGAGGCAAGAGGATTCTGGTCACCGGAGGGGCGGGCACGATCGGCTCGCACCTGGTGGACCTGCTGGTGGACAACGGGGCACGCGAGGTCGTCGTGCTCGACAACTTCGTGCGGGGGCGGACCGCCAACCTGGCCCGCGCCCTGCCGAGCGGGGTGGTGGAGCTCGTCGAGGGCGACATCCGCGACGTGGCCGCGGTACGGAAGGCGACCGAGGGCGCCGAGCTGGTGTTCCATCTCGCCGCCATCCGCATCACCCAGTGCGCGGAGGAGCCGCGGCTGGCGAACGAGGTCATGGTGGACGGCACCTTCAACGTGCTGGAGGCGGCCGCGGCCGCCGGGGTGGGCAAGGTGATCGCCTCGTCCTCGGCCTCGGTCTACGGCCTGGCCGAGCAGTTCCCGACCACCGAACGCCACCACCCGTACAACAACGACACCTTCTACGGTGCGGCGAAGGCCTTCAACGAAGGGGTGCTGCGCAGCTTCCACTCCATGTACGGGCTGGACTACGTGGCCCTGCGCTACTTCAACGTGTACGGGCCCCGGATGGACATCCACGGCCTCTACACCGAGGTCCTGATCCGCTGGATGGAGCGCATCGCCTCGGGCGAGCCGCCGCTGATCCTCGGCGACGGCCTGCAGACCATGGACTTCGTCGACGTCCGGGACATCGCGCGCGCCAACCTGCTGGCCGCCGAATCGGACCTGACCGACGAGGTGTTCAACGTCGCGAGCGGTACCGAGACCAGCCTGCTCCAGCTCGCGCACGGCCTGCTGGAGGCGATGGGCGCCGAGGGAATGGTTCCCGAGCACGGCCCGGCCCGCGCCGTGAACGGCGTCACCCGCCGGCTCGCGGACACCTCGCAGGCCGCGGAGCGGCTCGGCTTCACCGCCGAGATCGACCTGCGCACCGGCCTGCGGGACCTGGTGCAGTGGTGGCGGGCCGAGCGCGCCGCCGACGCGGCGGCGGCCACGGAGGCGGGCCGATGAGCGCCCCGCACGCCGCCCCCGCCCGGATCCCGGTGATGGTGCCCTGGCTGGGCGAGGAGGAGGCGAAGGCCGCTGCCGACGCGGTGCTCTCGGGCTGGGTGGCCCAGGGTCCCCGGGTCGCCGAGTTCGAGCGGGCCTTCGCCGAGCGGGTGGGCGCCGAGCACGGCATCGCGGTGAGCTCGTGCACCACCGCCCTGCACCTGGCCCTGATCGCCCTGGACCTCGGTCCCGGCGACGAGGTGATCGTCCCCTCTCTGTCGTTCATCGCCACGGCCAACGCGGTGCGCTACGTGGGCGCCCGGCCGGTGTTCGCGGACGTCGAGGAGGCCACCGGCAACCTCACCCCGGCCACCGTGGACGCGGTCCGCACACCGAGGACCAAGGCGGTGATCGCCGTCCACCAGGGCGGGGTGCCCGCGGACGTGCACGCGCTGCGCGCGGTGTGCGCCGACTGGGACGTGGCCTTGGTCGAGGACGCCGCCTGCGGCATCGGCGCGACGGTGGGCGGCAAGTCGGTGGGCCACGGCGCACTGCTGGCCGCCTGGTCCTTCCACCCCCGCAAGGTGATCACCACCGGCGAGGGCGGCATGCTGACCACGGACGATGCGCAGTGGGCGGAGCGGCTGCGCCGGCTGCGCGAGCACGGCATGAACGTGTCCGCCGCGCAGCGCCACGCGAGCAGCAAGCCGGTCGTCGAGAGCTACCTGGAGGTCGGCTACAACTACCGGATGACCGACATCCAGGCCGCGGTCGGTCTGGTGCAGCTCGGCAAGCTGGACGAGATCGTGGCCCGGCGGCGCTCGCTCGCGGCCCGGTACACGGAGCTGCTGAGCGGGATCCCGGGCCTGCGGCCGGTCCAGGACCCCGGTCACGGCCAGGGCAACTTCCAGTCGTACTGGGTGCTGCCGGCCGAGGACTTCCCCGTGGGCCGGGACGAACTGCTCGCGGCGCTCTCCGGGGCCGGGATCTCGGCCCGGCGCGGGATCATGGCCTCGCACCTGGAGCCCGCGTACGCGGACCACGGCGCGGCGCCGCTGCCGGTGACCGAGCGGATCAGCCGCGACTCCCTGATCCTGCCGCTGTTCCACACGATGACGCCGGAGCAGCAGGACCGGGTGGTGGCGGTGCTGCGCGAACAGGCGGGCGGATGAGCGGCCCGCCGCCGCGGACCGAGGATCTGCTGATCGTCGGCGCGGGCGGGTTCGCCCGCGAGACCGCCCAGGCGGTACGGGACGCGGCCGCCGCGGCGGCCGCGTACGGCCGGGCTCCGCGGTGGCGGCTGCTCGGGCACCTCGACGACGATCCGGGCCTGCACGGCCGGGAGGTCGACGGGGTGCCGGTGCTGGGCGGCGGCCACCTCGTGCACGAGCTGCCGGCGGCCCGGGTGGTGGTCTGCGTGGGCAGTCCGCGCGACTACGCCGTACGGGCCCGCCTGGTACGGCGCCTGGGGCTGCCCGGGAGCCGCTACGCCACGGTGGTCCATCCCACGGCGGTGGTCTCGGGATCCTCGCTGCTCGGCGCGGGCTCGGTCCTGCTCGCGCACTGCGTGCTGACGGCCGCCGTCCGGCTCGGGTCCCACGTGGCGGTGATGCCGCACGTGGTGCTCACCCACGACGACCGGGTCGGGGACTTCGCCACGCTCGCCTCGGGCGTCCGCCTCGGCGGCGGGGTGCGGCTGGGGCGCGGGGCGTACGTGGGCGCGGGAGCGCTGGTGCGCGAGGGCACGTCGGTCGGCGCCTGGTCGCTGACCGGTATGGGAAGCACGGTCCTGGCCGATGTGCCGCCCGGTGAGGTGTGGGCCGGAAGCCCCGCCCGCCGGCTGCGCGAGGCGGGTGGCCCGGCGCTCGACGAGCTGCGGGCCGATGGCGAGGAGACGGCCGGCCGCTGGCCGGAGACACGGATGGGGAGCACAGTCGCATGAATCAGATACCGCTGGTCGACCTGAAGGCGGCGCACGCCGAGGTCGCCGAGGAGTTACGGGCAGGATTCGACCGTGTGCTCGCCGACACCGCCTTCATCGGCGGTGCGGAGGTCCGCGCGTTCGAGCGTGAGTACGCCGACTTCGCCGGGGTGGGGCACTGCGTGGGTGTCGCCAACGGCACCGACGCCCTCGAACTCGCCCTGCGCGCGAGCGGGGTGGGCGTCGGCGACGAGGTGGTGCTGCCCGCGAACACCTTCATCGCCACCGCGGGCGCCGTCGCCCGGATCGGTGCCCGGCCCGTGCTGGTCGACTGCCTCCCCGACACCCTGCTGATGGATCCGCGGGCCGCCCTGGAGGCCGTGGGCGGGGCGACCCGCGCGGTGGTCCCCGTCCACCTCTACGGGCAGTGCGCGGACACCGCGGCGCTGGCGGCCGGGCTTCCGGCGCACGTGAAGATCGTCGAGGACGCCGCGCAGAGCCAGGGCGCGACCCGCGACGGCCGCTCCCCCGGCAGCGGGGGCATCGCCGCGACCAGCTTCTACCCGGGCAAGAACCTGGGCGCGTACGGCGACGCGGGCGCGGTGGTGACCGACGACCTGGAGAGCGCGGACCTGATCCGGGCCCTGGCCAATCACGGCGGCATCGCCAAGTACCGCCACGACGTGGCCGGGTTCAACAGCCGGCTGGACGGTCTGCAGGCCGTGGTGCTGCGGGCGAAGCTGGCCCGGCTGGCCGGGGGGAACGCGGCCCGCCGGGCCGCCGCCGCCCGCTACGACGAGCTGCTGGCCGACCTCGCCGCCGCCGGGCAGGTCACCGTGCCGGTCACGGCCGAGGGCAATGTCCACGTGTGGCACCTGTACGTCGTACGGGTCACCGGAGCGGACCGCGACGCCGTCGTCGGCAAGCTCAACGCGGAGGGCATCGGCGCGGGTGTGCACTACCCGGCGCCGGTCCACCTGACCCCGGCCTTCGGTCACCTCGGCCACGACCGGGGCGACTTCCCGCACGCCGAACAGGCGGCGGACCGGATGCTCTCGCTCCCCCTCTTCCCGCAGATCACCGCCGACCAGCAGCAGCGGGTCGTGGAAACGCTCCGCAACGCCCTGCGCTGACCCCGCGCTCACGCAAACAATGAGGTCCAGATGAACAGACGGACAAGGTTGCTCCGTTACGGTCTCTTCACCGTGATCGCGGCCTTGACGGCCACGGTCCTGCCGCCGGCGACGGTGGCCGGTGCGGCCGATCCCTGCGGTCCCACCACGAACGCGATCGTGTGCGAGAACTCCAAGCCCGGCACGCCGATGGAGGACTGGTTCGCACCCAGCGCGTACGGCGACATCAAGGGCTTCCCGGCCCAGACGAGTGTCCAGGCCGGCGAAACCGTGCAGTTCAAGATCCAGTCGCCGACTCCGTACAAGGTCTCGGTCTACCGCCTCGGCCACTACGGCGGCACCGGGGCCCGCCTGTTGTCGACCGCGGCCCAGGCGGCCCAGACGTACCCGGCCAACTTCGCGCCGGGCGGCAATCCGGCGACCTGCGCCAAGAAGGCCGCCACCGGGCTGGTCGACTGCGGGAACTGGCCCGTCACCGCGACGTGGACCGTGCCGGCCGACGCCGTGTCCGGGCTCTACGTCGTCAACTTCGACCAGGCGGACGGCAACGGCGTGATGCCGTACCCGTTCGTCGTCCGCAACGACGCCGGCCACTCCGACATCGTCGTGCAGACCAGCGACCAGACCTGGCAGGCGTACAACAACTACGGCGGCCAGGACCTGTACGACGGCGGCGGCCCCGCCCCGGACGGGCGGGCGTACGAGGTCAGCTACAACCGGCCGATGGACATCGGCGGGGACAACGGAATCTACGGGTCCGAGTTCCAGATGGTCTCCTGGCTGGAGCGCAACGGCTACGACGTGAGCTACATGTCCGGCGTCGACATGTCGGTCCGTGGCGGGACCCTGCTGCAGAACCACAAGGTCTTCCTGTCCTCCGGGCACGACGAGTACTGGACCCAGGAGCAGTTCACGAACGCGCTGAACGCGCGCCGGGCCGGGGTCCACCAGACGTACTTCAGCGGCAACGAGGTCTTCTGGAAGACCCGTCTGGCGCCGAGCATCGACGGCGCGGGCACCGCCAACCGGACGCTGGTCTCGTACAAGGAGACCAAGCTGTCCTTCCCGCAGCCGAACGGCATCCCCGACCCGAGCGGGATCTGGACGGGCACCTTCATGGACCCGGCCAGTGCGACGAACGGCCGGCCCTTCCAGCCGCAGAACCAGCTGACGGGCTCGATGTTCAGCGTCAACGGCTACCGCAGTGACGCGATCACGGTGCCCGGCACCTTCGCCAGGCAGCGGCTGTGGCGCAACACCACGGTCGCGAACCTCACCCCCTCGCAGACCGCCACCTTCCCCACCGGCACGCTCGGCTACGAGTGGGACAGCGACGTGGAGAACGCCAGCCGCCCGGCCGGGCAGATCACGATGTCCTCCACCACGGTGGACATCGAGGACGGCAAGCTCCTCAAGGACTACGGCAACACGTACGGGAACGGCACCGCGACGCACAGCCTGGTGGCCTTCCGCGACCAGACCTCGCACGCGCTGGTGTTCGGCGCGGGCACGGTGCAGTGGTCCTGGGGCCTGACCAACATGCCCACGGGCAACCCGGACGACGCCGTGGTCACCGCGGACAAGCGGATGCAGCAGGCCACGGTGAACGTCTTCGCCGACATGGGCGTCCAGCCCAAGTCCCTGCAGAGCGACCTGGTCGCCGCCACCGCCTCCACGGACACCGTGGGACCGGCCGTGACGGTGACCAGCCCGGCGGCGAACGCCACCGTACCGGCGCTGCGGCCCGTGACCATCACGGGCACGGCCGCCGACACCGGCGGCGGCGTGGTCGCCCGGGTGGAGGTCTCCACCGACGGCGGCACGACCTGGAAGGCGACCACGGGCCTCGGCTCGTGGAGCTACAAGTGGACCCCGACCGTTCCGGGCGCCGCGCAGATCAAGGTGCGCGCGGTGGACGACAGCGTCAACATCGGCGCCACCACCACGGTGCCGCTGACCGTGGGACCCCAGCAGTGCCCCTGCACCGTATGGCCCGCCGCGGCCGTGCCGGGCACCGTCAACGCCGGTGACGGCAGCGCCGTCGAGCTCGGCGTGAAGATCCGTTCCTCGGTGGCCGGTTCGATCACCGGCGTCCGCTTCTACAAGTCCCCCGCCAACACCGGAACCCACACCGGCAGCCTCTGGAGCAGCACCGGCCAGCGCCTGGCCACCGGCACCTTCACCAACGAGACGGCCTCCGGCTGGCAGCAGCTGAACTTCGCCACGCCGGTCCCGGTCAAGGCGAACACAACCTACGTCGCCTCCTACTTCGCCCCGCACGGCGGCTACTCCTTCGACACCACCTTCGCCGGCTCCGACGCGGGCCTGGCCCCGCTCACCGCACTCAAGAGCGGCACCGACGGCGGCAACGGCGTCTACCGCTACAGCGCCACGGGCGGGTTCCCGTCCACCGCCTCGTCCGGCAGCAACTACTGGGTGGACGCGGTCCTGGACACCTCCACCGCGAGCACGACCCCGCCCACCGTCACCGGCACCTCGCCGCAGTCCGCGGCGACCGGCACCCAGATCACGGCGGCCGTGTCGGCCACCTTCAGCAACGCCGTCGACGCGGACACCCTGGTGTTCTCCGTCAAGGACTCCGGCGGCGCGGCCGTCCCCGGTGCCAAGGTGCTGGGCGCGTCGAACAGCGCGACCTTCACCCCGTCCTCCGAACTGGCCCTGAACTCCACGTACACGGCGTCCGTCCAGGCCTCCGACCTGTGGGGCAACGCCATGGCCACGCCGGTCACGTGGAACTTCACCACGAGCGCGAGCCCGCCCACCGTGAACTGCCCCTGCACCCTGTGGAACGGCACCGCGACGCCGACCACCGCCAACGTGGGTGACGACGCCAACTCCGTGGAGCTGGGCACCCGTTTCCAGTCCGCGGTGAACGGCTACATCACCGGTGTCACCTTCTACAAGGGCCCCGGCAACACCGGTACGCACACCGGGAGCCTGTGGTCCGCCTCCGGCACCCTGCTCGCCACCGGCACCTTCGGCAGCGAGACGGTGTCCGGCTGGCAGCAGCTGCAGTTCGCCACGCCGGTACAGATCACCGCGGGCACCACGTACGTGGCCTCCTACCACGCACCGAACGGCAACTACTCGGTGGACGGCGGCTACTTCGCCGGCGCGCACCGCTCCTATCCGCTGGTGGCCCCGGCCGACACGGCCGGCAGCGCCAACGGGCTCTACAAGTACGGGGCGGCCACCGCCTTCCCGACGAACACCTTCGGCTCGGTGAACTACTGGGTCGGCCCGATCTTCACCACCACCGCACCGGCCGCCGCGCAGTCCGGGCTGTCCACGGAGGTGAGCGGGCAGTGAGCACGGTCAGCGTGGTGATCCCCTGCTACAAGTACGGCCACTTCCTGGCGGACTGCGTCAAGAGCGTGCTGGACGAGCAGGAGGGCGTCGACGTACGAGTACTGATCATCGACGACGCCTCGCCCGACGACTCCGCGGAGGTCGCCCGCGCGCTGGCGGCCGCCGACCCGCGGATCGAGGTGCGGGTCCACGAGAGCAACAAGGGCCACATCGCCACCTACAACGAGGGCCTGCTGGAGTGGGCCGACGGGGACTACGTCGCGCTGCTGTCGGCGGACGACCGGCTGGTCCCCGGCGCCCTGGTACGCGCCGCCGCACTGCTCGACGCGCATCCGGAGGCGGGCTTCTGCTACGGCAGGCCGCTGCGCTTCCAGCACGGCGGACCGCTGCCCGCGGCCCGCACCCGCAGCACCGGATCGGTCGTCTACCCCGGACGGTGGTGGCTGGACCGGCGGTTCCGCGAGGGCACCGGGTGCATCACCTCACCCGAGGTGGTGGTCCGCACCAGTCTCCAGCGCAAGGTCGGGGGCTACGATCCGGAGCTGCCGCACGCCGGCGACATCGAGATGTGGATGCGGCTCGCGGCGCACGCCGACGTGGGCTACGTCCGCGGGGCCGACCAGGCCTTCTACCGGGTCCACGGCAACAACATGTCCACCACGGACTTCGGCGGCCAGCTCGACGACCTGCGCCAGCGCCTCGTCGCGTTCGACTCGGTGCTCGACAAGTGCTCCGGCCTGCTGCCGGGGGCCGACCGGCTGGCGCTGTCGGCGCGCACCCGGCTGGCCCGGTACGCACTGCGGCGCGCCTACCGGGCGTACGACCGGGGACGCACCGCGGTGGTACCGGTCGACGAGCTCGTGGAGTTCGCGGCGGAGTGCCTGCCGGGGAACTACACGAAGCTGGCCGAGTACCGGGCGCTGCTCAGGCGCCGGCGCATCGGGGCGCGCACCATGCCGTACCTCCAGCCGCTCGTGCTCTCGGCCGTGGCCGACCGGGGGCGCGAGTGGCTGTGGTGGCGGTCCTGGAAGCGTCGAGGGATTTGATGACTCGAACGCCGTGTTCAGCGGGCCGCCCCGGCGAGGGCGGCCCGCTCGGGCTCTTCGGCCCGGACCACCGGACCGGCGTCGGCGGCGGCCTCGTGCCGCTGCCGGCGCCGGCTCCGGCGTGTCAGGAGCCGGTCGGTCCACAGGGCCACCACCACACCGCCGACCCCGCCCAGCAGGGCCGCCCCGGCGAGGCCCCGGCTCTTGTTGCCGCTCTGCACCACCGCGGTGGGCGGCACCAGGAGCGTCACGCTCATCCGGGCGGACTCCGGGACCCCCTGCTGCGTCTGCATGTCCGTCAGGTGCTTCGTGTAGATCTCGATGATCTTCCGGACCGCCGTGTCGGCGGCGGCCGGCTCGGCCTGCTCCGCCTGGACCTGGAGCGAGGGGATCAGATAGCGCGGGGTGACGCTGGTCCCGCTGTTGCGCGGGATCAGCCGGTACGTTCCGCGCACCCCCGCGGCCCGCAGCTCCTCGGCCCCTTCGGGCGAGTCCAGCTGCTGCACCGCGGCGTAGGAGACGGCGGCGAGCGGCGGTTGCAGATTGGCCAGCTGGTTGGGCTGATTGTCCGTCACCGGCGGCTTGAGCACGACGATCGCCGTACTCAGGTACGTCTGCGTGGGGTGCAGCACTTGCACGGCTCCGGCGGCCGCGAGCACCGCCGCCACGATCAGGACGTACCAGCGCCGACGCAGCGCACGGATCAACTCACCAGGCGACACAGGGATTCCTTCCGTTGTGACCGATCTTTCCAGGACACGGGTAGGTCCGCCATCAATTGCGGCTTGCCCGGGGGGTGTTCATGAGCATCGGTGAGATCCTCGCGGTGCTCCGGCGCCGCTGGTACGTGATGGTGCCGCTGACGCTGATCAGTCTGCTCGCGGGGGCGCACCTGTACCGTTCGGTGCCGGTGGCCTATCAGTCGCAGAGCTCGGTGGCGCTGCTCGACTCGACGGCGGTGGCCGAACTGGCCCCCGCCTTCGGCAATCCCATCTCGAACGCCGGCGGTTCGCTGGTGGTCACCGCGGACGTGCTGATCAGGACGCTGTCGGGGACGGACGCGGCGCGGGACCTGCAGGGCATCGGGGTGACCGATCCCTACACGGTCGGATTCGCCGCGAACACCTCGGGGCCGATGCTCACGCTGACCGTCACGGGGACCGACCGGGCGAACGTGCTGGAGGAGACCAACAAGCTGACCGCATTCGCCGGGGAGACGCTCAACGCGCTCCAGGCGGCGGCCAAGGTCAAGCCCGCGTACATGGTGCAGACGGCCCCCGTGGTGCTGCCGCAGACCCCGGTGCCGCAGATGAAGAGCCGCTACCAGCAGGTGCTGGGCGTCGTCATCGTGGGCACCACCGCCGCCTTCGTGCTCTCCTTCCTGACGGACAGCCTGCTGGCGGCGATCCGCCGCAGGCGCGCGGCCGCGGCCGCGCCGGCCCGGGGGCGCGGGCGCCGCAAGCCGTGGGGGCGGCAGCTGGACGCGACCGCCCTGCTGAGCTGCTATCTGGCGCTGGCCTTCTTCGTGCCCTCGAACCTGACCCTCCCCGGCATGGGCGGGGTGGGCACCCCGGCCAACGTGTTCGCCTTGCTGTGCCTGTTCTGGTACCTGGCGGCGTGGATCACGGGCCGGATCCGGCCCGCCCCCGGCACCCGGCTGCCACGGGTGGTGATGTGCCTGCTGGCCTTCTCGGTGCTGGCCTCGTACCTCGCGAACGCGATGCGCGGCAGCTCGCACAAGGAGGTCCTCGCGGCGGACCGCGGGCTGATCGGGCTGCTGGTCTGGGTGTCGCTGGTGGTACTGGTGTCCGCGGGGATCCAGGACCGCGAGCGCCTGGACGTGCTGCTGCGCCGGGCCGTGGTGATGGGGTCGGTGGTGGCCGCCATCGGCTTCTACGACTTCTTCACCGCGACGAACATCGCCGACAGCATCAGCATCCCGGGCCTGCAGTCCAGCGTCGCCCAGATCACCACCCTGGACCGGGGTTCCTTCACCCGGCCGCGGTCCACCACGGCGCAGCCCCTGGAGTTCGGCGGGATGCTCGCCATCATGCTGCCCTTCGCCGTGCAGCAGGCCTTCGATCCGATACGGCGCCACCTGCGCGCGTGGCGCCGCTGGGGGCCGGTGGTGCTGATGGGCGGCGCGCTGCCGCTGACGGTGTCGCGGACCTCCATCATCGGGGCGCTCATCGTGATCCTGGTGATGGTGCTGCGCTGGAGGCCGGAGCGGAGGTGGGCCGCGATCGGTCTGCTGATAGGCTCGGTGGCCTGCTTCAAGGTGATCATCCCGGGGCTGATCGGCACCATCACCGCGCTCTTCGCCTCGTTCCTGACGAACTCCGACAGCAGCACCCAGGCCCGTACGGTCAAGTACAGCGCGATCGTCCCCTATCTCACCGAACGGCCGCTGTTCGGACGGGGCTTCGGGACCTTCCTGCCCGAACTGTTCTTCTTCACCGACAACCAGTACATGCTCACCCTGGCGGAGATGGGCCTCGTGGGGGTGATCGCGCTCCTGGTCCTGCTGTTCACCGGAATCCACCAGGGCGGTGCCATCCGCAGGCTGGCCCGCACCGAGTCGGACCGGGAGCTGGGGCAGGCGTTCTTCGCCTCCGCGCTGGTCTCCCTCGTCATCGCCGCCACCTTCGACGCCCTCAGCTTCCCGATGTTCGCCGGGGTGTTCTTCCTGACGATCGCCGCCGGAGGCAGCTACCTCGGGTTCATCCGGCGCGCGGCGCCGGAGCCCGCAACCGTGGAGTGCCCATGCAGTTCAGCCAGTCAGCAGCCCGCCGACCGGAGCCGGGTGCCGGCCCTGTAGCGGTCGTCGTCGTCACCTGGAACAGCGCCGGGGTGCTCCCGGAGTTCCTCGCCTCGCTGCCCGAGGGCATGGCCGGGCTCGACTGGCGTCTGGTCGTCGCCGACAACGACTCGGCCGACGGCACCGTGGAGCTGATCCGCTCCCTGGCGCCGGACGCGACGGTCGTCCAGACCGGCCGCAACGCCGGCTACGCGGCCGGGGTGAACGCCGCCCTCGGGGCCGCGGCCGCGTGGGAGGGCGGCTTCCGGGCGGCCCTGGTCTGCAATCCGGACGTCCGGATGCGGCAGGGCTGCGCCAAGGTGCTGGTGGACGCGCTGGGCACGGGCGCGCCCGGCGGCGGCCGGGTCGGGATCAGCGTCCCGCTGCTGTACGAGGAGGACGGCCGTACGCTGCTGCTCTCGCTGCGCCGCGAGTCGCGGGTGACCCGGGCGCTCGGCGAGGCGGTGCTGGGCAATCGCCGGGCGGGGCGGTTCCCGCGCTGGAGCGAGATGGTGACCGATCCGTCCGCGTACGAGCGGGCCACGGTCGCGGACTGGGCGACGGGCGCGCTGATGGCCCTGTCCGGGGAGTGCCTGGCGGCGTGCGGGGACTGGGACGAGTCCTTCTTCCTGTACTCGGAGGAGACCGAGTACTGCCTGCGGGCCCGGGACCTCGGCTTCGTCACCCGGCTGGAGCCCGCGGCCACGGCCACCCATCTGGGCGGGGACTCGCAGGTGTCGCCCCGGCTGTGGACGCTCCTGACGCTCAACCGGGTCCGGCTCTACGGGCGCCGGAACGGGGCGGCGGCGACCGCCGCGTTCCGGGCGGCCGTACTGCTGCGGGAGACCTCCCGCGCGGTGCTCGGCCGGCCCGCGAGTCTGGCGGCCGCGAAGGCCCTGGCCAGCCCGTCCGCGCTGCGGGCCACGCCCGGGCCGTGAGACGACGCCGGACCGGCGCGCCCTCGTCCTGGCCCCCGTCCCGTCCCCGGCCCCGTCCCGTCCCCGTTCCCGTCCTCAGCCGGCCGTGACGCGCAGGTTGGCGAGCAGGGTGGCTCCGTCGGGGGTGGTGGCGAGGACACGGCCGGAGCGGTGCCAGTGGGTGACCGCGTCGGCGTGGCGGCGAAGGCCCGGGGCCTGGGTGTCGGCCTGTGGGAAGAACACGGTCGTGGTGGGCGCGGAGCCCGCGCCCGCGCCCGTGTGGAGGAGGACTCCGCTGCCGTCGGGGCCGGGCACCGCGAGCGTCCAGTGGTCGCCGTCGACGATCGGGCCGTGCGGCGCGACGCCTTCGATGCTCGGGCGGGCGCCGGGGCGGGCGAGCGGACTCTCGGTGGTCCAGTGCAGGACGGTCCTGTCCGGTGACCCGTCCGCCGGCTGCGGGCCGGCCACCAGCAGGCTGCCGGCGGCGAGCGCCGCGGAGCGGCCGGGGCTGAACTCGTCCGGCCGGAGCCGGGAGCGCAGCTCCCAGCCGGGCAGGTCCCAGCGCCAGAGCTCGACGACCTGCGTGCCGTCGGGAAGCGGTGACACCACGACACCTGTACATCCGGCGGGGGTGCGGGCGAGCCGGCCGACCAGCCGCTCGCCGCCGCCGAGTTCGCGCCAGACCACGGTGGGCCGGGGCGCGAGGGTGTCCAGCACCGTGATGCCGTCGTCGTCGGCCGTGATCAGGTGCCGGCCGTCGAAGGAGGGGACGATCTGCCGTGAACGCAGCGTCGTCCACCGCCGGACCGAGCGGGTGGCGAGGTCGAGCCGGGAGACTTCCCGGACCCGGCCGTAGCCCGCCACGAGCAGCGCGGCGCCGCCGTGGTCGGCCAGCACCAGCTGGTCGGCGGGCACATCCCAGCGGGCCTTGGTGCGGCCGTCGGCGGTGAGCAGCCGGACGCCCGCCTGGCCGCAGGCGACCAGGACGGCGCCGGATCCGAGCAGCGCCGCGTCCAGCACCGGCAGCGTGCCGGACCGGTCGGCGGCGGTGTACGTGGTGAGGTGCGCCGCAGGGGCGACGCGGCTCGGCCTGGCCAGGTCGGCGGCGACCAGCGGGTCGGCCCGCTTCAGCAGCCGCTGGTGGCGGGCCCCCGCGTCCCGGACGCCGAGGGCGCCGCCGAAACCGCCGTCCCGGACGACCGCCCGGGCCGCCGCGGTGGCGAGTTCACGGTCCTGGGCCGGGTCGGCGGCCGGGAGTTCCGCCAGTGCGGCGGCCAGCGCCGACCGCCCGGTGGCGGCCGGGTGCCCGTCGCTTTCAAGGACGGCCAGGGCGAGCGCCCGGGTCGACTTTCCGGCGCCGAGCGCCAGCAGGTACGGCAGCGCCCGGCTCCGGGTCGGCCCGCCGAGCGCGACCGCGTCGCGCAGGTCGCCGACCGCCGACGGCCGCAGCGACTCGTCCGCCCAGAGCACCTCGGCGGCGCCCAGCCGGTCACCGGACTCCCTGCAGTGCGCGGCCCAGGCGACACGCAGCTCACGGGCGGACGCCGGGTCGTCGGCCGCGAGGCGCTCGACGGCCGGGGCGAAAGCGGCCCGGCGGTACGCCGTCCGGACGGCCCGCTCGCGCTCGCCGGCCTGCCACCAGAGCCGGACCACGAGGTCCGCACCGAGGTCGCGGCCCTCTGCCAGCTCGGCGGCCTGCGCGGTGCGCCGGTGCCGCACCAGCAACGCGACGGCCTCGGCCGGGGCGTCTCGAAGATCGGCGAGGACGAATGCGGCCTCGTCGATCCGTCCCGCGCGCTCCAGGTCCTCGGCGGCCCGCTGGTAGAGCGCGGCGAGGTGCTCGTGCACCGTGCGGCCGGACAGCGGGGAGGCGGTGCCGGAACCGCCGGTCCGGGGCGTGGGGCGCAGGGCACCCTCGTAGCGGCGGGGCAGGCCGAGGGACAGCCAGGGCTTCTGCCCGGCCGACCGGTCGCCCGTGAGCCGGATCGCGTCGCGCAGGGCGTCGTCCCAGCGGCGCTGCTCGAACGCGGTGGTCAGCTCACGGAGGTAGCGGGCGTGCCGGCCCTGGACCAGCGGACCCGCCGTACGCATCGCCAGGCGCGCCAGGAGGGCGTTGAACAGGGGGCGGCGGGCGCGGCCGCGCGACCGGCCGAGCTCCGGTTCAGAGGTGGCGGCGCCGGCGCCGGCGGCGGAACCTTCCGGGCCCGGTGCGGCGCCGCTGTTGCGCTTACGGAAGCGGGCGGCTGCCGGGCCCGCGGCGAACGCGAGCAGCAGCACGGCGACGTGGAAGGTGCCGCCCTGCGACGCGACGACGACGAGGAGGGGCAGCACCACGAGGAGAACGACAACGGCCAAGGCGAGCGGGCCGGTCAGGGAAGACGGACGCGGACGCGGACTCGGACGCCCCGCGAACGGCGCCCCCCGGCGACGGGCACCGGCCGGGGCGTCCTCGGTGAGCCGCCGGGCCCGCTCCGTCCGGGGCGCGATGCCGGCGGCCGCGCGCAGGTCGGGCCTCGGTTGCTGCGGCAGGGACTCCACGACGGGTTCGGCCTCGGGCTCGGTGGCGCCGACCGGTCGGGGGCGGTGGAGCGTGAGCCCGGACAGGTCGAGCCACCGGGCCGGGTCCAGCTCCGCCAGTTCTGCGATCTGATGAATGACCGTCACTCCACCTGCGCCCACCGCGAGGTGCCCGGCGGCCGCTGCGGTGGCGTCGGCTCCGACGGTGGCCGGTGCGCTGCCGTCCGTCCGCACGACGGGCAGCCCAGGAGCCCGGTCGGAGCGGATCTCCACAGGTTCGGCCAGCATGAACAGCCATTTTCCGTCGGGCAGTTGCCGCAGATCGGCGCCGTCCCGCCAGGAGGCCACGACGCGCTCGGCGGCCTCGGCCGGGCCGATCACGGGCACGTCGAGGACGAACCCGGTGGCCGTGACGGTGGCGCGGAACGCCGCGCCCTGGGTGGCGCTCACTCGGTGTCCCCGATCAAGAAGTGGATCCCGGCGGTGTTGGCGTCGCCGACCACGATCCGGCCCGGCCGGGTCTCGGCGGCGATCAGCGGCAGGGAAGAGTGCACGGCCGGCGGCCCGGAGCCGCCGGAAAAGCGGGTCAGGGTCCGCACACCGTCGGCGCGCACGCTGCGCACCACGAAGCCGCTGCGGCTGACGGTGATCAGCGCGGGCCTCCCCTCGTCGTGGACGAGGCCGATCACGTCGGCGTTCTCGCGGAAGGAGATGCGACTCTCGTCCCCCGACCTGGTCCGCACCTGCCAGGTCCGGCCGTCCTGCGACCAGGCCTGGGAGCCGCCGCCGTGCAGGAAGTGGCGGGCGTCGCGGGCCGCCTCGTGAAGCGGTTGGCCGTCGAGCAGCCGCGGCTCGCGGAACCGGTTGAAGTGCGGCCGGTCGTGCGCTCCCCGGCCGAGCGCGCCGTCCTCGGCGACGCTGCCGTCCGGGCCGATCCGCCACCAGCGGCCGGCCAGCGGCAGCAGCAGGTCGGCACCGGCGCGCAGCAGCGGCAGGACCGGGCGGGCGAACAGTTCCTCCGGCACGGCATCGTCGCGGCCGACCCCGAAGGCGGCGAGGTCGGCGGTGTACCCGCCGCGCTCGCCGAGCGGCCGGCCACTGACGTACGGGACGAGCTCGCCGCCCCGGACGTACAGGGCGATCAGGCGCCGGCCGGTCCGGCCGGCGGCGAGCACCGGCCCGGGCAGGTCGTGGCGGCGCGCCCGGACGGTGGTGGTGATGCGGGAGTCGCCGTTCGGCAGGTTGGCGGCGAACAGGGTGGTGGCCCGCCGGCCTCGGGCAAGCAGGGTGCGGGCGTCGGTGGTGAAGGCGGGCAGCGCCCAGCCGGCCGCTCCCCCGGCGTCGCCGGCCGGCAGTCCGACGGTGACGGGATCGGCCCGGCGGAACTCCGCCCCGCGCAGTGCCCGTACGGCGATCTCACCTGCGGGCAGGGGGAGTTCGGCCGTCGCTCCGTCAAGCCGGACGACGACGTGGCCGGCGCCGTCGGCGGACCAGCGGGTGGGCTCGCTCGTCAGGACCCTGGAGCGCGCCGGGAGCCGTTCGGCGAGACGCGGCGAGGTCAGCAGCCAGGCCTGGTCGGCGGCGTCCAGGTCGGCCAGGGCGTGCTGTACGTCCCCGGGCGTCGGGTCGGCGGGCCGGCGAGCGGCCAGCCAGGCCGGCAGCAGCTCGGCGAGGTCTCCGGTGAGCCGGCGTCCGGTCGGGTCGCCGAGGACGACGACGACCAGTTCGGTGCCGCGTGCGGCCGCCCGCCGGTGCAGGACGAGGAGCGCGGCGAGCTGGACCAACCGGCCCGCGCCGGCCTGGGTGGGGCCGGTGTCGACCAGGGCGGCGATCCTGCCGCGGGCCGCCGGGGTGTGGAACTCGGGTGCGAGGTGGAGCAGTTCGCCGTCGACGAAGCGGCGCAGGAACTCGTCCGGGTACTCGTCGGCGAGCAGCCACTCGGACGGCAGCAGCTGGTCCGGCCGGCCCGAGCGGGCGAGGCCGCCGAGGCCGTCGGGGTCGCCGACGACGTCGGCGACGGGCTCGCGCTCACCGACGAGGGCGTCCAGCCGGCGTAGCAACGGGCCGAAGGCGACAGCCAGTTCGGGGGTGATGGCCGAGAGGGTGCCGGCCCAGGGGGCGAGGGCGGCGGGCAGGCGGGCGGTCTTCATCGGCGGGCACTCCACGGAGGGGCGGCCGAGCCGCGGGGCGGCGGGGCGGAACCGGGAACGGATGCGCGGGTCTGTAGGGGTGCCGGGCCGGCGGCCGCGGCCGGGGACGGCACGGCACACGGCCGCCCCGCGGCGGCCCGGCGGCGGGCAGGCTGCTGTGGCCGGGTCATCGGGTGCCGCCCCGGGGGCCGTCCGGGTCAGCGCCCGCCGGCCGGGTGAAGGCGTCCAGCGCGTCCGGGGAGGTGACCGGCGCGGGCGCGTCGGCGACCAGCGCACGGCCCGGGACGAGAACGCAGAGCTGGCCCTCGGCCGCGCCGACGGCCCGGCGCCAGAGCGGGGCGTCCGGCGTGGGACGGGCGGTGGTGGGGACCAGCAGGCCGGCGTCGCGGCCCAGGTAGCGGGCGCCGTCGGCCCACGGCAGGTCCGCCTCCGCACCGAGCACGAGCAGCGCGCGATCGGCGGCCGGCAGGCCCGGACCGTCGTCGGCGAGCACACCGAGGCGGGCGCCCTCGCGGACCCGCTCACGGGCCGCCGCGGCCAGGCCGGGCACCGCGTCGCCCACCGCGAGGACGGCGGCGGCCGGGAGCGGGGGCTCACGGCGCTCCCACCGGAGCGGAAAGGACGGCGCAGGGGCGGGCGCAGGGGCGGGCGGAGACGGCTGGGCGGCGGTCACGAGGGTGCGACCGCCGCGACCAGCTCGGCACGTATCCCGGCCAGCGCGGCCGGCAGGTCGGCCGGCTCGAAACCCGCGTCGATCTCACGCAGCGCGGCCTCCAGCCGCAGCCGCGAGTCACGTCCCCCGGGGAGGTCCCGGTGCTCCGCGAGCAGGGCCGTGCCGGTGCGGGCCAGCCGCTCGGCGCGCGCGGCGGTGCTGCGGGACAGCTCTTCGGCGGCGTGCACCAGGCTGCGGTTGGCGGCCTTCTCCACCAGGTCGGAGAGGGTGTCGCGGGCCAGCGCCTGGGTGTCGGCGGTCGGGGCGATCAGCGGCAGTACCCACAGGTCGCGCGCGGATGCGGTGGTCCGGCCGTCCAGCACGGCGGCGGCCGCGACCAGCTTCTGCGAGCGCACCGCCCGGCGGTCGCCGACCGGCACCCCGGCTGCGCGCAGCCGGCGCAGTGCGGTACCGACCAGCGGGGTGACCTCGTCGAGGTCGCAGGCGCGGGCGGCGGCGGCGAGCCGGTCGACGGCGGCGAGCAGGCCGCCGGAGCCGGCCGGCGCTGCGGACGCGACCGCAGGGCGGCGGCCGGCCTCCAGCAGTTCCTCCAGCCGGGCGTCGGCCACCGGCTCGACGAACACGCGGGCGAGGAAGCGGTCCGCGAAGGCGGCCAGGGCGGGGTCGTCGGGCAGGTGGTTGGCAGCGGCGACGCAGACCCGCAGCGGGCTGTCGAGGACGGTGCGGCCGCGGCGGAAGACCCGTTCGTTGAGCAGTCCGAGGAGGGTGTTGAGCACGGCTGTGGACCCGAGGAACACCTCGTCCAGGAAGGCGATCTCGGCCTCGGGCAGCATCCCGGCCGTCTCGAACTCGACCCGGCCCTCACGCAGGCCGCGCAGGTCGACGGGGCCGAACAGCTCGTTCGGCTCGGTGAACCGGCCGAGCAGGTACTCGAAGTAGCGGCCGCCGAGCCCACCGGCGATCCGGCGCACGGCCTCGGACTTGGCGGTGCCCGGCGCGCCGACGACCAGGAGGTGCTCACCGGCGACCGCGCAGAGCGTGACCACCTCCGCGACGGTCTCACGGTCGATCAGGCCCCGGCCCGCGGCGGCCACGGCGGCGCCGACCGACTCGGCGTCCGCGGCGAGCGTGGACGCCGCGGGCGGGGCGGGGACGGTGGTCGGGGCGGTGCTGATCTCGGTCACGAGCACCGGAGTCTACGGGGGCCGAATCCGCGCCCACCAGCGGGTTTCCCTACGGCCGGACGGACCGCCCGGCACCGCCGCCGCGCGCGGCGTGCTCAGCCGCACAGTACTTCGACGACAGGGCTCAGGAGCCGTCCCAGCTGGTCCAGAAGCTGTCCGGGTTGACCAGGTAGCGGACGGTCGCCCGGGGCAGGTGGCGTACCTCGTGGCGGCGGCTGTAGCGGCGGACCAGCTCCCAGTCCTCGCGGGGCAGCACCTCGGGGGTGCGGCGCAGCCGGCTGAAGTACAGGGACCGGTTGCGCCGCGCCACGAAGGCGTTGGTGTCCAGGAAGGCCTCGTGGGCGGCGCGGCGGCGGTCGAAGGGCACCGAGAGGACGTCCCGGTCGGTGCCGTCGGGCAGCACCCTGCGCAGGGCGGTGTAGACGGCGTCGGGCCCGTCGGGTGCTTCCAGCGTGGCCAGGGCCTGTTCCAGGTGGTCGGGCTCCCAGAGGTTGTCGTCGTCGAGGAAGGCCACGTAGCGCGACCTGGTCAGCCGGATCCCCACGTTGCGCACGACTCCGGCGGTCGCCGTGTTGCGGGCCAGGGAGACCGCGAACAGCCGTGGGTCGTGCGGAAGTTCGGGGAGGCCCGCGCCGTCGTCGACGACGATGACCACCTGGTCGGTGACCGTCTGGGCGAGCGCGGAGCGGACCGCCGCGCGCAGTGCGTCCGGCCGCCGGTGAGTGGGCACGACGGTGGCGACCAGGGCGGCCGGGGGCTCGCCCAGGGCGGCGGCGAGGCGGTGGGTCTCGGCGTCCTCGAAGCGGCGCAGCCGCAGGGCGGAGGGGGCCAGCAGGACCTTGTTCCTGGCTTCGAAGAGCACCAGCCAGCCGAAGGTCCGTTTGAGCAGTTCCCAGGGGGCGCGCGCGATCCGGCGCATCATGTGCTGTCGGTCCTCTCGGTGTCGGTGGTCAGGAAGCGGGCGGGGGTTCGACGGGCCTGCCGTCGGACATGCGGTTGCCCTTCCACACGTTCCCCGCGCCGCCCGCGTTCCAGGCGGTGGCGGCGCCGTAGGCCCCGGCGGCCGGGTGGTACTCGGTGGAGAAGACGTTGTTCGTGACCTGGATGCCGGTGGCGCCCGGGCCGCCGCCGTAGAGGGCGTACGCTCCCCCGGCCAGCCAGTTGCCGTCGACGACGACGGAGGAGACCACTCCGGTGTCGGCGAACAGGCCGACGGCCGCGGTGGCGCCCCGGTCCACCGCGGTGGAGTTGAGCAGGGTGTTGCGGCGGATGGTCAGCCGGCCCTTGTTGCCGCCGCCGCTGATGACGGCGTCGGTGTGCTGCCATTCGCCGCCCTGGTTGCGGAACGCGACGATGTCGTGGACGTAGTTGTCGTGCAGATCGCCCTGCCCCATGGACAGGGCGTTGCCGAACACGGAGATGTCGCACCAGCCGACCTCGATCGAGCTGCCGCCCATGTTGGAGACGGCGTAGTTGACCCCTCCGTTGTCGGGGCCCTTGCCGGGCACGGCGGTGATCGCGGTGTGCAGGACCCTCAGTCCGCTGAAGCCGGGGCGCAGGTTGATCCCCCACCAGTTGGTCGAGGTGATCCGGCTGTCGATGACGGTGACGTCGTTGGCGTAGATGTCGAGGGACCCGCGGATGTCCCAGCCCTTGATGACCGTGCCGTCCTGCTTGACGGACATGTTCCCGGTGTCGTGCCGCTCCAGCTCCATCCGCGGGCCGGTGGTGCTCGCGTCGGGGAATCCGCAGGTGCCGGGCGAGGTGCAGGCGGGGGTGGTGGGCGGCGGTTCGCTCGCCGGCGGCGAGGCGGTCGGGGAGGGCGGGCCGGAGGGGGACGGCGAGGCCGGGGTCGGGGGCGGGGCCGTGCCGGAGGGGGCGGCGGGCTCGGTGGCGCCGGGCGCGGCCGCGTGCTCGCTCACACCGGTGCGGTCGGCCTGGTAGAGGGTGAGGACGACGGCGAGCACCACTCCGGCGAGCAGCCACGCCGTCAGGCGCCTTCGGTGCTGTGTCACAGCTGTCTACCCTTTGAGTAATGCGCGGCCGGGCAGCACGCACAGGACGTAGCACAGGGTGCCGGCGGCTCCGGTCGCCAGGAGCGCGAGCACGCTGTCGCCCAGGTACCGCTCCAGGACGAGGAGTACGGCGGCCATCACCGCGCCGCCGAGCAGCGGCCAGGCGCAGGCCCGGGCGACGGTACCCAGGAGGATGCCCGCGCGGTGCAGGGCGAGGAGGAACACGGGGACCACGACGGCCCCGGCGACCAGGACGTGGCCCTGGGCCACTCCGACGATCCCGCCGGTGCGGGCGCCGATCACGAGGGCCGGGATCAGGATGATCAGCCAGAGTCCCTGGACGCCGATGAGCGAGCGGCGCCTGCCGATGGCCACCAGGCAGTCGTAGGCGAGTTCGCAGCCGATGCGGACCAGGCCGAGCGCCATCAGCCAGGGCAGGGCCCGGGCTGCGGGCAGCCAGCGTTCACCGTAGATGAGCTCCACGACGGGGGCGGCGAGTGCGGCGAGCAGGACGCAGATCGGGACGGTGCCGGCCATCACGACGCCGAGGGCGCGGGCGAATCCTGCGGCGAGCGCCTGCGGTGTGTCGGCCAGCCGGGAGAAGCCCGCGAAGGAGACGCGGCGGGCCGCTTCGGAGATGATGCGCACGGGCCAGCCGGAGATGTTGAAGGCGAGCACGTAGAAGCCGAGGGCCAGCGGGTCCAGGGCCGAGCCCACCACCATGGTGTCCACGTTGACCACGCCGAGGGCGAGCATGCTGGCACCGGCGAGCGGCAGTCCGAACTTCAGCAGCGCCCGGGCCTGTTCCCGGTCCCAGCCGAACTTCAGGGTGCCGGGTGCGGCGAGGCAGCAGCCGATGAGCGCGGCCACGTTGCCCACCACGGATCCCCAGGCGAAGCTCATGGCGCCCCAGCCCTCGACGGCGAGCAGCAGGGTCACCGCGGTGCTGAGGACGAAGTTGAGCCCGTCGACGGCCATCCGCCTGCCCTGCGCGAACTCCCGGGTGAGGAAGCCGGCGGGGACCTGGGAGAGTCCGTCGAGGACCACGCACAGGCACATCACCCGCAGGACGCCGGAGGCCTCGGGCGAGCCGAGCACCCCGGCCACCGCGGGTGCGACCGCGAAGAGTACGGCGTACAGCAGGCAGCTGGAGGCGGCGCTGAGGGTGAGGACGGTCGGGGCGAAGCGGCGGGGGTCGCCCTCCCAGCGCACGATCGCCAGCGAGACGCCGAGTTCGTTGGCGGAGAGGAGGACCAGCAGGACCGTCTGGGCGATCCCGTACACGCCCCAGGCCTCGGGTCCGAGGAAGAAGCGGGCCAGGACGATGCCGGTGGCGAAGTTGCCGAGGCGCATGACCACGGTGTTGATCAGGCTCCACTTGGCGGCGGAGCCGACCTTGCGCCCGAGCGAGGGCGCCGCCGCCGGGGTGGTGCTCGCGGTGTCCGCCGCAGGGCCGGTCACGGCGATCCGGCCGTACGGGAGCCGGCTGCGGCGGAGCCGGCCGGGTGGGCGGCGGTCATGCGCAGGGTGGCCGTCGGGTCGCCGGCATCGGCGCCCTCGCCCTCGCCGTTCTCGCCGCCCTCGCCGGGGGCGGGCCGGTGCTTGCCGGGCGACGCCCCCCGGCGCCCCCGGGCCTCCACGAAGAAGGTGGCCACCAGGCTGAGCACGAAGCCCAGCGCACCCGCCATGATCAGGAACTGGAGCCTGGCCTTGGTCTGTGCCTCCGGCTTCTGGGGAGGCACGATCGTGGCCATCCGGATCATGGCGTCGGGGGTCACCGACTGCTGGGTCTGGAACTCCAGCAGCCGCTTCTCGGCGTACTTGGTGAGGATCTCGTCCGACTTCAGCACGGCGGCCTGGTCGGTCCCGACGACGCTCAGCCACATGTAGGGGCCGAGCGCGTTGTCGGCGATCTTCGCCTCGTGCACTCCGGTGACGCCCAGGGACTTGAGGTCGGCCTTGGCGTCGTCGGAGTTGAGGTTGCGGGCCAGGCCGTCGGCCATGCCGGTGAGCGAGGCCTGCGTGCTCAGGAAGGGGTTGCCGTCGAAGGCCACCGTGGCCTTCTTCGAGTTCAGCAGTGTCACCGTGCTCTGCGACCGGTACTCCACCGGGACCAGCAGGTACACGGCGGCGGTGAGCGCCGCCGTGATCAGCAGTCCGGGCAGCAGGACGTACCAGCGCCTGCGCATGACCCGCCAGATCTCCGCGAGATCCATGGTCTTCCCCTTCGAATTGCGTTTACAGCACGTGCTGTCGATCGGTGGCCGCCCCGTGCGACACGAGGTCGGTGGGGCGCGGCCTGGTGTGCGCGGGTGGTCCGTCGAGCAGGACCGCGGCGATGCGCTCGCTCGCCCGGCCGTCCCAGAGTTCGGGGCAGCGCGGCGCGGGCGGATCGTCGAGGACCCGGTTCACGGTGGCCGTGATGCGGTCCGGGTCCGTGCCCGCCAGCACGTTCGTGCCCTCCTCCACGGTGATGGGGCGCTCGGTGTTCTCCCGCAGGGTCACGCAGGGCACCCCCAGGGCGGTGGTCTCCTCCTGGATGCCCCCGGAGTCGGTGAGCACCACGCGGGCGGAGTCCTGCAGGGCGATGAAGTCGAGGTATCCGGCGGCCGGGACCAGCCGGATGCCGCCGGGCACGCCCAGTTCGGCCAGCCGCTCGGCGGCCCGCGGGTGCACGGGCAGCAGCAGCGGACAGCGGTCGGCGATCTCGCCCAGGGCCTTGAGTAGGCCGCGCAGCGCCCCGGGATCGTCCACGTTGGCCGGCCGGTGCAGGGTGACCAGGCCGTATCCGCCGCGGGTGAGCCCGTACCGGTCCAGGACGTCCGACCGGCGGGCCCGGTCCAGGTTGGCGAGGAGGGTGTCGATCATGACGTTGCCGACGACGTGGATCTGGTCCTCCCGGTAGCCCTCCGCGCGCAGGTTCACGGCGGCGTCGGGCGAGGGCGCCAGCAGGTAGTCGCTGAGCCGGTCGGTGGCGACCCGGTTGACCTCCTCGGGCATGCTCCAGTCACGGCTGCGCAGCCCGGCCTCCACGTGGGCCAGCAGCGGGCCGGCCTTCGCGGTGACGAGGGCGCAGGCGAGGGTGGAGTTGATGTCCCCGACCACCACGACGGCGTCCGGGGCGAGTTCGCCGATCAGCGGCTCGAAGGCGGCCATGACCCGCCCGGTCTGCTGGGCGTGGCTGCCGGATCCGGCGCCCAGGTAGCGGTCGGGCGGGCGGATGCCGAGGTCGCGGAAGAACACGTCGTTCATCGACTCGTCGTAGTGCTGCCCGGTGTGGACGAGGATCACCTCGGCGCCGCGGCGCTCCAGTGCGTCCATCACCGGTTTGATCTTCATGTAGTTGGGCCGGGCCCCGGCCACGCAGACGATCCTGGTCACGGGGTCAGAGCACCTCCACGGTGGGTCCGGAGACCCGGTTGCGGCAGTCGAGGACGAAGGAGGCGTGCTCGGTGACCATCTGGTAGTCGAAGGAGTCGTGGTCGGTGAGCAGGACCACCACGTCGGCGGCCGCCAGCTCCTTGCGGGTCGGCTCGACCCGCACCAGGCGGGCGTCGACCTTGATGCTCTCCACCACGTGGGGGTCGGCCGCGCGGACCTTGGCCCCCATGTCGAGGAGCAGCTGTGCGATGCGGACGGCGGGCGACTCCCGGGCGTCGCCGGTGTTCTTCTTGTACGCGAGCCCCAGCAGCAGGACCTTGGAGCCGTTGACCGAGCGGCGCTTGGCGTTGAGCGCGTCGATCACGCGGCGCGTCACGTACTCGGGCATGTGGTTGTTGATGTCGTTGGCGAGTTCGACGAACCGGAAGTTCTGGCCGAGTTCGCGCTGCACCCGCCAGTTGAGGTACGACGGGTCGATCGGCAGGCAGTGTCCGCCGACGCCCGGGCCGGGGGTGAACTTCATGAAGCCGAAGGGCTTGCTGGACGCCGCCTCGATGGCCTGCCAGACGTCGATGTCCAGGTGGCGGGCGAACATCGCGATCTCGTTGACGAGGGCGATGTTCACGTGGCGGAAGGTGTTCTCCAGCAGTTTGGCCAGCTCGGCCTCCTTGGGGGAGCGCACCGGCACGGTGGTGTCGACGAGGTCCCCGTAGAAGGACTCGACGGCCTTCAGGGACCGGGCGTCGACGCCGGAGACCACCTTGGGGGTCTGCTGGAAGCCCCAGACGGTGTTGCCGGGGTCGATGCGCTCGGGGCTGTAGCCCAGGTGGAAGTCCTCGCCCGCGGTGAGCCCGGAACCGTCCTCCAGGATGGGCGCGAACAGCTCCTCGGTGGTGCCCGGGTAGGTGGTGGACTCCAGGATGACGGTGGCACCCGGGCGCAGGAAGCGGGCCAGGGTGTGCGCCGACTCCTCGATGTAGCGCAGGTCGGGGGCTCCGTCCTGTAAGGGGGTCGGGACGGTGACGACGGCGACGTCGAAGCCGCCGCAGTCCCGGGCCAGTTCGCTGGGGCGGTAGGTGCCGCGCGCCAGCGCGCGGGCCAGCCGTTCGGAGGAGACGTCCTCCACGTACGACTCACCGGCGGCGAGGCTCTTGACCCGCCGGGTGTCCACGTCGTACCCGATCACCTGGTGTCCGACCTCGGCGGCCCGGATGGCCAGCGGCAGTCCGACGTATCCCTGTCCCACGACGACGACGCGCATCAGTAACTCCCCTTCGCGGAAGCGGAACCGGCAGACGGTGTGCGGTGGATGAGTTCCCGGACCGTCATGAGGAGGAAGGCAGCGTTGGTGGTGAGGTAGCGCTTGCCCAGACGGCGCGGTTCCTGGAGGGTGCGGTAGAACCATTCGAGTCCCATCCGCTGCCAGACCAGGGGGGCCCGCTTGGTGATGCCGGCGAGGATGTCGAAGGAGCCTCCGACGCCGTGGACGACGTGCGCGCCGGTGCGCTTGCCGTAGCCGGCGGTGAAGATCTCCTTCTTGGGCGAGGTCATGCCGAGGAACAGCAGCCGCGCGCGGCTGTCGGCGATGGCGTCGGCGATCGCCTCCTGGTCGCCGTCGCCGAAGTAGCCGTTGCGGCTGCCGGCCACCTGCAGCTCCGGGAAGCGCTCGGAGATCTGCGCGAGCATCATCTCCAGCACGTCCTCCTGGGCCCCGAGCAGGTAGACGGGGATGTCCGCCACCTCGGCGGCGGCCAGCAGGCGCATGAACAGGTCGATTCCCGCGACCCGTTCGGGCAGCCGGACGCCCAGCACGCGGCCGGCCCAGACCACGGCCTGGCCGTCGGCCAGGACCAGGTCGCAGCCGGCGACCGCCTCGGCGAGGAGGGGGTCGCGCCGCATGTTGACCAGCTTGGCCGCGTTGACCATGCCGATCTCGATCTGTTCTCCGCGCCGCACCGCGTCGAGGCAGCGCTGCACGGTCTCGTCCATGGTCAGCGGGTCGAGCGGGACCCCGAAGAGGGACTGTCGTCGTGTCATCTCTGGATCCCTCCGAGCCAGGCGAAGAGCATCCAGCCGAACTCGTACGGGCGGCACTCGCGGTCCACCGCACCGGGGCGGAAGATCCGGTCGAGCGGGGCGAGCCGGGCGTGCGGTGCCACCCGGGTGGTGAGTCCGCGGGCGGCCCGGACGGCCTTCTTCGGGTCGCCGCGGTAGACCTTGCGCCAGGTGACGCCGAAGTCCTCGCGGATCATCGGCTCCCGCGCGTTCCCGGTGGGATCCGCGAGTTCGGGCACGTCGGTCATCCAGCGCAGTCCGCGGCGGATCGCCGGGCCGAAGTCCGTGCCACCCGCCTCGGCCAGGTCGAACAGGGCGGTCGGGGCCATCGCGTGCTGGTGCACGCTGTAGACCGGGTAGCCCTCCACCACGCCGCCCTCGCGGGCGTCGTAGTGCCACCACCACTGTCCGCCGTCGCCCTGCAGTGTGCAGATACGGGCGGCGCAGGCGTCGGCGGCCGCGAGGGCCTCCGGGTCGTCGCCGCTCGCGTGCAGCCGGGCCAGTGCCTGCAGCGGATAGGTCTGGTCGGCGAAACAGGCCACGTGGGACCGGTAGCCGGGGACCAGTCCGGGCTCGGTGGCGTGCGGGAAGAGCGGGCTGTCGCCGACCCTGGCCGCCAGCAGCCGTACGCGGGCCGCCGCGATGCGCTCCTCCACGTCCACGACGGAGCGCGCGGCCACGAGTGCGGAGAGCACCCAGGCCGCCTCGACCGTGTACTGCGGCCGCCCGGGTACGTCCAGCGCGGCCACCCGGTCGAGGGCGTCGGACAGTTTGGGATGGCCGGTCTCCGCGGCGGCCCAGGCGATGAGCGCCGCGTCGCCGAGGTTCACCACCCCGGGCAGCCGCTCCACGAGCACGCCCGTGAACTCCTCGGCGGTGCGCCCGCCGAAGAGCGCGCGCTGCCGGTCCTCGGGCAGGAAGCGGGCTCCCAGCGCGGTGATCGCCGCGTACCGGGTGCTCGTTCCCCGCTGCTCCAGGACGGGAGTTCCCTCGGGTGAGATGACCCCCGCCCGGGTGAACACGAAGGTCTCGGCGTCCGGCAGGTACATCGCCGGGAGCCCCGCCTCGGCCAGCGCGAGCAGCCGCTCGGCGAGGGCGTGCAGCGACCGGTCCTCGTGGGCCAGTGCTCCTAATCGTGTGGTGTTCATCGGGTCCCCACCCCGATTCCCCTGGTGCTCCCCGCACCCCGTATGTCCGAGCTGTACGGCTCCAACACACCTACCCCCTCTGATCGTTCTCCTCGGACGGACCTGGCGGTCGTCACTCCGCGGAGGGGGACTGCGCATGACGGCGTCCGCGCCCGCGGCGATGTCACGCCGATGGCACGAACCGTCCGAAGGCCGGCGTCTGGATCCCCCCAGCGATGCCTCGGACCGGGACACGCGTGAACAGCAGTGTCAGCAGACGCGGGTGTGCCCGCGCCGGCATGGCACTGCCCCGGTGCCCTCGTCGTACACAACCCCCCACTGAACATGGCCTGTTGCCTGCTCAGATCCCGTGTGCAGGGACACGGTATGCCCACGGATGTTCATTGATTGTGGTTTTGAGGAAATGCCGTTGCCCTAAATTGCCGACATTCCGTCAGGTTCGCTCGCTGAGCGTGCCGTCCTTCTCGTCGTGCAGCGCTCCGGTGCGCGGGCACTCCCAGATGCCCGGTTCCCCCTCGCGCTCCACCAGGCGGACCCCGGCCCGGCCCACCCAGCCGATCCGGCGGGCCGGCACGCCCGCGACGAGCGCGAAGTCCGGCACGTCCTTGGACACCACGGCGCCGGCCGCGACGAGCGCCCAGCGCCCGACGCGTACCCCGGCCACGCACACCGAACGGGCCCCGAGCGAGGCTCCCTCGGCGACGACGACCCCGGCGGCCTCCCAGTCGCCGTCGCGCTTGATCCGGCCCTCGGGGTCGACCGCGCGCGGGTAGAAGTCGTTGGTGAGCACCGCCGCGGGACCGATGAAGACCCCGTCGCCGAGGACCGCGGGCTCGTAGACGAGTGCGTAGTTCTGCAGCTTCACGTGGTCGCCGATCCGTACGCCCGGCCCTACGTACGCCCCGCGCCCCACGATGCACCCGCGCCCGAGCCGGGCCTCCTCGCGGATCTGCGCCAGATCCCAGATCGTGGTTCCCTCACCGAGTTCGGCGCTCTCGTCGACCTGGGAGGAGGGTTGGATACGGACACTCACGGCGCGGTCCCCTTACGGCTGCGAGAGCATGCGGAAGCACGGATGCACGATGTACGGATGTACGGAGTGCGGGTGTACGAAGCGAGCATATGCGCCCAAGGCTCGCCCCACCCGCAGATCAACCGACTGTTCACGCAACGCACTTGACCCCGGTCCGGCACGACGCGTCACCGGAGGCGCGCGGGAGCGGAACCGCGCTCCGGCTCACGTTCGGCGCATCGGGGGGCGGACAGGGGTGAAACCCGATCGGCCTTGGGGCGTTAGAGGGGTGGCCCGCCGTTTCGCCCGCGGCGCAGACGAGAGTACGAGGAGCACGATGACAGACCCGAGGCCGGCCGGACGCGGCCGGATGAAACTGGCAGCCCGATGCCGGGTGGCCACGGAGGCCCCCGCCTTCGGGATGGTCGTCTTCTGCGCGATCCTCTTCAACGCCGCGCTGATGGGGGTGGAGACGTACAGCGGGCTCGCCGCCGAGTACCGGCTCGTGCTGCAGGGTGCGGAGAACTGCTGCCTGGCCCTGTTCACCCTGGAAATGCTGCTGCGCCTGGGCGCCTGCGCCGACCGGCCGAAAGCATTCTTCCGTGACCCGTGGAACCTCTTCGACCTCGCGGTCGTGGCCTCCGCCTTCGTCCCGCTCGTCCGCGAGAACACCACCCTGCTGCGGATGCTGCGCCTGGCCCGGGTCCTGCGCACCGCCCGCTTCCTGCCCCACCTGCGCATCCTGCTGATCGCCGTCGGCCGCAGCCTGCCGGGCACCGCCAGCTTCCTGTTCGTCGGCGCGCTGGTCCTGTACGTGTACGCCATGGTCGGCTGGGTGTGCTTCGCGAGGTCGGACCCCGGGCACTACGGCTCGGTGGGCCGCGCGATGCTCACGCTCTTCCTGCTGACCACGCTCGACGGTCTGACCGACGCCGTCCGCGCGGGACTGCAGATCTCCCGGCTGAGCATCATCTACTACGCCTCCTACGCGCTGCTCGCCTCCTTCGTACTGGTGAACGTACTCATCGGCGTCGTCCTCAACTCCCTCGACGAGGCGCGCGAGATGGAGGACGAGGCGAACCGCGCCCCGGCGCCGGGCACGGATCCCGACGTCCGGGCACGCATCGCCACCGCCCGCCGGGCTCTGGACGAGATCGAGGCGAGCCTCCCGGTGGCAGCCGACGGCGGGCGGCCGGAGCGGCAGCTGGAGGCCTCGCACAGCGGGCCCTGACGGCCCGGGGCCGGGCCGCCCCGGTCATCCGTTCTCGGCGTCGAGCAGCCGGATGTCCCACGTACCGTCCGAGCGCCGGGTGGAGGCCCAGCGGTCCGGCGGGACGACCGAGGAGAACTGCCCGACGATCGAGTCCGCTTCGAAGAGCACGCCTTCGAAGCGGACCCGTCCCCGGAAGGTGGCACGCGCGAAGTCCACCGGCCCTTCGAACACCGCCCCAGTGGACAGGAGCCCGCGCTCCCATGTCGCCGACGCGAAGGAGACGGAGCCCGCGAAGCCGGTCGCGCTCATCCCCGCCAGGCCGCGGAAGGCAGCGCGGGTGAAGTCCGCCGTCCCGTCCACCCGCATCCCGTTCAGGTCCGCGGAGGCCTGCAGCACGGCCCGGCCGAAGGAGACGTCGGCGAGGAAGACCGCGTCCTTGAATCCCGCCGAGCCGCGAAAGCGCGTCCGCCGGAAGGTGGCCGCGCGGTGGAAGCGGCACCGGTCGAAGTCGCCGACGTGCTCGAAGACCGCGCCGTCGAGGGAGACCGGCCCGGCGAAGGTGGCTCCGGCGAAACCGGCCCGGCCCGCGAAGGTGGCCCGGACGAAGGACGCGTGATCCGAGAACTCGATGTCCGGCCGGTTCCAGCCCTCCGCGAACCGTGCCCGGTCGAAGGCCGCCGGACCCACTCTGGCGGGTCCCGGAGCGCTCGGCTGCAACGCCATGAGGAGGCGCGGCAGCAGGCCGTGATCGAAGGTGGTGCCCCGCAGGTCGACCGGCGCTCCCGGCGACAGTGTCCCGAGGTAGGTTTCCTGGTCCTCGATCTCCAGATGGGCAAGGCACCGCTCGTGGCCCGGCAGCCGGATGCCGATGCAGGCCCGCGGGTCGGCCGGTGAGGCGTCGAGTCCACAGGCCGGCCAGTCGATGCCCTCGTCCAGGAGCCCGCCCGCCTCGGTCAGTACCTGCCCGAGCACCCCGGCGGGCGCGTGGTCGTCGGAACACACCCAGCCCTCGTCGGCGCCGCCCACCCGGCGCAGTGCGAGCCGGGCGGGCGAGCCGATCACGTCGCCCAGTTCCTCGTGCAGGCGGTGGGAGACGGCGAGGACGAGCGCCCCCGGACGCACCGTCCGTCCCAGCAGATCCGCGATCACGGGGTGCCGCACCAGCCGGGCGCTCTCGTCCGTGCCGCCTCCCACGGCCACGCCGAGCGAGGGGTGCATGCCGTCCACGCGCCGGAATCCGTACCGGGTCATGACCCCGGGCAGATCGTGCAGGAGCCGGCCCGCCTTGGCGTGGGCGCCCGGCGCGGCGAACGTGACGAGCAGCGGAGCGTCCCCCTCGCCGCCGGTCAGCCGCCCGCCGACACCGGTGCGCTGCATGAGCTCGACCAGCATGTCGCGCGTCTCCGCGAGCGGCGTGCTCCCGGTCGGGACCACGCCGTCCGCGCCGGGCAGCACCGCCAGGCACACCGCGGTCTCCGTGTCCCGCGCCCGCCCGGAACCCTCCAGCGCCGCGCGGAAGCCCGGTTGTTCCAGCAGGGCGTCGGCCAGCAGGAACACCATGCGGTCGGGCCAGACCGTGTGGACGACGCCGGCCAGCGCGCCGTCCGCGGAGACGGGGCCGCCGCGGAAGTGCGTCCAGCCCTCCGGTTCCGCGGAGAGCCGGACGAGCTCGCCGTTGCGTTCGCCGTCGTGCGGAGCCACCTCGCCCGTGAGCGCGAGCGGGTCCCCCTGGTCGGTGCGGCCGTCGATCCGCAGCCGGTCCAGGCGGTGGTGGCCCCCCGCCGTCAGCCAGGGCAGCGGCTCCACGCCGACCGCCGGATCCATCAGGTCCTCGTCGGCCTGGAGCAGCAGCATCCGGGGCGCCGCGTCATCCCACCACACCGCACGGCAGGGGATCTCCCGGTCGCCGGGCCGTACCCAGGCCACCGCGCCCGCGGGGGGCACCGCGTCCCCCACCGTGAGCACCAGCCTCGGCGTCAGCAGGGTGCCGACCTCCTGCGGCTCGGCCATCCCGTCGTGGCGGACCCGGACGACCCGGTCGGCCAGGCCCGGATCCCGCGGTGGCCGCGCCGCGAACGGCAGGGCCCCCTCGGCCACCCGGCGCACGCCCTCCCGGCCCGTGGTGACCCGGGTCGCGGAGAAGTCCGGGCCGGTGCGCCGGTTGCGGGACATGAACTCCCAGACGCGGCGCCGGACCAGCTCCCGTACGGCGGCCACGTCCCCGCGCAGCTGCGAGCCGAGCAGCACCTCCCGTACGCCGGGCAGGAACTCGAACTCCACCTCACCGGAGTCCTGTTCGTCGTCCCAGGCCTCGAAGAGCCCGCCGAGGGCGACCTCGGCGAGGTGGCCGTGCTCCGAGTCGCGCAGCAGGGAGCGCCGGACCAGGGTCATCACCGGCAGGGTGAGCGGTACGGCGGCCAGGTGGGCGGCGAGCTGCTGGGCCGTCGGGGAGGCGTTCGCGCGGAAGTCCTCCACCACTTCCAGGGCGCTGCGGCCGCCGCCGGGGGCCGGATCGGCCGGGGCGCTCGCGGCGGCGGGTTCCGGGTCCAGGCGCAGGCAGGCGAGGCGCCGCCACCGGCCGTCCCCGGAGACCACCCGCACCAGCCGGGCCAGGCTGCCGGAGGCGACCCCGACCACGGGGACGACGGCCGGCGGGGCGGCGCGCCGGCGTCCGGCGCGGGCGCGGCGGGCGGCCGGGATCCGCTGCCAGGAGCGGGTGGCGGCGGCCGGCCGGTCGGCGCGGACGGCGAAGGGGACGGGCCGGACGGCGCCGCGCGTCCAGAGCCGTTCGGGCAGGACGTTCAGTACGGCGACGGCGTTGTGCGCGCACCAGTGCCGGAGCATGCCCTGCACCGGGGCCTCGCGCCAGCCGCCCGCCACGGTGTCGGAGAGTACGAGGATCAGCCGGCGGCCCGCCGGGTCGGCCAGTTCCAGGGGGTTGCGGGGCGGGCCGCCGTGGCCGCGGGTGACCATCGGGGTGGCGCCGGGGCCGGTGCCGGTCAGCTGCCAGGTGCGCACGTCGCGGAAGACGCCGCTGCGGGTCAGGACGCGGCGGAGCTCGTCCACGTGGTCCGACCAGAGCAGCATGGAGTGGTGGGTGTCGACGACCAGCGCCAGGTCCAGCCAGCGGCTCTCGGCGGGGCGCAGGACCGGGGTCGTCACCATCCGCTCGATGCTGCGTTCCACGGTGAGCTGCTCGTCCAGTTCCTCTCCCGGGCCGCCGATGGAGCGTCTCCCGACGGGCCGCAGGGAGCGCATCAGGGCGAGCGGGTCGTCGAGGGAGGCGGCCCGCGGCAGCCGCAGGGGTGAGCCGCGGCGTTCCGTGCCGCCGTCGTCCGGTTTCCCGGCGGGGCGGCGCCGGGCGGCCGGGAAGAGCTGGACGGCCGGTTCGCCGCCGGCCGGGGCGTCCGCGCCGGGTGCGGGGCCGGGCTCGGGGGAAGGGGTGTCGGGGGGCGGCGGCCGCTCGCCCGGGGGGCCGGTGCCGGGCGCACCGGGCGGGCGGTCCGCGCGCCCCGGGTCCACCCGGGCCGCCAGCCACAGGATGTCGGCGATCTCCTCCGCGCCGATGCCGGTGTTCGGGACGCTGCCGTCGGCGCCGTCGGCGAGGGCCGCGAGCAGCTCCTCGATCACGCCGTGGGCCCGGTCAGGTGCTGCATGACGGTGGCGAGGAAGCGTTCGCGGTCGGCGGGCGCGGACCAGGCACCGGCGAGGCGGAGCTGGATGGCGTTGAGGAGCTGGTCGGTGGCCAGGTCGCCGTCCTCGCCACGGTCGAGGAAGGCCTGGACGAGGTCCTGGTACTCCTCGCCGGATGCGATGTCGACGCCGAGCCGGCGGCGCACGATGCGGGCGAGCTTGTCCGGTCCGGGCGGCTCCAGGTGGAGGCGGACGCAGCGGCGCAGGAAGGCGGGCGGGAAGTCCCGTTCGCCGTTGCTGGTGAGGACGACGATGGGGAAGTAGCGGCACTGGACGCGGCCCTGGGTGATCCGTACGGCCGCGTCGGGGTCGTCGTCGGTGCCGATGGCGACGGTGGGGTCCTCCTGGGCGAGGCGGGCGAGTTCGGGGATCAGGAAGCCGCCGTCCTCGAAGACGGTGAGGAGGTCGCCGGGGAGGTCGATGTCGCTCTTGTCGATCTCGTCGACGAGCAGCACGCGGGGGCGGTCCTGCGGGAGCAGGGCGGTACCGAGGGGGCCGAGGCGCAGATAGCGGGAGATCGAGGGGCCGGAGGGGGCGGAGGGGGCGGAGGGGGCGGAGGGGGCGGAGGGGGCGACGGCGGTGTCCGGCGCGGGCACGGGTACGGCCGCGGCGGGCTGCGCGCCCGGTGTGCGCAGCTGCTCCAGCCCGGCCTCCTGGAGCCGGCCGATGGCGTCGTACAGGTACAGCCCGTCCCGCAGTACGGTCCGGCTGGTGATCGGCCAGTGCAGTACGGGTCCCAGGCTCAGGTCGGAGGCGATGCTGTAGGCGAGCGTGGACTTGCCGACGCCCGGTTTCCCGGTGACGAGCAGCGGCCTGCGCAGGTGCAGCGCCGTGTTGACGACGTCCTTCTCCGGCTCGTCGGGTACGTAGCCCTCGCCGCGCCGCCAGGTGCGCTCCCAGGCCGCTCCGGTGCACCCGGGCGGCGCGTATCCGGGGTCGGGGGCGCCGGTGAAGTCCCGCCAGGGTGGCGGGAATCCGGCCTCCAGGCGGGCACGCCGGTCCGCGCCCTCGCCGGTCCCGTGGTACAGCCACCAGTCCTTCACCACTGCCTCTGCCTCCATCTTCGGTTCCGCCGTCTGTCGGTGGTCGGGGTCAGGCCAGGGACCGGAGGCCCGGTATGTCGTCGGGATCGTCCCACAGGAGCACCAACTGGTCTCCCCCTGACGGTGGTTGGTGGGCGCGTGCGGCTCCCCCGGCGGCGCCGGCTGCCGCCCGGCGCACCTCCCGCACGCGTGCGGGCAGGGCCAGTACGTCCAGTGCGCCGGGGTCGGGGCGGCCGTCCGGCCCGGCCGGAGCCAGCAGGTCGAGGAGTGCGGGTGCGGGCAGGCCGCCGCCGCGCCGCCATACGGCCACCGGGAGCCCGCCTTCGAGTACGGCCTCCAGCAGCCCGGTATGCGGGGCGGCCGCGGTGTGGGCGAGGACGCAGGCGGGCGGCGGCTGCGCGGCCAGCTCCATGCCGAGCGCGTCGGTGACCTCCTCGTCCGTGACGACGCGTACGGCGTCGGGGTGCCGGCCGCCCTGGGCGTGCAGCCAGCGCCAGGTGCCGTGCCACTCGGCGCGGGTGTCCGCCCGCTCCTGCGGGCAGCGCACCACCACCTGGTGGAGCAGGCCGAGGGCGCGGCGCCGGCCGGCCGGGCCGCGGGGCACCGGCCACTGGTCGAAGTCGGCGTCGAGCAGCTCGTACGGCACGTGGAACTCGATGCGGTCCACCGCGGCGTACGCCTGCCGCCCGGCTCCGCCGTCTGCCCCGCCGCCGGTGTCCGAGGCGCCGCCGATGAGGGCGAGTTGCCGTACGAGCTCCTCCCGCACCCCGTCCAGTGCGACCGGCTGCCCTTCCGACTCCCATATGTGCCGGGTCCGTTCGCCCCGCAGCCACATCCGGGCCAGGTACCCGGGTTCCCCGCCCGGCGGTGTCTCCAGCCGGACGTGCACGACCATCCTGCGGGCCGGGGGCGGGGGCGGGGGCAGCACCGGCAGGGCGAGGCGCTCGCGGGTGGCCCGTACCCAGTCCCCGAGCCGGGCCGCCCACCGCGCGTCGCCCGCGGCGGCGGCCCGGTCCGCGAGGAACCGTACGAAGGGCACCGCCAGTGGCATCCCGCCGCGCCCGCCCTGCCGCTCGTCCAGGTCCTGGACCACCTCCAGCAGGCCGTCCCCGGGCAGGCCGCCGCGCGCCGGGGTGGTGCAGCCGGCCGCCTTGAACGCCCAGGCGTAGGCCTCGTAGGCGCAGCGCGGCAGTTCTCGGCCCTCGAAGAGCTCGCCGAGCCCGTCCCAGGCCGTCTGGTCGAGCTTGGCGGCCCGGGGCAGTGCGGCCCGGGACAGGTCGTCGTCGAGGAAGGAGCAGGCGTCCCAGTCCCGGTCGACGATGAACTGCGGCAGCTGCCAGCCCTCACCGCGCTCGCGCAGCTCCTGGAAGGTGCGGTGGATGCTGAGGGCGGCGCCGGGCAGCCCGCTGACGCTCTCCCGTACGGACCGTCCGCCCAGTTCGCCGAGCAGGGCCTCGGTGAACCGGCCGGCGCCGCGCTCGGGGTCGTTCTGCGCGACCTCGCCCTCGCGGGAGGCGTAGAGCCGGAACTGGCGTCGGCCGGGTACCGAACTCCCGCCCCCGTAGTCGGTGTTGCCGAAGTTCCAGCGGGTGTCGCGGGGCGCGTCGACCCGGCAGGAGTCCACGAGTGCGGCCTGGAGCGGGAAGCGGCGCTGTTTGACGAGGTCGGTCCGCCACCAGCGCAGCGCCGAGTCCAGGTTGAGGTGCCTGATCTGGCTGGGGCGGGCGTCGGCGCAGGGCAGCATCAGCTCCTGGCGCGGCCCGAGGTAGCCGTGTCCGGCCCAGAAGATCCACAGCAGGTCGCCGTCGCACTGCGGGAGTTCGTCGAGCAGTGCCGACTTCACGTTCTCCTCGGTCGCCGGCCGGTAGGCCGTGCGCAGGGCGGTCATCGCCGGGGAGTCCGTCCAGTCGAGGTCGCCCGGATCGTCGAGCGGGGAGAGCAGCAGGCGGACGTTGCCGGGCGGCACCTCGGCGGGGCCGGTCAGCCACCGGGCGAAGCGCAGGGCGTCGCGGGCCGGGCCGCGCAGGTTCCAGCGGTGGCTGATGTCGTAGCGCTCGACCCCGGCGACGAGCGCGAAGGTGCGCTGCGGTCCGAGGGCCGGGGGCAGGAAGTCGGCGGGAGTCACCCGATCTCCGCCTCGGTCACCGCCTGTTCGATGCGCTCGTAGAGGGAGTCCTGTTTCCAGTAGGCGCTGTGGCAGGCCGGGAAGGGCTGGCGGCTGCGGACCTCGTGGTCGCTGACGCGCGCGTCGCCGGGGAAGACGGGTGCGGCGAGGTAGGAGAGCACGTCGTGCCGGTCGTAGACGTTGAGCCAGCGCGGGAAGCCGTACGGGAGTTTCGCGCCGGGTTCGAGCGCGGTGAGCGCGCCCAGTTCGTAGAGGAACGGGGCCTGGGAGCCGACGGTGACCAGCAGCTCGGCCCCGGGGACGGCCTCACCGCGGGCGGCGGCGAGGGTGAGGAGGTCCACGAGGGCGATCCCGCCGAGGCTGTGGCCGATGAGTACGGTCGGCCCCGGATCGGCGGTGATCCGGGCGTGCAGGAACTCCCGCAGCTCGTGGCCGCGGGACTGGTAGCGCAGGATGTCGCCGAGCACGGGGGTGGCGCCGACGGTGAGGGAGCCGCGCCGGGCGTCGAGGAGGGGCTGGGTGGTGACCCGCAGGGCGAGCCGGCCGAGGACGGCGGCCACGCGGGCGCCGGGAACCCGGCCGTCGCCGCCGAGGCGGGTGGTGAGCAGCTCGACGAGGCGGTCGCGTTCGGCGCCCGTGCAGTCGGCCTCGTCGGTGGCGGCCGCCAGGGCGGCGGCGGTCACGGCCCGGGCGAGGGCGGTGGCCAGCTCGCGGGCCTGCGGCTCGTCGGTGGCGCGGGCCGCGGCCCGGGTCGCTTCGGCGGAGCCCGCGGCGGCGTCCAGGGCGGCGGCGAAGCCCGCGGCGAGGCCGGTTCCGTGGAGCAGGGCGCCGAGTTCGTCCCCGGCCGGCGGCGGCGCGGGCGGTAAGCCTTCGAGCAGGGCGAGCACGCGGGCTCCGGCGGCCTGTACGCCGGGCATCGCGAAGGCGTCGCCGTACCCGGCGTCCTCGTCGTCCGCGTCGCCGGCGTCACCCCGGTCACCCCGGACACCCCGGTCGCCGGGGCCCGCCCAGCCCGCCTCGGCCAGGACCCGCAGCTCGCACAGCGGGTCGGCGAGCAGCAGCGCCCACTCGGCCGTCTCCGCGTCCACGGGGTCGGGCGCGCCCTGCGGCCCGGGGCGCAGACCCGGCACCGAACGGCCGCCCGCGCCGAGGGTCGCGCCGAACCGGTCGCCCCAGTAGCAGGAGTCGACGGCGGCTCCGGGGAATCTGGCCGTCAGCCGCTCACGGACCTGGGCGAACAGCCTGTCGTGCCGCTCGCGCCGTACCCCCGTACCGTGGACAAAGAGAAAACGCATCGCAGCCCGGCCCCCCTCGCGCAGTCGTCCCCCGCCCGGCACCATAGCCCGGCGGGGGTAACAGGGGCCATGGAACGCCGAGTTCGGCGTGCGCGGGCGGATCGGGGGCCTTCGGGCAGGGGTACCGGGGGCGGGGGCTGTGAGCACGGACACGTCCGCCCGCCGGAACCCGGGCCGGCGCTCCCCCATCGAACGAAGAGTCTGAATGCGTCTGGGGCGGGAGCACCACATGGTCGGCAGGGTTGACGAGCGGGAACGGCGGCGGGGCCGGGCCGCCCCGCGGGGCTCCATGGCCGTCGGCCTCCTGTGCACCGTGGTCCTCGCGGGCGTCGGCTACGTCGCCTGGGAGCTGCGCGGCATCGCCGCGAACCGTGCGGACGGCGATCCGGCGCAAGGCGTCTACCAGCAGGACCCCGAGCGGGCCGACAGAACGGCGGCCTCGGTGCTGGACGGGATCGTGCGGGAGGCCCCGGAGCCGCCGAGGGACGGCCAGGCCTTCGGCGACGGCGGCGGCCCGGTGGACTGGCGGTACGCCGGGTGGCAGCCCTCCGATCCCCTGGAGGCCGGGCCCGCCCCGGCCGAGCCCGCCGTCGGCGCGCTCTTCTCCCCCGGCGGCGACGGCGACCCCGACCACCACTGCTCGGCCGTGGTGGTCCACTCCCCGCGGGGCGACCTGATCGCCACCGCCGCGCACTGCGTGTACGCCGGCGGCTTCCGCACCAACCTCGCCTTCGCGCCCGGCTACCGGGACGGCGTGGCCCCGTACGGCATCTGGGTGCCGACCCGGATCGACGTGGACCCGCGCTGGACGCAGGACCAGGACCCCGACCACGACATCGCCCTGGTCCGGCTGCGCCGGCCGGGCTATCCGGGGCAGCGGCTGGAGGACGTCACGGGGGCCCTGACCATGGACTTCGGGACCGAACTGCCGTCGCCCGCCCGGCTCATGGGCTACCCGAACTACGCCGAGCAGCCGCTGGAGTGCCGGAACACCGCGGTCCTGGCCGGGCCGGCGCAGGTGCGCGTGGACTGCGCGGACGTACCCAACGGCACCAGTGGCGGCCCGGTGACGACCGGCCGCAGCACCCTGATCGGGGTGATCGGCGGCCGCGACGGGGGCGGGGACGAGGAGACCACGTACAGCGTCCGCTTCGGCGACGGCGCCCGCGCCCTGTACGAGCGCTCCGCCAAGTCCTGAGCGGCCGGTCGCCCCGGAGGCCCCCGGGGAGGTTCTGGAGGACCTTTCCGAAACAGTTCTCCGGTTTCCGGGAGTTGCTAGGCTCGTCGGCACGGATTTCGGACATCAGGACGCACACCGACGGGACGGCACCGTGTCTCCTAAGCAGCAGCGTGGCGAGGCCACCGTCGACCTGCTCCTGACCACCGCCCTGCGGGTGTTCGCCGAGTCCGGCCAGCAGGGCTTCACCGTGAACGCGGTCGTGTCGGCCGGCGGGGTCAGCCTCGGCAGCCTCTACCACCACTTCGGCAGCTTCGACGGTCTTGCCGCCGCCCTCTACATCCGGTGCATGGACGAGCTGTGCGACGCGATGATCGCCGCCCTCACCCGGTGCCGCACGGCCCGCACCGGGGTGCGTGCGTGGGTGACGGCCTACCTGACGTTCACCCGGGAACACCGGGACGTCGCGCTGTTCCTGCACGCCTCCGCCTATTCCGGTTATCTGGTGGCCCACGCCGAGGAGATCGGCGCGGCCAAGGCGGAGAAGTTCGCGGCCATCATGCGGTGGCTGGCGGTGCGCATGGAGCGCGGCGAGATCGCCCCGCTCCCGGCGCCCGTGGTCGAGGTGCTCGTCATGGGCCCGCTCGCGGAGGCCGCCCGGCGCTGGCTGTCCAGCACCTACGAGATCGACCTCACCGAGGCCGCCCGCTACCTCCCCGACCACATCTGGCGCTCCCTGCGCCCCGAGCCCGTCTGAGATCCCGCCCGGCCCGGCCCGGTCCCCCGCCGTGACGGCCGATGCGGTCGTGACGGCCGCGGATTCCTGGGTGGTTGTCCGGCTCGTCGTCGCTCATGCCGCAGATTCTGCTGTGCAGGGGGCGCTCGGGGCAGGTCCGCGCCGGGGCGCCCGGAGGCGACACGGGGGCGGGCGGACTCACTTCGGAGCGCCCGCGCGATCCGCTCAGCGCGGCAGGGCGGCGTACGAGACCCCCGTGAGCTTCTCGGAGGCGGCCCACAGCAGCTCGCCGGAGCTGTCGTCGAGGGTCCACCCGGCCCGCCAGGACCGCGCGGGCGCCCCGCGCCAGCCGAACCGCGGGCCGATGAACGTGTCAGGCCGGACCCCGGGCGCGGTGGCCGCGTAGAGGGTGGGCAGCGCGCCCGAGGCGGTGGGCTGGGCGAGGACCGCGTTGCCGATCGCGGCCACCCGCGAGTTGAGGGTGGGGCCCTCCAGCTTCGACGCTCCGGAGTGGAGGTTGCTGGAGGCGTAGCCGGGGTGGGCGGCGACGGCGGTGATCGGGGAGCCGGCGGCCGTGAAGCGGCGGGACAGCTCGTGGGTGAAGAGCAGGTTGGCGGTCTTGGAGCGGCCGTAAGCGATCCACCGCCGGTAGCCGTGCTCGCCGCCCGCGTCGGCGAGGCCCGGGGCGACGAGGTCCGCGTCGGCGGGACCGATCCTCCCCAGTACGTGGAAGCCGCTGGAGACGTTGACGATCCGGGCCCCGGGGGCGGCGGCGCGCAGTCGCGGCAGCAGCAGTCCGGTCAGGGCGAAGTGCCCGAGGTGGTTGACCCCGAACTGTGTCTCGAACCCGTCGGCGGTCCGCCCGTACGGCAGGGCCATCACCCCCGCGTTGTTGACCAGCAGGTCCAGCGAGGCGTGCCGCTGTCCGTACCCGGCGGCGAACTCCCGTACGGAGGACAGGTCGGCGAGGTCCAGCGGGAGGAACTCGGCCCGCGCCCCCGGAACTTCCGCGCGCAGCCGGATCACGGCGGCCCGGCCGCGGGCCGCGCTGCGGCAGGCCAGCACCACCGAGGCGCCGCGCCGGGCGAGCTCGCGGGCGGTGACGTAGCCGATCCCGCTGTTGGCCCCGGTCACGACGGCGCTGCGGCCGCTCTGGTCGGGGATGTGCGTCGCGTTCCAGCCCGGCATGGCGGCTCCCTCGTGAGGCAGTGAGTTACCGAGGGTAGCCCGAGGAGGTTCCGCGGGTGCCGCCGGGCCGGGGCCAGGGCAGGGGCCAGGGCGGCGCGGGTCACGGATGGGCAGGCCAGTAGGCTGCGGGTCCGCCCTCTTTCCCCCTCCCGTCCCCGAGGAACCGCGCAGTGAGCTCCCCGCCGCCCCCCATGCCCGTGACGGTCGTCGGCCTCGGCGCGGACGGCTGGGCCGGGCTCACCGCCGCCGGCCGCTCCGCGCTGTCCTCGGCCGAGGTGCTGATCGGCGGGCCGCGCCAGCTGGACCTGCTGCCGGCCGCCGATTGCACCGGTGAGCGGGTGGCCTGGCCGAGCCCGCTGCGGCCCGCCGTTCCGAAGCTGATGGCCGAGCACGCCGGCCGCCGGATCGTGGTGCTGGCCAGCGGTGACCCGATGTTCTACGGGATCGGCCGCGCCCTCGCCGAGGAGCTCGGGCCGCGGTCCCTGCGGGTCCACCCGCACCCCTCGTCGGTGTCCTACGCATGCGCCCGCCTGGGCTGGCCGGTGGAGGAAACCGAGGTGGTCACGGTGGTCGGCCGCCCGGTGGCCCGGCTGGCGGCCGCGCTCCACGAAGGGCGCCGGGTGCTGGTGCTCAGCGCCGGAGCGTCGTCCCCGGGCGAGATCGCCGCCCTGCTGCGGGAGCGGGGCTTCGGCCCGAGCCGGATGCGGGTGCTGGAACAGCTCGGGTCCGAGCGCGAGGACACGTACGAGGGCCACGCCGACGGCTGGGACCACGCGCCCGGCGATCCCCTGAACGTGGTCGCGCTCGACTGCCGCCGGGACCCGGCCCACGACGCGCCGCGCCTCGGCGCGACCCCGGGCCTGCCGGACACCGCGTACGAACACGACGGGCAGCTCACCAAGCGCCACGTCCGGGCCGCGACCCTGTGCGCGCTGGCCCCGGCCCCCGGCGAGCTGCTGTGGGACATCGGCGGCGGCTCCGGCTCCATCGGCATCGAGTGGATGCGTACGCACCCCTCGTGCCGGGCGGTGGCCGTGGAGCGCGTCCCGGAGCGGGCCGCACGCATCACCCGCAACGCGGCGGCGCTCGGCGTACCCGGCCTGCGCGTGGTCATCGGCGCCGCACCGCAGGCACTGGCCGGGCTGCCGGCCCCCGACGCCGTGTTCATCGGCGGCGGGCTGACCGCGCCCGGCCTGCTGGACGCGGTCTGGGACGCGCTGGCCCCCGGCGGCCGGCTGGTGGTCAACACCGTCACCCTGGAGTCGGAGGCGGTGCTCGCCGAGCGCTACCGGCGCCACGGCGGCGAACTGGTGAAGCTCGCCGTCGCGCACGCCGTGCCGGTCGGCGGTTTCACGGGCTGGCGGCAGGCGATGCCGGTCACCCAGTGGTCAGTGACGAAGCCGGACGGGACGGCCACCGGGCCGACCGCATCGACCGGATCGACCGGATCGACCGGATCGACCGAGGAGAAGGATCGAACATGACCGTGTACTTCATCGGTGCGGGCCCCGGCGCCGCCGACCTGATCACGGTGCGCGGTGCCCGGACCCTGGCCGCCGCCCCCGTCTGCCTGTACGCGGGCAGCCTCGTGCCGCGCGAACTGCTGGCCGAGTGCCCGGCGGACGCCCGCCTGGTCGACACCTCGCAGCTCAACCTGGACGAGATCGTCGCCGAGTGCGTACGGGCCCACGCGGCGGGCCAGGACGTGGCGCGGCTGCACTCCGGCGACCCGTCGATCTTCAGCGCGGTCGCGGAGCAGATGCGCCGGCTCGACGCGGCCGGCATCCCCTACGAGGTCGTCCCGGGTGTCCCGGCGTTCGCCGCGGCCGCCGCCGCCCTCAAGCGGGAGCTGACCGTCCCCACCGTCGGCCAGACCGTGATCCTGACCCGGATCGCCCAGCAGGCCACCCCCATGCCGCCCGGCGAGGACCTGGCGACGCTGGGCCGCAGCGGCGCGCTGCTGGTGCTGCACCTGGCCACCCGCTACGTGGACCGGGTCGTCGACGAGCTGCTGCCGCACTACGGGGCCGAGTGCCCGGTGGCGGTCGTGGCGATGGCCAGCCGCCCCGACGAACTGATCCTGCGCGGCACCCTGGCCGACATCGCCGCACAGGTGAAGGAGCACGGACTGGTGCGCACCGCCGTCATCATGGTGGGCCGCACGCTCGGCGCGGAGCAGTTCCGCGACAGCCACCTGTACTCGCCCGAGCGCGACCGGCATGTCTGCTGACGTGGCTCCGGCCCACGTCCTGATCCTGGGCGGCACGACGGAGGCCCGGCGCCTCGCGGAGGCGCTGGCCGGGGAACCCTCGTACCGGGTGACGACCTCGCTGGCGGGGCGGGTCACCTCGCCCGTGCTCCCGCCGGGCGAGACCCGCATCGGCGGCTTCGGCGGGCCCGAGGGGCTGGCGGCCTGGATCGGCTCCCACGGGGTCACCCACCTGGTCGACGCCACCCATCCCTTCGCGGAGCGGATGAGCTTCAACGCGGCGGGGGCGGCGGCCCTCACGGGCGTCCCGCTGCTGGCGCTGCGGCGCCCGGGCTGGACGCCGGGGCCGGGCGACGACTGGACCTTCGTGGACCGTCTGGAAGAGGCGGCCGACCGGCTGCCCGGCCTCGGCTCCCGCGCGTTCCTGACCACCGGCCGGATGGGCCTGCACACCTTCGCGCACCTCACCGGCACCTGGTTCCTGGTGCGTTCGGTGGACCCTCCGGCCCCGCCGGTTCCGCCGCGCCTCGAAGTACTCCTGGACCGGGGCCCGTTCACCCTGGACGACGAGCGGGAGCTGATCGCCCGGCACCGGATCGACGTCCTGGTCACCAAGGACAGCGGCGGCTCGGCCACCGCCCCCAAGCTCACCGCGGCCCGCGAGGCCGGCCTCCCGGTCCTCGTCGTACGCCGCCCGGCGGTCCCGGAGGGCGTACCGGAGACGGGCTCGGTCGAGGCCGTGCGGGACTGGCTCGGTGTGAGCCGGTAGAGGAGGTCCGGTTCTGCCCTGGGGAAAAGGAATTGCCTGCTGGGGACGGGCCACGTTGGGTGGACGGCATGACCGTACTGCACACCGAACGCCTCGTCCTGCGCCCCTGGCGGGACTCCGACCTCGATCCCTGGGCGGCGATGAACGCCGATCCCGAGGTACGGGAGCACCTGGGCGACCCGCTCACCCGTGAGCAGAGCGAGGCCTCCATGGTGCGGTTCCGGGCCGCGTTCGACCGGCGGGGCCACGGCTGGTGGGCCGTGGAGGTCCGGGCCACGGGTGAGTTCATCGGCTTCGCGGGCATGGACGACGTGGACGACGGCATGCCGTTCACCGGGGTGGAGATCGGCTGGCGGCTCGCCCGTGCCTCCTGGGGACGGGGCTACGCCACCGAGGCCGCGCGGGCGGTCGTGGCCCACGGCTTCGACGCGCTCGGGCTGCCCGAGCTCCTCGCCGTGACCACGGTCGGCAACCTCCGCTCCCAGGCGGTGATGCGGAAGACCGGGATGACCCGGAACCCGGCCGACGACTTCGACGACCCCGACGCGCCCGAAGGACCGCTGCGTCCGAACGTGCTGTTCCGGCTGGAGCGTGGTGCGGCGACGGCAGCGGCGGGCGGTGCGCCGGGATCCCGCTGAGGCGCCACCGGACGGGGGAAGGCCCGGTGCGCTCGCCGCACCGGGCCTTCCCCGTGTACCGCTGCGCCCCGCCTCACCCGGTCACGGGTAGCGGCGCGGCGTCCAGGTGATCCTCGACCCGTCGGCCCGCTCGGTGACCTGCGTCTGCGAGGAGCCGATCAGCAGGATCGTGCGCATGTCCACCTCGGACGGCTCCAGTTCGGCGAGCGTGACGATCCGCACCGACTGCTCGGGGCCGCCCACGTCGCGCGCGACGACCACCGGGGTCTCGGGCGAGCGCAGTTCCAGTAGCAGCTCCCGGGCCTGGGCCACCTGCCAGGTCCGGCTGCGCGAGCCGGGGTTGTAGAGGGCGAGCACCAGGTCGGCCGCGGCGGCCGCGCGCAACCGCTCCGCGATGACCTCCCAGGGCTTGAGCCGGTCCGAGAGCGAGATGGTGGCGTAGTCGTGGCCGAGCGGGGCCCCGGCCGCGGCGGCCGCCGCGTTGGCCGCGGTCACCCCCGGCAGGACCCGTACCGGCACGTCCTTGTACTCCGCCTGCCCGGCCACCTCCAGGACCGCCGTGGCCATGGCGAAGACACCGGGGTCGCCGCCGGAGACCACGGCCACCCGCTTGCCGCGCCGGGCGAGGTCGAGGGCGAACTCGGCGCGCTCCGACTCCACCTTGTTGTCGGAGCCGTGCCGGATCTGGCCCGGCTTGACGGGCACCCGGTCCAGGTAGGTGGTGTAGCCGACCAGCACCTCGGCGTCGGCGAGGGCGCGCCGGGTCTGCGGGGTGAGCCACAGCGGGCCGGCCGGGCCGGTGCCGACGACGACGACCTCGCCGGGGCCGGACGGCACGCTGCCCGGGTTGCCGATGCGGCTGGGGAGCACGGCGACGGCGAAGTACGGCACGCTGTCGGCTTCGATGTCGGCGAGGAGTCCGGTGCGCTCGCCGGCCATGGTGGCGCGCTCGACGTAGCGGGCCTCGGCGAGCCGGCCGCTTGCTTCCATCGCGCCGCGGACGGCGGGGAAGGTCCGGCCGAGCTTCATCACGACCGCCGAGTCGGTGGCGGCGAGACGGGCGGTGAGCTCCTCCTCGGGCAGGGTGCCGGGGAGGATGGTCAGCACCTCCTCGCCCTCCACGAGCGGGGTGCCGAGCCGGGCGGCGGCGGCGCTCACGGAGGTGACGCCGGGGATGACCTCGGTCTCGTACCGGTCCGCGAGCCGCTTGTGCATGTGCATGTACGAGCCGTAGAAGAGCGGGTCGCCCTCCGCGAGCACGGCGACGGTCCGGCCGGCGTCCAGGTGCGCGGCCAGGCGGGCCGCGGCGGCCTCGTAGAACTCCTCCATCGCCCCCTGGTACCCGCCGGGGTGGTCGGTGGTCTCGGTGGTGACCGGGTAGACCAGCGGTTCCTCGACGTGGTCGGCGCGCAGGTGCTTCGCCGCGATCGAACGGGCGATGGAACGGCCGTGGCGGGCGCTGTGGTAGGCCACGACGTCGGCTTCGGCGATCACCTCGACGGCGCGCAGGGTCATCAGCGACGGGTCGCCGGGGCCGAGCCCCACCCCGTACAGCCGCCCCTTGGCGATGTCGCTCATTCGGCCACGCTCGCAATGGCGTTGACGGCGGCGGCGGCCATCGCGCTGCCACCGCGCCGGCCGCGCACGATCAGGTGGTCGAGCCCCGAGGGGTGGGCGGCGAGGGCGTCCTTGGACTCGGCGGCGCCGATGAAGCCGACGGGGACCCCGATGACGGCGGCGGGGCGCGGGGCGCCCTCCTCGATCATCTCCAGCAGCCGGAACAGCGCGGTCGGCGCGTTGCCGACGGCGATGACCGAGCCCTCCAGCAGGCCGCGGTCGCGCCATACGTCCAAGGCGGCGGCGCTGCGCGTGGTGCCCATCTTCGCGGCGAGCTCCGGTACGGCCGGGTCGGAGAGCGTGCAGATCACGTCGTTGCCGGCGGGCAGCCGCTTACGGGTGACACCGCTGGCGACCATCTGCACGTCGCACAGGATCGGCGCGCCCGCCTCCAGCGCCGCGCGGGCGCGCAGCACGACCTCGGGGGTGTACCCGAGGTCCTGCGGGAGGTCGGTCATTCCGCAGGCGTGGATCATGCGCACCGCGACCTGGGCGACCGTGTCGGGCAGCCCGGAGAGGTCCGCCTCGGCGCGGATCGTGGCAAAGGACTGGCGGTAGATGGCCGCGCCGTCCTTCTCGTACTCAAACACGGTGTACTCGCTCATTTCTTCACTACGTCGGGGTCGGTGCGGGCGTCCGCGAGTGCCGCGGCAAGTTCGGAGGGCCGTACGTCGTCGCGTACGGGGCGGCCGGGCGCGGCGAGCCGGTATCCGGAGCCGGTGGCGACCAGGTCCACCCAGGCGGTGCCGCGCGGATGCCCGCAGCGGCGCTCGCAGCCGGACCAGTGCACGGGCAGCGGACCCCGCGCCCGGTCGGCGACGGCCCGCGCGTCGGCGCGTACATCCGCGCGGGATTTCACACAACCGGGGCGCCCGGTACAGGCGGTGACGGACTCCCAGGGGCTGCCGGGGGCGAGGATCAGCCCGGCGTCCTCGATGCGGGCGGCTCCGCGGGCGCTCGCCGCGGGCAGGATGACGCTGCGCCACGGGGTGACGCGCAGCTCGCCGCTCCCCTCGTCCGCGACCTGCGCAAGGACCCGCCACTGCGCGGAGTCGAGCCGGCCGAGCGGGGGCAGTACGCACAGGGTGGCGCGGTCGTGCCCGCCGGCGCCCGACGGCTCGGGCGGCGGCGCGTACGGCCGGTCCACGGGGCCGGCGGCTGTCGAGGCGATCCCCGCAGCGTCGAGGCGCCGACCGAACTCAGTGCTTTTCAGGGCGTGTTCGGCGGGCAGTTCGGAGACCCGCCAGGCCTGGGTGCCCGCTTCGGCGGCGGCGTCGAGGAAGTACCGGGCGGCCGTCAGCGCCGCCCCGGGGGCGTCCTGCCCGGCGAGCTCCACGGCGTCGGCGGCCCGGCCGAGCCGGACCAGCGCCCGGCCGTCGGGGCAGCCGAGGACGGTCACGTCGGGGCCGAGCGAGGCCACGTCGCCGCGCCCGTCGTCGAAGGCGAACAGGAACCGCCCGGACAGTGCGGCCGCCCAGGGGCTCGCGCACAGCAGCCGGTCGAACTCCAAGGCCCAGGCGAGCGCGTCGGGCCGGTCCGGCCCCTCCGGCCCCTCCGGCCCCTCCAGGCCTGACATGGGCGTCGCCACGATGTTCCGAACCCGCTCGTGGCTCGGCGCGGGGAGCAGCCCGGCCCCGTCCAGCAGCTCCGCGAGCCCGGCGCCGCACCCGTCGGCCAGTCCGCGCAGCTGCACGTTGCCGCGCGAGGTCAGCTCCAGGTGCCCGTCCCCGAACCGGTCGGCGGCGAGCGCCAGCGCCGAGGCCTGCCGCACGGTGAGCAGCCCGCCCGGCAGCCGGACCCGCGCCAGGAACCCGTCGTCCGCGGCGTGCAGCCGCAGCGCGCCCGGGCAGGCGTCACCGCGCTCCCGTATGACGGGTTCGTCCCGCGATGCGGCGGAGGGGGGCTGGGGCATGGCCGCGAGCATACCCACGATTACGACCCCCGGACCTGTGTCCGTCACCACCCCGACCAGCGATTCCGGCCCCGCCCGGCCGATCCCGGCCCCGTCGGCGTTTGAGGCGCGGAGCCCCGCTCTTCCAGCCCCGCCGGCGTTTGAGGCGCGGGGTCCGGGGCAGAGCCCCGGCAACGGAGCCGCACCCGGACCGCGCACCCGCCACCCCAGCGGGAGCGCACCACCGCACCCGGACCCGCGCACCCCGGCGGAAGCCACCCACCCCTAAGATGACCTTCCGGCGGACCACACGGCCCGCCGTCGCCGAGGACGGCGACATGGGAGGAAGCCCGGTGCGATTCCGGCGCGGTCCCGCCACTGTGAACCCCGCGGAGCGATCCGGCGACCGGGGTGAGTCAGGAACTCCCGCTGTCCTCACACTGCCCGGGGCGCGGAAACCCCGAGGAAGGCCTGCCGCCGCATGATTCTGCTGCTGTCGACGTCCGACACCGATCTGCTCAGCGCCCGCGCAGCGAACACGGCGGACGGCCCCGTCCCGTACCGGTTCGCGAACCCCTCCCGTCTCCCCCTCGACGACCTCCCCGGCCTCCTCGACGGGGTCGGCCTGGTCGTCGTACGCCTCCTCGGCGGCCTCCGCGCCTGGCAGGACGGCCTCGACCTGCTCCTGGCCCCGGGCCAGACCCGCCCGGTCGTGGTGCTGACCGGCGAGCAGGCTCCGGACGCGCAGCTCATGGAGGCCTCCACGGTCCCCATCGGCATCGCCGCCGAGGCGCACGGCTACCTCGCCCACGGCGGCCCGGCCAACCTGGACCAGCTGGCCCGGTTCCTCTCCGACACCGTCCTGCTGACCGGCCACGGCTTCGAGCCCCCGGCCGCCTCCCCCACCTGGGGCCCGCTGGAGCGCACGCCCGGGACCACCACGGGCCCGCGGATCGCCGTGCTGTACTACCGCGCCCACCAGATGAGCGGCAACACCTCCTTCGTCCACGCCCTGTGCGACGCGATCGAGGCCCACGACGCCCAGGCGCTGCCCCTGTACGTGTCCTCCCTGCGCACCCCGGAGCCGGAGCTGATCGCCGCCCTGGAGTCGGCCGACGCGGTCGTCACCACCGTCCTCGCGGCCGGCGGCACCAAGCCCGCCACCGCCTCGGCGGGCGGCGACGACGAGTCCTGGGACGCGGGCGCGCTCGCCGGCCTCGGCGTGCCGATCCTGCAGGCCCTGTGCCTGACCGGCTCGCGCGCCGCCTGGGAGGAGAACGACGAGGGCCTGTCCCCGCTGGACGCCGCCACCCAGGTCGCGGTGCCCGAGTTCGACGGCCGCCTGATCACCGTCCCGTTCTCCTTCAAGGAGCTCGACGAGGACGGCCTGCCCGCCTACGTGGCCGACCCCGAGCGGGCCGCCCGGGTCGCGGGGATCGCCGTACGCCACGCCCGCCTGCGGCACATCGACCGCCGCGACAAGAGGGTCGCGCTGGTCCTGTCCGCCTACCCGACCAAGCACTCCCGCATCGGCAACGCGGTCGGCCTGGACACCCCGGCCAGCGCCGTGGAGCTGCTGCGCACCCTCATCGCCGGCGGCTACGACTTCGGGCCGACCGAGGGCATCCCCGGCCTGGTCTCGGGCGACGGCGACGAGCTGATCCGCGCCCTGATCGAGGCCGGCGGCCACGACCAGGACTGGCTGACCGAGGAGCAGCTGGCCCGCAACCCGGTCCGCATCCCGGCCGCCGACTACAAGCGGTGGTTCGCCGAGCTCCCGGCCGAGCTGCGCGACAGCGTCACCGAGCACTGGGGCGAGGCCCCGGGCAACATGTTCGTGGACCGCTCCGCGAACCCGGAGGGCGACATCGTGCTCGCGGCCCTGCGCCGCGGGAACCTCCTCATCCTCATCCAGCCGCCGCGCGGCTTCGGCGAGAACCCGATCGCGATCTACCACGACCCGGACCTGCCGCCGTCGCACCACTACCTGGCGGCGTACCGCTGGATCCAGGCGCGCGCGGAGGACGGCGGCTTCGGCGCCGACGCGATGATCCACCTGGGCAAGCACGGCAACCTGGAGTGGCTGCCGGGCAAGAACGCCGGCCTCTCCGCGGCGTGCGCGCCCGACGCGGCCCTGGGCGACCTGCCCCTCATCTACCCGTTCCTGGTCAACGACCCGGGCGAGGGCACCCAGGCCAAGCGCCGCGTGCACGCCACCCTGGTCGACCACCTGGTGCCGCCGATGGCGCGCGCGGAGTCGTACGGCGACATCGCACGCCTGGAGCAGCACCTGGACGAGTACGCCCAGATCTCCGCGATGGACCCGGCGAAGCTGCCGGCCATCCGGGCCCAGATCTGGACCCTGATCCAGGCGGCGAAGCTCCACCACGACCTGGGTCTGGAGGAGCGTCCGGACGACGACGGCTTCGACGACTTCCTGCTGCACGTCGACGGCTGGCTGTGCGAGGTCAAGGACGCCCAGATCCGCGACGGTCTGCACGTCCTGGGCGGCGCGCCGACAGGCGAGGCCCGGGTCAACCTGGTCCTCGCGATCCTGCGCGCCCGGCAGATCTGGGGCGGTACGACGGCCCTCCCGGGTCTGCGCGAGGCGCTCGGCCTGGACGAGTCCAAGCCCACCCGCACCTCGGCGGACGCCGTGGAGGAGCAGGCCCGCGCCCTGGTCCAGGCGATGGAGGACGCGAACTGGTCCCTCGACGCCGTGTCCACGGTCGCGGCGGACCACTCGGCGGACGTCGCATCGGTCCTGTCCTTCGCGGCCCGCGAGGTGGTCCCGCGCCTGGCCGGCACCACGGACGAGATCACCCACGTGGTCGCTGCCCTGGACGGCCGGTTCATCCCGGCGGGTCCGTCCGGCTCGCCGCTGCGCGGCCTGGTCAACGTCCTGCCGACCGGCCGCAACTTCTACTCGGTCGACCCGAAGGCCGTCCCCTCCCGCCTGGCGTGGGAGACGGGCCAGGCGCTGGCCGAGTCCCTGCTCACCCGCTACCGCACGGACAACGGCGAGTGGCCGGCCTCGGTCGGCCTGTCCCTGTGGGGCACGAGCGCGATGCGCACCTCGGGCGACGACGTCGCCGAAGCCCTCTCGCTCCTCGGCGTCCGCCCGGTCTGGGACGAGGCCTCGCGCCGCGTCACCGGCCTGGAGCCGATCCCGCTCGACGAGCTGGGCCGCCCCCGCATCGACGTCACCCTCCGCATCTCGGGCTTCTTCCGCGACGCGTTCCCGCACGTGATCGGCCTGCTGGACGACGCGGTACGCCTGGCCGCGTCCCTGGACGAACCGGCCTCGGAGAACTTCATCCGCGCCCATGCCCAGGCGGACCTGGCCGAGCACGGGGACGAGCGCCGCGCGACGACCCGTATCTTCGGCTCGCGCCCGGGCACGTACGGAGCCGGCATCCTCCAGCTGATCGACTCCCGCGACTGGCGTACGGACGCCGACCTCGCGGAGGTCTACACGGTGTGGGGCGGCTACGCGTACGGCCGGGGCCTGGAAGGCCGCCCCGCCCGGGACGAGATGGAAACGGCGTACAAGCGCATCACGGTCGCGGCGAAGAACACCGACACCCGCGAGCACGACATCGCGGACTCGGACGACTACTTCCAGTACCACGGCGGCATGGTGGCCACGGTTCGCGCCCTGCGCGGCACCGCCCCCGAGGCCTACATCGGTGACTCCACCCGCCCGGAGACGGTCAAGACCCGCACCCTGGTCGAGGAGACCAGCCGCGTCTTCCGCGCCCGCGTCGTGAACCCCAAGTGGATCGAGGCGATGCGCCGCCACGGTTACAAGGGCGCCTTCGAGCTCGCGGCGACGGTGGACTACCTCTTCGGCTACGACGCCACGACGGGCGTGGTCGCGGACTGGATGTACGACAAGCTCACCGAGACGTACGTCCTGGACCCGACGAACCGCGCCTTCCTGGAGGAGGCCAACCCCTGGGCCCTGCACGGCATCGCGGAGCGCCTGCTGGAGGCCGAGTCCCGCGGCATGTGGGAGAAGCCGGACCCGCAGATCCTCGAATCGCTGCGCCAGGTCTACCTGGACACGGAGGGCAACCTGGAGGGCGAGTCGGAGTAGTCCGCTCCCCGTCACACAAGCCGTCCCCCTCACCCTGCCGAAGGGTGAGGGGGACGGCTTTCCTCATGCAGGCCCACGCACCCCGAGCACGCGGACCTCGACCACTACGCCTTGACGGTCTGGTTCAGCGCGACGAGGGCCTGGGCCCAGCGGACGTACTTCAGCTGCCCGAAGTCGGCGACGGTCTTGACCCCGAACGCCTGGTGCAGCAGCTTGCCGTCCTCGTCGCTGACGCCCTTGAGCGCGGCAACGGGAGCCGCGAGCACCTCGGCGAGCGGCTTGTCGGCCCACGCCTTGTCGAGCACCTTGTCCAGATCGATCGCCATGAGTGTCCCTCCGGGAACATCGGCACTACATATGCGAGCAAACCTAACTCAATCGGACAATCACCTCGCGCTGCGGCACGCCGGCGGTGTGTCAGGAGAAGTCCTCGACCCTCTTGCCGTCGACCAGGTATCGGGGCAGGCGCGGCAGTTCCGGGTCGAGCGGGAAGCCCTGGTCGTGGGCGAGACAGGCCATGGCGAGCGGGCCGAGCGCCACCCGGGCGCGCGGCGCCGCCGACTCCGCCCAGTAGCCGCCGTGTTCCGCGACGGCTTCGGCGAGCACCTCGCCGAAGGCCTCGTGCTCCCGCGTGAAGAGGCGGTGGAAGAGCGCGACCGGCTGGTAGTCGACGCGGTTCACGAACTCGTCCGGGGAGTGGGTCAGCGTCTCGGGCAGGGACGCCTGCATGGTGGCGAGCAGCTTCTCCACAACCGTGTCGCCGGGTCCGCCGGTGAGGTAGGTCTGCAGGGTGTCGATCCAGTGCAGGACGTAGGCGTCGACGGTGTCGTCCTGCCGCAGCGTCTCCAGGGGGACCCCGCACAGGCGGGCCACCCGGTCGTGCGCGCGGCAGGCGAGCGCGAGGTAGACGGCGTCGAGCCAGGCGCGGGCGTCGGCGGGCGGAGTCGCGGCCGTGGCGGGCAGCCTCAGGGTGTTCTCCTCACCCAGGTACCACTGCGCCGGCTCGGCGCCGGTGAACAGCGCTGAGCCGAGCCGCACGGCCGATTCCCACGCGTCCCACGTGCCGACGCCGGAGGCGCGGGGATCGGCGGCGCAGCGGACGTGGGCGAGGGCCAGGGCCGAGGCGAAGGCGTCGCCCAGCCCCGACGGGTCGTGCGCGAGCCGGGCCACCGACTCCACGGTCACGCGGGTGAGGGCGGCGGGGTCCGGGGCCTCCCGGTCCGCGGTGGGCCCGGCGATGCGTCCGGCGCGGTCGAGGCGGACCAGCCCCTTCATCAGACCGAGCAGGTGCTGTGGCGGCTGCAGCGACAGCGTGCGCGTGTCCTCGTCGACGACCGTGAGCGAGGTCAGGCTGCCCCGGTGCCACCAGTACACACGCGGCGACAGGGGCCCGGGCCCGTCCTCGTAGGCGCCCAGGGCGTACGCGGCCAGGTCGTTGAGGGCGTCCACCACGGAGCCGTTGACTATCGGATGGAAGGCCAGCAGGTGCCGGGTGGGAACCACAACGAGGGCACCGGCGGACGGCAGCGGCTCACCGGTGACCTGCCGCGCCAGCTCTCCGAGGTACAGCGCCTTGGAGGCCACGAAGTGCGAGTCACCGAAGACGGAGTGCAGCGTGGCCCGCCCCTCGATGGGAATCTCCTCGTACGTGACGGGAACCCGCATCAGGTTGGCGCGCGCCGCCTGCCCCAGTTCCTCGATCCCGGCGCGCGCCACGTCGCCGTCGGTGAGGGTGCGCACGCTGGTGGGCCCGTCGAGGGCGTAGGCGAATACCAGCTCGTCCGCCACGAGCCGGGCGTACTGCATGCCACCGGCAACCTCCTGGGTGATCAACCCGACGGGCAACAGTCGGGCGTGCACCCCGCGCAGCAGTTCCTCGGCACTCTCGCCGCCGTGACCGGCGCTGGATTCAGGTGAGTTGTCTCGATTCACCCCTTGAACTCTACGAGGCACCCCCACACCGTCCGTCGGCCGGGTCCGTGGGCCGCCGGTCCCGGCGGGGGCGGCGCGCAATCCCTCGAAGGGGGGCATCGACACCTGCGGGTGGTTCGAACGCCGCGTCGCCGCACCGCCCATGGGGTCCGGCGCCTGGTCGCAACTGTGTGCGGGCATTCGTTCCCCGGGCCCCGTGACGCCGCTCTGAACAGCCACGTTCTTGCGGCATCAGTTCGCAGCCGCAGCGCCCCGGGAGGAATCTTGCGATCCGTGCACGTTCATGTGGTGTTCGACCCGGCACCGGGCGGGGGTGGCCGCGCATGAGGCTCCTCAAGCGGCCCGAAGCCACCGAGCCCGCCGTCTCCGAGAGCGAACGGCGCCTCTTCGGCGGGCCCCTGCGCTACGACGCCGGCTGGTCCAACCACGAATACGCCCAACTCGAAGGGCGGCTGCTGACCACCCTGCGCTCCATGCCCCGCATGGTCGGCGGGACTCTGCGCCTCGCCTGGGACACCGACCGGCCGGCCCTGCTCACCGTCGCCGCCGCCGAGGCCGGACAGGGGGGCACCTCCGCCGTCGGGCTGCTCGTCATCAGCGATGTGCTCCGTACGCTCCTGGGCGCGGGCAGCGCCGCCGACCGGCTGTACGCGGCCCTGCCCGCCCTCGCCGCCGGGGCGCTGGTCGCCGTACTGGGGGCCGTACTCGCCTCCCGTTCCACGGCGGCCGCCGGACGGCTGGAGCCCAAGGTCGAACGGGCCGCGCACGAGCAGTACCTGAGCGCCGCCGTCGCGGTGGAACTGGAGGCCATCGAGGACGGGGAGTTCCGCCGGCTGCTGGACAGCGCCCAGTGGGGGCCGCCCTCGGCCCGCCGCACGGTCGGCGCCTGCGTGGCCACCCTCGGCGGGGTCATCTCCCTGATCGCCACCGCCGGGGTGCTGACCGTACTGCACCCACTGCTGCTGCCCATGCTCCTGCTGATCGCCGCCCCGCGCGGCTGGGGCGCGATGCGGGTGGCGCAGCGCCGCTACCTGTCGATGATCACCTGGGTGGAGCACGTACGGGCCGCCCGGCTCATCGGCCAGCTGCTGATCTCCCGTACGTCGGCCCCCGAGGTACGGGTCCACGGCGTCGGCCGCTACCTGCTGGGCCACTACCGCAACATGGCCGAGGTCGCCGAGGGCGAGGCCACCCGCCTCGCCAAGGACAAGGCCGCCACCGAACTGCTGGCCGCCGCGCTCTCCGGCGTCGCGGCCCTGGTCACCTACGGGGCGATGGGCGCGCTCATCGTCTCCGGCCGGATGGACCTCGCCGTCGCCGGTACCGCCGTGATCGCGGTGCGCACCGGCTCGGCGAGCCTGGGGGCGCTGGTGGCCACCACCAACACCCTGCACGAGGAGTCCCTGTACGTGCGCGACCTGGAACGGTTCGTCGCCGAGGCGGCCCGCCGCGCCATCCCGTCCGGCGGGGCCGCGCTGCCCGGGCGGCTCACCGCGGTACGGCTCCGGGACGTGGACTTCAGCTACCCGGACCGGGACGAGCCCGCCCTGCGCGGGGTCTCCCTCACCATCGAGGCGGGCCAGGTGGTCGCCCTGGTCGGCGAGAACGGCTCCGGCAAGAGCACCCTGGTGAAGCTGCTGGCGGGCCTGCACCTGCCCGACTCGGGTTCGGTCACCTGGGACGGGGTGGAGGTGCGGGACGCCGACCGGGCGCAGGTCTTCGACCGGGTCGCGCTCCTCACCCAGGACTTCGAGCGCTGGCCGGTGACCGCCCGTACCAACATCGCCATCGGCCGGCCCGGGGAGGAGGACCCCGAACGCGCCGTCGACCGGGCCGCGGAGGTGGTGGCCGCCGCCGAGTACGCGGGCGCAGACCGGATCGTCGAGAAGCTGCCGAACGGATACGAGACCCTGCTCGCCCGGGTGTTCAGGGGCGCCTCGGAGCTCTCCGGCGGGCAGTGGCAGAAGTTCGGTCTCGCCCGCACCCGCTTCCGCGACGCCCGCGTCCTGGTCGTGGACGAGCCCACCTCGGCGCTCGACCCGGAGGCGGAGATCGCCGCCTTCGACAGCATCCGGGGCCTCGCCGGCCCCGAGCGCGCGGTCGTCCTCGTCACGCACCGGATGTCGGGCGTCAGGTACGCCGACGTGATCTACGTGCTGCACGAGGGCCGGCTCGTCGAGCGGGGCGGCCACGACGAACTGATGGCGCTGGGCGGCCGGTACGCCTCCATGTACGCGATGCAGGCCGAGCAGTTCGGCCACGATCCGCGGCGCCGGTCGCCTTCGATCCCCCGGCAGTCCGCCGCACCTCAGAACGACGACACGGTCGCCTGAAACGGGCGGACGCCCTCCCCGGTGTCGTTCGGGGAGGGCGCCTGTGTCGTGCCCGCGGACGTGACGCCGCCGGTTATCCGATGGTGAGGAAGGTGTTCCAGTTGTCCTCGTCGCGTCCGGTGGCGTTGCCGTAGGTGGTGGCGCCGCCCTGGAAGTAGTACTGCCAGCCGCTGCCCGCCTCGACACCCCAGATGTCGGGGATGCCGTCGCCGGTGCTGTCCTCGGTGCCGAGGACCATGGGCCAGGCAGCGCGGCTCCAGGCGGTCGTGGCGTAGGTGTAGTCGACGCCGCCTTCCGCACTCGTCGCGTACTGCAGGGAGGTCAGGTCCGCGCCTCCGTTGACGCCCGCCTTGCCCTTGCGCAGTGCCATCGTGCGGTTGGCGTTGGCGTTGTCGCGGAAGAGGAGGTCGGGAATGTTGTCGCCGGAGACGTCGCGGACACCGACGATGTCGCGGGCGGCCCAGCCCGTGGCCATCTTGCGGTAGGAGGCGAAGCTGGATCCGGTGTAGCCGGAGAACGCCCAGAAGCCGTCCGCGTCCAGCGCGAACAGGTCGGGCAGGCCGTCACCGTCGACGTCCTCGGAAACGACGATCTGCCGGAACGTCGCCGGGTCGGGTGCGGACGCGGGGAGCTGCATCTCGATGCGGCGCCCGGCGTCGAACTGGCCGGTGCCGGTGCCGGGGTAGATGTACAGCTTCCCGTCGGGCATCCGGGCGATCATGTCGGTGATGCCGTCGCCGGGGTGCCAGTCGGTGGCGTGCCCGATCAGGGCGGGGATGGTGGAGGCCGGGTCCTTGAAGTGGCCGGGCGCGACGGGCTTGCCGTCCTGGACGGCGCCGGGGATGAACGCGTCGGTGTCGCCCTGGCGGTCACCGGCGTAAGTGCGCAGGTTGCCGTCCTTGTCGATGGCCAGGAGGTCGGCGAACTGGTCGCCGGTGACATCACCGGGCTTGTCGGTGCCGGTGCGGGGGCTGACGTAGAAGAGGTACTCGGTGGGGACGGAGATGTTCCCGGACTGGTTGACGGTGCGGACGTACAGGACGTTGGGTCCGGCGGTGTCGACCTGGAGTTTGACCTGGGCGAGGTCGCCGCTGGTGGGGACTGCCTTGTTCTCCCAGCTGGGCTTGTTCAGGGACCACTGGTACTCGCGGATGGTGCCGGCCGCGGTGCCGTTGCCCCGGATCTCGACGATCTGGTCGGGGGTGGAGGCCGGGTTCATGCTCCAGTCGGCGGCGTCGGGGCCGGGCGGCGGGAAGTGCGCCGAGGAGACGGCCGGGTTGGCGGGCGCGGTGTGGTCGATGGTGAAGGTGCACCAGTCGGGGGAGCCGGAGTCCTGCGGGCCCGATCCGGGGGAGCCGAAGCCGTCGCTGTCGACGGCGCGGGAGAGCCAGTAGTACTTGCGGCCCGAGGTGAACTTGTCGAAGGGCACGGAGCGGCTGATCGTGCCGTCGCTGTTGACGTCGGTCCACTCGTTGAAGACGGACTGCCCGGACGCGGCGTCCCAGATCTCGATCTGCAGGCCGGTCAGGTTGCCGTCCCGGTCACTGCCCTTGACCTGGAAGGACACGTCGGTTTTGCCGATGCTGGTGCCGCTGCCGCTGGTCAGGCACGGACCGCCCGGGGATGTGCTCATGTTAGCGGCGAGGGGGGTGTCGGGGTTGCTGTTGTAGGTGACCTCGATGTACGGGGCGCTCTCACCGTTGGCGAGGAGCTTCTTCCAGTAGTACGAGTCCGACTCGCTCGGTGCCTTGAAACCGAGCGACAGCGCACTCCAGCGGGCGCTCGCGGCCTGGGTGACCAGGCCCTTGATGTCGGGGGCGACCCAGTTGTCGGGGCAGGAGGAGTTGTAGCCGTAGCCGGCGTTCTCCGTGCCGATCTTGTTGCCCCACCAGCCCGTGGTGCTGTTCCACGTCGAGGACGAGGACACGTACGGGGTGGAGTAGATGTCCATGTCCTTCTTGCTGCATGACCACGAATAGGTCTGCAGGGCGCGGACACTCGCCGAGCGGATACCGGCACCGTGGAGCTCGGTCCCGAAATCGAAGTTGAAGATCGACCGGGACGTGCCGCCGGAATCCGACTCGTAGCCGACGCGGGCCTCGTTCGTACCCGACGCGTTGTAGTTCTGGCCGTTGTAGAAACTCGAATTACCGGCCGTCTTGTAGAGCAGCGACCAGGAGTTCTTATGGCCCTTGAACGACGGGTCCACGAACACCGGATAAACGGTGTCCGCGGCATTCAGCAGTCCGGCGTCCGCTTTCAGGGACAGGGTGCCGTCCTTGAACGAGGCCGCCGCGACCGACAGGTGCGCGCGCTCCGCACCGGCCAGGCCCGCCAGGCCCAGTGTCGGATGCTGCTTCGCCGCCGCCGGGGCCTTCCACGCGGGCACGTCGTCGGTGGTGGCGACCTTGCCCGACGAATCCCACATCAACGGTGACGGCGAACCCGCCACCTCCTCGCCCTTCGCATCCCGGGCACTGAGGGAACCGGACTCGGCGTCGAGCTGGAACTGCAGATCGGGTGAAGCAAGCCGGTAATTGATCTCGGCGAGGAGCGGATCGGCGGCGGCCTGCTTGTCCTTCACGACCAGCAGGTGCGAATAGCCGCCGTCCTGCGCCGTCATCAGCAGATCGACACCCGGCCGCACATTCTCATACAACGCACGCGGACCATCGATCACCGGCACCGGCAACGCACCCGGCCAACTCACCGACATGTCATGCCCGTCGACCTTCAGACGCACCAGCTCGGTCCACACCTGACCCGGCGCATCCACCGTCAACGCGGACCGCACCACACCACGCGAAGACCGCCCGTCACCACCCGCAGCGGATCCGGCGCTGAAGACGACAGACCCGTTCACCGCCTTCGCGGCGAACCCGCCCTCGACCTGCTGCAGATCGGTGTCGATCGCCTTCCACGCGTCACCGACCCTCGCCCGGACCGCCGAGCTGGAGATCTGCTTCTTGAACAGACCATCAGGCTGCGCCCACGTCGTCGTGTTCGCACTCCGGTCGGCCGTCACCTCCACGTCCTTGCCCGTCTCGGCAGCCAGCTTCCGCGCCTGCGGCGCCGCCACCGGACCACTCGCCCCGCCGGACGCCTTCTCCTTCGGCTTCTCACCCCCGCCCAGCTGCACTCCGACCGGCACGGCAACAGCCACCGCGAGCAGAGCGGCCAAGCCACCCACAACCCTGCGGCGCCGATACCAGCGACGCTCCGAAGAAGCAGGTGGTGTTTCTGTCACGTCTGTTGGCGGACTGGTGTCCACGGATTCGCTGACAGCCATCTCTTCTGTTCTCTCCCCCCGCGGGCGCACGCTTGCGCAACCCTCGGTACTTGCTCGTGTTTCGGCCATCGGCCCAAGAGGCTCGGGGTCCGCTCCCCCGCTCGGCCGTCACGCGATGAACGCGCGAGCTGAGCATGAGCCATACGACGCCGATCGTCACACCACATCGCACCCCAACTGACCATTGCTTACAGCCAGTTCGGGCGAATTGCCCCAAGGTATACGGACCATCAGGTGATTAACACCACACGGGCATGCCCGAGGTGGCTTTTAGGTCACGCCGGACCACAGAATCACGTGGCTACTAGTCAGTTTCCTGTCACGCGCGCGCCTTTGCCGCGGTGGCAGATCGTGGGGGGTTCACATGTCGCCGTTGTCGGCCGACAGTCTTCGCCTGCCCGGAATCAGAAAGGCCCGCGCGAGACGCATGGGCCTTGCCGGGCGCACCAGCATCACGGTCTCCGTGATGCTGGTCGCATCTCTTCTGCCCACTCAGGCCTGGGCCGCGCCACCGGGCGACCGCGCCGGAGTGCAGCTACCGGGCCTCCAGGAGGACCTCAAGGCCAAGCTCGACAAGGTCGAGGCCGCAAAGCTGGAGGGCTGGTCCGGAGCACCGGTCCAGCCTCCGGCCGAGTACGAACCGTCGAAGGTCACTCCGCCCAGCGCCGGTACGGCGAACGTCGCTCTGGCCGGCGACCAGCTCGTCCAGGCAGGGTCTCTGCCGATCAGCATCGGCAAGGCCTCACCGACGGAGACCAACCCGACCCCTCCGGCCCCGTCGGGCACGTGGTCGGTGGCGGTCGAGGCCCGGGCGGTGACCGAAGCCGCGAACATCGACGGTGCGCTCATCAAGGTCACGCCTCCGGCCGAGGGCTCGACCCCGGTCGACGTGCAGCTCGACTACAAGCAGTTCAAGGACCTGTACGGCACCGAGTGGTCGACGCGCCTGGAGCTGAGGATGCTCCCGCAGTGCTTCCTGACCACCCCGTTGGTGCCCGAGTGCAACACGGCGAAGGCCGTCCCGAGCACGAACGACCCGGCGACGGGCACGGTCCGTGCGACCGTCGACCCGGCGACCGCGCCGGGACAGGGCCTGCGCACCATGGCCGTCGGTGGAGGCGGCCCGATGGTCCTGGCCGCCTCCGACTCCGGTTCGGGCCCCGGCGGAACCTACAGCGCCACCCCCCTCGCTCCCTCCGGCAGCTGGTCGGCCGGCGGCAACAGCGGTGACTTCTCGTGGACCTATCCGCTGGGCACACCCGCCCCTGCGGCCGGACCCGTGCCGAAGCTCGCGCTCACGTACTCCTCGCAGTCCGTGGACGGGAAGACGTCCGTCGCGAACAGCCAGGCCTCGTGGATCGGCGACGGCTGGGACTACCACCCCGGCTTCATCGAGCGCCGGTACCGCACCTGTTCGGACGACCTCAAGGCCACGCCCAGCAAGCCGAACAACGACAACTCCACGGACAAGAAGAAGAACGATCTGTGCTGGGCCGGCGACAACATGGTGATGTCGCTCGGCGGTAGCAGCACCGAGCTCGTCCGTGACGCCGCCTCGGGTCAGTGGGTCCCCGCCGGGGACGACGGCTCCAAGGTGGAGCGCAAGACCGACGCGAACGTCGCCAACGGAGCGAAGGACGGCGAGTACTGGGTCGTCACCACCCGTGACGGCGTCCGCTACCACTTCGGCCGCCACGACGTCGACGGCGCCGGTACCCGAGCCGTGACCGACTCCGTCTTCACCGTCCCGGTGTTCGGCAACCACCCCGGCGAGCCGTGCTACCAAGCTGCCTTCGCCGACTCCTCCTGCAACCAGGGCTGGCGCTGGAACCTCGACTACGTCGAGGACCTCCACGGCAACGCGATGATCATCGACTGGAAGAAGGAGACCAACCACTACGCCAAGAACGAGAAGTTCCAGGCGAAGGTCCCCTACACCCGCGGCGGCTACCCCAGCCAGATCACCTATGGCCTGCGCTCCACCAGCCTCTCCGGCGCTCCGGCCGGCAAGGTGGAGTTCACCGTGGACGAGCGATGCATCAAGGAGGGCTCGGCCAAGTGCACGGACACCGAGTTCGAGTCGAAGAACTACGGTGACAAGCAGGCCTGGTGGGACACCCCGTCGTCCCTGCACTGCAAGGCCGACGCGAAGGACTGCTTCAGTACCTCGCCGAGTTTCTGGACGCGCAAGCGCCTGACCGCCGTCACCACGTACGGCCAGCGCACTGACGGCTCCACCGCCCTCTCGCTCGTCGACCGCTGGAACCTGGCCCAGTCCTTCCCGAAGCAGCGCACCGACACCCACCCGCCGCTGTGGCTCGAGTCGATCACCCGCACCGGCTACGGCACCACCAAGGACACCAACGGCAACCAGGAGAGCACCTCGCTCCCGCCGGTTTCCTTCCTCGCGAACCTCCAGGACATGCCCAACCGGGTTGCCACGGGTCCAGGCGACGCCACCCCGGACTTCGACCGCCTCCGCGTGGAGACCATCCGCACGGAGACCGGCAACGAGATCTACGTCGACTACTCCGCCCCCTGCGCGGTCGGCACCACGCACCCGAAGCCGGAGGAGAACACCACCCGCTGCTTCCCGGTCCACTGGTCACCCGACAGTGATCTGGAGAAGCCCCCGCTGGCCTGGTTCAACAAGTACGTCGTCGAGCGCGTGGTCGAGAAGGACCGCGTCGCCCGCCAGCCCGACGTCGTCACCGGCTACACCTACGAGGGCGCTGCGGCCTGGGCCAAGGACACCGACGAGTTCACCAAGCCCGAACTGCGCACGTACGGACAGTGGCGCGGCTACTCGTCCGTCGTCACCAAGGGCGGTGTGACGGCGAACACCGGCAAGAGCGACGCGACGGCCGAATCCCAGACCCGCACTTACTTCTTCCGCGGCATGTCCGGTGACGCGGGACGCCCGAAGGTCACGATCAAGGACTCCACGGGCAAGGAGACCCTGGGTGAGGACCTGACCCACTACCAGGGCCGCACCGCCGAGGTGATCACCTACACCCAGGCCGGCGGCAGCGTCGACAAGCGCGTCCTCACCTGGCCCTCGAGTCAGAAGACCGCGACACGCCCCCGGGACGGAACCACCCCTCTCGAGGCCTACCGGGTCAACGACTCGCGCACGGACACGATCCAGTCGATCAGCGGCGGCCGCTTCCGTGTGGGACGCTCCCTGAACACCTTCGAGTCCACCTACGGTCTCCTGGAGTCGGCCCAGACCGAATCGCGTGCCGAGGACGGCAGCGGCAGCTCGGTCATCGCCGACCAGATCTGCACGCTGACGACGTACGTGCACAACCCGGCGAAGCACCTGATCGGACTGCCTCAGCGGGTACGGGCCACCACGGGCGACTGCGCCCAGGCCGGCACCGCCGCGATGCTCTCCGACCTGCGCACGTCGTACGACGCGCTCAATGCTTTCGGAACCGCTCCGGTCAAGGGGCTGCCCTTGCAGGTAGACAGCAACGACGCGGCGGGCACCGGCTGGGTCACCACCGCGAAGACCGAGTACGACGCACTGGGCAGGACGGTCAAGGTCTACGACCCGGCCGGCAACCCCACCTCCACCGTGTTCACCCCCGCCACCGGCGTCCCCTTCAGCACGAAGACGACGAACCCTCTCGGGCACACGCGCGTCGTCAAGACCGACCCGGGCCGTGGCACCGTCCTTGAGGACATCGACACCAACAACCGCAAGTTCAGCCAGGCTTACGACAACCTGGGCCGCTCCAAGGCCGTCTGGACGCCGTCGCAGAAGACCACCGACCCGGCGTCCCAGACCTTCGAGTACCAGATCTCGGAGCACGAGCCCCCGGTCGTCACCAGCAAGACCCTTCGGGACAACGGCAGCTACGCCACGTCCATCGCGATCTACGACGGCCAGCTGCGGCCGCGCCAGACCCAGGCGGATGCCCTGGGCGGCGGCCGTGTGATCACGGACACCCTCTACAACGCGAACGGCACCGTCCGGCAGACCAACAACGGCTACTACGCCGAGGGCCGCCCCGACGGCAAGATCTTCGTACCGGAGAGCGTCTTCCACGTCCCGAACGCGACGAAGACGGCGTACGACGGCCTCGGCCGCCCCGTGCGCGCGACCACGCTCTACGCGGATGTGCCGCAGCACTCCAACACCAGCATGTACGAGGGTGACTGGACGCTGACCCGCACCGCCATGTCGGCGGACGGCCTCACCCCGCTCTCGGGCAGTCGCGCGGTCAAGACCTGGACCGACACGTCGGGCCGGACCTCGCTGATCCAGCACTACACGGCGACCGACCTCACGACGTGGAAGGACACCGCCTACTCGTACGACCAGCGCGGCAAGCTGGCCAAGGTGACCGACCCGGTCGGCAACAAGTGGACGTACACCTACGACGCCCGCGGCCGCATGACCTCTACGGGCGACCCCGATATGGGCACCACGGCATTCGCGTACGACAACCTCGACCGGAAGGTGTCCGTCACGGATTCTTCCGGGCGGACGCAGTACACGACGTACGACGCGCTCGGTCGTACCACCCAGATGCGCGACGCCGCCCCGGACGGCCCCGTGGTCGCTTCCTGGACGTACGACACATTGACCGGCGCCAAGGGACTGCCCGTCGCGTCCACGCGCTACGAGGGCCTGGTGGCTTACACCAGCGAGGTCACCGCCTACGACAGTGAGTACCGGCCGACCGGAACCAAGATCACGATCCCGGACGTGCCCGCCACCAAGGGTCTCGCCGGGACTTACGCATACAGCACCACCTACACACCGCGCGGCCAGGTCCAGTCGACGACCGTGCCGGCCACTCCGGGTGGCCTGGCAGCCGAGAAGCTGATCACCCGCTATGACGCCGACGGGATGGCCAAGACCATCTCGGGCTTGTCCTGGTACACCGCAGACGTCGTGTACAGCCCGTACGGCGAAGTCCTGCGCACGGCATCCGGCAATGCGCCGAACCGCGTGTGGACGACCAACCTCCACAACCGCAACACCGGGCGGGTCGAACAGTCGATCAGTGACCGCGAGACCGCCAGCCCGAACCGCGTTTCCGCGCTCTCCTACACCTACGACACGGTCGGCAACCCGACCTCCATCACGGACACCCAAGCCGGTGGCCGCGTCGACCGCCAGTGCTTCGCGTACGACGCGGTGGGCCAGCTCACCAAGGCGTGGACGGGCAAGACCGCCGCATGCGCCGGGCCCTCGCTGAGCGACGTCACCGCCGGCCCGGACGGCGACGGCTACTGGCAGGAGTACCAGTTCGACAAGATCGGCAACCGCACCAAGCTGATCGACCACGACCTCACCAACCCGGCGCTGGACGACGAGACGAAGTACACGTACGGCGTCCAGGTCGCCGGGAACGCTTCCCTGCCTCCCATCACCATCCAGCCCCACGCCCTGTCCAAGGCCGAGAAGACCACCAAGACGGCAGCCTCCACGGTCAACTCGCTCTCGACCTACGAATACGACGCATCCGGCAACACCAAGTCCCGGCGCATCGACGGTGACACCCAGGCCCTCAACTGGGACCGCCGCAACAAGCTCACCTCGGCAAGCAGCCCCGGCATCGGTGCGGTGGCCGTCACCGGCATGGCGGGCAAGTGCCTCGACGTCGCGGAGGGCTTCAGCGCGGACGGCACGGCCGTCCAGCTCTATCCGTGCAACACGACCGCGGCTCAGCAGTGGAAGCTGAGTGGTGACACCGTCCGCGCCCTCGGCAAGTGCCTGACGGCGCAGGGCGGCGATGCGGTCCTGGCGACCTGCGACGGCAGCGCCAAGCAGAAGTTCACCTACCGTCCCGCCGACAAAACGCTGTACAACCCGGCGGCCAACGCCTGCGTCACCGTCCCCAACGACAACCCCGTCGACGGCAACGACCTCGACATCTACACCTGTGTCGCGGGCGCCGTCGCCCAGCAGTGGAGCTTCGAGAACACCACTACCTACATCTACGACGCCTCGGGCAACCGCCTGATCGAGGAGACCGGCAGCTCCCGCACCCTCTACCTCGCCGACGCCGAGATCACCGTCAACAAGGCCGGTCAGGCCATCGACGCCGTCCGCTACTACGGCGGCCCCGGTGGTGTCACCACCACCCGCCGCACGGGGAGCAAGGCAACGGGGCACAAGCTCAACGTCCTGCTGTCCGACCACCACAACACCGCGACCACCTCCGTCGAGCAGGCCGCGGGCCAGAAGGTCTACCGTCGCAAGTCCGACCCGTACGGCAACGTCCGGGGGACGGTGCCTGCCGACTGGCCCGGCGACCGCAGCTTCCTCGGAACGGGCGTCAACGACTCCACCACGGGCCTGACACACATCGGGGCGCGCGAGTACGACCAGAGCACCGGCCGTTTCATCTCGGTCGACCCGCTAATCGACATAGCCGACCCGCTCCAGATGAACGGGTACACGTACTCCAACGGAAACCCCGTCAGCAATTGGGACCCGTCGGGTGAGCAGCTCGAAGAGTGCATGAGCGGCATGTACGTGTGCACCAACCGTGGTACTCAGCCCATCAGCAAGGGCAGGAACTACGACCGGATCGTCTCCGAGAACATCGCCGTCATGGAGCAGGCGAGGATCAGGCGGCTGTACGCCGAGCACTACGGCTCAGCGAAGGCCGGCCAGGCGCAGCAGTCGTACGACCGCGCCGTGGAGCTCTACACCTCGGGTCAGAAGTACGTCCGCGACACGAGCAACACCTCGAAGGAGGAGCTGCACAAGATCCAGGTCAAGTACGACCCATCGAGCCACAGCGTCACCAAGCAGGTCGCGTACAAGATGTACATGTACGGGGCGTCGATCGAGGACATCGAGTACTTCAGCGAGCACTACTGCGACTTCCTGACGTGCAACGGGCCGGTCGAGGCGGCGCTGACCGGAAACAACGTCGACACTCCCCTCTACGAACCGAACGCATCCGAACGTGTAGGCCGGGAACTCGCCTCAGGTCTCGCCTATCTGGCCGGAGGTGGCGGGAAACCCCAAACGAGGTACTGCCCGAACAGCTTCGTTGCCGGCACCGAGGTCCTCATGGCCGACGGGTCCACGAAGCCGATCGAGCAACTCGAATCCGACGATCTCGTGCTGGCCACTGACCCCGAATCCGATGAGACCGCGGGGAAAGCCGTCGCCGCCACGATCCGCACTGAGGACGACAAGACCTATGTCGACATCGGTGTTCTGACGGTCGATGGGGTAAGCACCATAACCGCCACGGGCCACCACCCGTTCTGGGTCGAATCCCAGCAAGAGTGGCTCAATGCCGAGCTGCTCGAGCCGGGAATGACTCTGCGTACGGATGCCGGGGCGTCGGTTTCCGTGGCGAGCACCCGCGCCTATCAGGCCCTGCAAGCGACGTACAACATGACCGTCGCTGATCTGCACACGTACTATGTGCTCGCAGGCCACACCCCCGTCCTGGTTCACAATTGCCCCCGAAACTCCTCGGGGAGCGGGGCCAGGCCGATCCCGATCCCCCGGGAAGTCAAGTACCACTTCACCGCTGTCAGGCAAGGAAACGGAATTCCGCAGCTGGACGACAACGGCGTGCAGAAGATCTTCCGTGGTGACAGGCCCAGCCAGAGGCAGTGGGCAGGCTCACTGGAATGGGTTGTGCCGACCAACCGTCCTGGAAACGACGTGAGAATCCTGCAGAATCCGACCACGGGCGCCATGGGCTGGAGCGAAAACCACTATCAGACGATCCAGGAGTTCCCTGCCGGCTACGGCCAGTAGGTCAGGCTGACCGGCGTATCCAGATGACTTGACCCACCCGCCTGGGGGGCTCACCTTCGAGCCCCCCAGGCTCTTTCCTTGAATGGAGCCCCTCGTATGACAGCCCCGAGCTCGCCCTGCACGTTCTCGATCCACGCGGACGACGACGCGGACACACACCTCGGCCATTTCAACGACATCCAGGGCTTCTTCGTCGGCCGAGCGCCTGCCCTCGCGGAATTCGACGACACGGCGGCGGATACGGACGCAGGGCAGGGGTCATGGCTCCGCCCTCGGCTGATCGGCCTGGCCCCGTCACGAAACATGGAGGAGGCGTGGAGCAGGGGCACCGAGGCGGCGAGAGACCTCGGCAACGTATGGATCAATGTTCATGACGCGCTCGGCCGGACCATCGGCTCCTATTTCGCGGGAAACGCGACGCTGGAGGATTGGACGGCCGGTGCCGACCGACGTATCACCGCCACTCTCACGGTTTGGCTCAGTGCAGAGCCGCACGAGAGTGCCCATGCCCTGTGGATGGCCTGGAGCAACCAGGTGCCTGCGACCAGGAACGGCTGGACACGACTCCCTCTGGGCCGACGGGAGGGCTGGGTGGAAGTGGCCCGCATGCACTGGGGAAGGGCCACGGCCCCCACTGAGTCCCGGAGCGAATACACCCTCGACGGCGCCGACATTTGCGATCTCGCGAGTTTCTACTGCGCCATCGGCGAGACGATGAGCGGCCCGGGCGGATACTTCGGGAGCAACCTGGCAGCCTTGGACGACTGCCTCGCCGACGTGAGCGGTCCGACACCCCCCTTCCGGCTCGTGTGGGAGAGCTCGCAGGTGGCGATCGGTTCACTCGGCGGCCAGAGCACCTACGCCGCGGGCAAGTCCGTCCTTGACCTGATCGTCGAGTGTCTCGAGGGACGCGGCGTGGTCGTTGAGTTCGCCTGATGCTCCAGTGCGGCTTCTTGATCTGCGCGCTGGTTCCGGACGCCACCGCGAGCATGGCGGGCGTGACGTGCCGGCGCCATGAGGTCTGTGCCTCACCTGGTGGTGATCCAGGCCGACTTGACCTTGGCGGCCTGGAAGCACTCTCGTCACCCACCTTGCTCCCATAGTGGCGAACGTCCGCCGTCGCAGCCCCTACGGGCCCCACGCCGGGAAACCGGCCGTGAGTCACCTGAAGCGGTGAATTCACCCTTGTCCCATGGGCACCAGGGGTAGGGCACTGCTGATCTCGTGCCGGGGGCCGGAGTGAACCGGTCCCCGCAGCCATGACCGAAAGGCCGAGCCGCCGTGACGCAGCCGTTCCAACTGCCGGATTTCTATGTGCCCTATCCGGCGCGACTGAACCCCCACCTGGAGGACGCGCGGACCCACACCAAGCGGTGGGCGCGCGGCTTCGGGATGCTGGAGGGTTCCGGCGTCTGGGAGGAGAGCGATCTCGACTCGCACGACTACGCGCTGCTCTGCTCGTACACCCACCCCGACTGCGACCGTGACGCGCTGGCTCTGGTCACCGACTGGTACGTGTGGGTGTTCTTCTTCGACGACCACTTCCTGGAGATGTACAAGCGCTCGCAGGACCGCGACGGCGCCAAGGCCTACCTCGACCGGCTCGCCGCCTTCATGCCCATGGACCTGTCCGACGGCTTCCCCGAGCCCACCAACCCGGTGGAGGCCGGGCTCGCGGACCTGTGGGCGCGGACCGTCCCGGCCATGTCGGAAGACTGGCGGGAACGGTTCTCCTTGTCCACGAAGAACCTCCTCGACGAGTCCATGTGGGAGCTCGCCAACATCAACATCGGGCGCGTGGCGAACCCGCTCGAATACATCGAGATGCGGCGCAAGGTGGGCGGCGCCCCCTGGTCGGCCGGCCTGATCGAGTACGTGTCCGCCGAGGTCCCCGCACGCGTCGCGCACGCGCGCCCGCTCGCCGTGCTGCGCGACGCCTTCGCCGACGCCGTGCACATCAGGAACGACATCTTCTCCTACCAGCGCGAGGTCGCCGACGAGGGCGAACTCTCCAACGCCATCCTGGTGTTGGAGACCTTCCTGGGCTGCACCACCCAGGAGGCCGCCGAAGCCTCCAACGACCTGCTCACCTCCCGCCTCCAGCAGTTCGAGCAGACCGCGCTCGTCGAGCTCCCGCAGCTCTTCGCCGACCACGCGCTGGACCCGGCGGAGATCGCGGCCGTCCTCGCCTACGCCAAGGGCCTGCAGGACTGGCAGTCCGGCGGCCACGAGTGGCACATGGTCTCCAGCCGCTACATGAACAAGGAGGCCAGGCCCACCGCTCCGGCCACCCTGCCCTTCCTGCCGTCCGGGCTCGGCACCGCCTCGCTCGACCTGCGGTCCGTGTTCACGCGGCGCTCGATGGAGCTGCGCCACCGCTCCTTCACCCACGTCCCCTTCGAGCGCACCGGCCCCTCCGTCATCCCCGACATCTACATGCCGCACCGGCTCACCCTCAGCCCGCACCTGGCGCACGCGCGCGAGGAGTCCGTGGCCTGGTCCCGGCGGATGGGCCTGCTCGACCCGCAGCCCGGCGACCCCGGCTCGGCGATCTGGACCGAGGAGCGGCTGCGGGGCTTCGACTTCGCCGTCTGCTCCGCCGGGATCGACCCCGACGCGACGCCGGAGCAGCTGGTCCTCAACGCCTGCTGGCTGACCTGGGGCACGTACGGGGACGACTACTACCCGGTGGTCTTCGCCCAGAGCAGGAACCTTCCGGCCGCCAAGGCGACCACCGCCCGCCTGATCTCCATGATCCCGGTCGACCACGCCGAACAGCCCGAGCCGGCGACCGCGATGGAGCGCGCTCTCGCCGACCTGTGGGTGCGCACCAGCGCCGCCATGTCCGCCGGGCAGCGCACCGAGTTCCGGGCCACCTTGGTCAGCATGCTGGAGAGCTGGCTGTGGGAGGTGGACAACCAGATCCAGAACCGCATCCCGGACCCGGTGGACTACGCGGAGATGCGCCGCCACACCTTCGGCAGCCACCTCACGATGTACCTGTGCCGGCTCGGGCACCAGGGCCGCGGCATCCCCGAGGAGATCTACGCCTCCGGGACCATCCGTTCACTGGAGAACGCGGTCGCGGACGCCGCCTGCATGATCAACGACATCTACTCCTACCAGAAGGAGGTGGAGGTCGAGGGCGAGGTCCACAACTACATCCTGGTCACCCGGAACTTCTTCGACATCGACTACCCGCAGGCCCTGCACATCTGCCATGAGCTGATGACCCGGCGGACCGAGGAGTTCGAGCACATCGTGGCGGACCAGCTGCCGCTGCTCTACGACGACTGGAAGCTCGGGCAGCAGGCCCGGCAGGCCCTGGACGCGTACGTGGGCGAGCTGAAGGACTGGCACGCCGGCATCCTCAACTGGCACCAGCAGATCCGCCGTTACCGCCCGGAGGACCTGCACGCGCGTCCCGACCTGCTGTCCACCGCCGTCCTGGGCGCCGGCTTCGGCATGTCGGCCGCCCGGATCACACTTCCCGCCTGATCCCGTCGGCCGTGTCGGCGGGGCGGGACGCGCCGCCGCCGGGACACGGCCGTACGTCAGAACTCGTCGCTCGTGTGCGGGAGTACGGCCGTACGCAGGGCCGCGTCCAGCGCTGCCGCAGCGCCGGGCGTGTGCTCCCGTACCAGCCCGGCGGCGACGAGTTCCCCGACCCGGGTCCCGCCGAGGTAGCAGGCGGCCAATTCGCGTACGTCCAGGGCCAGGTCGGGGGCGGAGTCCGCGTGCTCGCAGGTGGCCCCGTCCGGCCCGGCCGCCAGCCGGAACCGCCCGGCGTTGGCGGGCATCCGCACGTCGTGCACCTCCAGCACCACCTCCACCGGCGCGGCCCAGGACCGCGCCGTCAGGGCGGCGCGTACGTCGACCAGGCGCAGCCAGAGCGCCGGGAACTGGGCGGTGACCCGCACCTGGTCCCGGTCCGCGGCGAAGTGCAGCAGCGGGTCGTCGACCGGACGGCCCCACGCGGAGACCTTGCCGGTGAGGTCGAGGGAGGCCACGCACTCCCACAGCGCGGCGGCCACCGCCGGGGTGTCGGCCTCCAGTTCGTCGACCCGGACCAGGCCCGGCACCCGGGCGGGTCCGGCGCCGTCCTCCGGCTTCGTGCGGTAGAGCACGTACCCGGCGATGGGCTGGTCCGCGTCGCCCAGGACGATGATCCGCGGCGGGCTCAGCTCCTCGTCCTCCTCGTCCTGTTCGGCCAGCCACTCCTCGGTCCAGCGCTCGGCGCTGCGGGTGGGGCGGCCGGCCCGCCCGGCCCGGGCCGCCTCGTGGAAGGGCCCGATGACGGCGACGGCCTCCTCCGGGTCGACGAACCGCAGCGGGCGCCGGTCCGGGTCGATGCGCAGGGCCAGCGGGCGGGTGGAGTCGATCTCGACGGTGGCGCCGGTGGTGGCGCTGCCGTAGCCGAAGCGGCCGTAGATCGCGGCCTCGGAGGCCCAGAGGGCGGCGAGCGGGCTGCCCGCGTCGGCGGTCCGCCGCAGCATCTCGTCCATCAGCCCGGTGAGCACGCCGCGTCGGCGGTGGGTGGGGGCGACGCCGACGAAGGTGAGCCCGGGGCAGGGCAGGTCCGCCCCGGGCACCGAGAGCCGGAAGTCGTGCGCGGCCATGAAGCCGGCCAGGACCGGGCCGTCGTAGGCACCGAGCCGGTCGCAACGCGCGAGCAGCGCGTGGTGTTTCTCCCGGACCTCCTTCTCGGGCCGGTCGTGGAAGACCAGGTACGCGAGCTCCAGAGCACGGTCGATGTCGGACTCGGGTACCTCGCGGATGTCCACCATGATCACGAGACTAATCGGTCATCAATGGACCGGTCACCTCATAGCGGCCCGGGTCCGCACGTCCGGCCGGTGTGCGGACCTGCCGCGGACCCGCCGTGGACCTCCTGCGGGCCTGCCGCTGACCTGCTGCGGACCTCCTGCGGACTACCCGCGGACTACCGGGCGGCGGGACCGGTCCAGCCGGCCGGGACGCGGCCGAGCCGGACGCGCTGCGGGTGGTCCCCGACGGGGACGGAGACCCGCTTGGTGCCGGTGGCGAAGTCGATGGCCGTGACCCGGTCGGCGCCGCTCTCGGAGATCACGCAGGCGCTGCCGTCGCCGGAGACCGTGGCCCAGTACGGCTTGGCGGCGGGCACGAGCGGACCTTCGGCGAGGGTGGCGCGGTCCACGACGGTCGCGTAGTCGTCCATGGTGCCCGCGATGCAGAGCTTCGCCCCGTCGGGGCTCATCGACATGCCGTGGTGGCGGGAGTCGTTGACCCAGGTGGTGCGGTCGGTGCTGGTGGCGGGGTTCGTCGGGAGGGTCTTGAGGCGGGTGATCCGGTCGGAGGGGACGTCGTACTCCAGGAAGCCGTTGAAGAAGGACACCTGGAAGTAGAGCTTCGACTCGTCGGGGCTGAAGGACACCGGGCGGACGGCGTCGGACAGGTCGCGGCGACCGAAGGCGTCCAGCCGCTCCCGCATGTCGATCACCCGGACCGTGCGGAAGGTCTGCGCGTCGACCACGGTGATCTTGCGATCGCCCTTCGTCCAGTCCAGCCAGGGCGCGTCCAGGGCGGTGTTCACCTCGCCGATGGAGCTGTTCCACAGGAAGCGGCCGTCGCGGGTGAAGGTGTTCTCGTGCGGTTTGTCCCCGGTGCCGAAGGAGCCGACCTGCCGCCCGGTGGTGATGTCCAGGACGTGCACGGTGTTGGAGGTGGAGGCCGAGACGGCGACGCGGGTCCCGTCCGGCGAGACCGCCATGTGGTCGGAGCGGTACCCGGACACCGGGAAGCGCCAGTTGACGCGTCCGGAGGCCACGTCGATGGACACGACGTCGGCGAAGCTGGGGCGGGAGACGACGACCGCGGAGCCGTCCGGGGTGGTGAACATGTCGTCGACGAACTGGTCGTGCCCCTCGCCCGCACTCTCCCGGATGCCGAGGAAGAAGGCGAGCTTGACGGGGTTGAGGTAGATCTCCCGCAGCCGCTCCGCCTTGTCCGGGACCACGTCGATCCGGCCGACCTTGGCGAGATCGCCGGTGGAGGCGAGGACGTCGGCGGTCCCCTCCCAGTTGTTCCCGACGAAGAGCACCTCGCGCAGACCGCCGCCCGGACCGGAATCTGGAACGGAACCGGGAACGGGGCCGGCCGGGGCCGGGGTGAAGGCGGTGAGCAGGGTGGCCGCGGCCAGCAGGCCCAGGGTTCGCACGGTACGCAACATCCGCTCAACTCCGCTACGGGGAAAGGATGGAGAGGGTGCCTCCTATTACCGGCGGGTAAGATAGGGGGAACGGCACAAGGGCGCAACCCCCACGGGGTGCGCCCTTTTCTCACGTTCGGCCGTCACGCCTTCAGGCGACGGAACCGATCCGGTCGAGCATCGTGTGCGAGATGTCCGGGTGGATCGGGATGTGCGCGCCGGTCAGGGCCGCGCCGGTGCCGCCGCGGCGGTTCGCGACGATCTCGGCGGCGATGGACAGCGCGGTCTCCTCCGGGGAGCGGGCGCCGAGGTCCAGGCCGATCGGGGAGCGCAGCCGGGCCAGTTCGAGCTCGGTCACGCCGACCTCGCGCAGCCGCTCGTTGCGGTCCTCGTGGGTGCGGCGGGAGCCCATGGCGCCGACGTAGGCGACGGGCAGCCTGAGGGCCAGTTCGAGGAGCGGGACGTCGAACTTGGCGTCGTGGGTGAGCACGCACAGGACGGTCCTGCTGTCCACGTCCGTGGTCTCCAGGTAGCGGTGGGGCCAGTCGACGACGATCTCGTCCGCCTCAGGGAAGCGGGTCTTCGTCGCGAAGACGGGCCGCGCGTCGCACACGGTCACCCGGTAGCCGAGGAACTTGCCGATCCGCACGAGGGCGGAGGCGAAGTCGATGGCGCCGAAGACGATCATCCGCGGGGGCGGGACGCTGGACTCGACCAGCACCTTCAGCGGCTCTCCGCAGAGCCTGCCGTCGGCGCCGATCTCCAGCACGCCGGTCCGGCCGGCGTCGAGCATGGCGCGGGCCTCCTCGGCGATGGTGCGGTCCAGCTCGGGGTGTCCGCCGAAGCCGCCCTGGTGGGCGCCTTCGGTACGGACGAACACGGCGCGGCCCATGAGCTCTGCCGGGCCCTGCGCCACCCGGGCCACCGCCGCGGCCTCGCCGCGGGCCGCGGCGGCCAGCCCGGCCGCGAACACCTCCCGTGCGGGAGAACCCACGCGGACCGGCGTGACCAGGATGTCGATGATCCCGCCGCAGGTCAGGCCCACGGCGAAGGCATCGTCGTCGCTGTACCCGAAGCGCTCGTGGACGGTCTCGCCGTCCTCCAGCGCCTGCCGGCACAGTTCGTACACCGCACCTTCCACGCATCCGCCGGAGACCGAGCCGATGGCCGTGCCCTCGCTGTCGACGGCGAGTGCGGCCCCGGGCTGCCGGGGGGCGCTCCCGCCGACCGCCACGACGGTGGCGACGGCGAAGTCACGCCCCTGCTCGACCCACCGGTTCAGCTCTTCGGCGATGTCCAGCATGGGGGGCCTCCTCGGAGAGGTTCGGTTCCAGTATCTGACACGTACATCGGGTACGTGCATCGGATACGTGGAGGTGCGGGTACGTAATGATCAGGCCGTCCGGGGTCAGCCGACCCCGAGCCAGTGCTCGATCGGGTTCAGGGCGAAGAACACCACGAAGATCGCGGTGAGCGCCCACATGAAGCCGCCGATCTCCCGGGCCTTGCCCTGAGCGATCTTGATGGCGACGTAGGAGATCACACCGGCGGCGACGCCGGCCGTGATCGAGTACGTGAACGGCATGATCACGACGGTCAGGAAGACCGGGATGGCGGTCGCGCTGTCGGCCCAGTCCACGTGGCGGGCGTTCTGCATCATCATCGCGCCGATGACGACCAGGGCCGCGGAGGCGACCTCACCCGGGACGATCTGCGTGATCGGGGTGAAGAAGAGGCAGGCGGCGAAGAACAGGCCGGTGACCACGGAGGCGAGACCCGTGCGGGCGCCCTCGCCGACGCCGGTCGCGGACTCGACGAAGACGGTCTGGCCGGAGCCGCCCGCGATGCCACCGATGGCGCCACCGGCGCCGTCGATGAAGAGCGCCTTGGACAGGCCCGGCATGCGGCCCTTGTCGTCGGCCAGCTTGGCCTCGGTGCCGACGCCGATGATGGTGGCCATGGCGTCGAAGAAGCCGGCGAGCACGAGGGTGAAGACGATCATGCCGACAGTCATGTAGCCGACGTCGCCCCAGCCGCCGAAGGAGACGTCACCGAAGAGCGAGAAGTTCGGCATCGAGACCGCGGAGCCGTCGAGCTCCGGCGGGCCGTTCTTCCAGGCCTTCGGGTCGATGTCCACGACGGCGTTGAGGATCGCGGCCAGGACGGTGCCGCCGACGATGCCGATCAGGATGGCGCCGGGCACCTTGCGGGCCTGGAGCATGAAAATGGTGACGAGGGTGATGCAGAAGAGCAGCACGGGCCAGCCGGACAGCTCACCGACCGCGCCGAGCTGGACGGGGGGACCGAACTCCGGGCCCTTGCCGACGAAACCGGCCTTGAAGAAGCCGATCAGGGCGACGAAGAGGCCGATGCCCATGGTGATCGCGTGCTTGAGCGCGAGGGGGATCGCGTTCATGATCATCTCGCGGAGGCCGGTGACGACCAGGAGACAGATCACGACACCGTAGACCACACACATGCCCATGGCCTGCGGCCAGGTCATCTGGGGGGCCACCTGCGAGGCCAGCACGCCGGACACGGAGAGACCGGCGGCGAGGGCGAGCGGCACCTTGCCGACGAAGCCCATGAGGAGCGTCGTGACGGCTGCGGCGAACGCGGTGGCGGTGATGATCGCCGACCCGTCCATCACCGTGCCGGCGACGTCCTTGCCCGACAGGAGCAGGGGGTTGAGCAGGAGGATGTACGCCATCGCCATGAAGGTCGTGATACCGCCACGAACCTCGTTGCCGACGTTTGAGCCTCTGTGCGTTATATGGAAATACCGGTCGAGCCAGGACCGTCCGGCGGGCGGCTGGGAGCCGTCGCCGGCCTCCTCCGCGGTGGTCTTGGGCTCTACTGACGATTGGGTCATGGTGCCTAACTCCCAAGGTTCAAAGGGGCACCCGCTTGGAGATTGGAGACGCGGGATTTGGGATGGTGCGTTTGGCTGCACGACCCGGGGTGACGGCCCGAGGCGACGCGAATGTTCACTGCGTTTACTGCGGGTAGTGCGGGGGTGACCGCTGGTACTACGGGGGTTCTTGCAGGGGTACTGCCAGGTGAAGGGACCGCGAGCGGTGCGGTGCTTCGTATGTCCTCCGGACGGTGTGGCGCGAAGTGTGACGTTCCCATGCACACCGCCCGGAGAGTCTGAGGGGGTCCGGGGGGGGGGGGGGGCCCGGGGGGGGCCAGGAAGAGGTTTTTGGGTTGGGGGTTTTGGGGGGGGTGGGGGGGGTGTCAGCGTCCCAATGGGGGGGGGGGGTGAGACCCTGGTGGGAAACCCAAGCCCTGTTTCGC